>DIOL01000013.1:54515-69676 GCA_002423895.1 Bacteroidales bacterium UBA5515 | reverse complement strand
GTCTACACTGTCTGGATAATGGATGTCACTGGTGTATGGGTCTAAGCCTGTGGTATTACTTCTATCTATAAATAAGGCTATCCCATGTGGATATGCATAGGTTGGATAGGTGTAGGATAGAGTTGTTTGTAATGTGGTGTGATTAGTTGCTCCATATGTGGGTTTTATCTTCCATTGTCTTAAGATCTGGTAGTATTCTATGGTGTCTATTGTGATAGGAAGTGATGGTAATACGTCCATGTTATTATGTCCCCACAAGAGATAAGTGCCTTGCGTGTTTATTGGTTCTTGTGACTCTATGGTTACGATATCATTATAAATATTACTCTTTAATTGTTGTAAGGTAGTAGTGGAGTCTTTGCCTATACCTGCTATGCCTTTGGAGTACAGACTGTCTTGTGTTACATTCCATATGGTGTCGCATGTGGAATTGATATAGTTGCGTTTGAGGGTGGCTCCATATTTTAGTGCTAGATAGGTTTCCCATCTGCCTTCATGCAATGATGAAAGGGTGGTGTCAAAGTATATGAACTCACCAAAGATTCCTTCAAAGAGATTGGTGCCTTCTTTCATAAGGTGTAAGGAGTCAATGGTTGTGTTGCTTGATGTGTCTACTGGATAATTAAAATGGCTGATGTTAACGATAGGGCCTGTTTCTGTGGTGTCTCTATAGTTTAAGCTTATGTTTTTATAGCTAAGTTCTTGGGAGTTTAACCAAATAGGTCTTAGGGTGTCTTTAATCACTTCCCACAATCCTATCTTATTGGGACTCTCTGTAAGGTAGGCTGTCATTATAGTGGCTCTTTTAAATGAGAAGACTCTCTTTGGAAGAGTTAGTGTTATGGGAATGCTGTCTATGGAATTAATCCCTACATTATAGTTGATATAACCTGCTTTCCTAGAGGTACTGTCTGTTGTTAGTCCTGTGGGGGTGATGGTTAATGAAAGACTGTCACCCTGAACTTGCTTGGGTTTTACCCATAGTGAGGGATTAAAAAGGGTTTGGGAATGAAGTGTAGGTATTAAATTCAATGAAAAAAACACACAAACGAATGCTAATAATACTCGTTTCATAATACTAAAAGGATTAATTATTAATATATTGAAAATTTGCGACAAACTTAGGAAATAATTTTCTATACAGCAAAATAATTTTGCAGTTTTTTTGACAAATATTTCCAACTAATTGATCTTAAGAAATATAAATTTATATTAATTTAAAATTTATTGATTTTTGATTGATATATTTTTAATTATGATTGATAGTTTTTTGAGGATAAACTAAAGATAAATTTAGATATTCTTGATTTTTTTTATTTATTGTTAACTCCATATCCAAAAAGAGAAAAAAACACTAAGGGTAGGGTCTTTAGAAAAAAACTTCTTTAAGCTTAGCAGTTATTTAAAATGCTGTTTGCATATTGGCTTGTTTTTACATTGTTAGATTTAGCAATAGGGCCTGCTGGTGAACATGAGTTTCAACTGGAATTATTAAATCTTGGGGTTGAAGTATTGTCCAAATGCCTAAATCAACTATATTATCATTTCTAACCAGCCTTCAAATCACCATACAAAGTCGTTTGCAGGCTGATTTTATGTTTATTGGAATGCCTTCAAAGTCTTTAAAGATTTCAATTATTATTTCAATAACATCTAAGCAGGGATTTGAATTTGTAGTATCTTGTTTGGCATTTTTATATTTTAGTTTAGCTCTTTTTCAATTTTTTCTTCAAGTGAATTATTCTTTTCCAGAATATATATTTTGTATAAAGTACCACAAAGAGTGAAGTAATCTTTATACTTGTAGAAACTATAAAGTGATTGATTATAGTTTTTGTGTTTTTCGAAACCTCTTTGCTTAATGTATTCATATGGACTGTTGGTGTAGTTGAGGTTAATTTCTTGATGAATTAGAGATAGAGTTTGAAGAATTACTTTTCTATTGCCATAAGCCAGCCAAGTACTGATAAAAGAAGATATTTCAATATCTTGTCTTTTAGAATATTGATGAGGAAATCTTATTGGATCAGTTTCAATAAAATCTTTGGTATTATATGTCTTGGCATATTCAATTAGAAGTGTGGCTTTAGCTTTTGAAATCATAACAGTAGGTTAACAAAAATGCTTAGTAGCATCTTTTTAATTCGTAAAACAAGTCATGAATATTTGTTCTAATATTTTTTTAGAAAGCTTTCCATTATTTTGATCAGGATAAACTCTATTGGCAAGGAATACAAATGTTAAGTTCTCCTTTGGTTCAATCCAAAAATAAGTTCCAGTAAATCCAGTATGTCCAAAACTTTCTTTTGAAGCGTATTTAGAGGCAAGAGATGAATTACCAAGTCATTTCATTCCAAACAACTGTATCTACAATGTTTTGCATTAATTCTTCTGTATATTCCCAGCTAAATCATCAACCTTTGTAGCCTTGCAAACTCCTTTAACTGAATTACCAACTTTTTTAAGTTTGTTATTATCTAATATTATTTTAGAGTAAATAGCTTTTATTTCGTCTGGAGCTTTATTCTCTAAATACTTGAAAAAGTTTCCTTTTATTAATCTAATACCTTTATAAATTAAAGCTCCACTTCCTTCAACTGCATACTCTGTTTCATTCTTTACATAATCTTTTGCCACATCTGATAGTTTTATATCTATTAGTTTGAAGTCTTGCCCAACTCTTTCAATAGCCTTTTCTTGTTCATTGATATATCCGTTAGAGTTAAGTGTACTATAAACAAGTAATTTTGGTGCTTGTTCTGCTATAAATTATCCTGCTTTTATTACACTTCTTTTCTTAACTCCACCTTTTATTAAAGCATTTGTTACGCCTTTGATAACTGTTTTACTTACTTAGACTACCAACTCCACCCAATAAAGCAAAGTCAGTCATATAAGGTACAGACTGCAAAACACTATTAAGAATATCATAACCTATTAATTAATTGGATGAAGTATGGTCATTTGATTGAATTATATTCTTAGCTTCCATATATTCCTGCTTGACTTGTTCATTTGCATTTCCTAATTGGATAAGGAAACAAGCATTTAATCAATTTCTAAAGATAGAAATATAACATGCTGTAGCAATTACTTCAACATTATCATTATTGAAAGAATCCATTGTCCTAAGTGTAACATCTTGAAATTTTTGTGCCTTTCTTGAAATTTGATTAGAAAGATAGTTTCTATTGAAAGAAGATATTTTACCTTTTTGCTCCAATATATCCAAAGATTGAATTTTAATTGAAGCCAGATTATTAATATCTGGAAGTATTCTATCTCTAATAAATTGTTTTTGCTTTTCGTTACGAACTTCTGCAAGTTGAGAATTGAAGTCAATGTTTTCAATCATTACTTGTCTTCTTCCTTGCTCAACTTGTTTGTTTTATTTGATGTGCAGGTGCTGAAATTAATTCATAATTCATTCCTAAATTCTTAGCTTTGGCGATTAATCCTTTTTCCTTTTCTTCTGGAACAGGAAACACTCTATTATAGCTACTATTGTAAATACGAATTTTTTCTTGCATAACATTTTTGTTTTGACTGCAATATTATACAAAAAAATTCGAACAATTTATCTATATTTGAGCAACTTTTTTACATGTTAGCTTCGCTAAATTCAAAAAATCATATCTTTGAACCGTTAATTGCATATTATATAATAAATTAAGGCTCAATAAAAAAAAGAAAATGTATTATCAGTCAACAATATTATGGTATTTTAAGTAATGAATTTACCAAAAAATCATTAATCGAGAAGGTTTATAAAAGAACTTATAAAATTGTAAGGCAAAGACTTAGTTAAATATTATATATCTTTTACTAAGCTAAAAATAGATCACGAGAAACATTAACAGTATTTAGGTGACAATAAAGATGACAATTCTTTAAAAAAAGACGCAATACTTAATTTAGTGATTGCCAAAGAAACAATTTCAAAGTTTCCTAATCTCCTACAAAAAAAGGAAGTTAAAAAATCAACTTCCAAATCCAAAAAAACTGCTTAATTCTTTTATGTTGTGCAATTGTTGTGCAATTACTATCTGCACAACTTTTATTTCATTGTATTGCAGCAATATAATATTTAAACTTGTACCCCCGAGCAGAATCGAACTGCTATCTAAAGTTTAGGAAACTTCCATTCTATCCGTTGAACTACAGGGGCAAACTATATATTTATTTTATAGTTTTCTCTTTACTTCAAATTCTTCGTATCCTTCGACAATATCCCCAACCTTAATATCATTGTAGTTTTCAATATTTAAACCACAATCCTGTCCTGCTACAACTTCTTTTACTTCGTCTTTGAAACGTTTTAAAGAAGCAAGCTTTCCAGAGTAGGTAACAATACCATCTCGAATAACACGAATCTTTGTATTTCTGTTTATTTTTCCATCTAAACACATACAACCTGCAATTGTTCCAACTTTAGTTATCTTAAATGTTTCTCTAATTTCAAGGTTTGCAACAATCTTTTCTTCAATTTCTGGAGAAAGCATTCCTTCAATAGCATCTTTAATTTCATTAATTGCAGAGTAAATGATGGAATACAATCTAATATCAATTTGTTCAGTTTCTGCAAGTTTTCTTGCTCCTAATGAAGGTCGAACTTGGAAACCAATAATAATTGCATTTGAAGCTGTTGCCAACAAAACGTCAGATTCGGTAATCTGTCCAACAGATTTATGAATTACATTAACAAGAACTTCTGGAGTAGATAGTTTTAGTAATGAATCTGCCAAAGCTTCAACTGAACCGTCAACGTCTCCCTTAATAATAATATCAAGTTGCTTGAAGTCTCCAATTGCAATTCTTCTACCAATCTCATCAAGAGTAATATGCTTTTGTGTTCTTAAACCTTGTTCTCTTTGTAATTGAGTACGACGTGTTGCTAAATCTTTTGCTTCTTTTTCTGAAGCCATAACATTGAAAGTATCACCTGCCTGAGGAGCACCATTTAATCCAAGAAGTAGAACTGGAGCTGAAGGACCAGCTTCTTTTATTAACTGATTTCTTTCATTGTACATAGCTTTAACCCTACCAAAAGTAGAACCAGCCAAAACAAAGTCTCCTTGACTGATTGAACCTTCTTGAACTAATAGTTTTGCAACAAAACCTCTACCTTTATCTAATGAAGACTCAATAACAGTTCCTTTTGCTCTTTTCTTAGGATTTCCTTTAAGGTCTAAAAGTTCTGCTTCAAGAAGTACCTTTTCTAAAAGTAAATCAACATTTATTCCTTTCTTAGCTGAAATTTCCTGACTTTGGTATTTACCTCCCCAATCTTCAACCAAAAGGTTCATATTTGCTAATTCTCCTTTAATCTTTTCAGGATCGGCTCCATTTGTATCAATCTTATTCAAAGCAAATATAATTGGAACCCCTGCAGCTTGAGCATGGTTGATAGCTTCAACTGTTTGAGGCATCACTCTGTCATCAGAAGCAATTACAATAATTGCAATATCGGTTATTTTTGCTCCACGAGCACGCATAGCAGTAAAAGCTTCGTGACCTGGAGTATCTAAAAATGTTATTCTCTTTCCATTATTTAGCTTTACTTCATAAGCTCCAATATGCTGAGTAATTCCTCCTGCTTCTCCAGCAATAACATTTGTTTTTCTGACATAGTCAAGCAATGATGTTTTACCATGGTCAACGTGTCCCATAACTGTTACAATTGGAGATCTTGGAACTAAGTCTTCTGCTTTATCCTGTTCTTCGGTTTCTTCAATTGCTTCAACAACTTCAGCACTAACAAACTCTGTTGTAAAACCAAACTCTTCAGAAATTAATTGAATTGCTTCAGCATCCAAACGTTGATTGATAGAAACAAACATACCTAAAGACATACAAGATGAAATAATCTTTGTAACCGGAATATCCATCATAGTTGCCAATTCATTAGCAGTAACAAATTCTGTTACTTTTAATATCTTTTGGTTTTCTATCTCTTGTTCAAACTCATGTTGTTGTTGTTGAGATATTGTTTGACGTTTTTCTCTACGATGCTTTGATGCTTTAGATTTTCCAAGTGGAGATAAACGAGCAAGAGTTTCTTTAATTTGTTTTTCTATCTCTTCGCTATTGATTTCAACCTTCTTTAATTCCTTCTTTGGTTTACTAAATTTAGATTTCTTGTCATCCTTCTTTAATTTATTCTTTTGTGCATCTTGAGTTGCAGCAGTTTGAGGTTGAATTGTTTTAGCTTGAGCTTGAGTTTGAGATTGTTTTATTCTTCTACGTTTTTTCTTGTCCTTTTTAGCATCATCAGATGCATTTCCATCTTTATTTTGCGATGCAGGAACAATTTGTTTCTTTGGTCTATTGAATTGAGACAAATCAACCTTTTCACCAAGAACTTTTGGACCAGAAAGCTTCACGTATTGAGTTTCAATAAAATTATCCTTATTGTCATCTGAAGAATTATCAACTTCTACCTCTTCAGATTTTGGCTCTTCCTTAATAACTTTTTCTTCTATCTTTTCTTTAGGAGTTTCTTTAACAATAACAGGTTTTTCTTTTATTTCTTCAATTTCTATTTTTTTGTCAACAACCACCTCTTCTTTTTCATTTTTAGAGATAGTCTTTTCACTTTCTTTCTTTTCGTGTACTACTTTCTTTTCCTTAATCTCTTGCTCTACCTTCTTTTTCTCTTCCTTTTCTTTAGCAATTTGTGCTTTAGTTTTTTTGGCAGGTTTAGTTTTAGAATTAATGGAACTTAAATCTATTTTACCAACTATATTTAAAGAATGTGTGTCGTCAGAAGAACTTACAATAGTTTCCTCCTTTTGTTCAGGTTTTTCTTCCTTCTTTGGTTCAGGTTTTTCTTCCTCTTTCGGTTCTGGAATTACTTCCTTTTTAACTTCAACTACTTCTATTGGCTTTTCTATAACTGGCTCTGGCTTTTCAATTTTCTTTTCCTTTTCTTCTTTCTTAGGAGCCTGCTCAACAAAATCAATTGTAGTTGACTTAATAATAATTTCAGGAGTATTTATTTCCTCTTTCTTATGCTCAATTTGAACTTCAGAATGTACTTCTTCAACTTCAATTTTCGCTTTTGGAGTTGCAAAATCTATTTTACTCGCTTCTTCTTTAACTTTTCTTTCAGATTGAAAAGCAGAAGCAAGAATGTCATATAGCTCTCCGTCAATTTTTGTATTAGGATTACTCTCTATTATTTTCCCTTTTTTGGCAAGACAATCTACTAATGTTGAAATTCCAACATTAAATTCTTTCGCAACTTTACTTAATCTTATTGTTTTATTTTCTTCTGACATTTTTGTTTTTTTCTCTTTTTTTAGTTTAGTTGATGTTAATTCTATAATTGCTTGCCAATATGTTTTAATCTTCAAATTCAGCTTTCAATGTTTTTAAAACGTCCTCAATTGTTTCTTCTTCTAAGTCTGTTCTTTCAACTAACTCTTCTTTACTTATTGCTAATACATCTTTTGCAGTATCGCAACCAATAGCTTTCAATTCTTCAATAACCCATTCTTCAATTTCATCAGTAAATTCATTCAAATCTACGTCTTCATAATTCAAATCGGTATCACTGTAAACATCTATTTCAAACTTAGTAAGTTTACTTGCTAATTTAATGTTAGCACCTCCTTTTCCAATAGCAAGTGAAACTTGATCTGTTGGCATAAACACTTCAGCTCTTTGATTGTCTAAATCTAAATTAATTGAAGTAACTTTAGCTGGATTCAATGCTCTTGTTATATATAGTTCAGTGTTTGGAGTAAAGTTTATAACATCAATATTTTCATTTCTCAATTCTCTAACAATTCCATGAATTCTACTTCCCTTAATACCAACACATGCACCAACTGGATCAATTCTGTCATCATATGATTCAACAGCAACCTTAGCTCTTTCTCCTGGTTCTCTAACAATATCCTTAATGGTAATTAATCCATCATAAATTTCAATAACTTCTTGTTCAAGCAGTCTTTCTAAGAATACTGGAGAAGTTCTTGAAATAGTTATTTGAGGAACACCATTTTTCATTTCTACTTTCAAAACAACAGCTTTAATTGTATCTCCTTTTCTGTAAAAATCACTTGGAATTTGTTCACTCTTAGGTAAATTAAGCTCAATACCTTCTTCATCCAAAACCATTATCTCTCTCTTCCAAACCTGATAAACCTCACAAACTACAATTTCCCCTACCTTTTCCTTGTATTTAGTAAAAATATTTGCTCTTTCATAATCTTGAATCTTTGCAGCCAAGTTTTGACGAATAGCAAGTATGTCTCTACGTCCAAAATCTGCAAATTTAATTTCTTCAGATAATTCTTCACCTATTTCAAAATCGGGTTCAATTTTAATAGCTTCAGAATATGAAACCTGAGTATTTTCATCTTCAACAGCACCATCTTCAACAATTAATCTATTACGCCAAATTTCCAAGTCCCCCTTATCAATATTTACGATAACACTAAAATTCTCATCAGAGCCATATTTCTTAAGCATTAATGTCTTAAAAACGTCTTCCAAGATACGCATCAAAGTTTCTCTTTCAATGTTTTTAAACTCTTTGAACTCTGAAAAGGTATCAATTAAATTTAAGTTTTCCATATTTAAAACTTTCTTATATTTAGAATAAAATTATTATTTTGCTTTCCTTGATATTGTCAAATAAGATTTCTTTTTCAACAATTGGATCTTTCTTTTTCTTAGGTTGAATCTTGACAACTATCTTTTCTTCATAAACCAATAATAACTCCCCAACAATCTTTTCTCCTTCTTTAGTTATTACTTCTATGTTCCTTCCAATATTCTTTTCGTATTGACGATTAAGTTTCAATGGTTCTCCAATTCCTGAAGACAAAACACTTAATTCAAAATCTTCCACTTCTCTATCAAAATTACTTTCAATTTGTTTTGATAAATCAATACAATTTTGGATTGTAACTCCATTATCTCCATCAATAAAAACAGAAATTTTATTGTCTTTACCAATTTTTAAGTCAACCAAAAATAAGTCACTTCCTTCCAATTCTTGATTAACTACACTTTGAACCTTCTCTTTATCAATCATATAAAATCTTTATCAACAAAAGAGGGGACAATTTAGTCCCCTCACATATGTCTATTTCGTTTGCAAAAATACTACTAATCTTTTATTTAGCAATAAAAAAATCACAAAAAAGTGAAAATTCTTATTTTTCTGTAGTCGGAGTTTCTGCATTTTTAGCTTCAAATTGCCTTATCATTTCCATTTCATCTGGCATATCTAACATTTGATACATAACTTCCGCATCGTTTGCAAGAGGTGAATTTGGATACTCCTCAACAAATGTTTTATATGCTTCTTTTGCCTTGTCTATATTATTGCAGGCTTTTTCATAAGCTTCTCCCATTTTAAAATAAGCAACTTCTACCATCTTTGAATCAGGAAAATCTGAAACCAAACGGTCTAAATAAGCAATTGCTCTGTCGCAATATTTCATATTAATGCAAATATCTGCAGCCTTAAATAAAATCAGGGTTGAGTTACTATCTTTTGGAAAATCTGTAATATAACTATCGTACATCACAAGCAAAGAATCTGCTCTTTGAGGAGAAATTGCCTTTGCTTCCTTAAGTGTTAACTTTTCCAATTCCCCTATCTCCTTTAAACGATTTTCTTTAGTTGGCTTACATGAAGCAAAAACTAAAATTACAAGTGTGAATAATAAATACTTTTTCATTGTCTCTTATTATTTCCTTCCAATGTTTGGACGTTTCATTTTATAATTAGTGTAAACCTTCCCGTTAGAAATATCACTTAATTTTCTTTTCAAAAGGGTTTTTCTTATTGGAGAAAGTCTATCAACAAAAACCTTTCCTTCCAAATGATCATATTCATGTTGTAAAACTCTTGCTCTTGCACCAGTAAACATTTCTTCTTTTTGATTAAAGTTCTCATCGTAATACTTAACCAAAACATTAGAATGACGAGTTACTTCCTCATGCAATTCTGGAAGAGAAAGACATCCTTCTTGAAAAGCCCATTTCTCTCCACTTTCTTCAATAATTTCTGGATTTATAAACACTTTCTTAAATCCTTCGGCTTCTGGATAATCTTCTTTCAATGGGTCTGCATCAATTACAACTAAACGAATTGATAAATCAATTTGAGGAGCAGCCAACCCAACACCATTAGCATTATACATGGTTTGAAACATATTTTCAATCAAATCCTTCAAATCTGGATAATTCTCATCTATCGGCTTAGCAATCTTTCTCAAAATTGGATTTCCAAAACCTACAATAGGTAATATCATATTAGTATTTTTCTTTTAATTCATATAACTTTGCAGTATAATAACTGCACTTACAGTGTCAACAAGAGCTTTATTCTGTCTTTGCTTTTTCCTGGCTCCTGAATCTAAAATGGCTCTTGAAGCAATTTTTGACGTAAAACGTTCATCAATCCTTACAATTTTTTTATCAGGATATTTCTTTGCTAACTCCAAAACAAAAGGCTCAATATAAACGCTGCTCTCACTTAATGTATTGTCCATTTGCTTTGCAAGACCAACAATAAACTCATCAACCTCTTCTTTCTTCAGATAATCATCCAAAAATTCGAAAATCTTTTTTGTTTCAACAGTAGTTAACGAAGTAGCAATTATTCTTTGAGTATCACTTACAGCCAACCCAACACGCTTACTCCCATAATCAATTGCCATTAATCTTCCCATACTATTTTTTTACAAAATGGAAATGAGAACCATAACGTTCAAAAGCTTCTCTATCCAAAGTTTCTCTTGCATCTGGATGAGAAATTGAAATCAAAAGTTTTGCTCTTTCTTGAAGAGATTTGCCATAAAGATTTACAGCACCATATTCAGTAACAATCCAATGAACATGATTTCTTGTTGTAACAACTCCAGCACCAAGATTTAAAGTATTAACAATCTTACTTACTCCTTTATTAGTCATTGAAGGCATGGCAACAATTGATTTTCCTCCTTGTGAACGAGATGCACCATAAATAAAATCAATTTGACCACCTACTCCACTGAAGAATTTTGTACCAAGACTGTCAGCACAAACCTGACCAGTAATGTCAATCTGCAAAGCAGAATTAATAGCAGTCATTTTAGGTTGTTGAGCAATAACAAAAGGATCATTAGTGTAGCCAACATCCATCATTGCAACCATTGGGTTATTATCAATAAATTCATAAACCTTTTGAGAACCCATTAAGAAAGTAGAAACCATTTTACCATTATCCAATTTCTTATTCTTTCCATTAATCACACCTTTTTCAACCAATGGCAAAACACCATCAGCAAACATTTCAGTATGAATACCTAAATCCTTATGATTACCCAATTGAGCCAAAACAGCATTAGGAATTGCACCTATACCCATTTGCAAACAAGCACCATCTTCAATCAATTCAGCACAATATTTACCTATTGCAGCTTCTTCTTTAGTTGGTTCAGAAAAATGAGCAGGGAATAAAGGAGAAGAATCTTCAACAAAAATATCTATCATTGACATAGGTATTAAAGCATCTCCATAAGAACGAGGCATACAAGGATTAACAACAGCAATAACAGTTTTTGCCATTTCAATTGCAGCCAAAGTTGCATCAACAGATGTTCCCATAGAAACAAATCCATGATCATCTGGAGGACAAACCTGAAGCATTACAACATCAACAGGTAGATATTTTTCTCTATAAAGTTTTTGAGTTTCTGAAAGGAAAATTGGAATATAGTCAGCAAAACCTGCTTGAACATCTTTTCTTACATTACCACCTACAAAGAAAGCATCGTGTTGGAAAATTCCTTCAAATTCTTTTGAAGCATAAGGAGCATTGCCTTCAGTGTGCAAGTGATGAACGTATACATTTTTAAATTCTCCATTTTTACCTCTTTCACACATAGCGTCAACTAAGCATTGAGGAGTAGAAGCAACAGAAGAAAGGTGAATATGGTCTCCTGACTTTATCACCTTAACCGCCTCTTTGGGCGTAACAGCTTTATATGTCTTTTGTGTCATTGTGTTATATCTTTTATCTAATTAAACAAAATTTGAGATGCAAAGTTACTCAAACCTTTTGGAATAGAGAAAATAAAAAAGAAAAGATAACAAAAAAAACTAAAAGCTAGGACTAATCTTTCTCTTTATTGATTTAAAGAATATTAACACAAAATGTTGAAAACTTATTTAACATTGCAAATGAAGAGAAATTATTAACTCATATTTTTGCATTGAAACAATGGTTTCTAAAACGCTTTTTTGTGTTTAAGAATTAAAAGGGAATGCTGTGAAAATCGGCAACAGTTCCCGCTGCTGTAAGTTTCTATCGAAAGATAATGTTGTTTTAATATTCTTTGCCACTAACCCTATTTGGATTGGGAAGGCTTTAAAACAGAAACGAGTCAGAAGACCTGCCATTTTGTTAATTTTATTAATTGGTAGCTTTCGGGATGAAAAGTTTAACAATGAATCATTTGTTATTTATAAAGCAAAGTTTTCATTTAGAGCGACTACCCAAAATTTTAATTATTATGAGTCAGTCTGAATTATTTATCATTAAAAGAGATGGGAAGGAAGTTCCATTTTCAATTGAAAAAATTAAGAATGCTATTTCAAAGGCATTTCTTTCTGTTGGTAGTTTTGCATCGCAAGATACAATTACAGATATTTTAAGTCGATTAAATATAACTAATGGAATAAGTGTTGAAGAAATTCAAAACCAAGTGGAAATTGCTCTTATGGCAGAAAAATATTATAATGTTGCCAAATCTTATATGCTTTACCGGCAAAGCCATAGGGAAGACAGGGAAATTAGAGACAAGCTGAAATTCTTAATAGATTATTGTGATGCTAAAAATCCTGCTTCAGGAAGTAAATATGATGCTAATGCCAATGTTGAAAACAAAAACATAGCAACTCTAATTGGAGAACTGCCAAAGTCTAATTTTATTCGTCTAAACAGAAGACTATTATGTGACACAATAAAAGAAAGCTATGGAAAAGAACTTGCAGATAAATACATAAGGCTTCTCAATAATCATTATATATATAAGAATGACGAAACAAGTCTTGCAAACTATTGTGCAAGCATAACAATGTATCCTTGGTTAATTGGAGGAACAACATCAATTGGAGGAAATTCAGTTGCTCCAACCAATTTAAAATCGTTTTGTGGTGGTTTTGTGAATATGGTGTTTATGGTATCAAGCATGCTAAGTGGTGCTTGTGCAACTCCAGAATTTCTAATGTATATGAATTATTTTATTGAATTGGAATATGGAGAAGATTATTATTTAAGAGAAAATGAAGTGGTTGATTTATCTAAAAAGAAAAGAACCATTAGTAAAATAATAACCGATTGTTTTGAACAAGTAGTTTATTCCATTAATCAACCAACAGGAGCAAGAAACTTTCAAGCTGTGTTTTGGAATATTGCTTATTATGATAAATATTATTTTGAAAGCCTATTTGAAAACTTTATATTTCCTAATGGAGAAAAGCCACATTGGGAATCACTTAGCTGGTTACAAAAACATTTCATGAATTGGTTTAATAAAGAACGCACAAAAACACCTCTTACCTTTCCAGTTGAAACCATGGCTTTACTTTCGAAAGATGGAGACATTATGGATAAAGAATATGGAGACTTCGTAGCTGAGATGTATAGCAAAGGACATTCATTCTTTACCTATATGAGCGATAATGCTGACTCATTAAGCAGTTGTTGCAGACTTAGAAACGAAATCCAGGACAATGGATTCAGCTATACCTTGGGAGCAGGAGGAGTTTCCACCGGTTCGAAAAGTGTTTTAACAATAAATCTCAATCGTTGCATTCAAGAATCAGTAAAAAAAGGACTACCATATCTATCTTTCTTAGAAGAAGTAGTAGATTTAGTTCATAAAGTTCAATTATCATACAACGAAAACCTTAAATTTCTACAATCCAAAGGAATGCTACCTCTTTTTGATGCTGGTTATATCAATATGAGCCGTCAATATTTAACAATTGGAGTAAATGGATTGGTTGAAGCAGCAGAATTTATGGGGATAGAAATAACCGATAATCCAAAATATGAAGAATTTGTACAAGAAGTTCTTGGATTAATTGAAAAATACAACAAGAAATACAGAACAAAAGATATTCTTTTCAATTGCGAAATGATACCAGCCGAAAATGTAGGAATAAAACATGCAAAATGGGATAAAGAAGATGGTTATTTTGTTCCAAGAGATTGTTATAACAGTTATTTCTATGCCGTTGAAGACAATTCATTAAACATTATAGACAAATTCCGAATTCATGGAAAGAAATATATAGAACACCTAACAGGAGGTTCAGCACTTCATTTAAACTTAGAAGAACATCTAAGTCAAATACAATACCGCCAATTACTTCGCATAGCAGCCAAAGAAGGATGCAATTACTTTACCTTTAACATACCTAACACAATTTGCAACACATGTGGACATATAGATAAAAGATATTTAAAAGAATGTCCACAATGCAAGAGCAAAGATATAGATTACCTTACACGAGTTATAGGATATATGAAACGAATAAGTAATTTCTCACTCCAAAGACAAAAAGAAGCAAAAAAAAGATATTATAATAAACCAAGTCTTTAATTCCCATGCTTAAATACGTCAACTACGATATAGTATTTCAAGAAATACCAAACGAAACAACCCTTGCAATAAACATTTCAAATTGTCCGAACAAATGCAAGGATTGTCATAGCCCTTTTCTAAAAGAAGACATAGGAAGAGAATTAACAAAAGATTTCCTGTTTAACCTTCTAATTAAATACGAAAAATCTATTACCTGTATATGTTTTATGGGAGGAGATTCATCTCCAAAAGAAATAGAATACTTTGCAAACTATGTACAAACACTAAGTAAGTTCAAAATAAAAACAGGATGGTATTCAGGAAAGGAAAAACTACCAAAAGACTTATCAATAGAAAACTTCCATTACATTAAACTCGGAGAATACAAAGAAAAATACGGAAGCCTAAAATTCAAAACAACAAACCAAAGACTCTATAAAATAAACAACAATAAACTCGAAGACATAACACATATGTTTTGGAGATAAAGATAAAATGTTAATTCAAGAAAGTCTTCTTTAATCTTTCTCAATTGACCTTTTGCTTCCTTATTTATTTTATTAA
>DIOL01000013.1:53657-54411 GCA_002423895.1 Bacteroidales bacterium UBA5515 | reverse complement strand
TTCCTTATTTATTTTATTAATTTTGCTATTCGAAAACAGATATAATTGCAACTAATGGACATAATTAAACTATCACAACAAAATCAGAAACTTGCATGGGAGGTATTGGAGGAAAGCAATATTATTCCTGTTTGGGAAATTATTGGGGCTAAGATTAATATTGTTGGTTCTTTGAAGACTGGATTAATGATGAAAAGTCTTGATATTGATATTCATATTTACACTAAGGAGATTTCAATAAAAGATAGTTTTGACGCCATTTCTCAAATAGCACAAAACCCTTCATTTAAAGAGATTCAATACAAAAATTTAATTAACACGGAAGAAGAATGCATTGAATGGCATTTAATTTATGAAGACAAGAAAGCGAACTTATGGAAATTTGATATAATTCATATTCTAATGGGGTCAAAATACGATGGATTTGTGGAAAATGTAACCGATTCAATAATTAATAAATTAACTCCCGAAACTAAAAAGACAATACTTCAAATAAAGTATGATATTCCTGATGATATTAAAATTCCAAGCATAGAAATTTATCAAGCTGTTCTTTCAAATAAAGTAAGCAGTTATAAAGAATTTATTCAGTGGAGAGAAAGCAATTCATCAGTAAATACTATGGAATGGTTGCCTTAAACTTTCGTTCTAATTTTTAATCCTTGTTTTCTTGAAATTAATCGCCTTATATTTCTCTCAAGTCTTGATATATTTCTCACAAGTCTTGATATAAAACTTTTTAATCAAGGACTTT
>DIOL01000013.1:20076-53486 GCA_002423895.1 Bacteroidales bacterium UBA5515 | reverse complement strand
TCTTTCATACCAAAAGATGCACATCTTTCAGGTGTAAAGATGTGCATCTTTTTTAAAATAATATTTTATTGGGGAATTTTGAATTACATCTCAAAGAATTTAATCTTAAGGTTTAATCTTTGCAAATATACAAAATTTTCTTGAATAATCAATGTTTTAGATTGGAATTTTTATTTATTCTTTAAGAAACTCAGTTATTAGAGTAAACATCTTTTGGTAATTGTTGAGATATAGATTTTCGTAGTTATCTTGAAGAGTATGATGAATATTAAAAGCATCTCCCGTTTCCATAATAAAGAATATTGAAGGCACATGCTTTTGTGCAAATGGGAAATGATCGCTGTTTGCTGCCAATTCTCCCTTATCTAATTTTGTAAATAAATTTAGTCGTTTATTTATTGAATTAAATCTTTCCAAACCCCTCTCTCCTTCTTCACTTATTTCAACATATACATCCTTTGAGTTATCGGCAATCATATCCAAGTTGATTAGATATTTTATCTTATCCAATGGCAAAAGAGGATGCTCAGTATAATAAGTTGAACCTAAAAGACCAACTTCTTCTCCTCCAACAGTAAGAAATACTATTGTATAGTTTGGAGTGTTTTCTTTTTTAGAATAATATTCGGCCAAACTTAACAGCATTGCTGTTCCTGATGCATTATCATTTGCTCCTGGATAATAAATATCTTTTCCCAAATGCCCCAAATGATCATAATGTGCAACAAAAACTATGGTTGAATCAGTAGAAGACTTTCCTTTTATTTGAGCAATTACATTTGAGCTTTTATAATCCTTTAGGAGTTCATTATCTACATCAATCTTTATTATCTTGGCATTCTTCGGAAAAGTGCTGTCTACCCAAACAATTGTCTGGTCAATAACTTTGGAACTGTATGCCTTATAAAACTTCAAAGGCACATCCCAAACCTTAATAACACCTCTTAGTTTGGTTTTATAAAGACGGTTGATTTCTTTTGAATGAGTTCTAAGAAAATTAAAATCAACTACAATAAAAGTATTTTCAAACTCAGGTTTATTGAAATCCTCAATTATCTTTTCAATATTAAAATTCTTTTGATCGATATAATAAAGCTTAAACTCTCCTTTTGCTCCATTAGAAAATTCTCTCATTACAAATTCTTTCCCTGCAACTAATTCTCTGCCATCAACAGAAATCTTCATATTGCCATGAAAAACATTTACATCAAAACTGAATTCCTGAAAATAAGAATCACCAACAGGCTTTGCTCCTATTCTTGCATATTGCTTAGAAATATAAGCTGTTGCTTTCTTATCACCTTCATTATAATATCCTCTCCCTTCATATTTCTTTGAAGTGAGTTCTTTAATATATGATTTATAATTCTCAATGTTTTGTGCTTGAGAGCCTATACACAAAATCAATAATAATAAGGTTAAAGATAATCGTTTCATAACTAATTTTTAAGTTTTAAATTTTTAATTGGGTTACAACTCAACCTTTTTACCACTAAATCCCCTAAAGGAGACTTTGCTGGTGCATTCACTATTCCCCTTTAGGGGTCAGGGGTAATATTATTTACATACAATGCATACCCCTAATTTTCACTATTTACTCCTTACTTCTAACTCTTATCTTTTCAGCCATAAGTCTTTCAGCTTTTTCCTTGAAAGCAAAGACAGATAAAAAGGTTATTGTTAATGTAATACCAATTGCTACTGATACCCAATAAGGTAAGCTAAAACCTTCAGGAGCATACATAATGTAAGTTGCGCAAACACAAGTCATAAACATTGCTGGCAGTAGAGTAATGAAATAATTTCTCTTTTCTTTTCTCAAATAAACTGAACATGCCCATAATGTAAATACTGACAAGGTTTGATTTCCCCAGGCAAAATAGCGCCAAAGAATATCAAAATTTATTTGAAGAAGAATAAAAGTTGCAACAAATATTGGTAGGGAAATTACTAAACGATTCTTTATTGGCTTTTGATCGAACTTAAGAAAATCTGCAATTGTTAAACGAGCAGAACGAAGAGCTGTATCTCCTGATGTTAATGGTGCTGCAACAACTCCAAGCATTGCAATAAAACCACCTACAACTCCAAGCCAATTATCAGATATAGCTTTAACAACTATTGCTGCTTTGTTTGCAGTTGGAGGAAGAGTCGCAACATATTCCTGAAGTCCTTGAATTGAACCATAAAAACTACTACCTGCTGCTGCCCAGATTAAAGCAATAATACCTTCTGCAATCATTGCTCCATAAAATATTCTTCTACCAGTTTTTTCATTTTTTACGCAACGAGCCATTAAAGGAGATTGAGTTGCATGAAAACCAGATATAGCTCCACAAGCAATAGAGATAAACATCATTGGGAATATTGGCAAATGTTTTGGCTCCTGATTAGCAATTCCATTCCATATTTCTGGAATAGGAGCTGAATTGTAATAAATTGCAAATAAAATACCTGCAGCCATAAATAACAAGCAAAATCCGAAAATTGGATAGAATCTTCCTATTAATTTATCTATTGGTAAAAGTGTTGCTAATGCATAATAAATAAAAACAATAACTGCCCACCAAAGAATTGAAATATTAGGTATAATGCTATTAAGTATTCCAGCAGGACCTGAAACAAAAACAGCACCAACTAAAATTAATAAAACCACAGTAAACACTCTAACAAACTGTTTTACACCAACACCTAATTGAGAACCTATTATTTCTGGAAGAGAAGCTCCCTTTTGGCGAATTGAAAGCATACCTGAAATATAGTCATGAACAGCACCTCCAAAAATTGAGCCAAAAACTATCCAAAGAAAAGCAGATGGGCCATACATAATTCCCATAATTGCTCCAAATATTGGTCCTAAACCAGCAATATTCAAAAACTGAATTAAGAAAATTCGCCACCATGACATTGGAACATAATCAACCCCATCAGGATTTGTGATTGCAGGAGTTTTAATATCATTATTTGCCCCAAAAACTTTTTCTACAAAGGCTCCATAGAAAATATACCCAAGAACTAAGAGTATAATAGCTACTGTAAAACTTATCATAATAAATTTGTTTTGAAATTAGATTCTTTTTGCAAATTTAAAAATTAAATAGTTTTCATTAGTATTTTTTCCTGAAAAAAATAACATGATTTTTAAGCTAAAAACTGTAAATTTTAATCGTTAAGAAGTTTACCCCTCTTTCATTCTCAAAAAAAGTCAAAACAATTAAAAACAATTGACAAAGAATAATTTTTAATAGCAAAGTGTGTGAGTGTAAACCCAAAAATTTCATTTTTGGGTTACCCACCACTATTAAACTTTTGGTAAGAGTTCATTTTATAGGGGTTTTTACCAAGTTGACCATAACCAAGATTATTAAAATAGCAGATTATTTGGAATAAACTCATTATTCAATAATTAGTTATACTTTATATATTAATCACTTGAATTAATTCTGTTACATCTCTTCCTTTTTATGCATTTCTTATATTCTTTAAAATTTTTGTCTATGTTTTTATCTGGATTGTTAAAATTTGTCCCATTAGTGAGTGTTCTTGTATCAATAAAAATACTCCTTGGACTTACTCTACTAATATAATTTAAATATTTTGGACTTCCATAACTCTCAACTAAAATGTAATAACTTTTTCTCTTCTTTAGCTTTAAGTTTTTAGGTAACATTAAGTATTCAATTCTTTTAATTTTTTTTGGAGGAGTAAATTCATTGGTAAAATATTGGAGAAAGCTCTTTACTTTTATCTTATAGAATTTATAATCAATTGAATCAAACTCTGGACATTCATCATTATTAATAATTTCCACTTCTATAAGATATTCAGACCACCTTAAAGAATCTGTTGCGACATCAATAGTATCTACTCTTATACAATCCATAAAATTCTCAATATAGGCACCCCTATCTCTCAAACTATCAAGTTGCCAATAAGTAAGTCTTTTAGCATTACGTTCCTTAAACTCAATTAGTTTTGCATTTGTTTTATCTTGAGCAAAAACCAAATTGGTAATTAATAAGCATACCAATAAGCTTATCTTTTTAATCTTATTCATAATATTCATATCTGCATTTACAATCTCTATATCCATCATTTATTCTATTACCAAATTTATCGTAATTATAAAAGACAACTATTGGATTTTCTTTCCAATTGTATTTGCCGTCAGGGAAATAATATTTTTCTACTACCTTTCCTTTTTTACTATAATAGAATATTTGAATATCATTATTATCATTTTTGTCAGTTATAACTTTAAGCCTTCCTTTTTCATCATAACTAAATATTTTAAAAATATAATCTATTGTGTTTTCTTCTTCAACCAATAAACCTTCAGAGTTATAAGTTCGTTTCATGAATCGAATGGTGGGAATGGAATCTCTATTATTTAATCGTTTTTCTCTAATATAAATTATACTATCAGAAGCATTGTAGGTAAAATCCTTAACTTTTCTTTCATTCAAATCCCAATATGAATGACTTATCAATCTATTTTTATTATCATATTTAAAAGTATCAGATTTTGACAAATAAAAAGGGGAGAGAAAAAGGTCATAAGTATATGTGTTGTGGATTCCTTTAAGAGAATCGTTTATATAAAAAATACTATCTTTACTATAAATAGAATTATCACTTGAATAAGTTATAATTACATTATTCCTATTTTTTTCATCAAAAAAATATTTTTCGGTCTTACTTAATTTTAGTTTTTTAGATTTTATCCAATTCCTGTTATAAATATCTTTTTCAAATTTCCTTTTCTCAATCAAAGCATGATTTGAGTCATAAGTATATTCAAATTTATAACAATCTTTATCATCTTTTGATTTATAAGTTTCTTCAATCAATAAACCATAATCGTTATATTTAAATCTATTTTTTGAAACTTGATTATTATAATGTCTTTTAATTTCCTTAATTTTACCTTTATCATCAAATATCGTTTTCTCTTTAACATCAACTATTCTACCATAGTAATTAGGATTTACAATTTTTGAAGTTTTGTAAACATTCCTAACACTATCATAATAAAAAGTCATTTCTCTATATAATTTACTATTGTAGTATGTTGATTCTTTTATCAATCTATTTTCTTTGTCATATTTCCATTTATAAATGTTGTCAAATTCTTTCATATAGATTAAATTATTATTTTTATCATATCTATATTTAGCAATCTTTTCCCCATCAGCAATTATTAAACGATTGTTTTTATCATAAACAAGTTTGTTACTTGAATATAGAGAATCCTTACTATCATAATTATTTATTAAAAGAGTATTTTGGATAGTATCATAATCATAAGTTTGATATCTAAACATCGCTTTACCACACAAAACAACAATCTTATTGCATTTATTACTTTGATAATAATAATCATTTTCAATAATCTCAGAATCTTTTCTTTGATACTTAAGATTAATAAGCCTATCCTCTTTATCGTAAGTAAAATTATATTTATCATTAATTGACTTATCTATGTATTTCGTTTCAATAAATGTTATAAAGCCAGAAGGATTAAATTTATATTTATCAATGCTATAAAGAATTGTATCTTTATTATTCATAGGATTTTTTTGGAAGCATTCACGAGTGAAAGACTTTACTTTTCCTTTCAAATTAAAATCCTTCAAACTTGTAGGTTCTTCAGCATACTGTGAAAAAGTAATATAAATATTATTTACCATTTCCCAATCTGATTGCCCAAAGAGAAAACTCTCACAAAGCAATAATACTATAATAAAAGATATAATTTTTATTCTCATAGTTGTATTAATTCATAATTAACTTTTTCTTTTAATCTTCAAAGGTAAGAAATTATTTTACAAGCAGATTAAAATATTCAATTAAAATCATCATTGACTAAATTCTATCTATCTTATTATAATTGATGAATCTTTTTATGGAAAAAGAAAATATGGATTAGACAAAATAAAACCTTACTTCATTAAAATAAAGTAAAGAAAGAAATAATTAAAGTAAAGAGTTAGTAAATTAAAACAGCGTTTCAGTAAAATTAAATCTTATTTCACCAAATTAGAATAAGGAGTTAGCAAATTAGAATAAAGAGTTATTAAAATAGAATAAGAAGTTAGTAAATTAGAATAAGGAGTTAGCAAAGTTATTAAATTAGAGTAAAAGGTGGGGGTAAATAGTATTTTTGCTAAATGCGTTTTTTGCTGAATTATAGTTTATTAGAAGGTTTTTGGTAGGGGTAGTAGGAGGTAAAATGTGTTTTTGAAAACTTTCTTACAATTCTATTATGCATATTATTTTTAAAATATTTTTGTATAGAACTTTCTAAATTCACTTTTACCTCCTACTGCTCCTACCAAAAACGCTACAATATCATATATATCAAATTATTATACTGAATTTTCAATTTTGCTAAAGTCCACCTTTTTTTCCTTTACAAAATTGCTTTTATCTTTCTTTAGTAAATAAAAAAGGGGTAAATCATCTTTCTGATCTACCCCACATTTATATTTAACAATATAGTATATGTATGAAGTATAAACTTGCTTATAATTACAAAAACTCCTGCTCCTGCCAAATAGCCTAACAGTGCCCAAAGTGAAATCTTTTTTAAATACCATATAAAGTCTATCTTTTCCATTCCCATTACAGCAACTCCTGCTGCTGAACCGATAATTAAAAGACTTCCTCCTGTTCCTGCACAATATGCTAAGAATTCCCAAAAGGCTCCATCAACTGCAAAATGATAAAGCTCTGGATTTACTTCTATCATTTCTGGTGTTGCAACGGGATACATACCTATTGCTGCTGCAACAAGAGGGACATTATCAACAATTGCAGAAATCATTCCAATAAGTATGTTTATAATATATATATTTCCAATCTTGTCTAATGATTTTGAAAGCAAATCTAAGTGACCTGCTGTTTGCAAACATGCGACTGCCATAAGTATCCCAACAAAAAATAGAATTGAAGACATATCAATCTTAGATAAAACTGCTGGTACATTAAGTTTGGAATAATTATTAGAGTTAGATTTATGCATTATTTCAGTAACTACCCACAAAACTCCTAATCCTAAAAATATTCCTAAGTATGGAGGTAGATGAGTTATGGTTTTGAATACTGGAACAAACAACAAAGAACCTACTCCCAAGAAGAAGATAAGATTACTTTGTTTTGTTGATATTTGAATATCGTGATTTGATTTTGCGATAGCTTCAGGTCTTTTAACTTCTCCTTTAAGAACAAATGTTATTATGGTTAAAGGGACTAACATTGAAACTAAAGAAGGAATGAATGTTTCTAAAATAATTTTCATTGCTGTTACATTTCCTTTTATCCAAAGCATAATGGTTGTTACATCACCTATTGGGCTCCATGCTCCTCCAGAGTTGGCTGCAAGAATAACCATTCCACAAAAGAACCAACGATCATGTTTGTCACCAATAAGTTTTCTAAGCAAAGCGCACATAACAATTGCTGTTGTTAGATTGTCTAAAACAGCCGACATGAAGAAAGTGAGGATACTAATTATCCACAATAGTTTTCTTTTGTTTGTTGTGTTGATTTTTTCAGTGATTATTTTAAATCCTTGATGAGAATCAATTATCTCAACAATTGTCATTGCTCCCAAAAGGAAAAAGACAATTTCTGCAGTTTCACCAAGATGTGAAATAATTTCTGAATGTTCAAATCCATCTCCGAAAAGAGCGAATACACTCCAAAGTACAACTGCCAATAAGAGAGCAGATGCCGATTTGTTAATTTTTAATGGATGCTCTAAGGCAATGAAAGCATAACCCAGAACAAACAATATAATCATTAAAATAAAATAGCTCATAGTTTTTTTGTTTTAGTTAATAGTTGCATTTAATATTAAAAAAAATTGTTCAAAGAAACTCTAAGGCTTCAAACGGTAGGGCTTCTTTGAACAATTCAAAAAATTAAAATATATTTTTTTGTCTATGTATGCAAAATAAATTTACTTATCAATACAAATGTACCTGCTCCTGCAAAGTATCCTAAAAGTGCCCAAATAGTTATCTTTTTCAAATACCAGATAAAGTCAATCTTCTCCATTCCCATAACTGCAACTCCTGCTGCAGAACCAATAATCAGAATACTTCCACCTGTTCCAGCACAATATGCTAAGAATTCCCAGAATGCACCATCAACTGCAAAATGTCCTACATCAGCAACTGGATACATTCCCAAAGCTGCTGCAACTAATGGAACATTATCTACAACGGAAGAAACTAAACCTATTATTATATCTATTATGTAAATATTTCCTAATTTATCTAATGATTTTGCAAGCAAATCTAAATGTCCAGCTGTTTGCAAACAAGCTACTGCCATTAAAATTCCTAAGAAGAAAAGGACAGAGGGGACATCAACTTTTGTAATAATTGCAGAAACATTAAGTCTTGAATAGTTTTCTTTATTAGACACATGCATAATTTCAGTTACAACCCAAAGGATTCCTAATCCGAATAAAATTCCTAAATAAGGAGGAAGATGAGTAATGGTTTTAAATACTGGAACAAAAAGTAATGCTCCAACTCCCAAACATAAGATTAAAAGACTTTGTTTTGAACTTATAGTTACTAATTTATTATCCTCGCTTACTTCAGGTCTTTCAACATTTCCTTTAAGCATAAATGTTACTGCAATTAAAGGAACTAATAAAGAAACTAATGAAGGAATAAATGTTTCCATAATAACACCCATAGCAGTAATATTTCCTTTTATCCAAAGCATAATGGTTGTTACGTCACCTATTGGGCTCCATGCTCCACCTGAATTAGCAGCTAAGATTACAATTCCACAGAAGAACCAACGGTCATGCTTGTCAGCAATAAGTTTACGAAGTAGTGCACAAATAACAATTGCTGTTGTCATATTGTCTAAAACTGCTGACATAAAGAAAGTAAGAATACCAATTATCCAAAGCAATTTTCTTTTACTTTTAGTATGGATTTTATCAGTAATAATTCTAAATCCTTCGTGTCGGTCAACAATTTCAACTATTGTCATTGCTCCCAAAAGGAAAAATACTATTTCGGCTGTATCGCCCAAATGCAATAGTATTGTTTCATGTTCAAAGGCTGGTCCCATTAAAGCATAAACTGACCAGAGTATAACTGCAAGCAAAAGAGCAGTTGCAGATTTGTTAATCTTTATTGGATGTTCTAATGCTATGGCGCAATATCCAATAATGAAAATAACAATCATTAGAATAAAGTAGAAACTCATTTGTTGTTCTTTTTTTTGTTAATTTAAATGTATTTAATTAATGTTTTCTTTTGTTTTGTTGTTTTTGTCTTTCATCAATTAATGAACGATTCTTCTTTTCTAATTCTTCCATTTTTGTTTGCCATTTTGATTTTTTCATTGGCTTGTTTTGGTTAGCTTTTAGAGTATTAAGAACCTTTTGTGGATTAATTGTTTTTCCAATTATCCAAACTTGTAGGAATGTAAAGCATAGAGAAATGAAATAATAGTAGTTAAGTGCAGCAGAGTATTTATTAAGCATAAATAACATCATAACTGGCATCATGTACATCATTATTTTCATACCTGGCACTTGATTTGTTCCTTGTTGTTGTTTCATTGTCATTCTTGTGTAGAAAATTTGAGCAACTGTCATCATCAAACAGAAAAGTGAAACATTTGAACCATAGAATGGGATGTCAAATGGAAGTGTAACTATTGAGTCATAACTTGAAAGGTCATCTGCCCAAAGGAATGATTGTTGACGAAGCTCAATTGATGCTGGGAAGAAACGGAACATAGCAACAAGTATTGGGAATTGCAAAAGCATCGGAAAACAACCTGCCATTGGATTAATTCCTGCTTTCTTATATAAAGACATAACAGCCTTTTGTTTTTCCATTGCTTGTTCTTGCTTAGGATATTTTTCATTTATTTTCTGCATTTCAGGTTGAATTACTCTCATTTTTGCAGAAGATGAATAGGATTTATAAGCAAGAGGGAAAAGTACTATTTTAACTAATATTGTAAGAATAAGGATAACAATACCCATATTCCATCCAAATCCAGAAAGAAAATCAAAAATAGGGATGATAACAAAACGGTTTACCCATTGCAATAGGAAGAATCCCCATCCTAATGGAATAATTTCTTCCATATCAATATTGTAATCACTTATAACTCCATATTTGTTTGGACCAAAATAGAAGTCCATTTTAATTTCATTTTTTGCTGCATCACCTTCATAAGGTAATGTAAACAAAGAATGCATAGAGCGAAGATAAGTAGAATCTTTTGCTGGACGCTTTTCAGTAACTGTTTGCATAGTTGCTGAAGTAAAAGGATTATTTGAAGCAATTAAAGCTGTTGAGAAGAATTGTTGTTTGTATGAAACCCAATTAATTGGTATTCCATTTTCTTCTTTTTTATCATCACTTCCATTTTCTTTCAAATAATCAACCTCATCTTTTAAATGATAATATATAGATGAATTCTTAACCTCAACTTTACCATCTTTTTCTTGAACTCTTAAATCAGAATTCCATCCCATTTCAACAGAGCCTTGATCGGTAACAATTCCTTTCAAATTGTTAAAAACAATATCGTATCCGATTCTATAATCATTACCTCTAACAACGTAACGAAAATCTAAAGAAGAATTTCTTGTACTATCAGCCTGAACTTTAGCTTTGAAAACAATTACAACAGAATCATTTCCTTTAACTTCAATAGGTTTAGTTATTGGTTTATTATCTATTGTTGGCTCAAAATAAAGATTTTCAGTTCTAACAATATTCTGACCAACTGTAAGATTTAAGCCATAAGCATTCTTATCAAATAGTTTTACAGGTTTCTTTCCGTAGGTGGTATAATTTTTAAGTGTAACCTGCTTTACAAGCGCACCTAATGTTGAAAAATCAACTTCAAATAATTCATTTGAAACTTTAACTGTATTGTTAGTTCCTTGTGAACAAGATGCAAATGCTCCAAATGCTGAAAGATTTATTGAATCTTGATCTAATGTTTCTACAGTATCATTTGTAATTTGAGCTATAGAATCTTTTACTTGAATTATTTTCTTTTGTGTTTCAACTTTAATAATGGAATCCTGTTTTGCTTTTATTGCAGCTTTTTCCTCTTCTGAAGGAGCTGAAAGTATTCCATATCCTATAAATACTCCAAAAATAAGTACTAATCCAATAATTGTATTTCTGTCTAACATCTAAATTTTGTTTTGTAAAATTAAAGTTGCAAAGATAAGAAACATTATTATCTCAATTATTATTTTTCAAAAATATTTGGTCAACCAAATTATTGTTCGTTATTTTGCAAACAACAAATTATTTTATTCATGCAAAAGAAAACATCAATTCATCAAAATCAAGAGACATTAGCTGCTTTTGCAAAAGCAATGGGACATCCTACAAGATTGACAATTTTGCAGTTCTTATCACAAAGAGACAACTGCTATTTTGGCAATATTCATGATGAATTACCTATAGCAAAAGCAACGGTTTCTCAACATTTAAAAGAATTAAAAAATGCAGGACTAATTCAAGGAGAAATTGAAGCACCTAAAGTAAAATATTGTATTAATAGAGAAAACTGGCAATTGGCAAAGGAGTATTTTGAAGAGTTCTTTTCTTCAATTAAAGATTCTTCAGAATGCTGTAGCAAATAAAACATAAATATAGATGAGAAAATTCTTAATTATAATAGTCATATTAATGCCTCTATTTTCTTTTTCACAAGAAATAAGAGGAAAGGTTGTAGATAAGGAAACTAATAAAGCAATTCCTTTTGCAAATGTTGCAATTAAAGGAACAAGTATTGGAGTAACATCCGATGATAGAGGAATGTTTTCAATAAAAAGAAATACCAAAGACAGTTTATTTATTGAAGTTAGTTTTATTGGATATAAAAAAGAGTCAAAGTTTGTTCCAGTAGATAAAGAATATGTTGAAATTGCCTTAACTAAAGAATCAACTGAACTTAAAACTGTAAGTGTAGTTGGAGAAATGTCTGGAACAATTTCTGATATAAATCAAGCATCATTTAATCAATATATTTCTTCTGAAGGGATAAAACGTTTAGCTTGTTGTTCATTGGCTGAAAGTTTTGAAAACAATGCAGCAGTTGATGTTGGATTTACAGATGCTGTTACTGGAGCAAAACAGATACAAATGTTGGGCTTAGCTGGTATTTACAGTCAAATCCTTGTTGAAAACCAGCCTTCAATTAGAATGCTTTCTTCAACCTATGGCCTTAATTATATTCCTGGCCCTTGGTTAGAAGGAATAGGTATTTCTAAAGGTACAGCTTCTGTAACTCAAGGCTATGAAAGTATTACAGGACAGATTAATATTGATGTCAAAAAACCCGAAAACAAAGAAAAGTTCTATTTTGAATACTTTACAAATGATTTCCTTAAACAGGAAGTTAATGTTAATTCTTCTTTTAGAATAAATAAATATTTAGAATCTATTGTTTTAGTTCATGGAGCAAAAATATTTATGGAGACAGATAGGAATAATGACAACTTTCTTGATGTGCCTCTTTCTAATTTACTTATTGGTTCTAATCGTTATTTTTACAACTATAAAGAAAAAATCAAAAGTCGTTTTGGTGTAGATGTATTGTATGAAGATAGAATTGCAGGTGATAAACGTTTTGATAAGGATAAAGATTTTAGCACAACAAATTATTATGGTGCTGTTTTGAATTCAAGAAGAATTCAAGTATTTGAAAATACTGGTTTTCTTTTAAATTCTGATAAAAACAGAAGCTTTGCTGTAAATGGCAATTTAGTGTATCATCAATTGGAATCTCAGTTTGGTTTAAGAGAATATAATCCTACTCAATTAAGTGGTAATCTTGCCCTAATACTTAATTCTGATTTATGGAATGAAAAAAACAAAATAAGTCTTGGTTTAAGTTCAAGTTATGATGAGTTAAAAGAAAACCTTTCTAACAAAAACTATATTGTGGGTCAAGCTTTAAATAAAGAAGAGCTTGTTATGGGTGCTTATGCTGAATATACCTACAGTGACAGGAATAAATGGACTTTTATTACTGGGTTAAGAGGTGATTATAATACATTTTACAAACAAACA
Organism: Bacteroidales bacterium UBA5515; assembly: GCA_002423895.1. Taxonomy (GTDB): domain Bacteria; phylum Bacteroidota; class Bacteroidia; order Bacteroidales; family P3; genus UBA10566. Next base: position 40,398 of record DIOL01000013.1, on the reverse strand, counting down.
ATTATAACTCCACGAATTCATGCTAAATACTCTCCTTTCAAAAACTCTGCTTTCAGATTTTCTGCTGGAAGAGGATTGCATAGTGCTAATATCTTACCTGAAAACATCAGTCTTTTAACATCTTCAAGGAAACTTTACTTTGAAGAAGAGCTTAAATTGGAAGATGCTTGGAACTACGGAATATCTTATACTCATAAATTCTTTTTTGAAGATGAAAGGAATATATCATTTTCTGTTGACTTCCACAGAACTGACTTTACCAATCGTGTTGTTATTGACTTGGAAAGAAATGCTCAAGAAGCTCATATTTATAATTTAATTGGTAAATCCTATGCCAATAGCTTCCAAGCAGAAGTATCAATAACTCCTTTTGAAGGTTTTGAAACTACAATTGCTTATGTTTTCAGTGATTCTAAAATAACTGTTGATAATAAATTAATTGAAATGCCTCTTACTGCAAAACATAAAGGGTTAATTGCCCTTCACTACACTACTTTATATGACAGATGGAAGTTCTCTTTCACCACCCAATATCATGGCTCAACTTCTCTTCCAAATACTTCTAACAATCCAGCAATTTACCAACTTCCTGATAGAAGTCCTGAGTATTTTATCCTTCATGCTCAAATTACTCGTAAGTTTAATAAATTTGAAGCCTATATTGGTTGCGAAAACATACTTGACTACAAACAAAAGAATCCAATTATCAGTTCCGATAATCCATTTGGACAATACTTCGACTCCTCAATAATTTATGCTCCAATTCTTGGAAGACAATTTAATTTCGGTTTAAGAATAAAGATTTAAAGAAAATGGTCTACATTTGTAGTCTAAAAACATTAATAATTAATTATAAAACAATATTTATATGAAAAAGCTAACATTAATCGTACTTTCTATATTTTTCAGTTTAAGCCTTTTCGCTCAAGAGGCAAAGAAAGACTTTGTTCAAGTATACTATTTCCACAGAACAGAACGCTGTGCAACATGCAACGCAATTGAAGATGGTTTAAACTCTGTTTTGAATACAACATATAAGAAAGACCTTCAAAAAGGAAATATTATTTTCAACAGCATTAACTACGAAGAAGATACAAATAGTGATATTATTAAAAGCTATGAAATTGAAAATCCTACCCTTTTGATTATTTATAATAAAAAGGACAAAAAAGAATTCATCGATTTGACTGATGATGCTTTTTCTTATGCTAAAGCAAATCCAGCAAAGTTTAAAAAGATTATAAAGAGCAAAATCAACGATTTCTTCAGATAGTAAATTAAGGAAAGTTAGGTTGAAATAAATAAGAGTAACTCTGAGTAAAATTAGAGTTACTCTTATTAAATTTAAAGTAACTCTAAGCAAAATTAAAGTAACTCTTATTTCGCTTAGAGTTACTCTTTTTTTAGCCAAACTAAGTCTGATTTATAAATGCGTGATTCTTAGCACAATTAACCACTAAGAAAATTTAAGGGAAATAGATTAGGAAACTTTTAGGGAAAGGTTATTGAAAATATTCTTCCAAATCCTCAAATTTAATGGCATCTTTTAGAGAGTAATCCCCTATTCTGGTGCGACAAAGAGAAGAAAGATAAGCTCCACTTTGAAGCATAAGACCAAAATCTCTTGCAATGGAACGGATATAGGTACCTTTGGAACAAACAATCCTGAAATAGACCTTCGGCATTTCTATTTGAGTAATTTCAAATTCCTTTATTTCAATTTCCTTTGCCTTCAATTCAACCTCCTGGTTATTCTCTCTTGCAAGTTTGTAGGCTCTTTTTCCATCAATCCATTTTGCAGAAAATATAGGTGGAATCTGATCCATTTTGCCCGTAAGCTCTTTTGCCACTGACATTATCTGTCCTTCAGTAATATGTTCTATTGGGAAGGTTTGGTCAACTGGATGTTCAAGATCAAAGCTTGGAGTTGTTGCTCCAAGAGTGAAAGAACCAGTATATTCCTTTTCTTGAGCTTGAAACTCTTCAATCCTTTTAGTGAACTTACCTATACATATAATTAATAAACCTGTAGCTAATGGGTCAAGAGTTCCAGCATGTCCAATCTTTATTTTCTTACCATAAAGATGATTTATCTTATACTTTATTTTCTTTACCACTTGAAATGATGTCCATGTATATGGCTTGTCAATTAATATGGCATGGCCATTTTCTATGTCAATCATATTATTCCTTCTTAAAATTTTGTTTACGCAACACTTAAATCAAACCCGAAAATCATTAGAGAAATAATAATAACTCCAACAACTATTCTATAGTAACCAAAAGCCTTAAAACCATATTTGGTAAGAAAATTAATAAAGAATTTTATTGCCAGCATTGCAACAATAAAAGCTACAATATTTCCTATAATTAGAGTTGACATATTGTCCACAAGTAGTTGTTGACCTTCTGGAGTTATGATGGCTTTGAGAAGTTTGTATCCAGAAGCTGCAAGCATGGTTGGAACTGCCAAAAAGAAAGAAAACTCAGCAGCAGTTTTTCTTGTTAGTTTTTGAGTCATACCCCCTACTATAGTTGCCATAGAACGAGAAACTCCAGGGATCATAGCAATACATTGGAACAAGCCAATGATAAATCCTTTTTTATAAGTTATTGTTTGGTCTTCTTGAGGTTTGTTAAACCACTTATCACAAAAGAGCATAAACACACCTCCAATGATAAGCATTATTGCAACAACTAAAACACTTTCCAACATTGAATCAATAAAATCTCCAGCCAAGAAACCAATAATCGCAGCAGGGATAAAAGCAACAAAGAGTTTATAGTAGAAGTTCATAGTTTGGAAAAACCTTTTCCAATAAAGCACAAGTACAGAAAGGATAGCCCCAAATTGAATACAAATAGTGAAGAGTTTTACAAATTCTGTACTTTTAACACCAAGAATACCTTGAGTAATTATCATATGTCCTGTTGAACTAACGGGCAAAAACTCTGTTAAGCCCTCAACAATAGCTATGATGATGGTTTCAAATAAATTCATCGAAGTAATTTAAAGATTATTGTTCGTTTTGAGTTTGATCTTGATTTTTGTGCTTTGGCTTAAGTAAAATTGCATACACCTCAACAACAATTCCTGCAACCATAAGAATTGGTGCAATAACTAATCTTTGTGCGTTAAATAATGAATAATTAAATACATTTGGATCATCAGAACCTCCTCCAATAAGAAGAATGTAGCCAAGTGCTAATAAAGCAAGTCCAACTAACATCCATATATAATTTATTCTTTCAAAAGCAAAGTCAAATTTTGGCTGAGCTTTAGGAGCGTTAGTTTGATATGATTTTGGACTATTGCTGATTTTTGATGATGATTTTTTTTGTATTGCTGCCATATTAATTATGTTTTATATCTTTTTTATCTATATAATTTTTCGTTTCTTAAGTGCATAAATCTAAATACAGAAATGAAAGTTGAAATGAAAGCAAGCAAAATTCCAAATATTAGAACTGAAAGCCCTATCATTCCGTAAATTGGATAATATTCTGGTATTATGATTTGAGAAAATGTTTTACTAACCCATAAAATTATTCCAAACAATAGAACATTTGCAATCAAACCTCCAATTAATCCAAAGAACAATCCTTTATGAAGAAATGGTCTACGAATAAATGAAGGTTTAGCACCAACAAGTTCCATTGAACGGATAAGAAATCTTTTAGAGTATATTGTTAAACGAATTGTCTGATTAATTAAAGTAATTGCTATTATTAAAAGGCAAATAATAAAGGCAAGCAAAAATGCTGAGACATTATATACTGCATTATTAATATCTTTAACCAAATCTTGGCGATAGTCAACATTATCAACAATATCTTTAGCTTCAAGACTTGTTATAAAACGTTTTATTGTTGAATAATTAAGTGATTCTGCTTTAAGATTAACAACTATTGATGCTGAATAAGGATTTACTGAACCCAAAACTTCAAGATGATTTTCACCCATAACTTCATCCATTATTTGAGCTGCCTGCTCAGAAGAAATATATTGAGTGGATTTAACATTAGTATTCTTTTTGATTTCTTTTTCTAAGTTAATAGCATCTTCTTCATTTGTTCCTTCCATAAGATAAACAGTAAAAGAAACGTTTTCTTTAAGATTATTTGATGCCGAAAAGGCATGGAAAATGAAGATAAGCATAAAGCCTAACATAAAAAGAACAAGCGCAATACTTAAAACTGTTGAAAAATTAGCGCTCCAAAGTGCTACTGGGTTAAAGCTTAATTGTCTTTTAGTCATTTTACAGAAAACATAATTTAGCTGCAAATATACAAAGTTTTTATTATTTTTGCCGTTAAATTATAAAATGTATGAACGAAGTATTTGTTGAAAAATTTGGTGGGGCATCTGTAAATAGTTCTGAAGCTATTAAAAACGTAGCTTCAATAATTCTTTCTCAAAACAAAAAAAGGCTTATTGTTGTTTCGGCAATGGGCAAGACAACTAATCAATTAGAAAAGGTTTTGAATAGTTTTGTGGAGAATAAAATAATTGACAAATCTTCAATTGAGGAATCAAAAAACTATCACAAGACTATTATAAATAATCTCTTCCCAAATAACGAAAATTGTTTGGATTCTTTTTTAGACAATACATACAAGGAAATTGAAAATAAGCTTTTAAATTACAACATAGACAAAGACTATGACAAACTCTATGATTCAATTGTCTCTTATGGTGAAATAATTGGAACTACTATAATTTCAAAATACTTTGATTCAATTGGATTATCACATAAATTTGTTTTAGCCTCAGATTTCATCAAAACAAACAGTTCATTCAGAAGGGCAAAAGTTTTATGGAAGGAAACTGAAGAAGTTATTCATAAAACAATTGAACCTATACTAAAAAGTACAGACACAATAATCACTCAAGGTTTTATTGGATCAAGCCTGAGTAATGAAACAACTACTCTTGGAAGAGAAGGTTCTGATTTTAGTGCAGCTGTTTTTGCATATTGTCTTAATGCCAATAGTGTAACCATCTGGAAAGATGTACCTGGACTTTTAAATGCAGACCCAAAGTATTTTCAAGACACAATGAAGTTTGAACAAGTTCCTTACAGTGAAGCAATAGAACTTTCATATTATGGAGCTTCAATAATTCACCCAAAAACCATTAAGCCTTTAGAAAACAAATCAATTCCTTTGTATGTAAAAAGTTTTATTTCTCCAAAAGAAGAAGGCACAAAAATTGATTGTTGCTCCAATACTAAACCCTTAATGCCAAGTTATATTTTTAAGGATAATCAAACTCTTTTATCAATCTTCCCTAAAGACTTTTCTTTTGTAGTTGAGGAAAACCTTTCAAATATATTTGCTCTATTTGCAAAATATGGAATTAAGATTAACTTAATGCAAAACTCTGCTTTAAGTTATTCTGTATGTTTTGATCAAATTAAAGAAGAACTACTAAAAAAACTAATTGATGAACTTTCATCAGCTTACTCAGTTAAGTATAATAATTCTCTAAGACTAATTACAATTCGTCGCTACACAGAGGAAGCCATAAATAATTTATTTATAGGAGATAAAATAATTATTGAACAACGTTCAAGATTAACAGCTCAATTTTTAGTAAAACTATAATCTATTTTCATTATTCATCATAACCTTCAAATTTCTCAGGAATAGATTTTAAAGTCTTTACTCCTAAGTCTTGAATATCTTTTGCTTGTTTAATTAAATTACCTTTACCGTCTTTTAACTGGTTGAATGCTTTTTTATATGTATCTTTTGTTTTATCTAACTTGTCTCCTATTTCTTCAAATGTCTCCAAGAAACCAACAAATTTTTCATACATCTTTCCACTATTTTCAATAATCTTCTCAGCATTCTTATTCAATTTATCTGTTCTCCAAAGGTCAGCAAATATTCTAAGACTTGAGATTAGAGTTGTGGAAGACACCAAAACAACTTTCTTATTATATGCGAAGTTCCATAATTCTCTATCGTTTTGCATTGCCAGCAAATAAGCAGATTCAATTGGAACAAACATCATCACAAAACCAAGACTTCCTTTAATATCATCATATTTCTTTTGACTCAGTTCAATAACATGTTGACGAACTGATGCAATATGTTTAGTCAATTCTTGATTTTGTACTTCTTCTATTTCAGCACTGAAATAATTATCATAATTTACCAATGAAACCTTTGAGTCAATAATAACTTTTCTATCATCAGGCAAATTAACAATAACATCAGGAATTATCTTTTTATCTTCTTCATTATAGTGGACATCTTGAGTTATATAATGCTCACCTTTAATCAAGCCAGTATTTTGAAGAATGGTTTCCAAAACATTTTCTCCCCAATTACCTGCTTTCTTGTTTTCTCCTTTTAGGGCTGAAGCCAAATTATTTGCTTGTTCTGAAACCAAATTTGTTTGCTCCAATACTTTTTTAATTTCTGCTTCAAGCGAAGAACGTTGTTTTGTTTCCTCTGTTAAATTCTTGTTTACGTTTTCTCTAAATTCCTTAATACTGTTATCCAAAGGCTTTAAAAGAGTTTCAATACTAACTTTGTTAGTTTCAGTAAACTTACTTGTTTTTTCTTCCAAAATTAAATTAGCAGCTTTCTCAAATTCAAGTTTAGCTGACTTTTGCATCTCTTCAAATTCTCGTTTAAGTTCCTGTTGTTTTTCTTTAATATTATTATTTTCTGAACTTAAAGCACTGTTTGAATTTGAAAGCTCAGTAGATTTTTTAATTTCCTCTTCAATTTGAATAGCAAGTTTATAATTCTTTTCTCTTTCTTTAATTAATAATTCTTCTTTATTTTTAAAATCAGACAGCAATGCACTATTAGAATTTGATAATTCTGTAAATTGTTTTCTTTGATCTTCAAATTGCTTAGATATTGAATTATTTTTTTCTATTTCTCTGTTCAAATTTTCTGTCTTATTCCTTAAATCTGTTTTCAAGGAAGAATTTTCATTTTGGGAAAGATTATAGTTTGACTCCAGTTCTTTATATTTTGATTCCAAACTGTTATAACTTGATTCTAAATTCTTGAAGTTTGATTCCATTATCTTATTATTTGTTTCTAATTCAGTCAGTCTTTCCTGATTTGGATTTTTTCTAACCAGCATGAGAACCAGAATAACAATAGCAATAACAGCAACAAGCGTAGATATAATCAATACAATTTCCATATTCTTCTTTATTAATATTTAGAATTCAAAGATACAATTTTTCTTATTAAGGCTAACTCTGTTTAAAATCAAATTCTCATTTCTGACAAATTGACATCCATAAAAGAATTGGTATAATGATTGATTGACTCATGAGAAAAGAGAATAATTTATAATCAAATAAAAAATAATAATAGTATGAAAGGAAATATTAACGTAAAGACTGAGAACATCTTTCCAATTATCAAGAAATTTCTTTACTCTGACCACGAAATATTCTTAAGAGAAATTGTGGCAAATGCTGTTGATGCAACTCAAAAACTAAAAACTCTTGCATCTTTGGGACAGTTTAAGGGAGAACTTGGAGATTTGACAATTGAAGTTAAAGTTGACAAGAAAAAGAATACTTTATCAGTAATTGACAGAGGTATTGGAATGACTCAAGATGAAGTTGATAAATACATTAATCAGATTGCATTTTCAGGTGCTGAAGAGTTTGTTGAAAAATTCAAGGGGAAGAGTGAACTGGAACAGAACCAGCTGATAGGCCATTTTGGTCTTGGTTTCTATTCTTCATTTATGGTAAGTAAGGAAGTTGAGTTTAAAACAAAATCATATCAGGAAGACAGCAAGGCAGTTCGCTGGTGGTGCGATGGAGATACTGAATATACAATTGACGAGATAGAAAAAGAAGATCGCGGAACTGAAATTGTGATGCACATAGACTCTGAAAACAAAGAGTTTCTGGAAGAAAGCAGAATTCTTGAATTATTGAAGAAGTACTGTAAGTTTATGCCAATTGAAATCCGCTTTGGAGATGAAACCTACTGGGAAGATTCTGAAGAAGAAAAGGATGACAAAGGCGAACCAAAAAGAGTTCAAAAAACCAAACCAAGAATAATTAACAACACTCAACCTCTTTGGAAGAAAAAACCTGCAGACCTTAAAGAAGAAGACTATAATGAATTTTACAGAGAGCTTTATCCAATGAACTTTGATGAACCTCTTTTTCACATTCATTTAAATGTTGACTATCCATTCAACCTGACAGGTATTCTGTATTTCCCAAAAATCAAGAGAAACATAGACCCAGCAAAAGACAAGATTCAATTGTACTGCAATCAGGTTTTCGTTACTGACAGCGTTGAAGGAGTTGTTCCTGACTATATGATGCTGCTTCGTGGTGTTTTGGATTCTCCAGATATTCCACTTAATGTTTCCCGTTCCTACCTTCAATCTGACTCTAATGTTAAAAAGATTTCTTCTCACATAACCAAGAAGGTTGCTGACAAGCTGGATGAAATTTACAAGAATAACAGAGAAGAATACAACAAGAAATGGGATGACTTGAAAGTATTTATTGAATATGGTATGCTTTCTGATGAAAAATTCTATCAAAGAGCAGAAAAGATTTACATGTTTAAGAATATAGCTTCTGAATACTATTCAATTGAAGATTATAAAAACAAGATAAAACCAATCCAAACTGACAAGGATAATAAACTGGTTTATCTGTATGCAAACAATACGGATTCTCAATATGCATACATTCAAGCTGCAAAAGACAAAGGCTATGATGTACTGTTAATGGATGGTATTTTAGACAATCACTTTGTTAACCTTATGGAACAAAAGCTAAGTGACAGCCGATTTGTTAGAATTGACAGTGATGTTATAGACAAGCTAATTCCTAAAGACGAAGTTATTCCTTCTAAACTAAACGAAGAAGAAACCAAAACTCTTAAAGAAATGGTGGAAGGACAAGTTGACAAACAAAAGTTCAATGTTGTTATGGAAAGCCTTAACGAAACTGACAGTCCATTAACAATAACTCAAAATGAGTTTATGAGAAGAATGAAGGAAATGAGTGAAATGGGTGGAGGTGGAATGGCTTCACTTTATGGAGAAATGCCAGAAAACTACAATTTGGTTGTAAACACCAATCATCCTCTAATGAGCGAAGTTTTGAAAGAAGAAGACACAGACAAACAAACTCAAATCCTTTCTCAATTAAAAGACCTTGCTCTTTTAAGCCAAGGACTATTGAAAGGTGAAGCCCTTAATAACTTTATACAACGTTCAATTGGAATAATAAAATAACATATTTCTTCTATTTTTTAAACTAAAAGAGGCTATTTGCTTTAATGCAATATAGCCTCTTTTTAATTTACATACGACTCAAATAAAGAGTATCAAATAAAAAAAATATATTCTACAAAAAGCTAATTAATAATTATTATAATTATATTTGCATGCAATTAATTTATTGATTGAGATAAACATTATAATTAAACCTTATTACATCACCAACATGAAAAAGCTTGTTTTTATCTTTTTTTGCCTTATTAGCAGCTTAGTTTATTCACAAGATTTACCAACAGAAGCATCTAATGGATTTTCTTTCCCAATTGGAAGTAAGTTTACAATCAAACTTATTAATGTTGATTCAAATAATTATGACTATTCAATTATTGAATTTGAGAATTTCCAAGAAATAGTTAATTCCTGGGAAACAGATTCTTTGTTTGCAAAGAATGGAGATGAAAATACTATTAGTTTCTATTTTTGTTTAGGTACACATGGAGATACACCTGAAGAAAAAGAAAAGAATATGAAAGTACATCTACTAATGAAGAACTATACAGATAAAGCATTTAGTTATATATCCGAAATTCAAACTAAAGAAGATGGTGAATATGAACCTACATCAAACATAGGTACATTTCCAAAAGCTGTAGGTAATGAAATGTGGCCTTATATGATATATTTTATAGGACTAAGAGATTTTAAAGCAATTAAATAGATAATTTCAAAACAGGAATCTCTTTTAAAGATATTCTCTATTTATTTTTTTGGTTGAATAAAACAGTTTTTTATTATCCAATTCAGGGGAAGAAAGAAACAAGATGAAAATTAATAATTAATCCTTATTAGCAAATACAATAAAAATAAAATATTGAAAGTTTAATTATTGTATTTTAAGTTTATTTCAGCGGTAATTAGTAAAATCAATTATATTTACCATTTAAAAAATTTACTTATGAAAAGAATTTGTTTAGCATTAGTCATTGTACTAATTTCAGTAAGTGGCATTCAAGCCCAAAGTAAAATGAAAAGCTTTTTCTCTGGAGGAATAAATGCTGGATTTATTAGTAATCTTAACGATTTCAACAACTCTATGAAAACAACTTTCTCAGACTACGACAAAGAACATTTAATGCAGGCAAGCATTGGATTTGGAGTTGGAAGGTATTTTGGAGAGAGATTTACTGCTGCTTTTAAAATAAATTATGCTTTGGGGAACAATTTAAAAGATGAACAAGCCCTAAGCCTTTATGGAGGAAATTTTGAGCTTAATGCAGGATACTCTTTTCTTAAAAGAGAAGAATATGAATTGGAAGCTAATGTAGGAGGCATACTTAGTTTTGATAATTTAGTTTATAACAGAGAGTATTTATTGGGAGTTCATGCCTTATCTTATTCTTCAATAAATGTATTTATTCCTGTTAAAGTATATCTTTGGACTTACTACCAACAAAAAAACAAGAAAGAAAAAATTGGTGCATATATAGGTTATAATATTCCTATTTACAAAAGTGATGTTAATTTTACAGGATTAGATATTAAGGCTGATGTAGGTAAATTTGCAAGTAATAGCCTTTGGGTAGGTGTAGAATTTAGAATCTAATCTTATATTATCAAAAGTTTTTTTAAGGAAAAGAGGTTATTTTACTTTTATGCAAATAGCCTCTTTTCCTTTATAAATTCATTTTACATTAGTAATGTAAATGAGAATGTTGTGCCTTGCCCCTTTTTGCTCTCTACCCATAATTCGCCTTTATGTAAATCAATAAATTCTTTACAAAGAATAAGGCCTAATCCAGTTCCTTCTTCTTGGTCAGTGCCTTGCATTGAAAACTTTTCGGTTGTTTTAAATAACCTTGATATATTTTCATCATCAATACCTACTCCATTATCCTTAACTGATACTTTAATATTGCTTACTTCTTCTTCGACATTAATGTTTATTAATCCAAATTTAGGAGTAAATTTAATAGCATTTGTTATTAAGTTACGCAATACAGTGCTTATCATAAATTTGTCTATAGAAATGGATAAATTATTAGGAACGGATACTTCTATCTGAATATTCTTTTTATCTGCCATTGCTCTCAATTGAGATATTGCTTCGTATATTATATCTGAAATATAAACATTTTCTAAATTAGAATTCATTTTCCCCACTTGAACCTTAGACCACAAAAGTAGGTTCTCAAGTAATTTATATGTATTCTCTGAACTGTTTATTATCATTTGCAAAAAACTTTCTCTTTCCTCATCTGTAAAGCTTGAATAATCTTCTAACAATAATTTTGCAAATCCAGCAATTGTTGCAAAAGGATTTTTCAAATCATGAGAAATAATTGAGAAGAATTTGTTCTTTGTAGCTAAAAGCTCTTCTAATTGTTTTTCCCTTTCTTTAAGTTCATTATGCAATTCTCTTTCTTTAGTAATATCTTCAATTGTAACTAATACATATTTAGATGAAGCTATGTTTAAAATTGCAGTTGAAATTAATAAGTGTAATGTATATGTTTTATCTTTATCTTTTATTTCTAAATCGCTTTGAACCTTATATTGATTGAATCCTGAATTATATGTTGCTTCAAAACTATTTCTTAAAGGGCAGTGAGTACAGTCTTCTGCTTCGCCACATACTGTATATTTATTTATAAATGTATTAACACATCTAAAAGCCTCTCCTGCCAATTTACCATAAACATCAACCAAACCCTGCCCTAACAAATCTTCTCCAGCTTTATTGATAAGTTTTATTCTTCCTTCCTTATTCACCAGTATTAATGCCACTGCAGCGTTTTCAAAGACCTGACTCAATTCGTCATTTAATTTCTGTTGCATTTTGTTTATATTATTAATTAATTATTCAGGAAATAATCGCAACAAAAGTACAATTTTAAATTTAAGATATGTTATAATTATAAATTAAAACATATTTATCGGTTCTTTATATAAGAGACTGACTGCAAAACTTTTTTTTGTCCTCCTCACAAGGTTCAATAAAGTTTTTTCAAATTATCTTTCTTTTATTCTATCAATTCTTTCAAATTTATCCTCACAAAGTTGTTTTTGATTATGAGAAAGCACAAAAAACAAAAGCATTAAATCTACTCAAACAAAGAGTTTTACACATTAAATAAGAGACAGAAAAATTTTAAAGAAGTTTTAATCTCAAAACAATGGCATTGTTTTGAGTTCTAAAAGAAGTTTAGTAAGATTGAAAGCTTATAATTTTACTTCTACACCTTATTTAATAAGGTCTAAACTTGTTTTTTGTCAATCTTATTTAGTACTTTTGTTTTGTATGATTAAAATCTCAAGAAACTAATTTCTTATAAAAAATTAATAATCTCAGAATATCAGCAATAAAATAATTATTTTATAGTTTTAAATTTATTATCAATAGAATAATTAGCCTTATGAAAAGCTCTATTTCAAAATTTTCAGTATTTGCAATTCTATTAGTTGCAGGATTAAGTATTGGTTCCTTTTATTCTTGTGAGGAGAAAGAGGAACCTCAACAATGGGAATGCAAATTATCTAATGGAGTTACAATTACATTGGATATGTATGACTCAGAAAACAAATTCTATTCAAAAGTAAGTGATACCACTTCTTCATTGGATTTAATGTTTGGTAATAATATATTGGTAGTGTATGAAATGATTGGTGATACAATGGTAATTGTTAAATCAGGAGATATGGTTATAACACCTAACTCTTCTTCTCCAAGATGGATAATAAACAAACCTTCTGATGACATTATGCAAATGTCATATTATGGTGTTCACGTTATGTATGCTAATTTGATAACTGATTATGAGTTTCACCTTAAATAATATAGCCTTATGAAAAGCCTTATTTCAAAGTTTTCAGTATTTGCAATTATATTAGTTGCAGGATTAAGCATCGGTTTCTTTTCTTCCTGTGAAGAGAAAGAGGAAGGTGGTAAAGATGTAAACAATGTTATTATCACCGAAGAGGAAATAAGCGTTAATAGTTTTACTGCCTGTAAAAATTCAGAAAACTTAGTGAAAGATGATCCAACAGAAGAAAGTGTTAACTTAAATTTTATAGGGGATATTTTATACGTTTCTCACACAAACTTGCGTGTACCTTGTGATTTTGATTCAATTTTGACTAGCCATACATTTAATAATAGTACACTTAATATTGACGTTCATGGAAATAATGGTTTTGTGAATTGCTTATGCCCTATTGATTTAGAGTATACTGTTTTCAATGTTGACACTAATGTAATTAGAGTGATTATTATTAATTTTGATACTGTTTATAATCATTCCAGTAAGTAATATTGATGTGTGGTATTTCAAATCCCACACAACCAAAGAAAACAAATTATTATTTAGCTAAGAATAATAAAACCATAAATTCTGCAAGAAAGTGGCAATTATTTATTATTTTTGCCCTATGATTTACTTTCCTAACTGTAAAATAAATATTGGACTTAATGTTGTTGAAAAGCGTGATGATGGGTTTCATAATATTGAGACTTTGCTCTACCCTATTGACGTGGAGGACATTTTGGAAATAAGACCTAATGGCAAAGAAGAGACCACTCTCACCCTTACAGGTCTTCCAATCAAATCGCACTCAAGCTCTGATAATCTTTGCATTAAGGCATATAATATATTGAAAAAAGACTTTCCAGAGCTTCCAAATGTGGATATTCATCTTCATAAAATCATCCCAATGGAGGCTGGTTTGGGAGGAGGTAGCAGTGATGCAGCCTTTACTTTGCAGCTCCTTAATTTTGTTTTTGAGCTCAATCTTTCCCTTGTTCAATTGGATAAATATGCTCAAAAACTTGGTTCCGATTGTGCGTTTTTCATCTACAATATCCCTGCCTATGCTTATGAAAAAGGAAATAGATTAGCCCCTACCACCCTGTCCCTAAGGGGGAAAAGTATTCTATTGATTAAGCCCGATATTTCAATTAGCACTGCCCAAGCCTACCAAGGGGTTGTTCCAAAAGAGAGCGAATATGACCTTTTGAACATTGTGGAATCACGTCCAATTGTTCAATGGAGGCATTTAATAAAGAATGATTTTGAGGAGAATATCTTCAAAAACCACCCTGAGCTAAAGGAAATTAAGGATAAACTTTATGAGATTGGGGCATTATATTCTCAAATGAGTGGCTCCGGCTCCTGCATTTATGGAATATTCGACAAGGATTTATCGGAGGATGAAATAAACCTTTTCAAATATCCGTTTGTTTGTCATAAGACTTTAAAATAGCCATAATAAAATAAATATTAACACAATAAATTAACACAAAACATGAGTGAGATTAAGAGTTTAGAACCAAAGAGTCTATGGAATAATTTTGATATGATATGCTCCATAGCCCATCCTTCAAAGAAAGAAAGTAAGCTTGTTGAGGCTTTGGTTGAATTTGCCACAAGACATAATTTAGAACATACTATTGACAAAATAGGCAATGTAATTATCCGCAAACCAGCCAGCAAAGGGATGGAAAACCTTAAGGGAGTTGTTCTACAAGCCCATATTGACATGGTTCCACAAAAGAATGCAGACACCAAGCACGACTTTGAAACAGACCCAATACTTCCTTGGATAGACAATGGATGGGTAAGAGCAAAGGGCACAACACTTGGAGCTGACAATGGAATTGGAGTAGCTGCAATATTGGCTGTTTTGGAAGACAAGGACGCAATCCACGGACCAATTGAAGCACTTCTAACAATTGATGAGGAAACAGGGATGACTGGAGCCTTTGGATTGGAAGCAGGAGTGTTGAAAGGAGATATACTTTTAAACCTTGACTCAGAAACTGAAGGCGAACTTTATGTTGGATGTGCAGGAGGAATTGACGGAACATTTGTTTTTGAATATAAGAAAGAAAACACACCTGTTGGCTTATCTGGTTTTGCTCTTAACGTAACTGGACTAAAGGGCGGACATAGTGGAATGGATATTATTTTGGGAAGAGCAAATGCAAACAAAGTTCTTTTCAGACTGTTTAAGGCTTTAGAAAAAGTAAATATCAGAATTTCTGAAATTAATGGAGGAAGTCTTCGCAATGCAATCCCTCGTGAAGCATTCTCAACAGTTGCAATCCCAACTGACAAGGTTACAGAAGCAAAAGCAATTGTTGAAGAATTGGCAAAAGAAGTAAAGAATGAATATTCATTAGTTGAACCTTCATTTGAAATTTCTTTCAATGCAACAGCTCTTCATCCAAATGTAATAGATTTAGACACACAATCAAGATTAATCAATGCTGTTTATGCTTGTCCAAATGGAGTTATGAGAATGAGTGATTCTATGGAAAACCTGACTGAAACCTCAACCAACTTGGCAATTGTTAAGAGCGATGATAAAACAATTAGCATTAGCTGTCTACTAAGAAGCAGTGTTGACAGTGCAAAGATGGATTTGGCACAAATGATGCTTTCTGTTTTCACACTTGCTGGAGCTAAATCAAATTTTGAAGGAGGATACCCAGGATGGAAACCAAATATGGAATCTCCAATACTAAAGAGTATGCAAGAAACATATAATAAACTATATGGCACAACTCCAAAAATAATGGCAATTCATGCTGGATTGGAATGTGGTCTTTTGGGAGGAGTTTATCCTAATTGGGATATGATTTCATTTGGACCAACAATAATGAACCCACACTCACCAGATGAAAGAGTAAATATTGACTCTGTAAAGAAATTCTGGGACTACTTACTTGAAACATTAAAGAACATACCAAAGAAGTAGTTTCTGTATAATGATTTCAAACAGAAAAAGAAAAATAAATTTACCACAAAGCCAAAGACTGAAAGGTTTTTGGCTTTTGGTTTTTGGCTTTCTTTTTCTAAGCCACTCAAATATTCAAGCACAGTATTACAATACTGGAGTTGAAAACATTTCCATTAAATGGCGTCAAATCAACACTCCTAAGTTTCAAATTGTTTATCCTGACTTCTACGAAGCAAATGCACAAGAATTTGCCTCTGTTCTTGATACTATTTATGGAGTTATAGGTACAAGCCTTAAAACAACACCTCCAAAAGTTCCTTTTTTACTTCACACCAACACAGCTTACTATAATGGTTTGTCAGTTTGGGCTCCTAAAAGAATTGAACTTTGGACAACTTCTTCTCCAACCAATTATCCCTATCCTTGGTCATGGCAACTGGCAATTCACGAATGGCGTCATGCAGTTCAGGTTTATGCTCTTAAAAAAGGAGCATCAAAAACTTTAATAAATATCTTTGGAGAGCATATATATGGAGCTTTACTTGCAGCCTATATCCCAACATGGTTTTTGGAAGGAGATGCAGTAGTTGCAGAAACAGCCCTAACACCAACAGGAAGAGGAAAAACTCCAGACTTTAATATGTACTTTAAGGCTCAAGTTTTGAAGAAAGGAAAATACTCCTACGACAAAGCTCTTTTAGGTTCAATGAAAGATTATGTACCCGACAGTTATATTTTTGGTTATCATCTTACTTCATTTGGAAGAGAAATATACGGGAAAGATATTTGGGCGGATATGATAGAGAATGTTGGAAGGAATTTTTGGAAGATAGAAACATTCGGTCATTCTCAAAAAAGAGGAATACACATTAAAAACCAAAGACTTTACAACCAAATGATGGACACTCTTTCTAAAAGATGGAAAGAAGAAGAAATAAAGGACATCGAAACTCGTCCACTAACCTCAATAAAGAAACTTGGCAAAACTAATAAATACTACACCAATTACTCCTCTCCCAAACAAATCAACGATTCAACCATAGTTGCAATAAAAACATCTAATTTCAAACCTTCACAACTTGTTTCAATTACTCTTAACAATGAAGAAGATATTCTTTCTCCAGGAATGATTCTTCATTCCTACATAGATGCAAAAGATAATCATTTACTATGGTCAGAACTTAAATCTCATTATCGTTGGGAGCATGAAAACTATTCAGATATTTTTGAATATGATATTGAAACAGAAACCTACAATCAAATAACCTTTAAGAAAAGATTCTATACTCCTTCCTATAATCCCAATAGCTTAAATATTATTGCAGCCATTGAAGATGACTCAATAAATAATCAACATTTGGTTATTATTGATAAAACAAATGGAGAAATAATTAAAAGATTCACTAATGAAGAATCTTACTCTAAGTTCTCCTATCCTTCCTGGAACAAGGATAATTCAGAAATATATTTAATTAAGGCAAATCAGTTCGGTAAATCATTAATTAAATATAATGTTTATAATGATAAACAAACAACAATCCTTCCTTTTTCATTTAATAACATATCAAAACCTTTTCAATATAAGGACAGGTTATTCTTTATTGGTGACTATGATAACACATATCAAGTCTATTCAATAAATTTAAAAGATACTTCTTCTTCTCTCACTCAACATACGCAATCAAGTTTTGGAGTTATGGATTTTATTATCTTTAATGACAGTTTAGTGCTTAGTGATTATAGTGCAGATGGGAAAGATATAACTTATCAAAGACTTATTGATATTAGAACAATCTCTCCAAACGCACCTTCAAACACATTCCCACAAGCTGACATAATTACAAAACAAGAAAATTTTATTTTCTCTCAAGCACATATTAAAGATACTCTTTGGGAAAGCAAAAAGTATAGACCAATTTCTCATCTTTTTCATTTTCATAGTTGGGCTCCATTATATATTAATGCACAAAGTCAAGATATAAATTGGGGTGTCTCAGCTTTTTCTCAAAACCTTCTTGGTACTTCTATCTTTGAAGGAGGATTTAAATACGTTTTTGCAGATAAAAGAGATGAGTATTTTATCAACTATACATACTCTGGTTTATACCCATTAATTAAGGCAAGCTTTAAGTACGGTCAAAGAAATATTATTTTTGATTCTCTTCGCAATTCAGACTTCTATTCCACCTGGGATGAATATAACACTTCCTTTAGCGTTGATTTTCCTTATAGCTGGTCTGACAGGAACTGGTTTAAAGAAGCAAAATATTCTTTCCTTTATTCTTATAGAAGCATTACTCCAAGATATAATTTTAATGAATCATTAACCCTATTTCACACAATTGGTTTTGGCTTAGAATGGAGTGGAATTAGAGCAATGGCAAATAATGATATAACTCCTCAATTAGGACATACATTTTCTCTAAGATTTCAAAAGTCAATAACAACAGACAACGCAAATATATTAGCTATAAACACTTCAACCTATCTTCCTGGATTGTTTTTAAATCACAGCATTGGCTTAGACTTAGGCTTCCAAAAAAATACTCCAACAATATATTATTTTCCAAATGAAGTTGCATTCACTTCAGGAGTTTATGGTAAATATCCATCCATTTACTATGGAGGAAAGATAAGCTATAATCTTCCTTTGGCTTATCCTGATTATGCAATTTGGAAACTTCTTTATATTAAAAGAATATTCTCTCGTGGTTTCTTCGATTTTGGATATTTTGACAAAGAATACCTAAGCAGTGTTGGAGTAGATTTAAAAATGAATTTCCATATATTTAGAATTGAACAAGAGCTTCAATTTGGAGTTCGTATTGGATATGTAACTCAACTAAACGATGTTTTCGCAAATATCCTTTTCAATATTAATATTTAGAAACCTTATCGTTTAAGTTTATCCCTTAAATTCATAATTGGTCTTTCGTAGTATTTGTACAGTAAAGTTGAAAAGACTATTACAATAATCCAATAAACAAAATATAAAATCCAAGCCCAACATTCATCTTTTGGAGGAAAATTAGCTTGTATTACTTCTGAAACAAGAGCTAAATTCAATAGATACATTGAATATGAAATCAAGCTTATGTGAGTAACTACTTTTGTAACTAATGGTGGCGCTTTTTTAATACTGTCAAACTTAGGCAAAAGTAAAAAGCATCCAATGCTTTGGAATGATATTTTAAATACTTTTGTTATAAATTCGTTTGGAGCCCAAACTGTGTATAAAACAACATAACAAATAATTATTCCTAAAATAAAACTAATATTTCTACTCTTATACCAAAATGAAGGATACCAATGTTTAATAAATGCTGCCAAAAGTCCTAATGCTATACCATCTAAACGATAAATTACAACTTTAAATACTCTAACATCAAGCCAGAAATCATCAACTTCAAATTTTGATGCATAAAAAGCCCTTAAAAGAAAAGAAAGAATTAAGAATAGAAATATTGAATAAAGAAAGATGTATTTCTTACTAACTTTAAAGCGTCTGAACAAAAAATAGAAAGAAGCAAGAATTACAGGGAAAAGAATATAAAACCATTCTTCAACACTCAAACTCCATGACTCCCAAAAGAAACCTACCAATGGTTGAGAGAAATTCTGCAGAAATAAAAAAAACTTCCAGCTAAACTGAGAGAAATCTTCATTTATTAGACCAAAATAAACAACAATAATGTTTAAAATAAGAACTAAGTAGTAATTGGGTAAAGTTCTAAACCATCTCCTAATCCAAAAATTAAATATTTCTTTAAAGCCAAATGTATTGGTTTTTTGGAAATTCTTAATCAATATCCCTCCTATTAAGAAACCACTTAAAACAAAAAACAGTTCTACTCCATTAACAAGACGTATCCAGGGGAAATCAGTATTTGCTTTTTCTAACATTGAGCCATGACTCATTACCACAAATATTATAGCTAAGGCTCTCATCAAATCAAGACCAAAAACTCTATTCTGATAATCTGGTGATAATCTAAAAATGCTAAATATCTTTTTTAATACTGTCATTCTTTTAGTTCGATATTTTTCTTTTAACCTCCAAACATAAATTCAAGCAATTCTCATTTTTCAAAAACAAACGAAGAGATGATAATTAAATAGAGTTAAGTTATACCAAAGAGTTAAACTAAGTCCAAAAACAAAAAACGCAAAGTATATATTTCAATACCTTGCGTTTACACTCTGTACTCCGGGCGGGACTTGAACCCGCACGAGCGCAATGCTCACAGGATTTTAAGTCCTGCGTGTCTACCAATTCCACCACCAGAGCGTCCTTAGAAAGGATGAGCGGAAAACGAGACTCGAACTCGCGACCCCAACCTTGGCAAGGT
>DIOL01000013.1:0-19895 GCA_002423895.1 Bacteroidales bacterium UBA5515 | reverse complement strand
TCTACCAACTGAGCTATTTCCGCTTGATTTGGAGGTGCAAAAATACTAACTTTTTCTTTTCTACCAAACTTTTTCTAAACTTTTTCTATTAATTTCTTTATCGCATGAAGTTTTAAAAGGGCTTCCATTGGCGTAAGGTTGTCAATATCTGTACTTAATATGTCTTCTTTTATTTCTAAAAGTAATGGATCATCCAATTGAATAAAACTTAATTGGTATGGATCATTATTTTGTTTCTTTGATGGTTTGGATAGAACTTTTTGTTTGTTGGATTTTTGTTTACTTTCCAAATTCTCCAATATTTCTTCTGCCTCCTGCAAAACTTGTCGTGGCATTCCAGCAAGTCGTGCAACATGTATCCCAAAGCTTTGAGAACTTCCTCCCTTAGCAATTTTCCTTAAGAATATTATTTGTTTACCTATTTCCTTAATTGTAACATGGAGATTGAAAATTCGAGAATAGATTTCTTCCATTTCAATTAGCTCATGATAGTGAGTAGCAAACAAAACCTTTGCTCTAAAATGTGGATGGTCGTGAATGTAGGAAGCAATTGACCAGGCAATTGAAACTCCATCATAGGTGCTTGTTCCCCTTCCTATTTCATCCAAAAGAACTAAAGACCTGTCGGAAAGATTATTCAAAATACTTGCTGTCTCATTCATTTCAACCATAAAAGTACTCTCTCCTAAAGAAATATTATCAGAAGCTCCTACACGAGTAAATATCTTATCAACAATTCCAATATCTGCGCTCTTTGCTGGAACAAAACTTCCTATCTGAGCCATAAGAACAATTAAGGCATTTTGTCGCAAATAGGCACTCTTACCTGACATATTAGGTCCTGTTATAATTCCTATTTGTTGAGTGTCTTTATCCAGGAACATATCATTGGCAATATAATTCTCACCCGAAGGAAGCATTTTTTCAATAACAGGGTGTCGTCCTTGAACAATTTTCAAAGAAAATCCATCATTAATTGTTGGACGAACATAATTATTTTCAAGAGCTATTTCAGCAAAAGACAATAAACAATCAAGTTGTGAAATTATTTCAGCATTTTTTTGAAGCTTATTTATAAATGGATGTATTTCCGAAACCAATTTGCTATATAATAAGGTTTCTATTTCCAAAATCTTTGTCTCTGCTCCAAATATTTTTGTTTCGTATTCCTTTAATTCCTCTGTAATATATCTCTCTGCATTAGTAAGAGTTTGTTTCCTGTGCCAAGAGTCTGGAACTTTATCTTTATGTGAATTTGTAACTTCAAGATAGTATCCAAAAACATTATTAAAACCTATCTTTAAAGAAGGTATTGAGGTTTTCTCTGATTCTCTTTGTTGGAGTTTGTTTAAATAATCCTTTCCATGATAGGCAATCTCCCTTAATTCATCAAGCTCCAGACTGACTCCTTTTTCAATCACATTACCTTTTGAAACTGCATTTGGAGCTTCTTCAGAAAGTGTTTTTGTTATATTATTAATCAAATCTTCACAAGCATCAACTTCATCTATTCTATCTAACTCTTTATAGTCTTTGCATAAAGATTTTATTTCCCTTATCTCTTTAAGAACATTTTTTAATCCAACAACCTCATTGGGTAAAATCTTTCCATAAGCTGCCTTAGCAATCAATCTCTCCAAATCACCAATTCTTTTCAAGCTAATGCCTATCTTATCTGCCAAAACATCATTTTGAATAAAGAAAGAAACAACGTCTTGACGCTTTTCAATTTCATCTTTATTTATTAAAGGTAAAAGCACCCAACGTTGCAAGCGTCTTGCTCCCATATTCGATTTTGTTCTGTTAAGAACATTAATGAGTGTTGAGCCACTTGAATAAGGCGAATGAACTAATTCTAAATTGGCTATGGTGAACTTATCAAGCCAAACAAAATTACTATTGTCTAATCTTGATATTTTCTGGATATGAGAAAGCTCAGTGTGTTGAGTTTCGTTCAAATAGTGAAGACAAGCACCGCAGGCAATAACTCCAAGTTCCATTTCTTCTATTCCAAAACCCTTCATTGAATTCACATCAAAATGTTTGAATAGAATATCATTTGCAAAGTCTTTTGTAAAAACCCAGTCCTCAAAGGTATTTGTGTAAAAATCTTTCTTGAAGCCTTCTTGAAATTCTCTTAACTTCTGTTTTTGTAAAATAACTTCTTTGGGAGAAAGGGTTTGAAGGAGTTTTTCTATTTCCTGTTTCTTACCCTGTGAAACAAAAAATTCTCCTGTTGCAATATCCAAAAAAGCTACTCCATAATTTTCCTTTTCGGAATGTATGGCTGCCAAAAAATTATTTTGTGAATGGTCGGAAGTTTTATCATTATAAGAAAGTGAAGGAGTAACAACTTCAGTAATTCCTCTTTTCACAATACCTTTAACCATTTTTGGATCTTCCAATTGCTCACATATAGCGCAACGCTTTCCTGCACGAATAAGTTTAGGCAAGTAAGTATCTATTGAGTGATAAGGGAAACCAGCAAGCTCCAAGTCTTTTTCCTTACCATTAGCTCTTTTTGTTAGAGTTATCCCCAATATTTTTGAAGCTTCAACAGCATCTTTCCCAAATGTTTCATAGAAATCGCCAACCCTAAACAGCAAAATTGCATCTGGAAATTTTGCTTTCATTGCATTATACTGCCTCATTAAAGGAGTAACCCCATCAATATTTTTTGACACTTAGCTTAAGAATTTATTTGTTATAATAAAAAGAGAAACAAAATTACTACAAAAAAAAACTACTTGCAAGAAAAACTGAATATTGGAAAGTTTTCTTTTGATTATGTAATGGTCATTTTATTCAAATTTACTATTGGAAAATAAATTTGTATAAATATAAGATAGAATAGATTTATGGAGAATTAAAATTGAAATGAATATATATTCTCAATTCTAATTATCAAAAAAAAAGTGCTGACTAATAAGAGTTTCTTTTATTATCTAAATCTCTTTTCCCAATAAGGAAATTCTTTAGCAAGTTCACCAGAATAGTAGAAATCAAAACCAATTGCACCAAAAGTATAAACCTTATCTGCAACAGTTATATGAGAACCACCACATTCTGGATTTGGTCCAGGATTGGATTGAGGGAAACCTACATTAAACAAAGTGAAAAGAATTTCTGGACGATTGGAAATATCATATTTTGCTCTCTCCCATTGTTTCTTTGTTTGATGAAGAATACAACCAGTATAAACATAAGAATAGTAGTGATTTTGATAATCAACCAAACGGTTAATTCTTTCAGTTTGATGGTCTGCTGTTCTAAAATCTAAAATATGTTCGTATTGTTTACCCATATAATAAACAGAAGTATCATTCTTTAAATTTCTTTCAACCCATTCAGCAGTGAAATCTTTTATACCATTTACTCCAAATGAAAATTGTGATTGAACAGAAAGCACCTTAACGGGTCCAAGATATTTTTTATACATCTCACGTTTAGAATTGAAAAGACGAATTTGCTCCCCAATCAAACATCCCACAATCAAACGAGGCTCAACACCAGTAACACGAGCAGCACTATCAATTAGTTTTTTGTCTTTAATAATAGCAACTTTTAATGCTTCCCATTCAGGAATATTCATCCACTCAATGGCACTGTTAGGATTTGCCTTTACATTAACACTTGCAACCAATTGCCTGCTTCTGGTTATGAAATCTTGATACTCTTCATTATCCTTAAGAGCAATTTCAGTTGCAGCAAGCATCTGAGACAAGTTAACATTACCATTTGAATTGCTAATACCTTGAAGAATCAATTGAGCATTTTTAGGATAAAACTTACAAATGGCAGCAAGCTTAATATAGTTTTCACTCATTTGCTTATCCAACTCCACTTGATTTTTAGCACCAACCTTCATTTGTGAAACATCAGCCAAATATCTATTATTCTTATCAACTGCTCCAGAATTATTAGTAAATCCCAATTGATAAACACCCCAAGCTCCAATAATCAAAACTCCACAAAGAGCGAAGCCATAAAGAGCCACATTATAAATTAATTTCAGAATTGATTTCTTATCTTTCAAATTGATTTTTAGCATTTTCATCTTTTTTCCACTATTTTTTCAGCGTGCAAAGGTAATAAAAAAAGCTATCCCTCACTCATAAAGATAGTTTATTTTATAAAGCAACATAAGCATTTTGAAAATTATAATCTTATCTTATCCTACCAAGATAATATTTTGTGAAATTTAGACAAAGATTTTATAGTAAAAAAGACGGTCTTTTCATATTAAAAAGAGGGACATTTTGAGTTAGAAAAACCGTATTTTTAGCTAAGAAGAAACTAACTAAATCCAAAAACTCACCATATAAATTTCATAACACCTTACAAATATCTGGTTGCTGCATATTCACACAAATTTACTTGATCTCCACGTCTGATTACTTCATCTTTAGGGTGTGAAGATAGCGTCTTTTTTATGTAACTACAAAATGGTTGATTAATAGCACACTAAAATTAATTTCAATACTAATATTTTTGCCATCAAAATTGAGTATGGTAGTATAATAAAAGGTGAGTATGAAGATTCTATTTTTTATTCCACAGGAATTTTACATTGAGTCTCTTACTTCCCCTAAATGTAGAAACTCTTACATCTGAAAAAGATTTGAAAATAAGGTTTATAATCTTTTTGGTTTAATCTGTATTAGACTTCAATGTTTATATTAGATATTTCAAAAAGGAATAGCAGATGTTATTCATATTTGGATTCTATGTTTTGATTTTTTATAGCAGTTTTATTTATTCACTTTTAATGCCATCATAAAAATAATCCAATATATATGATTCAAAAGAATGCAAATTTGGTATTTGCTGTTTTATCTTCTCTAATCCAATTCGATTAAATTGAAATATTGCTTCATGAATAGACATATCTGGATTTTCTAAGTTTATTATTCTTGAATCTTGAATTTTCTTACTAACCATTCTTGGTAATCCATATTCCTCTAATTCATAAACCAATTTAGGTAAAAAAGCATGAGATATTTTTGAAATAAAAGGGCTAATATCTACATTGTCTGTAAAAATGTGATTATATAATAAATTCACATCTTTTAGCATCGTTGCCACTTTATAAGTAACATCTCTTTCCATTTCAAAAAATTTTTCGATAGTTACACCATTCCCTTGTAAAAAAGGAAGCATTTGAGGAATTGTTTTATTCCAGTTCTCTGAAATAACCTTGATATATGCCACCATATCACCATATTTTGCACCAACTACACCAATGGAGTTTAAAATCAAATATAAATTACTTTCCCAATCATCTATATTAGGCGAATTCAGATAAGTTATTCCATGCCATTTACTATGATTATTTTTCATATTAATAGCAATTGTCCTCAATCTACTTGGACTAAAAGTTTGAAAAGAATTATCTTTAAGTATTTGATTGTACACACCCTGTCCCAAAACAGTATCCATTTCATTATTAAATGCTATTATTTTTATTTCCTGCTCTCTTGTTAAATCTCCTTTGAATTTTTCAATGTCTAAAGAAGTTATCAAATCATCAGTAAATTCCAATTTCAATTGAGTAAATTCTTGTAAAGGTGGTTTTTCTAATAAAAAAACTTTACCAATAAAGTGTTTAAACATTCTTCCACTTCTGCCAACTATATTCTTGTATGTAAAATTGTTTAAGCCTAATTTTCCATTTTTATTAGCCCAAATAATAACATTCTCGGCAGAAGTATTTACACCTTCAATTATGGACGAAGTAGAAACAATATTATCTAACCCTTCCTCTTCTTCAAATAATTTTACTTGTATTTGACTTAATGACCTATGCAATCTTCCATTATGTATTCCTATTCCCTTTTTTATTATATCTGCTAATATGTAATGTTGACAATAATTTTCTTTGAGCCAATCGGAGAAATCATCTAATATTTCGTTGTGTTTTTCTTGTAAATTGTCTTTTAGAATATTTGCTATAGTATCAATATTATTAAAGGTTCCTGCATATATTAATGATTTAGTATTCTTATTTCGTAAAATCTCTAACATTTTGGTTGCCTTGAAATCATTACTTATTACTTTATCTGCATATTTATATATTTCATGTATTTCAGAAAATACGGTATTAAAATCAAGATTAATAAATTCCATGTTCTCTGTAATAGGATTTTCTTGTATATCAGATATATTGGGAGCTAAAAAATATTTTTGTTTTGACTTCTTGCCTAGTTCTAATATTGCTTTAAGTAGAATTGGTGCTCTTTCTTTGTCAAAAGCAATTCCTGCTTTGTAAAACTCATCAATAATTAAAATGTCAATATTGTCTATCTTTTCGATATAGCTAATCGCCCGTTCTTGAGGGAATATAAAGATATTTCTTTCACCTAAATCAACCTCTGGTGTAGTAATAATTTTATACCTGCTAACAAATTTTTTGTAGAGTCTCCTTCTTGTTTCATCCGTTAATGCTATAGTTGGAACAATGATTACAACATTTATTGGATTTTTCAACGTTATAAAAGCGTCTATTACAAAACTTTTTCCAAAACTTGTGGGTGCACTCACCGCAATATTCTCACCTTCAATTAATTTCTTTAAAAGCAAAGACTGCTCCCTATGTAATATTTTTTCTTTTTTCTCTCCTGTATCTACTTTAAAAGCCTCACAAACAAATTTTTCTTCCCAATTCGCTGTATCTGTGTGAATATACGGATATAAGCCTGTTTCTCTAATCAAATGATTTACAATAGGATTATATTCTATCTGATGAGTTTCGTAGTAATCCAAAAGTTTTATAAGTTCTTCTCTTGCCTCTTTTTCTTTTGAATAAGTAAGTAAATCATTGATTTTTCTGTAAATTTCAAATTCATCTCTCATATTACTGATTCTTATAATGTTCTACATTAGATACAAATTTATCCACAATTTCTTTTTTATCTGGAACAGGAAAGAGAATTAAATGAAAGGTTATATCTGAATATTTATGGAGTTCTCCAATTTTAGATATTTGTTTAGAAAAATACGATTGTGCTCTATCTTTGTGATAAGCAATAATATCATTTTTGTAATTATTCGTTAATTTAGTAGCATCTTTTGTTTTTGAACATTCATGAAGCAATAAAATTGGAATATGCAACTTAGGTTTTAAATCATCAATAGAAGTATCTCCAGATAATAACAATTTTATTTTAGTCCTCAACTCTTCATTATCAATAACATAATCAATATCCGATATATTAGTAATAATACTATTCTCTTTTTTTAATTTTTCAGTTTGTATTGACTTCCCTACTGAATCAATAATACTATCTAAGCGTGTATTTTCTATACTATCATAGAATTTAGCTTCACCAAACCAAACGGAAAAATCATTATTATTATCTAAAACAATATGAACACTATCTACTCCTTTCGCATTATCTTGTACATTTTGTTTGTAAAATATTTTAGGCACTGTAGCTAATGCCTTATAATGATGTTTCATTATTCCATATAAAACAATCTCTGCTAATTCACTTCCCTTACCTATGTCATTCTCTTTATCAGTTAAACGCAGATTTTTAGCAGCAGCAATTAACCGAGAATGGTCTTGATTAACCAACTTCTCTCTTTCCCTTTTTGATAATGCTGTTTCTATAATATTATCCCAAATAAAACTTTGAAACTTTGTATATCTCCATTTACCGTCTTCAAAATCGTTAATCAGACTCAAAACTTTCTTATTACTTGTTGGGGAAAGATCTTTATTAGTATTAAAAGCAGAAAAAAAATCATCAAGCAATACCTCAAATTTTAAATTATTCATATCAATTCCATTTTTACATTTATACTATTATTCCATATTTCTTCCTTTAACTTTATTTTTTATATGGAATATTTCTAAAACACAATTTTTGAATCTTCATTGTAGTTTAAAAAAATATTAATTGAAAATCCATCAATAAAAATACATACCATTTTTATATGTTCGTTTCCCTTTTGTCAATTATATGGTATATGTTAAGCTATTTTTCTTTGACTTTATGTAGCTTTTGTTGATTCACCATATATATAAACTTATCATTCATTAATACAAAACATCATAGTAAAAAAGTTTTTTTAATCTCAAATTGCTAATTTATATTATTTAATACCTATATCGAATAATTTTTCCACATTGAAATATAAGCCTTTGATTTTTTCTTTATTTTTATTTAAAGCAATGTAATCACATTTCATTTCTACTAAAGACTGAGATTTGATTGTCAATTCAAAATAATTTAAAATTAGATACTCGTGGCTTACTGATATTACATGATATGCTGTTTCACATGTTTTTCCATCTCCGCTTGAGGTAATGACTGATATTATTCCAAGCAATCTTCTTAAAATCTTATTTGCCATTTCCTCATCTTCTTTCAATGTATATATATGCAACATAAACTCAAGATAATTGGTTTCAAAAGGAAACTCTTCCAATGATTCATTAACAAGCTCAATAATTGTTTGATAATCTTTCTCTTTTATATTCGTATTTCTATAATACTCTAATAATTCTTCATCTTTTGAAAACCTCTTATATGGGCTGTAATCCTTCTGAAAAACATATCCATAATATAAATGTTGATAATCTTCAAAAGTTAATGTAGTGTCATAATTTTCAAATCTCTGCATTAAATCAGAATAATAATAGATAGAAGATTTGTCTTGAATTGCATGTTGTATTGCATCATAATTAGGTGATTCAAATGTTTTTTCCTGAGCCTGAATATTGGAAAATAATACTGAAATGATTATTAATATAAAAAACTTCTTCATATTTATATTGTATTATAAATTACTTGAATTCAAATATCTATTTTGCAAATATAATATTATTCTTTTTATTACTCTCATAAAGTTTAAAATTTATAAATTTATTCAATTATTTATACCTCTATTCCTTATTTTAATCTAAAAATATCAAATAAAAATCTGATTAGACTTCGTTTCAATCTGGTATAATGCCATTATAATGTCGGTTTAATGGCATTATATGATAAGTATAATGGCATTATATTGCTGGTTTAATGGCATTATACTTAGAATATAATGGCATTATATCAGTTTCATATCAATTAAAATTAGTTTTAAGTGGCTTTTCGATAGTTCTATTCTTCTCTTTTTTTGATACTTACAAGGTTTAATTCTTCGTTATTCAATATCTAAAAAAAAGACATATTTTTGCAGTTGAAATTATTATTTTTTATGCAGAAATGGGGTATCTAAACAAACTTAAAGAAAAGACAAGGGGTATTAAATCGAATATTCTTGCAATTTATCTTGCTATGAAGGATAAAAGAACTCCTTTAATTGCAAAGACAATGATTGTTTTGACCATTAGTTATGCTGTTAGCCCTATTGATTTAATCCCTGATTTTATTCCAGTTCTTGGTTATTTGGACGATTTGATTATTCTTCCAATTATGATTACTATTTCCATAAAACTAATCCCAAAAGAAGTTTTTGAAGATTGCAGAATTAAGGCAAAGGAAAAAATAAGAATAAGCAAAAGGTTTGGAATACTTTCCGCTTTAATTATTATTCTTTTATGGGTTGCAATGATTCTTTACCTTGTTTCAGTTTTTGCTTCATAAATTATTATTCTTTCAAATTCAAGTATTTATATTGGTAAATACTTAATTCTTTAACATCTAAAAAAAGGACTTAGTCCTTAGGGTCGGAGGACTTAGTCCTTGAGCATAGAGGACTTAGTCCTTGGGGGTAAAGGACTAAGTCCTTTTTGGAGTAAAACTAAGTTTGTTTTTGGATATAAATTTCAAAGAATTGGTAAAAATAAAAAACCGCAACAAAACTTAGTTTACTGCGGTTTATGTTGGCTTTCGCCTTATTTAGTTATTAACTTAAAACTTTTCTTTTTAGTTTGTTGTTTTTCACTAATTTTATTTCACTTCTTCAAAGTCAGCATCTGTTACTTCACCATCTTGGTTTGAAGTATTGCTTGAATTGTCTTGTGAATTTGTTTGTTGTTCTTGTTGTGGATTAGCTCCTGGTTGGTTGTATAGGTCTTGAGATACAGTACTCCATGCAGCGTTAATCTTTTCCATTGCTGCATCAATTTGTGCAATATTTTTGCTTTCATGAGCTGCTTTCAGTTCTGTTAGGGCAGCATCAATTGGTGCTTTCTTGTCAGCTGTTAGCTTGTCACCAAGTTCTTTAAACTGCTTTTCAGTTTGGAAAATCATTGCATCGGCTGCATTTATCTTGTCTGCTTCTTCTTTAAGTTTTTTGTCTGCATCAGCATTTGCTTCTGCTTCTGCTTTCATTTTCTTAATTTCTTCATCTGACAATCCACTTGATGCTTCAATTCTAATTGATTGTTGTTTGCCAGTTGCATTATCTTTTGCACTTACATTTAAAATACCATTAGCATCAATATCAAATGTTACTTCAATTTGAGGAATTCCTCTTGGTGCTGGTGTAATACCATCAAGATGGAATCTTCCTATTGATTTATTATCAACTGCTCTTGCTCTTTCTCCTTGCAATACATGGATTTCAACTGATGGTTGATTGTCTGCTGCAGTAGAGAAAACTTGAGATTTCTTTGTTGGTATTGTTGTATTTGCTTCAATAAGTTTGGTTGTAACTCCTCCTAAGGTTTCAATTCCTAATGATAGTGGTGTTACGTCAAGTAGAAGTACGTCTTTTACTTCTCCTGTTAAAACTCCTCCTTGAATTGCTGCTCCAACTGCCACAACTTCGTCTGGATTAACTCCTTTTGAAGGTGCTTTTCCAAAGAAGTCTTCAACAATTTTTTGAATTGCAGGAATACGAGTTGATCCTCCAACCAATATTACTTCATTAACATCTGATTTGCTTAGTCCAGCATCAGACAATGCCTTACGACATGGTTCCAAAGTTGCTTGAATTAAACTGTCACATAATTGTTCAAATTTAGCTCTTGTTAGTGTTTTTACCAAGTGTTGAGGAACTCCATCAATTGGCATGATGTAAGGAAGATTGATTTCGGTTTGTGTTGAAGAAGAAAGTTCAATCTTTGCTTTTTCTGCAGCTTCTTTCAAACGTTGCAAAGCCATTGGATCTTTTCTTAAATCAACATTCTTTTCTGCCAAAAATTCTTCTGCCAACCAATTAATAATCTTTTGGTCAAAGTCATCTCCTCCAAGGTGAGTATCGCCATTTGTTGATTTTACTTCAAATACTCCATCGCCTAATTCTAAAATTGAAATATCGAATGTACCACCACCAAGGTCAAAAACTGCAACGTGAACATCTTGTGATTTTTTATCCAAACCATAAGCTAATGCTGCCGCTGTTGGTTCGTTGATAATACGTTTTACTGTTAAACCAGCAATTTCACCAGCTTCTTTTGTTGCTTGACGTTGTGAGTCGTTGAAGTAAGCAGGAACTGTAATAACAGCTTCTGTTACTGTTTGACCAAGATAATCTTCTGCTGTTTTTTTCATTTTTTGAAGAACGATTGCAGAAATTTCTTGTGGAGTATATAATCTTCCATCAATATCAACTCGAGGAGAATTATTATCACTTTTAACTACTTTGTAAGGAACTTGTTTGATTTCGTTTTGAACTTGTTCCCATGATTCTCCCATAAAACGTTTTATAGAAGAAACTGTGTTGTGTGGATTTGTTATGGCTTGACGTTTTGCAGGATCTCCTACTTTTCTTTCGCCATTTGACATAAATCCAACAATTGAAGGTGTTGTACGTCTTCCTTCGCTATTAGGAATAACTACAGGTTCGTTACCTTCCATAACTGAGACACAACTGTTTGTTGTACCTAAGTCAATTCCAATTATTTTTCCCATATTCTTAATTATTTATTTAGTTTCTTTATTGTTTTTATACTTTAATAACTTTTCCTCATTCTTCTTTCAACAAATATGCCAATTGAAAAGAAACAAACAAATATGACATTATGTCATAAAAAAAGGTCATCACCTGTTAGATGATGACCTGCGTAAAGGGGATTCAATTATGAGTTTTGAAAATTGATAATTCTATTTTTTGTTAGGGTCGCTAAACATGACTGGAAGTTTTACATAAGAGCGAACATTTTGTCCATTTACTGTTGCTGGAATCCATTTGCCAGGGATTAGAGAAATAACTCTTTGAGCTTCTTGGTCCAAAAGAGTGCTTAAGCTTTTGTCAATTGTTAGATTGGAAATTGTACCATCCTTTTCAACAACAAATTTAACTATAACCATTCCAGAAATTCCAGATCCTATTTCTTCTTTTGGATAATTAATGTTTGCAAAAATAAAATCAGAAACTGCTTGTTTTTCCATTGGAGCTAAAGCATAGGTATCTACACTTGATTCAATAGGTTCATTTTGTTGAGCAAATAAGCCCAATGATAGATTTAGTGCTAAACTAAAAACTACTAACCTAAAAATTGCTTTTACTTTCATAATATAAATTGTATTATTTGATTATTAACTATTATGTATTCAATTCTCTTTTATACGATTTTGTCGCTTTACGTTATTATAAACAACTAAAACTTCAAAAAAGTAAGTGAAAAAAATTATTTATTTGTCAGAACAAAAGAAATTGGTAGTAGAAACTGCTGTCTTACTGGCTGACCTTTTTGTTTTGCTGGCTTCCATTTTGGCATAAGTTTCACAATTCTTACTCCTTCATCTCCGCAACCTTCACCAATATCTTTAATTGTTCTAATATCGGTTAATGTGCCATTTTTCTCAACAATAAAAGAAATAATTACTTTTCCTTCAATGTTTTTTTGTTTAGCTAAAGTTGGGTATTTAATATTTTCAGCCAAAAACCTGTTCATTGCCTCTAATCCTCCAGGAAATTCAGCTTCGTTTTCAACAACTGTAAAAACAACATCAGAATTATCTGATTTATCTACTTGTGCATTAACATTTAATGAAAATGCAAATACCATTATAAGTGCTGCAAATAATGATAAAGGTTTTAATAATTTGTTCATAATATAATGTATAAATATTATTCTTCATCTGTAGAGAGGTTAAAACTAACTGGGAGAACAAACTGCTGCCTTACAGCTTTACCTCTCTGTTTTGCTGGTTTCCATTTTGGCATTAACTTAACAACTCTTTTCGCTTCTTCTGCACATCCATAACCAATATCTCTTAAAATTTTTATTTCGTTAATTGAGCCATCTTTTTCGACAACAAATGTTATAATGACTTTTCCTGTAATTTTCTCCTCTTTAGCTCCTTGTGGATATTTTATATTACTTGCAAGAAATTTTCCCAAAGCTTCAATTCCTCCAGGGAACTCAGCTTCATCTTCAACAACTGAAAAAACTAGTAAAGTATCATCAACCCCATCATCTATTTCGCTTAACACTTCTATAACTTCAGTTTTTATTTCTTGGGCATTAACATTTATTGAAAATGCACATAACATAATAAGGAGTGAGAATAATGATAATGATTTATATAACTTGGTCATAATGATTGTTTTTATTTAATTTGAAACTTGATTGGTAATACATTTTGAAATCTTACTGTTTTGCCTCTTTGTTTTGCAGGTTTCCATTTTGGCATCAATTTCACTACTCTTATTGCTTCTTCATCAAAAGGTTTATAAAGTCCTCTAATAAGTTTTACATTTGACAACGAACCATCTTTTTCTACTATAAAAGAAAGAATAATCTTACCTTGAAAATCAGCTTCAGTATTAGGATACCTTAAGTTTTCTTCAATAAAATTATATAAAGCTGTATCTCCACCAGGAAATTCTGGAGATTCTTCAGCAACAACGAAAATTGGTTCATTATCATCAAAAACTTCTACTTGAGCATTTACATTTACTGCAAATGTAAATAGCAATACAAGTGTAGTAAAAAAAGAAATTGGTTTAAATAATCCTTTCATAATAGAGTTATTAATAGGGCAAAGGTAATAAAAAATACATTACTTTTGCAAAAACATTTATTTTACTATGGAACAATCATTATATCCCTTAAGATTTATGCCTTTGTTTAAGGATAAAATATGGGGAGGAAATAAAATTAAAGATATTATTGGTATTGACTATTCCCCTTTAGAACGTTGTGGAGAGCTTTGGGCTTTGTCTGCAATTGAAGATGATGAAACTTTGGTTGAGAATGGTTATTTGGCTGAATGTACTTTAAAAGAAGTTATTGAAATGTATGCCGATGAGCTTGTTGGAGAAAAATGTTATGAAGAATTTGGAGAAAACTTCCCTTTGCTTTTCAAAATTATTGATGCCAAAGAAAAACTCTCTGTTCAAGTTCATCCTGATGACAAATTAGCACAAAGTAAAGGGATGAATAATGGAAAGACTGAAATGTGGTATATTCTTCAAGCTGATAAGGATTCAGAAATTATTAGTGGATTTAATAAGGATGTTACAAAAGCAGAAGTAATTAATGGATTAAGAAATAAAAATATTTCTAATCTTCTAAATGCTGAAAAAACAGAAAAAGGTGATTTGTTTTTTATTCCTTCTGGAAGAATTCATGCCATTGGCTCTGGAGTTCTTTTGGCAGAAATTCAACAAAGTTCTGACGCAACTTACAGGGTTTACGATTGGGACAGAAAAGATGATAATGGCAAGGAAAGAAAACTTCATATTGAAGAGGCATTGGAGGCTTTGGATTTTAAATCTGTTGGACTTAGTGCAAAAAGTAAATATGACTATATTTTAAACAAAACTTCAGAATTAGTTTCTACTCCTTTCTTTACAACAAATGTTATTCACGTTACGGATAATATCAAAAAGGATTATTCAATGCTTGACAGTTTTGTTGTTTATTTATGTATTGAGGGAACTGGAGTTATTCATTCTCTTGGTCATCAAATTCCTTTGCAAAAAGGGCAGGCTCTTCTTATTCCTGCAATTGCAGAAGAAACAATAATTCAACCAAAAGGATTGGTTAGTATTTTAGAGACATACATTAAATAAAAAGTGAAAAGCTAAAAGTGAATAGTGAAAAGTGTTTATTTAAAAATAAAAAAGTTGAAATATTATGGCATTAATAAAGTCAGTTAAAGGGAAGAAACCTCAATTTGGTAATGATTGCTTTTTTGCAGAAAACGCAACAATAATTGGAGAAGTTGAGACAGGAGATAATTGTTCTTTTTGGTTTAACAGTGTTGTTAGAGGGGATGTTCATTATATTAAAATGGGAAATTATGTTAATGTTCAGGATGGAGCTTGTATTCATTGTACTTATCAAACTCATCCAACAACAATAGGTAACTATGTTTCTATTGCTCATAATGCAATTGTTCATGGATGCATTATTAAGGATAATGTTTTGATTGGAATGGGAGCAATTGTTATGGATGGTTGCATTATTGAAAGTAATTCTATTGTTGCTGCTGGTGCTGTTTTATTGGAAAACACTCATGTTGAAAGTGGAAGTGTTTATGCAGGAATTCCAGCAAAGAAAGTTAAGGATATTGATCCTGAACGTTTGGAAGGGACTGTAAAAAGAATTTCTCAAGCTTATCCTACCTATGCTTCTTGGATAGATAAGGAAGAAATCTAAAAAATAATCAATTAATCCATATTTATTAGAAAAATTATATATTTGCATCTATGTAAAAAGCATTCTTAAACAATTTATTAACCTTAAAATTTTAAAATTATGGACATACATCCACTAATTGTTCATTTCCCAATTGCGTTGCTTATAACTGGGTTTGTGTTTGCAACAATTGAATTGGGTTTAAAGAAGGAGTGTAAGTGTAAATCTGGATTTACAATTGAACCTTTCACTATTCAAAAAACAGCCTACTATTTATTAATCCTTGGTTCATTAAGTGCAGTTGTTGCTGTTCTTAGTGGATTTATTTTCACAAGCGACATGGAAGGAGTGCTTGGAGAATTGCGTTGTACCCACCTTACAATTGCTATTATTACAGCCTCCTTAAGTATCCTTTCTGCAATCTCATACACTTTCTACGTTTTCAAACACTCTAAAAAAGCAAGAGTTATTGGATATGTTTTATATCTTATTTGTGCTGTTTTAATTGGCACAACTGGCTATTTTGGAGGAGAAATTGTATTTATGTTCAGATAATTGAATAAAAACCAAACAATAACAAAACAATAATTACTATGAAAAAAATTAAATTATTTGCCATTTTGGCAACAGTAGCTCTTGCTTTAGTTTCATGCTCAAGCAAGCCTGAAAAAACAATCGAAAACCTTAAAAATGCTGCAACTGGAGAAGCAAATGCAAGTGAAAAATATGCAAAATTTGCTCAAAAAGCACAAGCTGACTCAATGTTTAATATTGCAGCAATGTTTAAAGCAACTTCTGAAGCTGAAGCTGTTCATAAAGCAAATCATTTGAAAGTATTAAAAGAACTTGGAGTTGATTTTAGTCCAATAATTGAAGGTGTTAATGTAATTACAACATTAGAAAACCTTCAAGCTGCAATGAAAGGAGAAGATTACGAAGTTAGTAATATGTATCCTGAATTTATAAAGATTGCAGAACAAGAAAAAGCTAAGAAAGCATTAAACTCTTTTGATTTTGCAATTAAGGTAGAAGCAAAACACTCTCAATTTTATAATGAAGCAATAAGTTTAATTTCTTCAGAGGGTAATGACTTGAATGTAAATAAAGCATGGGAAGTTTGTCCTGTTTGTGGCGACACATACAAAAAAGGCTCTGTAGAGAAATGTAATATTTGTGGAACAGATGCTTCAAAATTCAAAACTTTCTAATTTAATTAAAAACAATCTTAGAACAAAGACTATGGGGATTAAGTTTTTCTTAATCCCTATTTTTTTAGTATATAATTTCAATAAAACTTCTCATGAAAATATCATTGATATAATTAAAAATATCATTGATATATTTTAAAATATAAGGGACATATTTTGAAATATGATTGATATATTTTTATAAAAATCAAGCTTATTTTTTTACTTGATTTTAATTTACTGAATCTTCGTTTTATTTTTTTCTTTCTTCGTTTTATTTTACTGAAACAAGGTTTTATTTTTCTGATTCTTTGTTTTATTTTCTCAAATCTTAATAGTATTAAATAAGAAAGCCAACCCTAAATTTAGAGTTGGCTTTCCTTAATTTGATATCTTGTTACTTAATCTTCCTTTTCACTTACTTCAAAATCCTTTTCATTAATTTCAAAATTGGATGGATTTGAAATTATATACGGAGCATTGTCTTGATTTTGTTCTTGTGAGTCTTCAACTACTTCTTTTCTGTCTTTTTCAATCTTGTAGAATGTTAAACATACTGTTGAAGCAACTATGTTCAAAAGAATAATGGTATATGAAAATTCATTTGAAAAGAATTCAACAATCATTATTATTAAAACAAGAGCTACATAAGAAATAACAGATGAAGAATATTTTTTGAAAAAACCTTGAGTAAGCGACAATATAAAAGATAGGATAAGTGAAAGAGAGCTTAATATGTAGAAATAAATATTATCTCTACTTGGATTTAATCCTATACTAATAATTGTAAAAGTCAAAATTAGATATGCTGATATCTCTAATCCTTTTATTATTCTTTTATTCTTTAACATTTTCTTCTTATTTTTCTATTTATTAAGCTAACTCCTTGTTATTATTTTACAACAACTATTTTCTTAATAGAAACGTTTGTGTTTTCTCCAAAAATAACCCAATAATTACCACTTCTCATTGAAGAAGTATTGATTTCAAAAGAAGTTTGTCCTTTATGGATTGTTGAAGTTGCTAAAACTTGTCCTTTTAAGTTAATAACCTTAACTGGAACTTCTGATTTTGCTCCTTGAGGAATTTCTATTTTTGTTGAGTTTTGTGCAGGATTAGGGAAAAACTCTCCTAATTCAATTGTTTTAATGTCTTCCATGCAATCAATTCCAATATAATCTCCATTGCTTTGAACTTGTGTTCCATAAACGAAAGTATAAAATCCTTTTGGAGCTGTAATAGGTTTATTGATTGTTTTTCCATTATTTGAAGTTGCAGAAATATAATATTCAATTGTATCTGCTTCTAAAGCTGGATTGATTGGAAGAACTGCATCATAGATGTTTCCATCATAAACATTCATGTTAATTTCATTCCATTCTGATTGTCCTTTTGTCCTATAATATAGTTTAGTGCTTTCAATTCCACTTTTGTTTTGAGCAAGAGCTGTTAACCAAACTCCATTTGAAGGATTTTCAGTTGTGTTTAACCAACGAACTGGATAATGGTAAATTCTAACTGGGTTTTCTGCTGGAACTTGTTTAGTAATACAATGTATTGCTCCTCCAAATCCATCAAACTCTCTAACATCAATTTCAACAAAGTCATAACCAGGATAAGTTTGTTTCATTTTTTCTATTGCAGCTGTATTTCCTGCAACATCTCCACTGATTGAGTTATAAAATACTGGTTGCATTATTGCTCCATTTACAAAAGTATGATTGGAGAATGAGCGTGTGTATGAACCATTATATTCTTGTTGAGAAGTGTACCATGCTCCATTATTTTTTGCTGGAAGAGGAATACGAGTATTATAGTATTTTTGTCCAAAAGGAGTTGAAGAGAACATTCCTGTTATTGAATCCATATTTTGTTCAACTTTAATTGGATCAGAAAGGTTAGCCATTACTTCAGGGTGTTTTGTTGAAACAAAAGTTGCTTCATCAACCATATCAGCATAAAGGTCAATATGTCCTGTTCCTCCATCATATAAAAGTTCTGGTAATACAACACATCTGTCCAAATTCATTAAATGTGTCAAACTATCATTAACCTGTTGTTTGCTTAGTGGAGTTTTTGATTGTTGTCCCAATTGATTTGTTGGAGTTAAATAATATAATCCATATCTGTCAGCATTAAGAGCATAAACAGCAGAAGAAGTAAATAAAGAACCAAGACCATCTACCAAAATATTACCTCCTTCATATTCAATAGTTGTTGTATATACAGGGAAACCTGCTTGTTCTCCAATTCTCTTTGCTATCAAGTCATCTAATGGTCTTCCTCCATAATATTCAAAGTCCATAAATCCTATTTGATCTTCTTCTCCATAATAGAAAGCAACAGGGCCACAATCTCTATACCAGAATGAATTACCATTATTTATAAAGAAACGATAATTTGTAAGAGGCATTCCTTTTTGAGTCATATCCTGCAAAATTAAAGTTGAGTCGCTCGCATTCCAAATATTAATCCATACTTGAGAATATTGTTGAATACCATAAGCTAATTTTCTAAATACATCTGCAAAATCATCATTTCCTAAATAAGGAACAGAATAAACATCTACCAAAGTATTTCCATTATAAGCAATACCTTTTCCTTCAAACCATTGTGACGCGTCTTGATCCCCAGAAACTGTTCTTGTGATATATGGCCAAGTCATCATTACTGCTTGAACTTCATCAAACTCTCCAGGATAAATCATATCTGAAGGAACTTCCAAAGGTGCTTTTGAATTATTATCATTTGTAGCCTTAGTTGTAATATCAAGAGTTAAATTCTTTTTTAAAGGAGTTCTTGCATGGATATTTTTAAAATATTCTTTGTAAGCATCCTTAGGAGCTGATTTAATTTCTTGCAAAGTAGCCTTGCGTAAAGTTTCTATTTTGTCATTTTCAGTTTGAGAAAATGCAGTTATAGTTAAAGCAAAAAATGCAATAACTAAAACAGATAAGTTTTTTTTCATATAAGTTTGTATTAATTTTTTCTAAAGAATTGGCAAAGATAAGTATTTTATTTCACCCAACAAATCAAACCTTTAAAAAGGTGTATTATTTGTTCAATAGAATATTAAAATAATTTTAAGGAGGTAGAATTGAAGACAGAACATCAAATAATATACAATCATCAAAATTAAATATTAAATAAGTTTGCAAACAAGAAATAGTCAATAACTATATAGAAAAAAGCCATTGTTTATAAACGCAAAAACGCTCAGTAAA
>DIOL01000030.1 GCA_002423895.1 Bacteroidales bacterium UBA5515 | reverse complement strand
AACGAACTAAACTTAAAAACGAGATCCTATGGTCTGACAAGTGGGGAGTAGAATAGTTCATGTGACCAATTTCAATGAATTGGTATTATAATACGAACGATTTCTACCTACAATTGATAAACAGAGGAAACATCTAGAGAATATAATGCCGTTATATATTGATCAATTTAAAGATGCAAAGCAAATATTTAAATCACTATAAACAGAAATGTATTAATGAAGACTAAATTATTAGCATTTTATCTGCCGCAGTATTACCCTACACCATACAATGATGAATGGTGGCAGCCTGGATTCACTGAGTGGACAAATGTAGCAAAGGCTAAACCTCTATTCCGTGGTCATTACCAGCCGAAGATTCCGAAAGATTTAGGTTTCTATGACCTTCGTGTGTCAGAGACACGTGAGAAACAAGCAGCACTTGCGAAGGAATACGGTATAGATGGATTTTGTTATTGGCACTATTGGTTTGCAGGTCGGCGCCTTTTGGAAATACCTTTTCAAGAGGTAGTAGAGTCAGGAAAACCAGATTTCCCATTCTGCCTTTGTTGGGCAAACCACTCTTGGTATAAAAAGATGTGGAATCCAGATGTCAAGAAAAAGGAAGATATTTTACTAATTGAACAAACATACCCGGGTAAACAAGATTATATTAATCATTTTAACTCCTTATTACCAGCTTTTAAAGATCACCGGTACATTAAAGATGATGATGGTAGGCTTCTTTTTAGTATTTACGCAGGTTGGAATTTTGTGGATACAGAATTGTTCTTTAAAACTTGGAATGATTTGGCTAAAGAGAATGGCTTAAAAGGTTTTCGATTCATTTCTTATGCCATGCATCCTGAAGATGATAAAAAAGCACTTGCTAAAGGTTTTGATTGTGTCACACACGATTTTGTAACAATGAGGCCAAACGGCATTTCATATCTTAAAAGAAAGTGGAAAAACTTTCTTATTAAGTATTTTAAAAAACCTTTTTTGTATGACTATAATGATTACATTCAAGTGATTAAAGAACAATGCGTTGCAGATGAACATCATTATCCTTGTGTTATTCCAAATTTTGATCATTCTTCGAGAAGCTCTTCTTACGGAACGATATATGGAAATGCAACTCCAGAGAAATGGGAAGAGGTCCTTAAGATTGCTCTTAATAAAGAAAATAAGAATGAAAAAAATCGTTTCGTATTTATAAAGGCATGGAATGAGTGGGGTGAAGGTAATTATTTGGAACCTGATCTTAAATTTGGTAGAGGATGGCTTGAGGCTGTGAAAAATGCTATTGCTTCAGCTGGCAAATAATAATCACTCCAAATATTTAGGAAATGGTAATAGGATTATAAGTATTATGATCAGACCTTTAGTAATAAGTAAAGATTTTTGTGTAAGTGAGAACCCTGCAGGTATGGTTGATAGGGATTTCTGGAATAATTTTCCAATCGAATCGTATTTACCAACAATTTATTGTTCGGATTGGCATGCTCAAGAGAATTTTAATAATGTAATTAGAGTTAGAGAAATTTTAGGGACAAGAATTGTTCAAGGACTATTTAATAGATGCCCAATCCGGGATTTTTGTTATTTGCCTGATTTTAGCTATATTACTTGGGGATGGCTAGCTGAAAAACAAATTATCAAAAGTCTCAAAAATAATCATTATGATTATATTGATTCTCTTGGTATGCCACATTCTTCTCATCTTCTTGCTTTAAAACTTAAAAGAAAGACTGGATTGCCTTGGATTGCTAGGTTCTATGACCCGTGGATTGATAATCAGTTTATGAGTTATAAATTTGATTATTACCGTAAAATGAATGAGAGAATGGAACGTTCCGTAACGGAAAGTGCAGATATAATAATTCATAATAATGAACACATTGCAGAAGTTTGGCGTAAACGATATGGTTCAAAAATAGCCGACAAGATAATTGTCCTTCCAATGATATTTAATTGGGAGAAGATACAATCCTATACTCCTAAAAACCACATAGATGGGCGATTAGTGATATCACATATTGGTAATTTGTTTGGTGTAAGAACAGCCCATTATTTTATATTGGGCATTTATGATTTTATTTCAAGAAATCCTGAGTTAAGAGATTGTATTAGGGTTAATATGATAGGTCTGGTTCCTGATATAGATTTAGATGAGATAAAAAAATTGAAATTAGAAGATATTTTTTTTACTCCTGGGCGACTATCTGAAAATGATTGTCACGATTATTTTGTGGAGTCAGACTTATATATAAGCATTGATGGTGAAGGTACATTAGATTTAAATTATCCTTCAAAACTTTTGAAGTATTTTTATTATAGAAAGCCAATATTAGGTTTGACATTAGAAAATAGTGTTGTTGCGGAAGAACTGGATCGTTCTGGAAACTATCATGTATTATACTCAGATGTAAAATCTATTTCTATTTTTCTAGAAAGAGCCTTTTTTAATTATAACTCTTTAATTGGATTCGATAGAGATTACTTTTTGAAATTCTCAAAAGATAAGGTTCTTAACTCTTATGATTCAATAGTTAGGAAACTATTACGCCATTAATGATGGATAGTCCTTTTGCAGCGTTATCGCTTTTTGGTATTACTCTTATATCTTTTTGGTGGGTGTTGTCTGTAAAGGATAATACTTTCAAAGTCCTTTGTGTATTATTGGCAGTTTTCTTCTTTATTTACTGTGGCATAGGAGTTGGTTATATGAAAACTCCCAATAAATATTATATGGCGACTTACACAGTTTATGTAATAACATTTAGTATATTCTTGAAGTTATTTATGAAGAGAAGGATTAAGATTCCAGAGTCTTATGTTATCAATTCTTTTTCAGAGAAATGGTCAAAGCTAATAATACTTGTTTATTTACTGTTTTTCATTATTCCTTTGATTCAATCTGGGAAAATAGGTAATTTGATTAATCCTCCATTGCCAAAACTGGGTGACGTTATAGTAGAAACTAATTTCGAGGAAAATCAAGTTTCTTCCATATTTGGGACTCTAATAAACTTCACTTATATATTTTATTTGTTGGCACTTTCAAAATATGTAAAGAAACCATTTATCCTTGTTGCTTTATTAATATTGCCAACTTATATTGGTTATTGCAGAGGTGGTTATATTGCAAGGAGTGGAGCGGCATATTTAATTACAATAGTAGTATTTGTTTTATACCATTATTATCCAAGAATTCGTAAAGCTATCATTTATTGTATATTATTGGGGGTTCCTATAGTAATAGTTGTTTTTGCTGCTTTTGTGAATTATAGGTTAGGTGCAGATGTTGAAAAAAGGGGTGTAATAGAGTCACTTAATTATCTGATTCAATTTGAATCCTACTTTCCTCAATGGTATGATGGTCTTCAAAACGGACACAGTACTTATATACCTAATTATT
The DNA here is from genome assembly GCA_002423895.1 of Bacteroidales bacterium UBA5515. Classification (GTDB taxonomy): domain Bacteria; phylum Bacteroidota; class Bacteroidia; order Bacteroidales; family P3; genus UBA10566. Next base: position 482 of record DIOL01000030.1, on the reverse strand, counting down.
TTTATTGGCTTGTTACTCTTCCATTGCCAGGTTTTATGAAGCTATTTGATATAAACATAAATTTCAACGCTTTGTTTACTTCTGATGTTACAGGGGTACAATTATCAGGTGTTACGTCAATTGTATTACCTGGTTTAGTAAATGAAGGAGTTTACATTTTTGGTGAAGTTTTTTTCTTTATTCATGCAATAATATTTGCTTTCATTTTTAGCATCACATATAATACAATTAGTTCTAGAGAAAACAATTATATTGCTCTTGTTTCTGTTATGCTTCAGTTTAGTTTGTTAACAGCTAGGGGCGGCACCTTTTCATATGCTATAGCAGTTAAGATGTTGCTAGTACTATTTTTGTTCAAACTGTTCTTTACAACTCGTAGGAAAGTAAGTTCTTAAAACCAATAACATATTTAACATTTTTCTCATTATGAAGAAAATTCTCATGGTCTTCGGTACCCGTCCGGAGGCAATTAAGATGGCTCC
>DIOL01000026.1 GCA_002423895.1 Bacteroidales bacterium UBA5515 | reverse complement strand
TGCAAAGTAACTACTTTTTTCTGGATTAGCCAAAATTAATTTATTATAAATTTTAATTGCCATATCTTTATGCCCTTGTTTTAAATAGATTTGAGCCATTGTTTCTGTTACAATTTCAAATTCATCTTCAACACTTTTCTTCACAACTTCATTAATACTAACGTTTTCCTTTTCCTTGTCTGATTCTTGAGAATTTGACAATTTATTAACCTTTGGATTTTCAACTTGCAAAAATCTTTCAATTAATTCTTCTTTTGTTGGAGTGTCTGAAAGATTAGGCTCGGTGTAGGAATCGATTTCTTTAATAATGTCTGGTGTTGTATCCACCTCTTTTGCCTTTTCTGAAGGTTTTGAACCATAAAGTTTTTTAAGCTGTTCTATTCTTTCATTAATTTTATCCATATCAGTCTTTGGAGGTTCTTCAACAGTGAACTGAAAAGCAACACTTGTTTCCATAAACTCTTTCAACTTTGCTCTATCGGGAGAATAAGTTGAAGCTAAAGTAAGACTCTGATTTTGATTTTGACTAAGAAGTTTAGAACATTTGGCATTATAGTAGTAAGGTAAGGAAAAGTAAGGATATTTCTCAATTGTCCTTTTTAGGGTATATAGAACTTGGCTATTAAATTCTTCATCCTTTAACTGCAATAAATTATTAATAAAAGTTCTATCCATATCTATTTAAGCATTTTCTTACCCTTTTTCTCTTTGAGTTTGAATTTGCAAATATAAATCATTCTTTTGAAATTCTCAAAAAAGAAAAATAAAAACTAAATTTTGGCATAATTTATCTCAAATACAACTTTAGGACTTTTACAATATATATAATAAAGTATATTCATTTATATATTGACATGAAACTAAAGAATAAAATATAAAAACAGGCATTCATTTTCTCAAAATAAATTGCTTTCAAATTTACTCTTTTTATTAATTTAAAAACACCTTATATAACTCTCTGTAAATAAGGTTTTAATTTTCTTAAATCAAGTATAAATTTTGCAAGGTGGCAGGATGTTGAGTGCAACCTGCCAGGATACACTATGTAAGGTGGCAGGATACAGTATGCAAGGTGGCAGGATGCAAAAAATATGGTGGCATGTTATTAAAATTATATCTGATATAAATAAACTTATTCCTTATAAAAGAAAATTTAAAAGAGGAGTTTATAAATTTATCCTTTATCTTTTTTCTGACTATCCTATTGTAATAATTTATATGTTTAGACTAATGAAATAGAAGAAAAACATAGATGTTTAAGAAAAAATTATGTGAATATATTTGGATAATAAAATATTTGTTGTACTTTTGCAGTCCGAAAAATTGAATATAAGATGAAAAGAACATTCCAACCTTCACGCAGAAAAAGAGTAAATAAACACGGATTTAGAAATAGAATGTCAACGGCTAATGGTCGTAGAGTTTTGGCAAATCGTCGTCGTCATGGAAGAAAAAAACTAACTGTTTCTGACGAAAGATAGAATTTATTCTTTTTAGAAATATACAAAGAAGCATTGTTGTTGTATGAATAAGCAATGCTTCTTTTTTATTTCAAAAAACTTAGAACCACTCCAATGAAATTAAACAAGCAAAGAAGACAAGAGATTATTGAAAATGTTGAAGTTATTGATGCAGGTGCAGAAGGCAATTCTGTTGCAAAGCATAATGACATGGTTATTTTTATTCCTTTTGTAGTTCCTGGAGATATTGTAGATGTGCAAATTTTAAAGAAGAAAAAAAACTTTGCAGAAGGGAAAGCCATAAATTTCCACCATTATTCTGACAAAAGGACAGAGCAAAAATGTCCTCATTTTGGACTTTGTGGAGGATGTAAATGGCAAACAATGCAATATGAAGACCAATTATTCTTTAAAAACAAGCAAGTTATAGACAATCTTCAAAGAATTGGACATATTGATTGCTCAAATGCTGAAAAAATTATTGGTTCTGAAAAAATATTCTTCTATCGCAACAAATTGGAGTTTACATTCTCAACAAAACGTTGGCTAAGCGAAGAAGACATAAAAACACTTGAAAGAGGAACAAATAAAAACGGATTTGGATTTCATATTCCAAGTTTTTTCGATAAGGTTTTAGATATAGAATATTGTGCCCTTCAAAGAGAACCCTCAAATCTTATTCGCAATTTCATTAGAAACTACTCTCAAGAAAAACAACTAAGTTATTACAATATAAGAGAACATAGTGGCTTACTAAGAAACCTCATCATCAGAACAACATCTCATGAGGAAATGATGCTAATTCTTGTCTTTGCACAGGAAAGCGATGAGATTTTTCCAATGCTTGATGTAATAGCAAAAGAGTTTCCACAGATAACTTCACTAATGTATGCCATTAACACTAAATTCAACGACACACTCTTTGACCAAGACATTATATGTTATAAGGGAAAAGATCATATAATTGAATTTATGCCACCTTTTAAAGAGGGAAATGAAACACTTAAGTTTAAAATAGGTCCAAAATCTTTCTATCAAACCAATTCCGACCAAGCATATATATTATATAGTAAGGCAGCAGAATTGGCAAATTTGAAAGAAGAAGACATTCTTTACGATTTATATACAGGAACAGGAACAATTGCCAATTTCGTTGCACCTTATGTAAAAAAGGTTGTTGCAATCGAGTCAATTGAAGATGCTATTGAAGATGCAAAGATAAACTCTAAGGAGAATAACATTAACAACACTTACTTTTTTGCTGGAGATATGGCAAAGATTCTTGATGAAGGCTTTGTTAAAGAAAATGGAAAACCAGATATAATTATCACTGACCCTCCAAGAGCAGGAATGCATCCAAGCGTAGTTGAACAACTTTTAAATATTGAAGCAAAGAAAATAATATACATAAGTTGTAATCCAGCCACACAAGCAAGAGATGTGAATATGTTAATGGAAAAGTATTCTGTAAATAAAATTCAACCAGTTGATATGTTCCCACACACACAACATGTGGAGAATATTATTGAACTTTGCTTAAAGTAACATTCAACCTAAATACAATATTATAATCTTATTCCATAATAGTATTATAAAATAATCTTTTCATTTTATCACTATTCATTAATATAGAATTATCCAAGTGACTTAGCCATATAATTACTTTTGAAGTAGAACCTCGGCGTCATTTGATAAAAGTAAAATCTTATTTTACTCATAATATTCTTTAGGAATAAATGCTTCTGGTTGGCGTTTTATCCAATCTTCAATAGTTTCTGTAAACCCGATTTTTTTCCTGCGTTTATTCAGATTTTTAAAATCTTTAACAGGATATAAATATAATTGATTTGGATATTTTTTGTCATTAGACCTTTTTATTAGTTGAGTTCCATAAATCTGTTTTTTCTTTTTACCCATTAAAACTCTATCAGTAAGCATTGCATAGGAAATTGAATCAAAATCTCCTTTCTTCCAAGCTTTTTTCACTAATTTATAATATTTATCTTGAGTTTTAGGTTCTGAGTGCTGTATAAGAAGAAAAAATTTATTTGAAGCAAACTGTCCAACCATTGAAATAGTTGGAACTCCATACTGATTAATAATATTCATACAAGAATCTTGCAAAGCATAATGACTTGTAACTGCTTTGTAATTATCTTCTTCAGTGTATTGTCTTAGAAAACTTAATATTGTTCTATATTTTTGATCCTCTATTCCAAGATAGAATAGTCGTATTGCTAAATTAGTATCCTTAATTACACCAATATTTTCAACAAATTTTTGTTCAACCTTATTTACAAGAGAATTCCATCTGTCGGAATAATGTTTTAATGTATCAAGGTTTCTATCAACAAAAATTACCCTATCATCAAATGATGTATTTACAAACTTATCAAGATAATAATATGCAGAATCAATTTTTCCAAGAAGAATATTTGCAATGGATATCATATAAATCGCATAAGAAACCTGAAAATGTTTTAATGTTGTATCGTTAACAATTTTAATATTATTAATAATAGACTTTTCGTATTCTCCCGACAATAATAAAGAATCATAAAAAGGAATATTCATAACTCGTTTTTCATTATTATGATAAATTTTCACAGGGATTTGGATGTCTTCTCTAATTTGAGAATGGCAATAATTATACAAATAAAGACTAATCAAAATGCATAAAACTTTCTTCATAAATAATAATCATATAGTAGAAAAAACTACGAATACTAATATTGTCAATATTAACATATAATTATTTCATAATATGACACTGCAAATAAACAAAATAAAAATTAACCAACCAAATATTTCCAATACTTTTTCATATTACAATTGATTCCCTTTTTTACTTAACATCTTATGCCGAAAACTCTAAAAAGAAATTATTAAATTAATATTGTATCTTTGCAAGTTAGAATTTCAAAAGATATATTTTTATGGACTATAATTTTAGAGAAGTTGAGCCTAAATGGCAAAGCTATTGGAAAGAAAATAAGACCTTTCATGTTGAAATAGATTCTTCAAGACCAAAATATTATGTTTTGGATATGTTCCCTTATCCTTCTGGTGCTGGGCTACATGTTGGACATCCTCTTGGTTATATTGCTTCTGATATTTTCTCACGTTACAAAAGACTTAATGGATTTAATGTTCTTCACCCTATGGGTTTTGATGCTTATGGACTGCCTGCTGAACAATATGCTATTCAAACAGGACAACATCCTGCCATTACAACTGAAATTAATATTAAAAGATACAAGGAACAGTTAGATAAAATTGGACTTTCTTACGATTGGGACAGAGAAGTCAGAACCTGTGATCCAAAATATTATAAATGGACTCAATGGACTTTTATTCAACTTTTCAATTCCTATTACTGCTATGACACAAATATGGCAAGACCAGTTGAAGAGCTTATTCCTGCTTTTGAACAGGGTCAAGCTAAAATATTGAATGTAGCATGCACAAAACAATTAGATTTCAGTGCTGAAGATTGGAAAAACTATAGTGAAAAAGAAAAAAGTGAAATTCTAATGAACTATCGTTTAGCTTATATTTCCGATTCAATGGTTAACTGGTGTGCTGAACTTGGAACAGTTTTGGCTAATGATGAAGTTGTAAATGGAACATCTGTTCGTGGTGGTTATCCAGTTGAAAGAAAATCAATGCGTCAATGGTCATTAAGAATAACTGCCTATGCTGAAAGATTGCTTCAAGGATTAGAAAATATTGATTGGACCGATTCATTAAAAGAAATTCAAAGAAACTGGATAGGAAAAAGTGAAGGTGCTGCATTATTTTTCACTACTGAAGATGGAGATAAATTAGAAGTATTTACAACACGTCCAGATACTCTTTGGGGTGTTACTTTTATGGTGCTTTGTCCTGAACATGATTTTATAAGTAAACTAACAACTTCTGAACATAAAAAAGAAGTTGAAGAATATATAGCTTGGACTAAGACACGTTCAGAAAGAGAACGTCAATCAGAAGTAAAACAAATATCAGGAGTTTTTACTGGTTCCTATGCTGTTAATCCATTAAGCAATGAAAGAGTTCCTATTTGGATATCTGAATATGTTTTAGCTGGATATGGAACAGGTGCAATTATGGCAGTTCCAGCTCATGATAGCAGAGACTTTGCTTTTGCACGTCATTTTAATATTCCGATTAAACAAGTTGTTGTACCAACAGGTGAAGAGGAAGAAGATGTGAATACATGGACAGAATCAAAAGATTCTAAAACTGGTCATTGCATTAATTCTGACTTTATAACTGGAATGGAAGTAAAAAAAGCAATGAAAGAAGTTATTGCTTATGTAAAAGAAAAAGGAATTGGTTATGGAACAATAAACTATCGTTTACGTGATGCCATATTTTCTCGTCAAAGATATTGGGGAGAACCATTCCCTATTTATTATAAAGATGGTATTCCTTGTGTATTGGACGAAAAAGAACTTCCATTGGAACTTCCTGAAATTGATGTTTACCTTCCAACTGAAGATGGAGAACCACCAATAGCAAGAGCTAAAAACTGGAATGTAACAATTGATGGAAAGACTTATCCTTTAGATTGCAACACAATGCCTGGATTTGCCGGTTCAAATGCTTACTCTTTAAGATATATGGATCCAAATAATAGTGAAAGATATTTTTCTAAAGAAGCTAATGATTATTGGCAAAATGTAGATTTATATATTGGAGGAAGTGAACATGCAACAGGACATTTACTTTATTCCCGTTTTACTACTAAATTCTTATTTGACTTAGGCATTTGCTGTAAAGATGAACCTTATCAAAAACTAATTAATCAAGGAATGATTCAAGGTCGTTCAAGCTTTGTTTATAGAATAAAAGGAACTAATAAATTTGTTTCCTATAATCTAAGAAACGAATATGAGTTTGACCCAATTCACGTTGATATTAATATTGTTGATAATGATATATTGGATATTGAAGCTTTTAAAGCCTGGAGAGAAGAGTTTAAGAATGCTGAATTTATATTAGAAGAAGGGAAATATATCTGTGGCTATGAAGTTGAAAAGATGTCTAAGAGTTTGTATAATGTACAAAACCCTGACGACTTGGTTGAACGTTATGGAGCAGACACTTTACGTCTTTATGAAATGTTCTTAGGACCTTTGGAACAATCAAAACCATGGGATACTAAGGGGATTGAAGGCGTATTCCGCTTTATGAGAAAACTTTGGAAACTATATCATGACAAAGATAATAACTTAAATATTTCTGAAGAAAAACCTAATAAAGAAGAATACAAATCACTCTATAAGGCAGTAAAGAAAGTTAAGGAAGATATAGAACGATTTAGCTTTAACACTTCTGTTTCTACATTTATGATTTGTGTAAATGAATTAACAGATCTAAAATGTAATAAAAGAGAAATTCTTGAACCTCTTGCAATCTTAATATCTCCTTTTGCACCTCATATTTCAGAAGAATTATGGTCTTTACTTGGACATAAGGAAACTATAACATTTGCTCAATTCCCAGTAATTGATGAAAGTGTATTGATTGAAAACTCATACACCTATCCTGTTTCTATTAATGGAAAGACAAGACTGACTATGGAATTTCCATTAGACAAAACTGCTAAAGAAATTGAAGAAACTATTCTTTCAAATTCTGAAGTACAACGTTATATGGAAGGAAAGCCAGCAAAGAAAGTAATCTTTGTTCCTAAAAAAATCATCAATATTGTCTGCTAAAGAAACTAACAATAAAATAATAAGGGGAATAATCTACGCACTTATCTCTTCGATAACTTTTGGATTACTCCCCTTCTTCTCTATTCCAGTAAAGGAACAGGGAATGAGTACTGAAACACTTATGTTTTACAGGTTTTTTGTTTCTGCAATTATTTATGGAATTTATCTTTTCATTAGAAAGGCTAACTTTAAATTAAGTAAAAAGAATATTAGAGATATTATTCTTATTGGAGGAGCAGGTTATGGATTAACAGGTCTTACATTGGTTTCTTCCTACAATTATATCCCTTCAGGTATTGGAACAACAATAGGATTTCAGTTTCCTGTTATGATTTCAATATTTATGTGGCTATTCTATAAAGAGAAACTTCAAAAAACAATCTATATTTCACTTGCTCTTTCTCTTTTGGGAGTTTTTCTACTTTCCTATTCTCCTGATCAAGGATTGGTAAGTGGATTTGGAATATTTCTTTTGACAATTACCAATCTGATGTATAGTATGTACATAATTGGAGTTAATAAATCTTCAATGAAAGAAATAGATTCAAGTGTATTAACATTCTATGTTATTTCTATTTCAATGATACTTTGCCTTGCCTTAAGCATTATTAGAGGAACACTTATTCCTATTCCTTCACTTATGGCAGGAGGTAATATATTATTTATGTCAATATTCTCAACAATAATTGCAAACCTAACTTTAATATTAGCCATAAAGGCTATAGGCTCAACAATAACTGCACTTTTATCTCCACTTGAACCAGTAACTGCAATAATTATTGGAATAATTGTATTTAATGAAAATATTAATATTCAAATTATAACAGGAGTAATAATTATTATATTAGCTGTTGTTTTAATTATTTTGAATGGTAGAAAGAAAACAGAATAAGGAAATAACATATAAATTGTACGAAAATAAATTAACTTTGCATCCAAATTAATAAATCAAACAATATGGCATTACAAGAAGATATGCGTCAACAAGGAAACTGGCTGTTTAAATACAGAAGTTATTTACCTTTATTTATTTTAGTAATAGGTTTAGCCCTATATATTTTAAAGGAATTAAACCTCAACTTTATTTTAGGACAGGAAACCACATATGAATACATTTATAATTTTATATGCTTAGGCATTGGACTCTTGGGTTTATATATAAGATTTCATGTTGTTGGATATGCTGCAGAAAACACTTCTGGTAAAAACACTGCAGAACAAAAGGCAGATACAGTAAACAGCACTGGATTTTATTCAATTGTTCGTCATCCATTATATCTTGGTAATTTCCTTATGTGGCTTAGTGCTGCATTGTTGATTGCTAACATCTGGTTTATTCTTGTTTTCTGTTTGGTTTACTGGGTTTACTACGAAAGAATAATGTATGCAGAAGAAGCATATTTAAGAGATAAATTTGGAGAAAACTATCTTAATTGGGCAAATACCGTTCCTACCTTCTTCCCAAGATGTAAAAATTACAGAAAACCTTCTCTTCCTTTTAATTGGATGAAAGCAATCAAAAGTGAGAAAAACTCCTTTGCTGCACTTACATTAATATTCTGTTTATTTGATATAATTGGTCAAATAATTACTCAAAGATACAATTTCAACTATGTATTTATTGGACTGTCTATATTCAGTCTATTAATGTATGTTGTTATTAAAATTCTAAAAGTAAGAAAAGCTTAATTCAATCTAAAGAACTTTCTTTACAATCTTCTTTTTACTTTCAGTGAAAGGAGGATATCGAAGAGCTAAATCTAACCAAGTTTTTCTATTTAAAATGGAACGCTCGTGTGAAAAAGTTTTAAAGCTTTTTCTTCCATGATATGAACCCATACCACTATTACCAACTCCTCCAAATGGAAGACTTTGTGGAACAATATGCATAATTGTATCATTAACACAAACTCCTCCTGATGAAATATTTTCAATTATTTTATCTTGTATTTTCTTTGATTGAGAAAACACATAAAGAGCTAAAGGTTTAGGCTTAACTTTTAGTTCTTGAATTAAAGTATCTATATTTTCAAAACTAATTATTGGAAGAATAGGTCCAAATATCTCTTCACTTAACAGTTCTGAATCAGGAAGAATATCCTCTATTAGAGTTGGAGAAATGTATTTTTCTTTTTCATCATAATTAGCTCCATAAATAATCTTTCCATCATCCAACATTTTTCTTAATCTAAAGAAATGCGTTTGATTAATAATCCTGCCATAATCCTTGCTATTAATTGATTCTTCAGAATAGAACTCTTTAATTGAATTAATCATTTCCTTTACAAAAACATCCTTAATATCTTTGTGAACAAAAAGATAATCTGGAGCAATGCAAGTTTGCCCAGCATTCAAAAACTTACCAAAGGTTATCCTCCTTGCAGATACTTTAATATTAGCATCTTTATCTACAATGCAAGGACTTTTCCCTCCAAGTTCAAGAGTTGTTGGAGTAAGATGTTTTGAAGCTTTCTCCATAACTAATCTCCCTAATGAAGAACTTCCTGTAAAGAAAATATAATCAAACTCTAATTCCAATAGTTCTTGAGAAACTTCTTTTTCTCCTAAAACAGTAAAAACATATTCATGCTCAAAAACTCTATCTAAAATCTTTTTAATTATTTTTGAAGTATTAGGACTATGTTCTGAAGGCTTAACAATTGCACAATTTCCTGAAGAAATTGCCCCTATTAATGGAGAAATTAAAAGTTGAAAAGGATAATTCCAAGGAGAAATAATTAAACATAATCCATAAGGTTCAGAAATAATTCTTGCCTTTGAAGGGAAACAAGTAATTGAAGAACTCACTCTTTTAGGCTTTGCCCATGATTTTAGTTTCTTTATACAAAGATTTATTTCAGAAATCACAAATCCAATCTCAGTAATATAACTTTCAACTGGAGATTTATGCAAATCTAAAAATAAAGCCTCTTCTATTTCCTTTTCATTGATAATTATTTCTTGTTTTAGCTTCTTTAACATAAGAATTCTAAAAGAAATATCTCTTGTTGCATTTGAATAGAAGAATTTCCTCTGAGATTCAAATATTTGTTTTACATCAATATCTTTCATAATGATTCTTTTAAAATTATCCTTTTCTTGTTTTTCTTTTTAAAAGTCCAATTTTTTACTTTGTATGCTAATTCAGTAGATAATATTCCAATTCCTGCACCAAACAAAACATCACTAAGCCAATGTCTATTATTTAATATTCTTGTAACACCAGTAACTGTAGCCATAGAATATCCCGCAACAGAAATCCATGGTGATAATTCTCCATATTCTTTATGAAGTAAATGAGCACAAGCAAAAGCAGTAGCTGTATGTCCTGAAGGAAAAGAAACATATTCACTTCCATCTGGTCTTTCCCGTCCAATAAACGTTTTTGAAGGGAAAACAATTACTTCCATTATAATTAATGATGAAGCATTAACAAATAACATTTCCTTCCAATTGCTCCTGCTTTCCAAACCAAAAGCTTTCATCCCATACATAATTCCAAGAGGAGCTACGAGTAAGTAATTATCGTAATTTTGATGAAAAGAAAAGAAATTATTATTTCTAAAACCTCTTACATCTTTATCAAAAGGCATTGCAATAACACTTGCCGAAAATAAAGCAGAAGAAACTTTTGCAGAACTAATAAATTCCTTATCAAAAAAATTCTTCTTATTCTCAAAACTTAATGAATCATTTTGAGAATAAAGTGGATTGAGTAAAAAGCAGATTGAGACAATTAATAAAAAAAACTTTTTCATTAATTATTTTCCCAATAGCTTAAACATATTCTTTTTATAAGCTTCAACTCCAGGTTGGTCAAATGGATTTACTTCAAGCAAATAACCACTTAAAGCACATGAAAATTCAAAGAAATAAATCAGCTGTCCAAGATTTTCTTCATCAAGTTTTTCTAAACAAATTTTTATTTGTGGTATTCCAGAATCAAGATGAGCCATAGAAGCTCCTTCTTCAGCCTTATGATTAATTTGAGTTAAAGAATTTTCTAATAGATAATTCAAAGAATCAATATCATCTTCAAGATATGGTATTCTTACTCTTTTTGAAGATTTTTCGACATGAATTATTGTTTCAAATATTTGTCTTTTGCCTTCTTGAATATATTGACCTAAAGAATGTAAATCGGTTGTATTGATAACAGAAGAAGGGAATATACCCTTGCCATCTTTTCCTTCACTTTCTCCAAAAAGTTGTTTAAACCACTCAGCAAAAGAAGCCATATTTGGAGAATAATTAACAATCAACTCAATATTTTTTCCATTCTTATACATCAAATAACGCATAGCTGCATATTGCCATGCAATATTTGTTTCAAAAGTAGTATTGTTAAGAAGATTATGACGCATTTTCTTAGCTCCATGAATCAAAGCTCTAATATCATATCCAGCAACAGCAATAGGCAATAACCCAACTGGTGTTAAAACAGAATATCTACCTCCAATATCATCAGATATAACATAAGTTTTATATCCTTCTGCAGTTGACATATCTTTTAAAACTCCTTTTTCTTTATCTGTAACTGCAATTATTCTTTCTCTTGCCTTTTCTTTACCATATTTATTTTCAAGATGAGTACGCAAAATACGGAAAGCCAATGAAGGTTCAAGTGTTGTTCCACTCTTTGAAACCACAACCAAACAATAATTCTTCTTATCCAATATTTCAATCAAATCGGCCATATAATCCTCATTAAGAGTTTGACCTGCAAATATTATATAAGGGTAATTTCTTTCCTTTTTCATTGAATTGAAATGGTTTTGAAGAGCATCAACAATTGCCTTTGCTCCTAAATAAGAACCTCCAATACCAACAACAACATAAACCTCAGCCTTGCTTCTTATTTTTTCAGACTCTGCTTCAATATCTAAAATCAATCCTTTAGAAAGCTTTTCAGGTAAATCAACCCATCCTAAAAACTCATTGCCAATTCCATTTTTATTTACTATGCTTAGATGATGTTTTGCAATTTCAGAACTTAGCTTGCCCATTTCCTTATCAGAAACATAGGATTCAAAACCTTGAAAATCTATTTTCATAATGTATAAAATTTAATTAGTTAATTATATGCTTTGCTTATTGCAAAGGTAATAATAAACTTTTTAAAAAACAAACAAACTAAAAGGAAAGCTTAGTCTAATTCTATTTTATAGATAGTCTTTGTAGATTTTGTCAACTTATATCTATCGTCTATTCTCTGTCCAACAACCCAAACAATGTCATTTCCTGAACAAAGCAACCATTGATTTTCTTTATCCAAGATTGAATATTTAAGGTTCTTATAAAATTCAGAAATTTTCTTTTCGCCTTGAAGACCATAAGGGAAGAAACTATCTCCTTTTTTCCATTTTCTAAGAATAAGAGGGAAAGTTAACTTATCAAAATCCAACATGGCAACTTCCTTATTCTTTGGAATTTTTACATACTGAAGATCTTTTAAAATTTCCATATGAAGAACTATAGGAGAATAAACTGAAGCTTGACTTTCTTCAATAAGATATTGATTAATATTTTGTGGCTTATTTTTAACAATCAACAGAAAATCTCTATCCTTAACCAATCTATGTGTTTCAGAAAAGAATTGTTTGCCTGAAGTTTCTAAAAGAGCATCCTCAATTGAATTGATTGTGGTTTCGTTAAATCCAAAATCACTTAATATTTCATACATAAATATCTTTTGAGGAACATAGCTTTTAAGTTTTTCAATAGATATTTTTACAGTTTGATTCTCTATCTCCAACAGTTCAGTCTTAGCATCATTTATAACTGAACGGAAAACAACTTCTGTTTCTCTAAAACGTTCAATTTCTTTGCTGACAATCTTATCGAAGTTTGGAGCAATCTCTTTTACAAGAGGAATTAGTTCATGACGAATTTTATTTCTTGTGTATTTAGTAGTTGCATTTGAAGAATCTTCAACAAATTCTAAATTATTACTTTTTTGATAGCTTACAATTTCAGCTCTATTTGTAAATAAAAGAGGATGAATAACAAGATTAACTTTCTGCAGAATACCATGCAATCCAGCAATCCCCGTTCCACGAAGAATATTCATAAAGAAAGTTTCAATTGAATCGTCAATATGATGTCCAGTTGCAATATAGGAATATCCTTCTTCTTTAAGAAGTTCATTAAACCATTTATATCGCATTTCTCTTGCCGACACTTGCATACTCTTTCCTTTTTCTTTCATATAGGAATAAGTATCAAATTCCTTTACATGGATTTTGATATTGTTTCTTTTAGCATACTCCCTGACAAATCTCTCATCTCTATTTGATTCTTCTCCTCTCAAATGGAAATTACAATGAGCAATTGCAAATTTAAAATTACTCTTTAAGAACAAATCGCATAAAATCATTGAATCAATTCCTCCGCTAACTGCTAAAAGAATTGTTTGTTCTTTGTCAAAAAGATTATTTTCTTTTATGAATTGTTGAAAACGATTAACCATAATTTTTTATAGTTTTCTTAATAAGAAATCAGTCATAGTAGTATAAAGATGCAAACGAGTATTCCCTCCGTAAATACTGTGATTTTTGTTTGGATAATAGAACATTTCAAAATGTTTATTAGCTTTTATTAAAGCATCAACCAAGTCCATTGAATTTTGAATATGAACATTATCATCAGCAGTACCATGAATTAAAAGATAATTACCTTTTAATTTTTTAACATGATTTATTGGAGAGTTAATATCGTAGTTTTTACCATTTTCTTGAGGAGTACGCATAAATCTTTCAGTGTAGATATTGTCATAATATCTCCAATTTGTAACTGGTGCAACAGCAATTGCAGTTTTGAAATAGTCTGCTCCTTTAGTAATGGCAAGAGTTGACATATATCCTCCATAGCTCCATCCAAAAACTCCCATACGATTTTTATCAATATAACTTAATTCGCCAAAATACTTAGCAGCTTCAATCATATCTTCTGTTTCATATTTTCCTAATTCCAAATAAGTACATTTGCGAAACTCCTGTCCTTTCATTCCTGTTCCTCGAGGATCAACACAAATTGTTATATAACCCTGTTGAGCTAACATCATTCCCCAATACATATCTGTTGCTCTGCGTTGAGAATTTATAACTTCCTGACTTGCAGGTCCTCCATAAACATAGAACAAAACAGGATATTTCTTTCCTTCTTCCATTTTTGAAGGTTTAATCATCCAGTAGTTAAGACTTACTCCTGTTGAAGTGTTGAAACTTCCAAATTCTTTTTTCTCAGAAGAATAAAGTTTCAAACTATCTTTTAGAGCTGAGTTGTCTTCCAAAGTGATTAGCACTTCTCCTTTTTGATTATTTACAGTAAATACATTTGGAGTATATGCACTTGAATAAGTACCTATGTAATATTTTCCATTTTTACTAAAGTCTGCATCGTTAGTGCCTTCCTGCTTAGAGATTGTTTTCTTTCTTTTTCCATTGAAATTAATAACACATAATTCTCTGTTTATGGCAGAACTTTCAGCAGCAGTGTAGTATATCTTCTTTTCTTTTTGATCCACATAACATAATTTATCTGTATCGTAGTTTCCTGAAGTAATTGGTGAAACAGATTTATCTTTCATGCTAACCAAATAGAAATGAGAGTAACCATTTCTTTCTGACTGAAGAATAAAAGCTGAATTATCATCAAGGAAAGTTACTTCTTGAGGTTCACTGATATAATATTTGTTAGTTTCTGAATAAAGAGTTTCTAATTTATAGTCATTAGTGTTTACAGAAAAAATATCATATTGATTTTGAAGTCTATTTAGCTTATGTATAATAAGTTGATTTTCATTTTTTGACCATTGTATTCTTGGCAAATAGTAATTCTTGTCTTGTCCTAAATCTACTTGTTTGTGATTTTGAGTTGTAAGGTCATAAACAAAAATATCTACAATAGAATTATCTTCTCCTGCCTTTGGATATTTGAAAGTGTAGTTTTGAGGATAAAGTTCACCCCAAACTTGCATTGAATATTCTTTAACATTTGATTCATCAAAACGATAGTAGGCAAGTTTGTTGCTGGTTTTATTCCATGCATAGCCTTTCACCAAAGCAAGTTCTTCTTCATAAACCCAATCGGAAGTACCATAAATAACCTTGTTGAACTCTCCATCCTTAGTAAGTTGAGTAACTTTTCTTTCAGCAGTTGAAATGTCAGTTATGAAAAGATTATTATCTCTAATCCATGACACCTTTTTACCATCAGGAGAAAAATCAGCCAAACGTTGTTTCCCATCAACATTAAGAGGATAGAATGCTTTTGTTTCTATTTCGTAGATATAATAATCGGCATAGAATGAATATCGATAAATAAACTCAGGATTAACAGCAATTAAAATCTTCTTCTCATCTTGAGAAAAGTTGTAATCAATAACCATATTCTTCTTACTGTTGTTACCAAAGTCTAAAGAAGTAAAATCCATTATGGTATCTGTTTTTTTACCTGTTTTATATTGATATTTTTCAATACCATTGGGAGTAAGAACACAATAGTCTTCTCCATTTTTCATAGAGCGTATTTCATTAATTGATTTTGCTCTAAATGTTCCTTTTGACCAAATGTCTTCAAGGGTTATTTGCTTTTGGGCAATGATATTTTGTGTGCAAAAAATGCACAAAAGAATAAAAAAAAGCTTTTTCATTATTAATCCATTAAATTGTCAATAAGCATATCCTTATATTTTAACAAAGGATCTATGTTTTTTCTGTTGCTTGGGAAAAGTTTTTCTAAAACAAATTCATCAATTTCGTTGGAGAAACGATATTTATTAAGGGCTAAGCGATGCATAAATTCAGTTAAATACAAACCCCAAGTGGTTTCAGGATAAGTTCTGTAATATGCTTGAATTGCATCCTTATATTGAGGTAAAATTATTTCTGATTCATTTGCAATTTTAGTAAAATCGAATCCCTCTCTTGGGTCGTGAACCTTCATTTCATCTTCATTTTGTCCATAAATTGGAGTATTCTCCAAGCCTTTGGTTACAGAAAAGAGAAGGTGTTGTATTTCACGAGTTACTAAATCATTTCTAACAAAGTCAGGATTTCTGTCAAGCAATAAATCTCTCCACTGAACTCTTCTCATAATTTCTGATATAGGAACATTTAATGTGCAATGCCAATAAGGAGTAACGCCCAAATCAGCAACATAGTTGGTGAAGTAGTAAGCATAATCAGCTGAAAGATATTTTGAAAGACGTTTAAGCAAATAGGTTGAATCAACTTCCATAGCATAGGAAGTATCCTCATCGGAAGAAATTCTATAACCCCATTTTGCATATTCAGTGATGAAAGAAGCAATATTAGATTTAAGAGTAGGCAATACCCAAATATCTTTATGGAAATATCCTCTAATTTCTTTATCGGAGAAAGTTTTATGAAGAGTTACTGTTTTGTCTTCACAACTAATTTCATGGTAGTAGTAAAGAATTTGAAATGCCCAATCTGCCACATAAGGATCGTTAGCAAAATCTTTTTCAAACACCTCACAAGCCTTAACAATAACATCTCTTTCGGAGAAAGGAAGATTAATCAGTTTATTAGTAAAGTCAGTAAGTTTTTGATCATCAAGATCAACAACATTTTGTGAAAAGCCACTCACGGCAATTAAACTCACAATAATATACAAGAATATTCTCTTCATAGTTTATAGGTTTAATACTATTTTACTCTATTTGTCAACTTGCAAATATAGATAAAAAATTCATCATTTATTCAAATATTTTGTTAAAAAGGGAAAAAGGAGTAATTTTGCAATCTATTGAACATTATTAAATATGAATGCAATTAAAGTCTCAAAACTATTAGATTTATTATCCTACTTAGGAATAATAGGAATAATAGGATACTATATTTTTCTAAAACCAAGCTCCGAAATAACCCTTACCTTGCTTTTGGGAGTATGTATTTTGAGAATGGTTGGCAGCACACTAAAAGCAAACTACTATCAAAAATTCCATAAAGACCTGACAGAGGAAAATGAATTTTTGAAAAGCAGAATTGAAGAACTAAGAAAAGAAGAAGATATAAAATAATTAAAAAAACCCAAACTTTTTTATGGCAACAACAGCAGATATTAAAAATGGACTATGTATTGAAATGAATGGTGATTTGCTTTCAGTAGTTGAATTCTTACACGTTAAACCAGGCAAAGGAAATACATTTGTTCGTACAAAACTAAAAAGTTTCAAAACAGGAAGAACATTAGAACATTCTTTTTTGGCAGGAACAAAAATTGACGTAGCTCGCATTGAGCGTCGTCCATACACATTCCTTTATAAAGATGATTCTGGATATAATTTTATGCATACTGAAGATTTTGAACAAATAACAATTCAAGAAGAAATCATCAATGCACCACAATTCCTAAAAGAAGGACAATACGTTGAAATGATTGTTCATGCAGACACTGAAACACCACTTACTTGCGAATTGCCACCATTTGTTGATATGGAAATAACTTACACAGAACCAGGAGTAAAAGGCAACACTGCTACAAATGCAACTAAAGAAGCAACTGTTGAAACTGGAGCAAAAATTAGAGTTCCTCTTTTCATTGAAACAGGAGAAAGAATTAAAGTTGATACAAGAACATCTGAATATTCTGAAAGAATAAAATAAAGACTTCAATACAACAGAATAAAAAAGATAGGGACAAATTTTTCATTTGCCCCTATTTTTTTGCTTACATATTAAAACAATTTATTTTCTCGACTTAATGATATATCTTAAAATCAAGATAAGAATTAGAAAGTTTGAGAGGATAAAAATTAGTTGATAGCTTATAAGTTTAATATTCTGTTTAGCATATACAAATAAATCCGTATTCATTTTTCTTTCAACAAACTTATCATAATCCTTACTTTTCCTTTGTTCTTGAATATACAAGTTTGCTTTCTCACGACCATAAAGGATATTCCTTCTTTTGTATTCATCAATAAAATCATCTTCCAACTCATAAGGGAATTGTCCAGTCCAATTTACCCAGTCAAATTTTGATTTGTAGAATATAAATCCATGATAAATATCTTTATATTTAAATTGGCTAAAATTCAAATTCATATCAAACTGATCTTCTCCAAAAGGACTGCCTTCCAAATCAAAACCTATACTTTTATTGCCACATAGCTCAAAAGCTTTATCCCAAGAACTTTTATTATGAGAACCTAAAAAAAACTGAGAATAGTATTTCTTTCCTCCTGCTATACTGTTTATTAATACATTTGCAACACTGCCCTTTAAAGAATCAAATATGTAAGTAGTTTCATTTTTTAAATTCTTAAATTTATGTTTTGTAAGATTGAATGAATGGGTAAAATTTGTTATTACTAACATTTTCTTTCGCTTTTCTCCCTTTTGTATTCTTGCATATCCCTTAATAACATTATCCGCCATAATGCTATCATAATTACGATTCCAATATTTATTATGTTTTTCAAACTCTTCAGGGGTTTTAATATCTGGAGGAAACAAATTAATTCCAGTAAAGTTTTCTCTAATTTTTAAAGAATCGGGAAGCGTTTGATTTAAAAGATTAAGCCTCTTAAAGAAAGTAAAATAATTTTTCTTTTCTGTATACCCCTGTGCTAAATAAAATAATTTTGTGGTAGCCTTGTCTAATTCTTTTTCTGAATTATACTTTGTTTTAAAATATTCATCTGCCAAATATTGATAATCAGTAGAGCCCATTTCAGTAAAAACATTTCCTGACATTTCAATAAATCTCCTGTCTGAAACAATATAATAAATTAAATCCCATTGAGTGTTTTCTGTATGAGGCCTTTCTCCCAATATAACCACATCATATTTATCAAATAAATTGATGATATAATCTTTTGCAGAAGTGTTTTCATTTTTAATAAAGTCTATCTTATTTTGAACATTTTTATCAACCTTCAAATGCACCTTATAAGGATAATACCTCATCCCCATAAAACTATATTTTGAGCTATGAGTATTGTTTAAAGTCATCACCAAAAGGTAAAATATTATATTTGCACCAAACAGGATTAGTAATATTTTTAATCTTTGGCTAACTTTGTCATTCAAGTATTTAAAAATAGTTTTCTTTAAAATAAAGTACGAGAAAAGATAATATAAGATTGCAACAGCAAGAAATACATAAATGAAATCAACATTTAGAATCAATTGCAATAAATAATAAAAAATCAAACCTAAAGAGAAAATGAGATTTAACTCAATAAAGAAAGATACAATAATCTTTTTTTTCCTGTTTTTCATGGTTATATTATTTAATATATCATGTAAATTTCTTGTACATATGGGCAATTAGAAATTGGATATCTCACTTAATAACAACGCCATACAATACATTTTAATTATAAAGGAAGTTTTATTATCTATTCTGCTTCTATCACTTTTTTAAACCAAGAATCATATTTAAAAAAATATTCTTGGCTTCTTATATCGTATTTAGAATAAGGATATAATAATTCTTCTTCTACTTTAGGAGAAACCTCTATTTCTGGTTTATCGTGATAAACATCCAAAGGTTTTTTGCAATTTGTTATATCTATTGTTGTTGCTAAACGAAAAGTAAATTTTGAATTCTTTAATTGAAATAATGATGGCATTAAACTAAAGCCTAATATCTGACCTGTTGGATAACCAACAGAAACTAAATTATCCAAGTATTCAGAATAATTAACAAGATCATAAGCAGCAGAATATGTTTTATAATCATATAAAATATAAATCTTTCCATCATATTTTATTGAGTTTGTATCGGGTGCTAATTTCATATTTGTATCTTGAATTACTCTAAATCGCTTATTGCCTAACCAAGATAATTTTTCTGTTTTTGTATAATCATTAAAACTATTTAGTTTTTCCCTCATCATTTTACTATCATTATAAGCTATCTTAACAGGATAAGGCAATGTATCTTTTACTATTGCTTTTAATACTTGATGCCAAGTATAATCACTACCTCCTTTATTTCCTCTAACATCAATTACTACTTTTTTAATATTCTTACCTTTTGCCTCAGCTTTTATTTTATTACAAAGAGCGGTATCTTCCCTAACCATACTTCTAATAAGAACATATAGAATACTATCTCCAAATATACGCAAATCATTGCCATAAAAATTATTGTCTTTTTGTACACCTTCAATTTTAATACTATTTGTGAATTGGTTCCAACCTGGAATATTATAAATATAATCTTGTATATTAAATTCAAAAATACTATCATTATTCTCTACCTTCAGTTTTCCTACTGTATCTAACCATAAAAAACCATAATTTTTATGACTATACTCTTTATTTTCGTAATCAAAGTAACTTTTTATACTCTTATCTTTTTCTTTTTCGGCATATTCTTTTATATCTTCTCCATTATAAGTAATCACTTTTAATAAACTAATTTTAAGTGTATCTTTTCCTGATTTACTTTTGTACTTATTATCTCCTATTAAGTAATATAAATTATCTCTATAAGAGTAGGTAATAGGAACAGGAAATTCAGTAGGGATAAAATTCCTTTGACGAGCACTCTCATTAATTTTATTCATAAAATCTATACTCTTTTGTTGCTTTTCTAATAAAGAAATAGTGTCAATTCCGTCCAAATTCTCATAACCAGAATAAAAATAATAAGAAGAAGTTGAATGTTGATCCATAATATATTTTAATGCCGTACTTATAATACTTTCAAAACCTATATTAGTCGTAACTGTATCAATATTTTTCCTTAACTTTTTTATCTCTGCCAAATTATCATATCCTGTTACCGCTTTCCTTACAGAAAGCTGAGGATTGCAATCTTCAATAATTTTAACAAATTGATTAAAGTCTTGATTCATTTGTCTCTTTGTCAATGTTTGCTCTTGTGCAAATGATAAATTTGCAACAAAAAGGATTAAAAACAAACTATAAATTACTTCTTTAATTATATTCATAATGTATTTTCTAATTATATTACTTTGTTAAACTAAAAATCATATTTGTAAAGATATTATTGATTTTGGCTTCAAGGGTTGTCAATAAATAGTTTATTTTAAAACTTCACCCCAAACTCCAATTTCAAACCTAAATCAAACGGATAAACTCTTGATGAAGATGCATATTCATAAATACCAAATCCGCAATAAAAACCCTTATTCGGGAAATAATAAAATCCTTGACCCAAATTCAAACCTACAACTAACCTTGTATCCCCTCCCATTGAATCAAATCCTAAAACAAACTGACCTGTAAAAGAAAAATAAGCTTTCTTATAAATTCTCAATAAAGGATTCACCCCTAATTTGTAATAAGAAAATTTAGCATTAGAATAACCATATTGTCTGATAAAATAATCCGTTACCATTAGATAATCAATATTTACCACCATAGGTAAGAGAATTTTTTGATCCTCTTTTTGATTAACAAAACTATAAATACTAAGCGAAACACCCAAAGAAGTTGCACCCATACTTGGAACCAAACCAACGGCAGTGGAGTATGTTTTGTGTGATTTTTGTTCTGAATTAAGACTAATTGAAGGATCAACAATATCCCTTGCCTTTGAAGGAGAATCCTCTTGTGTATCTTTAAATTTAGACTTGTAGTCATAAATAAGCTTAATATTCTCTACAATAAAACCCTTAAAAGCAATCTCAATACAATACCTAATCTCTTTCTCAATATCTTTAAACCCATTAATAGCATTAATTGAAGAAGAAACCTCATAAGGATATTGTGCATAAATTGAATCATCAACCTTATAATGAATAACAAGATTAAGATTAGTTTTTATTGAGTCGAAATAATCTGTTTTAGTTTTTGTTACATACAAATCCTTAATCTCAACAACAACAGGAAGATTGCCATAAGAGTTTGGAAAATTAAATCTAAAAAAGCCTGAGAGAGCCTCACTTGCACCATTCTTTAAATTAATCTTACCCTTCAAATTATCATAACTTGCAAACCCAATCAACGATTTATCAGCCCTTGAGTCAATAACCGAATCAACATAAATATCATTACTTATCACCTTTAAAGGTTCATAAGAAAATTCAATCTTTTTTGTTTGAGCAAAAATTCCAAAAGGAAGCAAAAACAATAATAATAAGGAAATTACATTTTTAGCCATAAGAAAAGTTCTTAATAGTTTCTAATAAATATTTAAATTTTAAATCATTTTCAGACCTCAAAGATAAACATTTAATTGGAAACTATATCATAGTTTTAATTAAATTATTTTTAATAAATCAAGAGTTTAGACTTGGCACTAAGCAAACTTGTCTTAGTGCAAGTCTGAACCTATTAAACTTATTACACCATTACACTATACTAAGGGGGGTGTAATAGTGTATGGAAGCTATCAATCAATTAGTTGCAAAATTTTTGTGTATCAGACTTAAAAGTTTAGGATTTTTAATCCTGATAAAACATAATAAGGGATAATATATCCCGTAGGACGAAACACTGTCTGTTTTACTTCAAAATCAACGCCATTTAGAACTTGAAGATTTTATAAGACTTTTTAAGCCCTTTTACTTGAATTATATTATTTTGCTTATTCTTGATTATATTAAAGTAACGTTAGATAAATTAGCATCAAAACTTTTGAGAACAGCATAGGTTACCTTGTCCATCATAGCTCCGTCAAAGCAGATCGTTTTTATAGCACGGTAATATTTATTAGTTAAAGCATGAGTAGAAATGAAAGATACATTTTTTAATGTTGCACCTTTAAAAGTCACGTTATTTAGTATAGTCCCATCAAACTTTACTCCAATAAAGGTCTGTTCATCAAGACTCAAACCTCTAAGGTCGGATTTTTTTAAATCTACTCCATTAAAAATACATTTTTCAAATAATGTTTGTCTTAAATCACTCTCTAATAACTTTGCATCAGTCAGTTTTACATTAATGAATTTAGCCCCAGCTAGCCCAACTGACCTAAATTCTGTACTTACAATAATGGTTTCTTTGAAACTAGAATCTAATAAATCAAGAGCGTAAAACTTGCTGTTAGTTAAATTTGCACTGTCAAAATTAGATCCACGCAAATCGCTTGCCTTAAAAGAGCTACCTGTCAAGTCTGCTCCTGAAAAATTAGAACCTTTTAGCATACTTCCTTCAAATTTTACTTTATGTAAGGTAACACCTGCAAAATCTATATTTGGTAGATTGCTTCCATTAAAGGTTTTTAGTTCTTCTTCCTCCTGCAAATTAGAAACCTGAATATCTGACTTCTCATTCAAATACTCAACGGACTGAATTTTAGTGGTATCGGATTCTGAATTAGAAGAAAAGTAATTAAGATCAACTTCAAGAATTTCAGCAAGACGATTAAGTGTTATTATATCAGGCATTGATTCCCCTCTCTCCCATTTTCCAACAGCTTGCGAACTTATGAATAAAAGTTTAGCAAGTTGAGCTTGAGAAAGATTTATTTTCTTTCTTGCTAAGACAATCTTATTGCCAATTTGTTTTGAATTTATCATATGTATTATTTATATTTTTATGCTGCAAATATACTATGATTCATAATTTTAATTACAAAAACATTATTACTTATAGTTGTAATTACTCTATTTATAGTTGTAATTTAGCAACTATATGTTGTATTAATTAGTAAAATTCCCTCAATGAAAAAATAATAGAATAATTATCTTGTCTTCATTATTATTACTTTCTCATTTTGATATAGCGTTACACAAAAAAGTAATAATAAAAGGGGCATATTAAAACATGGAAACAAGGAAACACACTTAATTATCTGTATGTCTCAAAAAAGTTACCTAAGTTAATCAAGTTAACCATTTTTTAGAACTTTAGTTATTTATTTTTTAAAAACTTTTTTTCTTGGTAATTTGATTAACTTGGTTAACTTGATTAACTTTTTTCTCTCTTTAAAGTTTATTTAAGTAAATTAAAACCTTGTTTCAGTAAATAAAAACAAAGAAAGAATTTATTAAAACGAAGAGTTAGCAAATTAAAACAGCGTTTCAGCAAATTAAAACAAGGATATATTTTTACAAAACAAGGATATATTTTCACAAAACCTTATCATAAAATTATAAAACAAGGAGTTAATTCTCGAAAGATGCACATCTTTCATACCAAAAGATGCACATCTTTCGGGGTAAAAGATGTGCATCTTTTTTTAATAAAATTTATTGGGAAATTTTGAATTAAATTTCTAAGAACTTAGTTTCAATATTTTGTATTTGCAAATATACGAAATTTTTATTGATTAGTCAATACTTTATTTTGAGAATTGCAAATTTTAATTTTTAACTTTTAAATTG
Organism: Bacteroidales bacterium UBA5515; assembly: GCA_002423895.1. Lineage (GTDB taxonomy): Bacteria > Bacteroidota > Bacteroidia > Bacteroidales > P3 > UBA10566. The sequence continues at coordinate 44,603 of DIOL01000026.1, read as the reverse complement.
AGGTTTAGGTGTTGAGATTTTTTGCTCTTACGTCATTGCGAGGACGTAGGACTAAGTTCGAGAGCATAGGAGATAAAAGCTAAAAGTGAAAAACTAAAAGGTAAAAGTTGCTTCCCCTTTAGGGGAATGAGGGGTTATAAAAGTGACCCGAAGAACGAAGTTCGAGAGCATCGAAGATAAAAACTAAAAGATAAGTTGGGTTACTCTATGGCTGTTTTATTTTTATCTCCCTTTATTAGTTTCACTATTAAAAAATAAGTAGAAAATAATAATGATAAGGCAGTAGATATTATTAATATTATTATTCCCATATAATTAGATATATGCAACAAAGAGGGTGTTTCTGATTTCATCATACTTTGTCTTGTCAACGACTCATCTTTATATTCCGTTGATAATAAAGAATAATCAATATTCTTTAATTTATATTTTGGACTGTTTTTCTTAAACTCCATTTCTTTTTTTGCGGCGTACTGTTCATAAGGATAGCCACTTGTTTCAAGCTTTTCATATGGTTTAGTAAAAATTAATCCTGTAAAGAAATCTTTATATCCATATTTAATCTTTGCTCCTCTTAATGGATACATATCCAACTCATCATATCCAAATGGACTGCCTGCTAAATCAAATCCTACTGATTTATAATTATTGGCTTTAAAGGCTGCATCCCAAATTCCTGAATTTACAGGCTTATATAAAGGGGCAAAGAACATTCGAGCATCATTTAAAGGGGCTCCTGCCTGCAATACATTGGCTGTTTTATTCGGAATACCTTCAAATATATATTGCCCTTCATTGCCAGAGAATAAATGTTCGTATTTACGATTCTCAAATATCTCCTTTCCTTGTGGATAACCAAAAGCATGACGAGAATTTGTTATAACTAAACATTTATTTTTCTGTTTATTTTGTGTTTGTTTTTTATACCAGTCAACTACCACTTGAGCCATTAAACTGTCACGATTATCAATATCAGGAATATCAAACCTGTTTCCTTCGGTAAAATAATCCCAATCAATCATATCGGTAAATCTAACTCTTACTTTTAAGCTATCTGCTAAAGTATTGTTTAATAAATTAATATCCTTGAGAAAATAATAATAGCCTGAGGTCATAAAGTTCATCAAACATGCTGTCTCTTTTTCCAGTTCCTCATCTGAATTAAATTTTTTAAGCAATAAACTGTCTAATTTATCTTGATGCTGAACACTTCCATATTCTGTAAAAATTACTCCTGCATTATTTATAAACGATGTATCCTTTACTATTTCAGTTATCAAATCCCACTGGGTCATTTCTCCATGATATTTCTCATGAAGGATTACAATATCATATTTCTTATATAAATTTAGTATGTATTCTTTTGATGACAAAGGTTGTTTCTTTACCCATTGTGCATGTTCCTTGTAAGAATTATAATTTTTATTATCAGCAAACTGGTATGGATAGTTGAAACCGAATATTTTATTGTTATTATTTTGAATCTTATTATTAAGATGTTGTGAAACAAAGAAAGACACTAAAACAACTAAACATAAAGACAGATAAGCATATATATTTGTACTTATTTTGTCTTTTGAATAAAAAGAACTTATATCTGATAACTTATCCCAGAACTTTTCTCCTTTAACAATAAAAAACACAAGAGAAAAATATGATGAGAAAAAAAGAATATTCATAAATACTGCAAAGGGTTCTCTTATACCCAGTAAATACATAATAAGATAAGGTATAAGAATAACAAATATTATCTTATTTAATGTACTGAGTATTAATTTTCCTCTTAAATTCTTTTCTTCATTATTCAATTTATAACTAATGCCAACTATCAGTTTACCAAATGTTCTTCCTTTAAAAATAGAGGATAACAGCTGATAAGCAATCCAAGTTATGATTAGAAAATTAAAAAAATCAGTATATATAAAAGACAAGAGAACTGTGTACAAAAAATAGGATATGGAATAAATAACTCCAGCATCAATTATTGTTGATATTAAAACAGTTCTTATTTTTATTCTTTTAGAATTAGTATTTAATTCTACTTCTATTCCAAAAAGATAATTAAATATACTACGCTTAACAATTAATAAAAACAATAATCTTATAAATGCAAATAACAACCAATAAATTAATATAGCTTGTGGGCTAAAAGCATTAAAATAAAAGAGTAAAATAGGAATAAGATATATAAATAAATATTTTGTTAGTCCTTTAAATAAGTATGTTTTTAACTTACTATTTCCTTTAATTTTTAGATTGCCTATATTCTCCCCAAAAGATTCCTTTTTTAATACACTAAAAAACAAAAAATTAAAAAGAGAACTAACAAGGGTAATATTAAATAATGAATTTAGGAATTTTCTAAAAATAATATCATTCAAAAAAGGGTTTTCTGGTACTCCAAAATTAGTAAAAAGAAATCCAGAGAAATTGATAAGAGATATTAGAATCAATATTGATAATAGAATTACAAATAATAAGTCTATTATTGAAGAATTTATTTGTTTGAATAAGAACTTTGCTTTATGGCTATTATTACTCTCTAACATATTGTTAAGATTTTCAATTTGATATTTATTATTAATTGTGCCTTTTCAAAGAAAAGACAAAGTCAAAGTCAAAGAAAATCTTAGAAACTAATGTTTAGGCCGAAGCTTGGCATTATTGGTAGTTGGTTAACTCTTTGTCCTGTTATTCTGTCTTGATAGAATAGGTTGTTGCGGTCGTAGAGGTTGGTTACGCTTAGGTTAAGTTCAAAGATTGCTCTTTTTATTTCAAATCGTTTCTTTATTGACAGGTCTAAACGGTGATATTCAGGAAGACGTTTTGAGTTGTAGTCGCCAAGTATCATTTGAAGTGAGCCATTGGCATATAAATAATCGTAGTTAATGCCTGACTGGAAGTCTAAGAGTTCTTGACCTCCTTTGTTAGGAGTAAATGGAAATCCACTTCCATAGTTCCATCTAAAGCTTACTTCCCATGAGCGAGAAAGCCCTAACTGGTAGGATAGCAATACGTTCACATTATGTCTTCTATCGTAGTGAGGGAAATATTCAATCATTTGGTCTTCTCTTGTAACTTTTCCATAAGAATATACTGTCCAAACATAAAGTCTTCCATCATCATATTTGGCACTAAAGTCAACTCCATAGGCTTCTCCATTCTCAACGGAGTAGTCTTTTTTCATGTATTCAGGTTTTGGACTTGTTCCAGTTGAGCTATGTTCCTGGTCATCGGCAAAGAGTTTATATCTGTTTAAAGATATTAATCCTTTCATTGTTTTGTAGTAACCTTCAACATTTAGGGTAATGCGATTGGTTAAGTCATATTCTACTCCAAAGATGTAGTGATTGGAGGTTTGTAGATAGGATGTTATTTCCTGTCCTTTAAATTGAGTTACAATATTCATCATTTCTGGGTCTATGGTTAAATAGCCAGTGAAGAGATTTACTATGTCGTAGTTAGGTTTTGTATCAATAAATATTTGTGAGTATTTTCCTGTTGCTGCTTTCAATCGTATGCGATCAGTCAGGTTGTATTTTAGTGCAAGTCGTGGTTCTGGTGAGCCTTTGCTTAGTGAGCCATAATAGTTTATTCTAAAGCTTGGTTCATAAAGAAACTTACCCCAAATTCCTTTGAAGAGTATATACACTCCTGCTTCTGTTGAGTAGTCGGTGTTGTTTGTGGTTTTAGATGTTAGAGAGTCTTTTTTTGTTATGGTGGTGTTGGTTGTGGAGCCTATCATTTCAAAACCGTAAATCAGTTTGTTTTCTCCAAAGAAATTTGTTGCTGACAGCCCTACATTAAATCCTCCTATATTGCTTGACTTGGCATTTTTAGTTGTTGTTTCTTCCATATTTATTGTGTAGTCAGAATAGGATAAGAATCCTTCTACAAGTGCTGTGGTATTGCCTGGAAGAAGCAGGAAATTAGCTCCAAATCCTTGGTTTGTCCAATCGTAATTGGCAATGGATTTATATTGACTTACTTTGTCAGTGAAGTTAAAGCCAAAGAGATTTATCTTTGAGCCATTATATCCGCTGAATGATATTTTTCCATAAAGGTCTAAGAAGTCGTAAGGGAGTGAGCCATCGATATAAGAGTAAATTGATTTGGAGGTTTGAGACAGATAAGAGTTTTTGGCTGTGAATAGATATGAAAGTGACATTTCTCTTGATGAGTCTTGTTTTATGATTGGTCCTTCAACCATTATGTTTGCTCCAAAGGTGCTTGCTCCTATCTTTCCATGTGTTTCTTTTTTGTTTCCTTCTCTTGTGCTTATGTCCATAATGGAAGAAAGAGCTCCTCCATATCTTGCTCCAAAGCCTCCAGTGAATATGTCGGCTGAACGAATTATGTCTGTTTCGAAAACTGAGAATAGTCCAATGGAATGGAAAGGATTATAGATTATCATTCCGTCTAAGAGTACTTTGTTTTGAATGGCTGAACCTCCTCTAATGTATAGCTGTCCTCCCTGGTCACCAGTGAAGATAACTCCTGGTAAAACCTGCATATATTGAGCCAAATCGGCATTTCCTCCAATTGAAGGCATTTGTGTTATTTCTCTTGGAGTTATTTTCTCAACGGAAACCTGACTTTCTGTTCTTGCTGCCTGTCTTTCAGCATTAATAACTATGGCATCAAGCATCTTGGAGCTTGGCTCTAACTCAATTCTCAATGAAAGTATTCCTCCTGCTTTAACTGTAACAGGAATAAGCTTTTCTTCATAGCCCATAAAACTTACCCTAAGGGTATAGTCTCCTTTTGGCACTTTGTTGATTACAAAATATCCATTATCATCGGTCGTTGAGCCATAGGTGGTTTTTTGAATTAAAATATTAGAAAACATTACTGGCTCGCCTGATTTTTTATCATAAACGAAACCTTTAATCATTCCTGTTTGCGCAAAAGCGCCTAAAGAGAAAAATAGAAATGCAAGAAAGAGGAAAATGGATTGTTTTTTCATTTGAGTAAAGTGTTAAAAATAATTGTTTTTGTATGTTGTTATTTAATGAGTTATTTTAAATACTAATTCTTTTAATAAATCGCCATTTGAAACATTGGGTGCAACGTCTAAGCCTTTTGATTTAAGGTCATATTCTCTTAAAAGAGATATTATCTGAAAGAGCTTGTCTAAGCTATAGTTGTTAATTGCAGTGAAATATTCTTTAACGAAGAATTTATTGACACCAATTGCTTTGGCAACATTGTCGGGTGTTTTATCTTTTACCTGTGAGGCTATGATAACCTTTGTAAAATAAGATAAAAGTGAAGGAAATACTATTTGAATTGGGTTTTCCTTTGGATTGGCATCAAAATAGTTGATTATTCTATTTGCTGAAAGGACATCCCTTGTAGCTAAGGCTTTTTGCAATTCAAAGACATTAAAATCCTTACTTATTCCTATATATTGCTCAATATGATTGATTGTTATCTCTTCGTCTTGTTTGAGGTTAAGCTTTAGTTTGGAGAGTTCGTTTGCAATTTTCTCTAAATTGTTTCCCAAGTAGTCTGCAATAATCTGCGCACCATAAGGATTAATCTTCAAGCCTATTGACTTTGCATAATTAATTATCCATTGAGGGATTGCATTATCGTATAGTTTCTTGCTTTCAAAAACAGCACCTGCCTTATCTACCTTCTTCAAGAATGACTTTTCTATAGTCTTATACTTATAACATATAACTATAACTGTTGTTGGTATGGGGTTGTTGAAATATGAATCAAATTTTGACCAATCTTTTTTATCAATATCTTGTGCTTCACGAACCAGAACTAATCTGTAGTCCGACATCATGGGATAGAGCTTGGCATTGGAAATGATATCATCAATTGTTATATCTCTTCCATAAAGCACTGTTTGATTAAAGTCTTTTTCGCTTTCATCTAAAAGAGAAGAATCAAACTTTTCAGCCAATGCATCAATATAGAAAGGCTCATCTCCAGTTAAAACATAGATTGGAGAAAAGTTTTTAGTTTTAAAATCTTCTAATATTTGTTCGTATTTCTTTGTCATATTGAAGTTGCGAAATTAGGAAAAATTTTGATACAAAAAAAGTCTCACCTTAAGGTGAGACTCATTATCATATATTATTATATATTAGTATAAGCTTTTTGAGCCAAGTTGATCCATAGCACAACGGAAACCAATCCATTCTGTGCTCTTAGTTTGATCTAAAAATCTTCTTTGTCCTGGGCTTAAATAGAATGCTCTATCTTTCCATGAACCACCCTTAATAACTCTTACTTTATCTGTAATTAATGAAGAAACTCCATATTCATACATTGCATTTGATTCAGATACAGGTTGTGCTTCTGGGTCTTCTTCATAAGTTACAACATCTTCTCCTTCTTCTGATTGTTCTTTTTTCCATTGATCAGTTAATTGAGAACGAAGGTCACCATCAAGATAGTTAATGTTATCAGCTTGTTTGTAATTTGTACGATTGATGTTTTCAGCAACGGTTACTTCTCTATAGCTAATTCTTCCTAAAGAGTCTTTTTCTGAAATCATTCCATCAGCATCTAAAACCTTAGTCTTATAAACATTACCACGGAATGGGTTAATATCTTGTGCATCCTGACCTGTTGAAGGACGATAAACATCCAAACACCATTCAGCAACGTTACCTGCCATATTATATAAACCATAATCGTTAGGGAAATAGAAAGCTACTGGTGCAGTGTATTCCCAATGGTCATTTAAAGCTCCTGCTGTTCCCATTGCATCTCCCTTAGTACGTTTGAAATTAGCTAACATTTCACCATAATATTTCTTATCGTCTGTTCTAACTTGATAGCCATTCCAAGGATAAATTCTTCTTTCAACAATTCTTTCATCATAGCTATTTCCAATTAGAGCATAAGCTGCAAATTCCCATTCTGCTTCGGTTGGTAAACGGAACTTAGGTAATAAAAGTCCGTCTTCAATTTTAATCTTTCTAACTCCTTCTGAACTTGGGTCTAAATTTTCTTTTTCTTCCAAAACTAAACCTTCATATAGTCCTGCATAATAAGCATCAGTGTTGAAAGTATTATCTCCTTGAGCGTCTAAGTCTAATTCCAAATATCCATTATCAACTAATATTCTTTCATTTACACGGTCAGTTCTCCAATTTGCATATTCAACTGCTTGAAGCCATGAAACTCCAACAACAGGGAAATCAGCATAGTTTGGATGACGGAAATAGTTTTCAACATAAGCTTCGTTTAAAGCTAATTTAGATCTCCATACAAGAGTATCAGGCAAAGCTTTCTTAACATATTCTGGATAGTCATTGCCATAAGCTCTTTGCAACCAATATAAGTATTCTCTATAATCTTGGTTTGAAACTTCACATTCATCCATATAGAAAGATGAAACTGTAGCTCTACGAGGTTGATTATCCCACTCCTTACGTACATTATCAGTAGTTTGTCCCATAACATATGTTCCGCCTTCTACAAATACCATTCCGTTAGGGTCTAATTGATCATTAGGCACAGCAGATTCAAATCCTCCCCAAGCAGGGTCGTCATAATTCCATCCAGTTGTTGCAGAAACATTAGGGTTTCCTTTACAACCAAACAGTAGTGTTACTATTGCTATGCTAAATAAAATCTTTTTGAATGCACTTTTTTTCATACAAAATATATTTTTATTATTATTCTTTACTTTATACTTTCTCTTATACTATTGTTTAGCAATTTTTGTTACAGCTTTCTCTTAGAAAGTAGGACAGTCTATTGATTTTAACTTCTTACGTTTTTCTGGGCAATTAAATTGTACACCAAGTGAAAGTTCGTGAGCTCCTCCTGAAACATTAGATAAAGAAGACACTGTTATGTCGTAGCTATATCCAATTTTAAACATTCCATGTTGAACTCCTGCCATAAAGACAAAAGCATCAGGATTTTCAAATCCTTGACGGAACCATGCACCAACTATAAATGGAGACCAGTCTAAATATAGTCCATAGTTAAGGTCATGGAATTTGCCTTGCATGTTATAAATAATGTTTGGAGATATTATTGGAGCTCCAAAGAAAGCGTTTGTTCTTCTTTTATCTCTACTTATGTTAAATTTTGCACCTCCATGAACAGTTATCTTTAAAGGTAATCTATTGTAAGATACAAAACCATCATCTGGTTGAGTTAAATGAGCAAAAGCTGCACCTCCATACCAGTTTTCACCATAAACAACTGTTCCTGCTGCAAAGTCAGCATAAGTGTTACTTAAACTTGGTGGAACTTGAGCTTGAGTTGAATAAATAAATCCATAACGAGGATCAATCATATCTGCAAAAGTCAAATTAGTAAAATCTAAACTCCTGTTTGCAACTGAAGCTTGAAGAGCAAGATTCATATTTATTTTTCGAGTCAATTTAAGTCTTAATGAATACATTAATGAAAATGAAGTTGAGCGGAAAGCATCTCCTGCCTTATCTCCCAAAATAATTGCACCAACACCTCCACTTAAAAAATCAACATATTGGTCATAAGAAACTGTTGCTGTTTGAAAAGCACCTAAACTTGGCCACTGATCTCTAACAGTAAATCCCATTCTTGGACATACGTTTGAACCAGCAAAAGCAGGATTTACATAAAGTGGATTAGCATAAAATTGTGAAAAATGAGGGTCTTGAGCCTTTAATTCACCTACTAAAGCCATAAATGCTATCAGTGCAAATAGTATGATTTTTTTCATTATCAGTTTGTTTATTTATCCTTAATAGTGTATAAATTCAATTGGCAATATTACAAAAAAATTACAAACTATTCATAAGATAGGCAGTAAAATTTTACTTTTAACTTCCTTAATCATTGTTTTTCAAGTATAAAATTGGCAATTAAATATTTTCTTGCATAAAGAATTTAATCCATTATACAGAATTATTGTACTTTAAGTTTCAAAAATACGAAAAAATAATTATCCATAAGATTTATGATGTATAATTAATATTTTTATTGTTTTGATTTAACTCAACAATAAATAATAATTTTTCGTGTTTATATTGAAGTTGAATAAATTTAATTCAAATTATGGGAAAGAAAAATCTTATTAAATTGCTTATTATAAGCCTTATGACATTGAGCAGTGGACTTTATGCTCAATCCATTAGTTATCCCGATTCCTCTGTTTTGGCACATGGAGATTGGTATAAATTTTCTATCTCCTCCTCAGGGTTATATAAAATAACCTACAATGATTTTATTGCAATGGGGGTTCCTGCAGAAAAAATTAACTCTTCAAAATTATCAATCTATGGTAATGGAGGAAGGCAAATTTCTTCAAACAATTCTCTTTGCACTTATTCCGATTTATTGGAAAATTCAATTTATGTTTACGACCCTAATAATAATTTCTCACAAGGAGGTTATGTGATTTTTTATGGAGAAGGTGGAACAACATGGGATTATAATAAGAATGAAAACTGCTGGAGTTTTAATCTTCATCCATATTCTGATCAATACTACTATTTTGTTACTTTTAGCGACTCAATTGGTCAAAAGAAAAGAATCAGTTCAATTTCAAATCAAAGCTTAGTTGCTGACACAACATCAATTTCAACAAGAGATTATTTTCTTTCAAAACAAGAATTAGTTAATGTTTATGAAAGTGGTCGTCTATGGATGGGAAAACAATTTATTGTAAATAAAACAGAAGAATATCCATTAGACTTAAGAACACCATTAGTTGATGGAAACAACAATTTAGTTAAGCCTGCAATTATTGAATATAAACCTGCTGCTGAAAGCGATATAACAACTTCATTTGTGTTTAATTATAATAATACAATGATTGATACTATCACTTTTTTACCTAAAACAAGTGATGCAGGAACATATCCAAACGATAAAACAATTAGGAGAACAATTAATAATATTAAGACTGTAAACAATAAAGTAAGTGTAACATTTCAAGGCAATTCTCTTTCAAAAGCCTGGTTGAACTACATATTAGTAAACTATGATAAAAAACTCCAATACACCTTCCCTTCAATTTTAAAATATAAAACAACAGAATTTTTAGGAACAAATCAAATTGTAAATAATGTCATTTCAAATGTTCAAAACGATAATGTTGTTGTTTGGGATGTAACTAATTGGATTAACCCTACTCAAATAATTGGAGATTACAATTCAAACAGCAAAACGTACAATTTCAATCTTTTAAGTGATAGCTTAAGAGATGTTGTTGTTTTTAACTATAATTCAAATTTCAACACCGTTAAACCAGCTGGAAAGGTTATAAATCAAAACCTTCACGCTTCTGAACCTGTTGATTATGTAATAATTACTCATCCTCTTTTCATTGAACAGGCTAATCGTTTGGCAGAAATTCATAAAGAACATAACAATTTAACAACTAAGGTTGTTACAACAGAACAAATCTACAATGAATTTTCATCTGGAACTCCTGATTTTTTAGCTTATAAGGAATATCTAAGAATGCTTTATAATAAATATCTTCCTGAAGGGAAAAACCCTAAAAATGTTTTATTGTTTGGAGACGGAACATACGACAACAAGAATATTTTAAAGTATAATAATAATTTCGTTTTGACCTATCAGATGGATAACAAATCATTAGATGATGATCATTTTCCTGCAGAAGACTTTATAGGCTATCTTTCTCCAAATGCAAAAGGAAATTACAGTATGTCTTTAATAGACACTTTAAATATTGGAATAGGTCGTTTCCCTGTTTCAACAGTTGAACATGCAGAAAATTTAGTTAATAAGTCAGAAAGATACCTTTTGAAAAAAGATATTTTAACTAAAGATAAAATTACTGATTGGCGAAATTATTCAGTTTTAACTGCTGATGATGCAGATCCAGGAGATCATTATTTTATTGCTGATGTTGAAAACATATTTGAACAAACAAAACTTCAACAACCTCAAATAAATGCAGTTAAAATTTATTCCGATGCTTACAAACAATATTCTTCCTCTTCAGGAAGCACTTATCCAGATGCATCAAAAGCAATTAACCAGCAAATGAAAAAAGGTTGTTTGATTTTTAATTATGTTGGACATGGCTCTGAAGATCACCTTTCAAGCGAAAGATTAATAACCATTACAGATATAATGGGATGGACAAACTTTAATTCTTTGCCACTTATGATTACTTCAACATGCTCTTTTGCACGTTTTGATATGGTTGACAAACCTTCAGCAGCAGAATATTCTTTATTAAGTCAAAATGGAGGTATGATTGCAGCCATTTCTGCTTCAAGACCAATTTTTGCAAATGATATAATGAATCAGCGTTTTCATCAATACACATTAGAAACTCTTGCAAATAATAAAACAAGAACATTTGGAGAAGCATATTCTGAAACTAAAAACGATAGAACAATATCTCCAGTCAGTTCAGATCAAAGATGCGTAATTCTTCTGGGAGACCCTGCTCTTAGGATTAGCCTTCCTCAATACGAAGTAGTAACAACAAGCATTAATGGAATAGATCCAGAGATTGAAAACGACACTTTAAAAGCTTTATCAAATGTTACAATCAGTGGAAAGATTATGGATGCTGATTCAAATTTCATCAGTGATTTTAATGGAGAAATTCAAATAACATTATTTGACAAGTCAAGCACTTACTACACATTGGATAATGAAAACAATGGCTCTCGATTATCATTTGAACAACAAAAAAACATTCTCCATAAATCAAAAGCAAAGGTTGAAAATGGACTTTTTACACATACTTTCACTATGCCTAAAGACATTGCCTATAATTATGGTTATGGAAAATTAAGCTATTATGCTTATTCTGACAGTGCTGATGCTGGTGGATATTGCGATAAGTTTGTAGTTGGAGGAATTGATAATAGTGTTATTATTGTTGAGACAAGACCAATTGTAAAACTCTATATTGGAGACAGTAATTTCCGTTCTGGAGGAATAACAAATGAAAATCCTGAACTTTATGCTGTTGTTTCTGACAATATTGCAATTAATACTGTTGGAAGTGGATTAGGACACGACTTAACTGCAACCCTTGATAATGCAGCCAACACATTTATTTTAAATGATTTCTTTGAACAAGATCAATTTGATGCAAATAAAGGTTATATAAGATTTCCATTCTACTCTTTAAACGAAGGAGAACACACTCTAACCCTAAAAGCATGGAATATATTCAATTTCTCTTCATCAGCAACCATAACATTCAATGTTATAAGTAAAAATGAAGAGACATTTTCTAATCTAAAAAACTTCCCTAATCCATTTAAAAATTCAACAAGTTTCTTTTTAGAACATAATCAAAACTCAAAAATTAAAAGTGCCGAAATACATATTTTCAACACTGCAGGCATGAGAGTTAAAACAATTCCGGTAAATAATCCTTCAAACGGATATACCATAGGACCAATTCAATGGGATGGCTCAACAGATGGAGGTCAAAAACTCAAGTCAGGAATTTACATTTACAGAATGCTTATAAATACTGAAAGCGGAAAAGAATACACTGAATCAAAAAAACTGGTAATCCTGTAAAAAATTCAGATAAGTATAATAAACTATAATTTATATCGTTTTATAAACTTCAATTTAACAAAAGAGAAAAACAGAAATGAAAATATCAAAAGTGAAAAGAGCAGCTCTATATCTTTTAATTGTTGTAACATTAATAAGCAACAAAACTCTAAACGCACAAGTATTAGACAATAATGATGTAATACTACGTCAAAAAATTGAAGATGGAGTTAGAGTAATAAGTACTGGCGTTCCATTACTTTTAATTGCACCTGATTCTCGTTCTGGAGCAATGGGAGACATTGGTGCTGCAACAACACCTGATGCAAACTCAATACACTATAATGCAGCTAAATTAGCATTTGTAGAAAAATCAGCAGGAGTTGCCTTCTCTTACACTCCATGGCTTAGAGATTTGGTTGGAGATATTGACCTTTCTTATCTTTCTGCTTTCTACAAAATAAACGAAAGAAGTGCAGTTGGAGGCTCATTAACCTATTTCTCTTTAGGAAGCATAGACTTTTATGATGCTAATGCAGAAAATAAAGGTAACTTCAAACCAAATGAATTTGCACTTGACCTTGCTTACTCAATGAAACTATCAGATAATTTATCAGCATCAGTAACTGGAAGATACATTCGTTCTGATTTAACCCAAGGACAAAACGTTGGAACAAGCTCAACTCATGCAGCAAACGCATTTGGGACAGACATTGGATTATACTATCAAAAAACAATAGGAGAAAATGAAGACAAGTCTTTTGCTCTTGGACTTCAAATTGCAAATCTTGGCTCAAAAATTTCTTATTCTCAAAACCTTAAAAAAGAATTTCAACCTGCCAATCTACGTATTGGAGGAAGATATACAATGGACTTCAATCAGTTTAATTCACTTTCACTTTTGTTAGACTTCAACAAACTATTGGTTCCGACACCTGCAATTTATGATGACTCAACAAATGCTATTGTTAAAGGTTATGACAATAATGTTGGAGTTATGCAAGGAGTTTTCCAATCATTTTACGATGCTCCAAATGGATTTACTGAAGAAATGCAAGAAATAAACATTTCTGCTGGTGCAGAATGGGTTTACAACAAGTTTCTTTATGTTAGAGGTGGTTTCTTCTACGAAAACCCTAAAAAAGGTGGACGTCAATATATGACCTTTGGTGGTGGATTCAAATATAATATCATGCAATTAGATATAGCATATCTTGTTCCAACAGTTGGCAACAACCACCCTTTAAAAAACACCTTGAGATTATCTCTTTCATTTGACTTTAAATAGAAAATCAATCAATGAAATATAGAGTTGGCATTGGCTATGATGTTCATCAATTAAAACAAGACTGCCCTTTTTACTTGGGAGGAATAAGAATTGAAAGTCCTTTTGGAGCAATTGGACACTCTGATGCTGATGTGCTTATACATGCCATAATTGATTCACTGCTTGGAGCAGCCTCTTTAAGAGATATTGGCTATTTATATCCAGACACAAATAAAGAGTTTAAAGGAATAGACAGCAAAATATTACTTAAAGACACTATTGAAAAAGTTAGAGAAAAAGGATTTAAGATAGAAAACATTGATACAATCATCTGTCTTCAAAGTCCAAAAATTTCATCCTATATACCTCAAATGCAAGAAACTCTTTCAAAGGTATTGGATATAGACTTGGAAGATATAAACATTAAAGCAACAACAACCGAACATCTCGGCTTTGTAGGCAAGAAAGAAGGAGTTGCAGCACACTCAGTGTGTTTGCTTAGTCGTGATTAATGGTTACTTTTCACTCTTCACTTTTACCTTTTCACTAAAAAAGTTCCGTATTCTCCAATAAATTTCTTAAACTCAAAAAACAATCTTTAACTACCTCATCAATTTTATCTCTTCCTATCCATGCAGCTTTTTCAATCCCTTCTTCTTTTTGGGCAATTAAATTCATTTCTGTAGTTTTCATATTATACCAATGTGTTTCCTTAAGTTCATGGCGTCCATTCATATAATAAGTATGGTAGGTTATCCCCAATGGGTTTACAATTTCTAAATCATTCAGTCCACACTCCTCTCTAACTTCTCTTAAAGCTGTTTCTTCAATATCCTCTCCTATTTCTTTATGACCTTTTGGCAAATCCCATTTGTTATTCCTGAAAATAAATAATAATTCATCATACTGATTCCTTACCAAACCTCCTGCTGCCTGAACAAAAACATAGCTTTTTATCACATGTAAAAACACAATAGAAGCATCTATGTCAGTTACATATACTATTATTGATTTCTGATTTGGCTTTTCTTCCAAAAGGGATGAAAAAGGAATTTGAAGAAAATTATTTTTATTACACTCAATAATTTGTTTACCTTCAACGTTTAGTATTTTAAGCGGTTGATTTGTTATCAAAACGCTATGGTATTTAGTGAAAATGTTATATTTTTGCATTATGAAAGTTAATAATGATACAGCCATACAGGCCTCTCGATTCCTTTTGCAAATTAAAGCAATTAAATTGAATAATGAAAATCCATTTACATGGGCTTCAGGAAGAAAATCTCCAATTTATTGCGATAATCGTGTAACTCTTTCTTATCCAGAGATAAGAACTTTTATACGTCAGCAATTTGTTTCAAAAATAAATGAAAATTTTGCTGAAGTTGATGTAATTGCTGGAGTTGCAACTGGAGGAATTGCTCAAGGAGTTTTGGTTGCTCAAGATTTGGGCAAACCTTTTATATATGTTCGTCCTCAAGAAAAACAACATGGACTTACAAATAAAATTGAAGGAGATATTAAAGCAGGACAAACAGTTCTTGTTATTGAAGATTTGATTTCTACAGGCAAAAGCAGCTTGCAAGTTGTTGACACTTTAAGAGACGCAGGTTGCATTGTTAAAGGAATGGTAGCTATCTTCACTTATGGATTAGATGTTTCTGAAGCAGCTTTTAAAGAAAAAGATGTTCCTTTAGCAACAATTACAAACTATGACACCTTAATTGAAACAGCTAAGGAAGAAAGTTATATTAAGGAAGAAGATTTAATTTCTTTGAACAAATGGAGAATGAATCCAGAGAAGTGGTCAGAGGAAAGAATGAACGGATAGAAATATTTTAATAACCACTAAGGCGTTATATTTTAACGCCTTTTTTTATACAAAAAAACTTATGGCAAAAGTTGAAAGCAAAGAAGTTGAAATAAATTCTTCAGCAGAAAAAATTTTTAATTTTCTTTCTGACTTTACTAATTTCTCACTACTTATTCCCGATAAGGTGGAGAACTGGAAGGCTACAAAAGAAAAATGTTCTTTTAAAGTAACTGGATTGACTGATTTTGGAATGGAAATATCAAATAAAACTCCCTTTACTTCAATTGTAATTGTTAATGACAAAGACATATCAAGTCCTTTTCCTTTCACTTTCAATTGGGAGTTTGATTCTATTAATGACTCAAAAACAAAGGTTAGATCTTTTTTCAATTTAGATATTAACCCAATGATGTCGATGATGGTTAAAAAGCCTTTGCAAAATTTTATGGATGTTTTGGTTGACAAATTGAAAGAAAAAATGGAAAACAATTATTAGCTTTTATTGTTATGAAACACTTCATTGCATTCTTTTTGATTTTAGTTTCTCTCCAGAGTGCTTTTTCACAGGAAAAACATATCCTGGAATACGACCCATGCAGTGAAGACATTAATAAAAAGACTAAGAAAGATTTCGAAAAAGCCTATAATACGTATTTAGATGGCAATTTAGATGATGCCTCAAAACAATTTAGGGAGCTAACAGTTAAAGAGCCAGAATTTGCAACGCCCTATTTTCTTATTGGACTTATTGGAGCAAGACTTTCAAATAATGCAACAATTGAAAAGTTCTTCCCTAAGGTTTTGGAGATATGCCCCAACTACTCACATCCTCTGCTATACTATTATTTGGGACTAATTGACTACACCTACGAGAGATTTGATTCATGCGTTGTCAACTTAAATAAATTCAAGAAACTTGCCTTCGACGACCCTTACGTAACCGATAGCTTGATTAATGAAGCTAACAATTATCTTCAATGGTCTTCTTTCATATCCGAAACAAAATCTAATCCAGTTGAATTTAATCCTTATGCAATTCAACACATATCCACCAAAGATGATGAATTTCTTCCTTTCATATCTCACGACAGAGAAAAGATATTCTTCACAAGAAGAATGTATGTGAAGGAAGAAGAAGACAATTCTTTTTATGCAAAGGATAATGTTGTTCAAAAGGAGATTTTCTGTTTATCTTCCAAGAAAGAAGACGGCACTTACGATAAGGGATTTCCACTTGAAGAGCCTTTCAACAGCGTTTATAATGAAGGTGGAGCAACCCTAACAGCTGATAATAGAGAGCTTTATTACACAGTATGCCAGCCAAAGGATGAATATATCAATTGTGATATTTATCATTGCACTTGGCTTGGAGAATATTGGAGTGACATAAAAGCTTTAGGTCAAAGCATCAACACTCCAGGCACATGGGAAAGTCAGCCTTGCATATCTCCTGACGGAAAGACACTTTATTTTGTTTCAAATCGTGCAGGAGGCTTTGGAGGATTAGATATTTGGTATTCTAAAAAGCAGAAAGATAATTCTTGGGGAAGGCCTGTAAATGCTGGAAATAAAATAAACACTCCTTTAAACGAGAAGGCACCATTTCTTCACCCCGACGGAGTTAGTTTCTATTTCTCTTCAACAGGATGGAAAGGATTGGGAGGATATGACTTCTTCTACTTAAGGCTTGATGATAAAGATATGAAACACCCCATCAATCTTGGTTACCCAATCAATACCGAAGGCGATGAAGTTGGACTTTACGTTACTCTTGGAAACGAAATGGCTTACTTTGCATCAAACAACATAAATGGAAATAGCAATTGGGATATTTACGCCTTTGACCTTGACAAGAGATACAAACCCCTAAGTGCTAAAATTCTTAGAGGTAATCTTAAAGACATCTCCAATGATGGTTTTTCTGCCTCTTTAGAGCTTACTAAAATATCCGATAAAACTCAATCCGTTTATGACATTGACCCTCAAACTGGCAATTTTGCTTTAGTTGTTTTGAAAGATGAACCTTATCTTTTAAAAGCAAAGAAAGAAGGCTTTGCTTTTGAATCAAAGCTAATCAACAAAGAAGTTTTAGAGAGTAATGATACAATTGAAATGGAGTTAAAAGCTCTTGAAATTGGTGAAGGCTATGAAATAAAAGATATTCTCTTTGCAACAAATTCTTATGAGATAACAAAAGAATCAGAGCAAGTTATTGATGCCTTTATTGAATACTTGAATGAATACCCCAAAATTCGCTGCACCATTGAAGGATACACCGATAATATTGGCAATGACGAAGACAATTTAACCCTTTCCGAAAACAGAGCCAAAGCTGTTGCTGAGTACATAGTAAAAAGTCGTATTCGCCAAGATAGAATTCAGTTTAAGGGCTATGGAGAAAAAAATCCTGTTGCTGACAACAACACAGAAGAAGGAAGAAAAAAGAATCGTAGAACAGTCTTTAAGATTGATTCTATGTAATTTTACCTTACTTTTTTCTTGATAAAAAAGTAACAAAATCTTCTTTTCTTATCAACTTTGTCTTGATACAAAGTTGCAAAAATCAAGACTCTTCACAAAAAGCTAAAAATTGCAGCCCTGAACTAAAAGTTTATAAACTCGCTTCGCTCAAAAATATAAACTTTCTTAACGTTCAAAACTCCAATTTTCTTCACGCTTTTTGCAAAATGTCGCTTCCCCTTCAGGGGAATGAGGGGTTATTAAGTGATAAGTGAAAAGTTAGGGGAATAATTATTAATCTTATATTTCAATAGCTGCATAAGGCAAACTATCAGTCACACCCACCAATTTCATAAGCAAATAAAGCTCCCAGTGCATTAGTGTTTCAACAATTGTTCCCACAAAAGCAATATCCGAAAGCAAAAGGAATAAAATTATTGTAATAAGCACAATGGATATAAAAGGCACAATAATAATATTAAACAAAAGCATGTAAGGATAAATAACCCTGAAACGCCATAAAAGCAAAGGGAACAAAAACACTTGAGCCGAAAGAGTCATACCAGCAGCACTAACTCCCTGTCTTAAAAAATAGTTTAATCTTTTTTCATTGAAAAGTCTATGCCTCCAACGAGCAAAAAGGATAATTCCGAAAACAGCCAAAAAAGAAAATTGAAAGCTCCAATCAAATAACACCATTGGATCGAAGATTAGAAAAACAAGCACAGTAACAAAAAACACATTAATACTGTCTGAACCCCTGTTAGAATGCTTTGAGAAAAGAAAAGCCAACATCATAATTGCAACCCTTAAAGCTGAAGGTGTAAGACTCACAACAAAACAAAGAGCAAAAGCCATCGCAACCAGAATCAACTTCCTGACAACAATAAGCCTTTCCCTTCCAAAGAAAAAAAGCTTTAGAAACGACTCCAACACAATAAGGATAATGGCAATATTCATTCCCGAAACAACAAGAATATGAGTTAATCCAGCCTCTCGAAAATTTTCTTGAGTATCTTCATCAATATATTCTTTTTCCCCTAAAAGCATTCCAATAGCCAAAGCTGATTCCTGACGAGGAAGATTAGAATTAAGAATTTTGTTTTGACACAACTTATTTAACTCCCTCGACTTAGTAATCAAAAAATTGCACTTGTTACTGTCAATCCTTTGCCAAGGATAATAAAGAAGAAAAACATTATCGTAAATCTTCTTTCTCTTCATATACCTCTTATAGTCAAAAGACGAATTCTTAGTGAAATTCTCAATAGGCTTTAAAGGAGCATTAGTTGAAATAATATCACCATACTTAATATTATAAACAGAATCACTTTTAGAGAAATAAACCAGAACATCCCCTTCAGTAATATGTCTTAAATTGCCATTATCACACCTGATAATCTCCCCCTTGTACTTTATAGTTTTATCCCTTAACTCCCCATCCGATTTAATAAGAATTTGATAGCCACTACCATTGGCATAATGCTTGGAATAATGATTACGAACAAAAACTAAAGGCAAAAAACTCTCCCATATAATAATTAAAAAACACAAAGGAATAAGTACAAATAAAATGGGACGCTTTTTCATTGCTATTTATATTTCTAAAAGCAAAAATACATATATTGTTTTAATCGCATAAAACTACTTTAGACTAATCTACTTAATAATTCTTTAATCAAACTTTTCTCTTCCATTTTTGTAAACGAAAAACATTTCTTTCCTAAGTCTTTTAATGAAGCTCCAATTGTATAAAGTTCATTATTGTCTATTATCAAATATCTATCATGTACTTTTGTTGTTCTATTATCTATCAATGTTGGATATTGAGCATTAAATCTTTTAATATCA
Source organism: Bacteroidales bacterium UBA5515 (assembly GCA_002423895.1). GTDB lineage: Bacteria > Bacteroidota > Bacteroidia > Bacteroidales > P3 > UBA10566. The sequence goes on along the minus strand of DIOL01000026.1, from coordinate 24,741 downwards.
GTTTTAGTTATATTTGCATTGGGCAAAGTATATAATGTTACACCCACATTGGCTCGTTTCTTTGAAAGCATATCCAAAACTTCATTATCAACATAACCATCAATCAGTATAATTTCCTTTTTAGCCTTTCTAATCAAATCAATAATAAAACTATATGCATCATAAATCTGTCCATCGAAAAATATTCCTTGAGTTCTTACTGCGTCGTTTTTACCAAGAGCATCGAATACTTTATCAAACTTTTCATCATAACTTATTAGTCTATTTTCTATATTATCTATACGTTGAAAAATTTGAGCATTAGTAAGTAACAATTTACGCATTTCAACAAAAGCATTCATAATTCTTATACTCACTTCTATTGCAGTTTTACTTTTTAAAACTGATGAAAGCATTGCCACACCTTGCTCAGTAAAAACATAAGGAATATACCTTCTCCCTCCTCTGTCGGTGTTTGAGGTCGCAATTTGCGACCTCAAATTATTCCACTCTTTTTCTGAAAGCTTGAAACGAAATGATTCAGGGAAACGTTCAATGTTTCGTAAAACCTGTTCATTCAATCTTTTTGTCTCAACTTCATATAATTCAGCCAAATCGCTATCAATCATAACTTGAAGATTGCGAATATTAAATATCTTGTTCTCAATATCATTTGTATTAATAATTTGAGAATTGATTCCTTCTTTCTCTGAACTGGTCGCAATATGCGACTGGTTGCTTTTATTTGACTTAGGCATAATTAAAAACGTTTAATATGTAGTTGTGCAAGAATTGAATTATCGACTTTGTCGCTTACCTTAGCAAGAATACTTTATTTTTAAAAGAAGCATCTAATTTTAAATCCTTATAGTAATATAGTGCGGCATTACAAATATCGCACGACGGAGAACTAAAAATTCTTTTCTAATAATTCAATAATTGGCTTAAACTCCTTAGATTTTTTTATTCTATTTGTTATTTCTAAAACATCCCCTACCTTAAACTTGGATAAATCCTTATTCTGTTCTGGTAATATTAATAAAGCAGTTCCAAATATGGTAAAAGTAATATCATCCATTCCAATTTCATTCATTGTAGCACTGAAGTCAAGCTCATTATCAAATTTTTTATTTAATACTTCTTTCTTATATTTTTTTGGCAAATTATTTGACTCTCTTTCAACCAATTTCTCCAAACTCATCTCTCCCAATCCAATAAAAAACTTTTCTCCAATAGGAGTTCTAATAAAAATGGAATCATTCCCAAAATTAATAAACTTTGATACCTCTGCATCCATTTTCTCACTTAAAACATTCAAACTATCCAATATCTGTCCATAGGTTAAGTTGTTTATATCAACACCTTGATTAGTCAGTTCCAAAATATAGTGAGGTAAAGTTAAAAAATTAATTTCAGAAATAATACCCCTATCTTTAAGACCTTGAAAAGCCTCAATACCAGCCTCCCCTATTTTCTTATCTAATAATTCGCCATCCGTTTGAGCATTTAAATTAACTACAAAGCATACAAATATAACAAGGATTATTCTTTTCATAATCTTAGATTTTATTTTATTATAACTATGCAAATGTATAACCTTTTATTTAAAATAGAAATATTTTATGGCTAAATATAAGTTATTTCAATACTAAAACAAAGACTTTTATAAATAAAAATAAGGTATAATCTAACAAAACAAAGGTTCAAACTATTTAAACAAGGATTTGATCTCAAAACAATGCCATTGTTTCTACATTGAAATAAGGTTTAGAAAGTTTCCGTTGTGCGGTATATGTTATGTCGCACTTATTTATTATTAGGATATGTATTCTATATATTATTGTTGTAGATGAAGTTACGGATTAAATCCTTATGGTAATATAGTGCGGCATTACAAATACCGCACTACGGAAGAAATTAAGGACATTAAACTCCCTAAAGTCCTTAGTGTTCTTTGCAAAAAATAAAACCCTGTTTCAGCAAAATAAAACAAGGATATATTTTTACGAAACAAGGATATATTTTCAGAAAACCTTATTATAAACTTTTAAAACGAGGAGTTAATATACGAAAGATGCACATCGTTCATACCAAAAGATGCACATCTTTCGTGGTAAAAGATGTGCATCTTTTTTTTACTAAAATCTATTGGGAAATTTTGAATTAAATCTCTAAGAACTTAGTCTTAGGGTTTTGTATTTGCAAATATACTAAATTTTTCTTGATTAGCAATGTTTTTTGTTTAATATCTTAGGTGTTTAGTTGTTTTTTCAGTGGACTCAATGTACAATAAGGATTTTAACGACCATAAGGACATTAAAGTCTTTAGACTCCTTAATCATCTAAAGTTAAAAGCGAAAAGTGAAGAGTGAAAAACTTCTTCCCCTTTAGGGGATTGTGGGTGAATATTATTGAAAAACTAAAAGATAAAAGTGAAAAGTATAAATTAATCAATAACCATTAACCATTAATAATTAACCATTACTTCCCTATTAGCATAAACCCTATTTCTATGCGGTTTTTGTCTTCCCAGCCTAAGAGTTTGTTTTTATTGCCATAGCCTGCTGTTACTATGTTTTGGTGGTTGATGCCTAAGGCGATTAATTTGTTCTTGATTAGTGTGGCTTGATGCCATGAAAGGTCGTCTTCATTCATTGTTTTGTAGCCTTTCTGGCAGTGGACTGATATGGTCATTATGTATTTGGAGCCTTGAAAGCTTTGAGCAAGGTATTTGAGGTAGTTTTCGGCTACGGTGTTTAGTTTGTCGGGTGAGTCTTGTGGGAACAGGGTTTCTATTACTACGAGTCTGTTTTTATGGTATATGTCCTCTATTTTGTCTTGTTTGATTGTTATGTTGTTGGTGTCTGAGTTGTATTTGGGCACATAGCCTTTTATTACGCTTATTAGATTGGCTTTCTTTGTTTGTTTAGGATAGGCAAATTGTCCACTTATGCTTGATTTAGTTGTGAAGAGTCTTTCGCCTGTTTGACTGTCTTCAATGTATATGAGGGCTTCTACTGGGTTGTCTTGCTCGTCTTTCAGATAGCCTCTGTGGTATTTTTTATTTATGTTCTTAAGGTCTATTTCTGTTGTTTTGAGGGGTTCTGTCCAGTCGTTCCAGCTGGTTGTGTCGCCTCTGAAGGTTATGTAGAGGTCAAGGCTGTTGTTTTGCATTGGCCTGTTGGAGTAGAAATAGAGTACGTCTTTATCTTTGTTGATTATGGGGCTTTCTTCTCTGTAGGGTGTGTTGATTGGTTGAGGCAATATCTTTTCCTGGCTCCACTGTCCATTTTCTTTTGTGGATATGTAAATGTCTGTTTTGCCATAGGAGTTTGTTTTGGTGTCTACTGTTAGTTGGAGTGTGGAGTCGGAGCTGATGGTTGTTTTGCTGTTTTGGGGTGCTGGGGGTTCCTGTTTAAATAGCATTTCTTTAAATTGCAAGGCTCTAAAGTCTTCTTCAAAGGGCAAAAGGGCTTTGTTGATAATGGCTATCTTTTTTGTTTTGATTGAGGGTTCTAAGTATTTATTTAAGAGTTGAAAGCTTAAATCGCTTTTTATGGTTGTGAAGTATTCTATGTTTTTATTGTAGGTTTTATTGTCAATAGCTTTCAGGCTTAAAAGGACTTCAATATGTTTTGCTTCTTTATATTTTTGAGTGAGAGTTTGATTTGTTTTGAGTGAGGGAAATTTATGATACAGGTTGTTGAAGTCTTCCACTTTTGCACTAATGGATTGTTTAAGGGCAAAGTCAAGAAGGAAGGTGTTAATGTCTATGTTGTAGAGTTGGTTTTTGTTCAGGTACTCAGCTCCTTGAATGGACAGGTAGCGAAGGGTTTGTGTTTGGAGTGTATCGTAGAGAAAAGGACGTTTGGGGTGTTTGGGGTATAGATTGAGAAATTGTATTATTTCTTCTACGGAGTAGGTTGATATGTTTTGATTGTATTGAAACTGGTGAATTTTATCTTTTGCGTATTTATAGTATTTGGAGTTGGGGTATTGTTCTATGAATTGTGTGTAGGATTGAAGGGTGTTTTCCTGTTTGGCTGTTTCGTAGGCTGTTTCTTCTTTTGCTTGTGAGATTCTTGTTGAATGTATGTCTAACCATTGCTGAGCTTGATAGGTTTGAATGGCATCGGGATATTGCTCAACATAGTTTTGATAAGCTTCAATGGTGTTTTCCTGCTTTACTTTTTCAAAAGCAATTTGATTTCTTATTCTTATTGCTTCTTTAACATAAAGGGTGTCTGAGGGATAGGTTTCTATAAACTTATTCAGAGAATCTATACTTTTTGTCTCATAGGCTTTGCGCAGCTCAAGAGAAATGTCGCCTTGAGAAAAGCAGTGCAAAGAAAATAGAAGAAAAACTAATAATAAACTACTTAACCTCAACTGGAATATTCTCAATCCAAACATCATCAATCATTATATCTACTAAATAACTTTCTTTTGGGAACTTGTAATTGAGCACTGTTACTCCTTTTTCACATTGTTGCTCAACAAGATTATTTCTTCTCTTATCCCAAACTCTTATTTTCTTAACGCTATAGATATTTTCTTTAGTGTCACAAATCATCATTTTAGATTTATCTGCCCAAACATAAACATCATTGAGTTTAACATCTTTTGTTTTTGCTTCCAATGACTTCATGATATGTAATCTGAATCGGTCTTCTGTTGTGCCTTTTAATGCTCCAAAATCAACTTGAGATTCGGTACACAGATTGTAGAACTTGTTTATCTTTCTGTCTTCCAAAAGCAAAAGAATGCCTTGTGGAAGTATGGATAAATTGCCTATTGTAAGGCTTAAATCGGCTTCCTTAGGTAAATAGTATCCTAAATCAAAAATTGCTGGATAGGTAGGAAATACATTAACTGCCAATTCTTCGCCTTCAACCTTGAAGTAAAGCTCTGGCATTTCTTCAGATGAGCCAAACAGTTTATGTGCATCGTAGTTGTCAAAGCCATACTTTGCATTATCATCCATTCCCATCAAGATATACTGGCTTTTGTTACCTTTGCTTATGGTTAGGGTTAGATAGTTGTGATTTGACCAGTGATAGGATGCTGATTTAGGTATGTATTGATGATTTCTCTGGAAGTTGATTTCGGTGTTTTCTCTCAAGCTCTCAACAAAGAAACCTTGCATTGAAGGAAGTACAACTTCTTCTTTTCCGTCAATTATGATTGGATTGTAAACTCCATTCTCACTATCTAAGAAAAAGAGTGCATTGCCTTGAATTTTCTGGTCAACATCTTCAAATATCTTCTTTGAGCTTAATGGTGCAGTGAAAGGATTACCTACAAGGTTCCATTTATCATTTTCTGAATATTCCAATGTGTAGTTTACCCTGCTGTCACTTAAAATTCCTTCATAAATTACATCTAATGGCTTGTTTGAAAACAATGCATAACCCTGTCCTGGTACTAACCAAAAGTTAGGGTCAACAATATACTCGCTCCAATAGTCATTTAGCTTGCTCTTCTTTCCTGTGTTGTATTTCATCAGCCAGGTTTCGTTATCATCCTTTCGCATTGAAAAAATCATAGCCTTAGCATTATTTATTGGGGAAGATATATAGTTCCATTTCTTTGGCAGAATGTCTTGATGAACAATAAACCAAGAGCCTTTTCCATAAACAATATCTCCTGATATATAGAACATCTTGTTGGCATCAATACTGATATTTGAGCTGTCACCCATAACCAGCATTGAACAAACTGCATCGTCATCAACCTGTATCTTATGCTTTGGAGATATGTAAACAAAGTCTTCCATAACTGGCACTTCCTTTGGACTCCAAATGTTTTCATCAGACCAACGTCCTGAAGCAACAGTACGTTTGAGGGATGGAGTACCAAAATACAGTTCATTAATTTTTAAATTTGATTCTGTGGAGAATTCAATTTGAAGTTTGTTGGAGTATTGAGGTGAGGTTAGTGGCACACAATAAAGAATATCGTCTTTTGTGTTTGTTGCATCAGTTTCGTTTTTCAACTTATCTTTCATTTCAAAAAGGAGTTGATTGTCTCTATACCATTTATAAGTTACACTAATGTTATTATCGCCTATTTTATTCTTATCGTATGAGAGCTTGAATTGATAATCCATTTCTGAGAAAACAGGAATGCGATAGGTTGTTTTATCAATAATAAGAAGTGGCTTATCATCAATGTAATTGTAGTTGACTTCTGTCACCTTTGCTGAAGAGCCAAAGAGTTTAAGAGTTACTGGATTATCTAATTTCTTTGTGCTTATGTTTAAGGTTGCAGTATGACTGCCTTCACTGAAAGGGAAATAGCTTACGGAAATGATTTCAAAACCAGCTGAGTCAATTTTTATATCATCATTATTTATTTTGAAATACTTTGCATCTCTTCCTGTCACACTCAACTTAATACCATCTCTGATGTAATTACCACGAACAACAATTCTTTTTGTTTGTGGATAGGTGTAAGGAAGCGGTGTGTGATTATAAATTAAGCTATCAACCTTCTTGTTTGTATTATCTTTTGTTCTAAGACTAACACTTAGCACTGGCTTCTTGCCAAGAAACTTATCAAACTCTGCTGTAATACTTATCTTTCTAATATTTAATTCAGGGTATCTTCCCTTGCCCTTATGTCTTTGTGATTTCCATGATACCCAAACAGTGTCTTTATCCTCACATTCTGAAGGAAGCTCCACTTTATAGCTTTGAGTTCTTGCTTTTCTGTTTGTAACAAACTCTATTCTTCTTCCTCTTTTGTCTTTAACATCATTCCATTTCTTGTTATCCAAGCTATATTGAAGGGTTAAAGAATATTTCTGTTTTGAACCTCTTGAACTTATTGTGGAAGAAAAAGCTATGTTTTCAGTGTTTGCAGAAGAAAAGACAACAATCATTCTTCCATTATCTTTTAATGTTCCTTCAATATCGGAACTGTAATTGATTTCTTTCTCTTGAGCAAAAACACAATTTATGGAAAAAGAAAATAAAACTATTAGAAATATATTACGTACTCTCATTATTAATTAATCTATTTTACCTCCCAACACTTATTATCTTGTAATCACTAACCTTATACACTACTGTCCTGCGATTTTGCCATCCATCCTTTGGGTCTTTTCTGTCGAAGTAAAAAGAATTAATCATAACCTTTGTTCTGTCTTCATTGGGTTCGGTTATGAAACTGTTGCCCTTGTGCTGCATGGCAGGTACAAAGTACATCATTATATCATAGCCTAAAGCTGCATAAATTTTGTCAGGTTCTTGACGAAAATGTTTACGATATTCTTTTACAAATTCAACAAAGTTTTGATTAGTATAATCATTCAAATAACTTAAGGTGAAATGGAAGTTGAACTTCTGAATAAGTTTCAAGTCCAATGATGGATAGTCTAACCAGTCGTATTGTGCAATAAGATTTATTGGTGGAAGTCCTTTATTATTATTTAGCTTCATCAGAAGCGTGTTGGCGTAAGCCTCATTTAGTTGCTGGTTACCTTTATCTACAATTGATATATATATATTCTCTTTCTTTGTGTCTATCTTTTCAAATATTCTATTTTGATATTTGTTGAAATCCACTGCACACCAAGTCCAGTTTTCTCTTTCAATGGCTCTTTGGTACATTTCCATAATAAGCTTTTCTTTTGGAGTAAAGAGAAGAATTATGTTGGGAGAAGTGAAGTTATTCCTAATATATCTTACAGTTGTTTCAACATCTGCAATTGTAGAGGGTTGTATTTTGAAAACAAAAGGATTGTTCTCAATTATTGTTGGATTAGGACTCATCGGATTGATTATCGGAATGCTGTTCTTTAGTGCAAAATCAGCAGCAGCATTAAAACATTTCTGAAACACAAGAGGTATTAACAAATCCATTGTTTTCATTTCTGGATTTTGTAAAACCTTGTTCATTTCAACAACATCCTCTTCCCCTACATCATAAACATATAAAGAAACGCTATAGCCTTCCTTTTCCAATTTGTCCAATGCTATCCTTGCTCCTTCATAAAAAGTTATGTATTCGAAGCAACGATATTTCATTCTTTTTTTATCTTCAATATTGAATTTGGTGAAATCAAGTTCAGAAATTCTATCATAAGATAAAGGTAGAAACATAGCAATATTCAGGCTTTTCTTGGCAAGTGGCAGGGTTTTGTCAGGCACAAGGGTATTCTTATCTCCTTTTGCGTGAGCATTTTTAATTCCTCCAAAAGTAAGCAAGCAAGTAAATACTACAAAATAAATAATGCTACGTTTCATAATTTATTTTTCTATTAAATTATTCCCATTCAATTGTTGCAGGTGGTTTGGATGAAATGTCATACACAACCCTGTTAACACCTTTAACTCTATTTATAATGGAATTAGACACTTCCTGCAAAAACTCATAAGGAAGCCATGACCAGTCGGCTGTCATTCCATCATTGCTTTCAACAGCTCTTAGAGCAACAACATTTTCATAAGTTCTTTCATCTCCCATAACTCCAACTGACTGAACTGGAAGTAAAATAGCTCCTGCCTGCCATACTTTGTCGTATAAGCCATGATTTCTTAAGCCTTGAATAAATATATCGTCAACTTCTTGAATAACTCTAACCTTTTCAGGAGTAATATCTGAAAGAATTCTAATGGCTAATCCAGGACCTGGGAAAGGATGACGTCCTAAAAGTTCCTGTTTTAGTCCTATGCTTGCTCCAACGCGTCTTACCTCATCTTTGAACAATGTTTTAAGCGGTTCAACAAGTTTAAGTGTCATATATTTTGGCAATCCTCCAACATTATGGTGTGATTTGATTGTTGCTGAAGGTCCCTTAACTGAAATAGATTCTATAACATCAGGGTAAATTGTTCCTTGAGCCAACCATTTAACGTCTTCAATTGAATTTGCTTCCTTATCGAAAACATCAATAAAGGTTTTACCTATTGCCTTACGTTTATCTTCAGGAGAGGTTATTCCCTTAAGTGCTGAATAGAACATATCCTTTGCATCAACGCCTTTAACATTAAGTCCCATTCCTTTGTAGGATTCAAGAACTTGTTCAAATTCATTTTTACGAAGAAGTCCATTGTCAACAAAAATACAGTTTAAATTCTTTCCAATTGCCTTATGCAACAGCATTGCTGCAACAGATGAGTCAACACCTCCAGACAATCCCAGAACAACCTTGTCATTTCCTAATTGTTGTTTCAAACTTTCAATTGTTGTTTCAACAAAACTCTTTGGAGTCCATTCTTGAAAACAATGGCATATGTCAACAACAAAGTTTTTTAGCATTTCAATTCCTTCTTTGGAATGTGTTACCTCTGGATGAAATTGAATTCCATAAGTATCTTCTCCTTCAATCTTATAACCACAGTTTACAACGTTGTCTGTTGAGCAAATTACTTCAAAACCCTCAGGTAAAGATAAAATTGTATCTCCATGAGACATCCATACTTGAGATTTTAAAGTAACATTCTTCATTAGAGGAGAATTGGAATTTATCTGGCTTAAATTGGCTCTTCCATATTCTCTAATTTCTGAAGGAAGAATTTCTCCTCCATTAGCCCAAGCCATATATTGAGCTCCATAGCATACGCCCAAAACAGGAACTTTCTTTCTGAAAGCATTTAAGTCAATCTTTGGAGCATCCTTTTCTGTACAACTGAAAGGACTACCAGAAAAAACAACCCCCTTAACATCTGAAGTTAGAGGAGGGAAATTGTTGAAAGGATGAATCTCACAATAAACATTTAACTCTCTTATCTTACGAGCAATTAATTGAGTGTATTGAGACCCAAAATCAAGAATAAGTATAGTTTGCATCTTTTCGAAATTAAATTTATCAGTTGCCAAAAATACAAAAAAAACCTCATATGGCAAAATACAGACCTTAATTGCTTATTAAGAGATGATATAATTTATTTTGATGTTCGTCCCCAAAGGAGAAGTAGGTTTATAGAGTATGTTTAATAATTCTTTATCTACAAACCTTTCACCCCTTCGTTTTAAATTCAGCACAAGTTTATAATCTCTTGTGCAAAAAAGCCTTTTGGGTTAAAAACAAAGATTTTTAAGACTCAGGAAATTAGATATAAGAATAAATACTTAAGATATAAATCTAAAAACACAAGATATAAAACTAAGGAAATCAGATATAGAACTAAAAATATAAGACATCAATCTTATTAAACTTCGTTTTTATGTCCAATTCATGGCATCATGTTCTCGAATTCATGCCATGATTTCCTCCAATTCATGGCATGAATTCATTAATATCATGGCATGATTCCGACCAATTCATGGCATGATTCTGAGTAATTCATGGCATGAATTCAAGAACATCATCGCATGATACCAACATTAACTCCCTTTTTAAATACTTCTAAACAGGCTTTATCAAGATTAAATCAAGTTAAAATCAGATTTTCACAAGGATATTTTTCAAAGAAAAGACTTTATAATTCAGAAAAAAGAGAATCATATCAAATTAGTGAAAGAAATTAATGGAATAAATAGAAGAGATGAATTAATATATACTGCACAGCAGAAACATCTTTCAGTTTAAAAGCTATCCACTTAATTACTCTGAAATAAGACAGAAAGCAAAAAGCTATTAAAAAATTAAGTGGTGAAAAAGTAGTATCTTTGCAGAAATTATTTAAACAAAATGTTTCTTAATAAATCATACTACAAAACAAACTTTCAATTAGCCTTCCCTATTATTTTAGCATCAATGGGTCAGTCATTTGTGCAAATGGTAGATACTATTATGGTGGGACGTTTGGGGACAACGGAATTGGCTGCAGTTGCTTTTGCAGGAAGTGTTTCTTATAATGCTTTGGTGGTTGGAATGGGAATTGCCATGGCTCTAACTCCTCTAACAGGACAGAGTTATGCAAGAGGAGAACATAAAATTTCTTCCATATTACTTCAAAACTCCATTTCTCTTAATACAATTATATCTTTAGTTATCACTGCCATTCTTCTTTTGCTTATGCCTTTTCTGAAGTATTTTGGACAACCAAAGGAAGTGATTGAGATTTGCTACCCCTACTATTTTATTATTGCTCTATCCTTTATACCTCAACTTATATTCCTTTCTTTTAAACAGTTTATGGAAGGCGTGGGTAACACTAAGCCTTCAATGATTATTACCATATCGGCTAACCTGCTTAATGTTGTCTTGAACTATCTTTTAATTTTTGGTAAGTTTGGCTTTCCTCATATGGGGGTTACTGGTGCCGCACTGGCTACTTTTATCTCTCGACTTTTAATGCCTGTTGCTTTTGTGATTTATCTTTACATGAAGGCAAACTATAAGAGATATTTAAGTTTCTTTTCTTTTTCTAACTTATCTAAATACTATCACATTAAACTGTTAAGGCTTGGCATTCCTATTGCTGGACAGATGTTTTTGGAATTTTTCTCTTTGCTGGGAGTTACTGTTATGATGGGTTGGGTTTCAACTCAAGCTTTAGCTGCCTATCAAATTGTTATAACTATTGTGGGAACAACCTTTTTGATTGCCTCGGGTATTTCAAGTGCAACAACAGTTCTTATTTCTCAAGCCTTTGGAGTAAATAATATGAAGGAGCTTAACAATCAGTTTAAAACAGGATTTCAACTTGCTTTTCTAACTATGTCTTGTATGGCTTTTATTCTTATTATTTTTGGAAGATATATTGCTATGATTTTCTCAAGCGATGAGGAGGTTATTGAAATTGCAAGAGGATTTTTTATTGTTGCCGGCGTTTTTCAAATTATTGATGGCTCACAGGTTTCAGTTCTTGGAGGTTTGAGAGGAATTAACGACGTGGCTAAGCCAATGAAATATGCTTTAATAGCCTATGTATTTGTAGCTTTGCCTTTTGCTTATATATGTGGGTTTGTTTTTGAATTGGGTTCATGGAGTATTTTTGCTGGGTTCTTAGCTGGACTATTAACTGCTGCCATTCTTTATTATAGCAAATTTAGAAAGGTTGTTAGAAAATATGTTTCAATAGAGAACAAGACTATTGAATAATTATATGCTAATAAAATGCTCTTAGATATTTAAATTTTATTACCTTTGCTCTATATTTAAAACTATAGAGATATGAATATAGAGTTTTTAGGAGCTGCCAAAGAAGTAACTGGAAGTAAGCATTTGATTACTACAATAAAAGGCAAGAAAATACTTTTAGATTGCGGAATGTTTCAAGGTAAGGGTTTGGAGACTGATGCCCTTAACCGTGATTTAGGATTTAATCCTTCGGAGATTGATTATCTTCTGCTTTCTCATCCTCATATTGACCATTCAGGACTTATTCCTTACATTATAAAGCTTGGATTTAAAGGCTCCATATTCTGCACTCCTGCAACAAGAGACCTTTGTTCAATTATGTTGGCTGACAGTGGAAATATTCAAGAACAGGATACCTACACTTTCAACAAGAAAAGAGTTCGTCAAGGATTGCCTGAAGTGGAACCAATTTACACTATGCTTGATGCTCAAGAAGCAATGCAATATTTTATCTCAATTCCTTACGAAAGAGATTTTCTTATTGACCCTGATATTTCTGTTCGCTTTACTGACAATGGTCACATTCTTGGAAGTTCAACTGTAAATATTACAATTAAAGAAGGCAGAAAGAAAACTAATATTGCTTTCACAGGTGATATTGGAAGATATTCTAAAAGAATTCTTAAGGCTCCTCAAGCTTTTCCACAAGCTGATTATATTATTATGGAATCAACCTATGGAGACAGATTGCATGATGATGTTAGCACTTCAGAACAACAACTTTTAGATGCTGTTGTTCACACTTGCTGTAAGAAAAAGGGTAAATTAATTATTCCTTCCTTTGCAATTGGAAGAGCTCAAGAAGTTATTTATGCTTTGGACAGGCTGGAAAGAAAAGGTTTGTTGCCAGATATTGATGTTTATGTTGATAGTCCTTTAAGTTTGAATGCTACAAATATTATGCGTTTGCATACTGAGTGCTTTAATGATGAAATCAGAGAATATATGAAAACTGATAAAGACCCATTCGGTTTTGAAAAATTGCATTATGTCCGTTCTGCAGAAGAGTCTAAAGCACTTAACTCCAATCACAGACCAATGATTATTATTTCTGCTTCAGGTATGATGGAAGCAGGTAGAGTTAAGCATCATATTGCAAATAATATTGAAGATAAAAAAACTACCATTCTTGCAGTTGGATATTGTGCTCCAACAACCTTAGGTGCTAAAATAATAAGAGGAGATAATGTTGTTTCTATTTTTGGTACTCAATATTTTGTTAGAGCTGAAATAAGAAGAATTGACTCATATTCTGCTCATGCTGATTATCAGGAAATGCTTACTTACCTATCTTGTCAAGACAAAAAGAAGATTAAAAAGATATTCCTTGTTCATGGTGAAGAAGAAACTCAAATCAACTTTGCAAATACATTAAATGAAAATGGATATAAGAACATTTATATCCCTTCAAAGAAAGAAGCTGTAATGATTTAATAATTTATGAAGAGGTTCTTTTTTCTTTCTTTGTTAATTTTGTGTTTTTCTTTTTCTGCCTTTTCTCAAGAGAAGGTTAAGTTTATGGATTTTAACTATATTACAACTTCCTTAGTAGAAGAAACTCTATACCAAAATAAAGCTCCTTTCACTCTGCTCTATTTTTATAATCCTGAATGTGAAGACTGCACTAAGATTAAAAAAGAGCTATCTAAAAACAAAGAGTTAAAAGAATTGATTGAAAAAGGAATTATTGAAGTCTTAGCAATTTTGCCCGATGTTGAAAAAGAGTATTGGTTGGATAAGAAGAAGTTTATTCCTGAAAAATGGAAGAACTGCTGGATTGAAAATGATAAACCTATTATTCACACTTACCTGAGAACACTTCCTACTTTCTATCTTTTGGACGAAGAGAAGTATATATTTTTAACTCCTCATGCTGAAGAATTAGTTAATTGGATTAAACAAAAACACAGTGAAAATAATAATAATTAATGGACCCAATCTTAATCTTTTAGGAAAAAGAGAAGAAGAGATTTACGGAAATGTTAGCTTTGAGGACTATTTTAGTTCTCTTAAAGATAAGTTTCCTGATGTTAGCTTGGAGTATTATCAATCAAACATTGAGGGAGAAATAATTAATAAACTTCATCAAGTTGGTTTCTCTTACGATGGAATTATTCTTAATGCTGGTGGTTACACTCACACTTCTGTTTCAATTGCTGATGCCATAAAAAGCATAAAAACTCCAGTGGTTGAAGTTCATATTTCTAATATTCTTTCAAGAGAGTCTTTTCGTCACAATAGTTTAATTGCTCCTAATTGCAAAGGAAGCATATTTGGTTTTGGACTAAATGGCTATGAATTGGCCGTAAATTCTTTTTTAATTTAATATCTACCAATTTAGGTCTGTAAATTTCTTTCTCCCTTTAAGATAATAGGCTTTAACTATACTTTTGGGGTAAACTTCTTTTATGTTTTGATTTAGAATTGTTGTTCTTTTGGCTTTAATCAAATGGCGATTTTTTAAAAAAGCATTGTAGGCTTTAAAGACTGCCTTAAACTCTCCTCCTTTTCCTTGCAAAAGAAATGAAAAAGCAGCAACTATATCTAAAACAAATCTAATGGTTAATATCTTAAATTGCTTTTCTTTTGGGAGGTTCTTGTATAATAGATATAAGTTATTGCGGAAGTTAAGGAAGGTTTTGAAAGGAGAAGTTTTATTCAGTGAGCCTCCTCCAAGGTGGTAGCAAACTGAGTGTGGATAGTAGTAAATTTTATATCCTGCATTCTTCATTCGCCAGCAAAAATCTATTTCTTCCTGATGAGCAAAGAAATCCTTATCTAATCCTTCAAAACTTTGAAAAAGGCTTGCCCTTACAAACATTACAGCTCCTGTTGCCCAAAAGATTTCTTTTATATCGTCATATTGAGCTTTGTCTTGTTCCAGATGATTGAAAACTCTTCCTCTGCAAAATGGATAACCTAAATAGTCAATAAATCCTCCTGCTGCTCCTGCATATTCAAACTCATCTCTTTTATTATAAGAAAGTAGCTTTGGTTGACAGCAAGCAATTTTCAGGTCTTTATCCATCAGGTCAATTATGCCACTTATCCAATTCTCAGTTACCTCAACATCGTTATTTAAGAGAACATAATATTCTGCATCCACTTCCGAAAGTGCTTGGTTGTAGCCTTGTGCAAAACCTAAGTTTTCTTTGTTTTGTATTATTCTAATATGAGGGTAATTCTCTTTAAGAAAAGCAACAGAATCATCACTTGATGCGTTGTCTGCAACAATGATTTGAGCTTGTTGAGAATGTTGAATTACAGAAGGTAAATATTGTTCTAAGAGTTTTTTGCCATTCCAGTTAAGGATAACAACAGCAACTTTTGTCATCTTTTAGTATCCTCTAATAAATTGCAAACCTGCTTCTCCTTGCATTCCTTCTGGCATATTACCTCTTGTAAGTTTAGTTTCCCAATACATATCTGAAGGTTCACCTTTGGCATCAGAATGTAAAAGGAAGTATTCAGTTAAAGTGTTTTGAGGAGCATAGAAAATAAAACCTTTGTTGACTTCTCCATAAGGAGTATTGTGATATTTCCATATTTGATAAGGCATATAGGAAATAGCATCTTGACCAAATTCTCCTGTTAATGGATTGAGTGCTTGTGATACAACTGAGCTTTGTCTCATTCCTGAGGTTGATTTAAACTTTTCATCAATCACAATGTCTGGCTTACCATATTGCAAATATACTCTTCCCATTTCAGTTTCATATCCTTTTTTAATCTTTGTAGAGTATTTTTCATTTACAATCTTTACATCTTTCATATAAGACTGCCATTCGATATTTGGGTTTTCTGGATTAATTCCTCTCCAAAATACATATAGGAAGTGTTTCTTTTCATCAACACTTGCAGTTTTCATATTTTTATAAATAAATGTTTTTTGAGCTTCACTTGCAATTGGAATTAAGCAATAAATATTATCGTCAATTTCATCTTTTGATATTATGTTTACAAAAGCATTAGCAGGGATAATTGATTGAGAATTATTATCAATGCTTGAATATCTGTAAAATGCTGTTTTGCTGTAAGAATAAAGAATATTATTCTTATTTCTTGCTTCCACAACCAAATAATATCCTCCTTGAGGCAAAGAAGAAATGTCTAAATTGCCAATTTCAACTGATATTTCTTTTGCTTTTTCTCTTTTAATCTTTTGTATTCCTTCAAATTTCTTTCCTGTTTTTATGCTTTCCAATACAACAGATATTGCATAGGTACTATCCTTGCCAAATTCTTTTTCTGCATTGTAGATTTCTGCATAGTAAGTTATAGTATTCTGATTTTCAGGAATGGCATCAAATAAATAAGGGATTAAGTCGTAGCCATTTTTAGAACGAACATTTTGCGTAGTGGTTTTCTTATAGGAGTCAATTAACTGAACTGAAGAAACTGCAATTTGATTTTTAGGGTAGTTTATCTCAAAATTATCTACAATTATTAAAGGAGTCATTGAAGTGTTTTTATCTTTCAATTCAAACTTTGCTGAATATTGTCCATTATCCAAACTCACTCTTTGAATATCAATTATTGAAGCTTCACTGTTTGCTTTTGATGCTTTTAAATCTCTTTTCTCCGCATAAACAATTTGTGAATCTTTAAGTAGAACTAATGTAAATTCAATTGTTGCTTCATTATTAACATACATTAAACTCTTTGCTTGTATTGAAGTGTTTATTTCAACATAAGGCTTTTGAGATGGAACATTGTAGGTGGAAAATGAATAAATTGCATTTAAACCTTCTGAAAAAGAAACAAAAGGCAAAATTGTCATCATTAATATAAAGAAAAGACGTTTCATAATTTTGATTTTATTTATTGGTTTGTAGAGGTGCAAAGTTACATTAATTAGTATTTATTTACAACAAAAAACGTCTAAACTTAAAAAAGTTTAGACGTTATATTTGATTTAAAGAACTTCTAATAAGAATTATTATTGTTCATTCTTAGTCATTTCTTCTTTTAAATTAGCTAAAGCGTCAATGTCTCCTAAAGTTGTTCTTTCTAAATTATCATTCAATTTTTTAATTGCTTTTTCTTCTGAAGTAGATTTTTTATCTTCTTTTTCTTCTTCAGCTTGCCATGTTTTTGAATGGCTAACAACTATTTTTTTGTTTTCTCTTGAGAATTCAATAATCTTGAAATCTAATTGATCGTCAACATTAGCTGCTGTTTTATCTTCTTTTGCTAATTGAGATTTTGGACAGAAAGCTTCAACTCCATAAGGAAGAGCAATTGTAGCACCACCCTTTTCACTCATATTAAGGATTGTTCCTTTATGAATTGAATTTAGAGTGAATATTGTTTCAAATACATCCCATGGGTTTTCTTCAAGTTGTTTGTGACCTAAGCTTAAACGACGGCTTTCAGAATCAACTTCAAGAACAACTACTTGAATTTTTTCTCCAACTTTAGTGAATTCTGCTGGATGTTTAATTTTCTTGCTCCATGAAAGGTCAGAAATGTGAATTAATCCATCAACTCCTTCTTCAAGTTCAACAAAAATACCAAAGTTAGTAAAGTTTCTTACTGTTGCTTCGTGTTTGCTTCCAATTGGATATTTAGATGCAATTTCTCCCCATGGATCTGGAATAAGTTGTTTAATTCCTAATGACATTTTTCTTTCTTCACGATCAAGAGTTAAAACAATTGCTTCAACTTCATCTCCAATTTTTAGGAAATCGTGAGCAGTTCTTAAATGTTGGCTCCATGACATTTCAGTTACGTGAATTAATCCTTCAACTCCTGGAACAACTTCAACAAATGCACCGTAATCAGCTAATACAACAACCTTGCTCTTAACTTTATCTCCAACTTTCAAGTCAGCACTTAAAGCATCCCAAGGATGTGGAGTAAGTTGTTTTAGTCCTAAAGCAATACGTTTCTTAGATTCATCAAAGTCTAAGATAACAACATTAATTTTTTGATCTAATTGTACAACTTCTTCTGGGTGATTGATTCTTCCCCATGAAAGGTCTGTAATGTGAATTAATCCATCTACTCCACCAAGGTCAATGAATACTCCGTAAGAAGTAATGTTTTTAACAATTCCTTCAAGAACTTGACCTTTTTCAAGATGAGATATAATTTCAGCCTTTTGAGCTTCAATTTCGTCTTCAATTAGAGCTTTGTGAGATACAACTACGTTTTTGAAATCATGGTTAATTTTCACGATTTTAAATTCCATAATTTTATCTACATAAACATCATAGTCTCTAATAGGTTTAACATCAATTTGACTCCCTGGTAAGAATGCTTCAATTCCAAATACATCAACAATCAATCCACCTTTAGTTCTGCTCTTAACGTAGCCATTAATAATTTCTTGTGTTTCAAATGCTTCATTAACTCTATCCCATGATTTAAGGATAAGAGCTTTTTTATGTGAAAGAATTAGCTGTCCATCAGCATCTTCTTGGCTTTCAACAAAAACTTCAATCTTATCTCCAACCTTTAAATTAGGATTATATCTAATTTCTGATAAAGGAATAATACCATCTGATTTAAAGCCAATATTAATTACAACCTCACGATTATTCTTAGCAACAATTGTTCCTTCAACAACTTGTTGTTCTGCTAATTGACTGAATGTTTCTTCGTAGCTTTGGGTTAAAGTTTCACGTTCTTTTTCTGTGTAAACACTTTTCTTTTTACCAATAGAAGACCAATCAAAATCTTGTAATGGTTGTACATCTTTTAAATCTCTCATTCTAATAAATGATTTTTTTAATGTGATTTCTTACTAAATCGGGTTAAACATTGATTAAATTACTTCTTTTCAAAAATATAGGATTGTTGAGTAAGCAACATTATTCTTGAAAATTGGGTGCAAAGGTATAATTATTTATTAATATGCACAAATAAAATACAAGAAAATGAATGTTTTATAAAAAAGAATCCTTATTTCAATAAGGAGAAATAAGGATTCTTGATTTTATAAGGGTTAAAACTTTCTATAGTTTACTTTGCAAACTTAAAAGTTTTCCCTAAATATTTTGCTTGTTCTCCAAGGGCTTCCTCAATACGAAGAAGTTGGTTGTATTTAGCAATTCTGTCAGTTCTTGAAGCAGAACCTGTTTTGATTTGTCCTGTATTAAGTGCAACTGCAAGGTCTGCAATTGTTGTGTCTTCAGTTTCTCCTGAACGATGGCTCATTACAGCAGTGTAAGAATTTCTATTTGCTAAACTTACTGCATTAATAGTTTCGGTTAATGTTCCTATTTGATTAACCTTAACTAATATTGAGTTTGCAACTTTCTTTTCTATTCCCATTTGCAAACGTTCTGGATTTGTTACAAATAAATCATCTCCTACAAGTTGAATCTTATCGCCTAATGTATCTGTAATAAGCTTCCATCCTTCCCAATCATCTTCTGCCATTCCGTCTTCAATTGAAATAATTGGATATTTCTCAACCCATTTAGCCCAATATTCTACCATTTGAGAAGAAGTAAGTTTTTCTCCTGTTGATTTATGCAAATGATATACTTTTTCTTCTGGAATATAATACTCACTTGAAGCTGGGTCTAATGCAATGTAAATATCTTTTCCTGGTTTGTATCCAGCTTTTTCAATTGCAGTTAGAATAACTTCTATTGCTTCTTCATTAGACTTTAAATTTGGTGCAAAACCTCCTTCATCTCCAACATTGGTAGAATATCCTTGTGCTTTTAAAACTGCTTTCAAGTTGTGAAAAACTTCTGTTCCCATTTGAAGTGCATGTGAAAAAGATTGTGCTCCAACTGGCATTACCATAAACTCTTGAAAGTCTATTGAATTGTCAGCATGTGAACCTCCATTTAGAATATTCATCATTGGAATAGGAAGTGTATTTGCATTAACACCACCGATATATCTATAAAGCTCTTGACCTGTTTCCATTGCAGCTGCTTTTGCACAAGCTAAAGAAACTCCAAGAATTGCATTTGCTCCTAATTTGCTTTTGTTTGGTGTTCCATCAAGTTCAATCATCTTTGCATCAATAGCGTTTTGATCAGTTACTTGGAAACCTTTTAGTTCTTCATTTAATATATTTTTTACATTTTCAACTGCTTGAAGAACTCCTTTGCCCATGAAATAATTTTTATCATTATCTCTTAATTCACAAGCTTCATGTACTCCTGTTGAAGCTCCAGAAGGAACTGCAGCTCTACCAACTGCACCTTGATCTGTATATACCTCTACTTCCACTGTTGGATTTCCTCTTGAGTCAAGAATTTGTCTTGCATGAATTCCAATAATTTGTCCCATATTCTTTTTCTTTTTTAAATTATTTTTACCTCTTAAATCAGTTTGCAAATATAGTGATTAAGTACAATTTCACCAAGAAATAATTAAAATATACTTTAACAAAGCCTCTTTATATCAATCCCTTTTATAAAAGAAAACTTTATAAGAAAAATCGGTAGCAAAAATTAGAAAAAGAGTTTTTAGGAATAAGAATTTTATGAGTAAACAAGATTTAGGAATAAAAATAGAAAACATAAATTTGAATCAGTAATAAGAAAAAAGAGCAAATCCCTTTCATAAAAATAGAGAAACAAGGTATAGAACTGATTAATCAAGGTATAAATCTCATATAATGCCATTATACTGAGAATATAATGGCATTATACTAAAATTAAACAAGCTTTGACAAGATTAAAACCCCATATAAAGAGATAATAATAAGATATATAACTATAAAAACAAGGATTGAAAAAAATTAAATAAGACTTCAATGTCAAAACAATGCCATTGTTTGCCCAAAACAATGCGGTTGTTTTGAGTTCTAAAGGAAGTTTAGTGAGATTGAAAGCTTATTAAATGAGTTTGTTAACTGATTTACCGATTTCTAAGCTTGATTAAATGGCACTTAAATAGAACAAAAAAGTGGTTACCTCTTTCGAAGTAACCACTTATCAATTATTAGTTGTGTCTCAAACTAAATATTACCTTAAAGCAATTATTTTACAATTAACTTTTGAGTTCTACTTACTTGTTCATTTTGTAGTCTTACATAATATACTCCCTTAGCCATATCGCTTACATTCAAGGTTACTTCTACCTTATTGTTGTTTGCTCTGGAATTGATTGTATTTATGATTCTACCTTGTACATCACTAACAATTATCTTAACGTCACCTTGTAAACCTGTTACTACTAACTTAGTTTCTTCGCTTGTTGGGTTTGGATACATCATTACTGTGATTAAACTTCCATCTATTTCGTTTATGCCTAAGGTCATGAAGGTTTGAGTAGTTCCATATGTAGTTGTTGTTGCTGTGGTTGCATAAGCTTTAAATTCATAGTTGGTTGTTGGTTCTATACCAGTTAATTGATAGTTTAATGTATCATTTACTGGTACTACGGTTACTGGAGTCCATGTGCTTGCACTTGCTACTTTCCATTCAAATCCTTGATCGGTTATTGCTTCATTGCCTACTACTACTGTTCCAAGTAATATTGCACTTCTATCCCCTATTTGATCAGCTACTAAAGTATTTACTGTTGGAGGAGTTACTCCTTGGGTTAGGGTTGAAAAGGTAATAGTTGTTCCATAGGTTGTTGTACTAGCTGTTCTTGCATAGGCTCTAACTTCATATGTAGTTCCTTGTTGTAAACTGGTTACTGAAGCCGATATGTTATCTGTGCCTGTTGCTGAAATTGGAGTTCCGTCTTGCCATGTTTGTGATTGTAATTTGTATTCAAATCCTCTTGCATTGATTTCTTCTGAACCTTGTGTTATGGTTCCTAAGAAGGTTGCTGTTGTGTAACTTATTGGATTTGGCATTAGTGTTGTTACTGTTGGTGATACTATTGGTAAAGTTGTGAAAGTTACTATATCACCATAAGTTGTATTAAATGTAGTTGAAGTAACAAAAGCTTTAAATTCATATTGTGTATTTGAAGTTAATCCAGTAATAGCTTTTAAGAATGGAGTTACAATATTACCAACAGTTTCAGAAGTCCATGTAGTTGTTCCTACAGGTCTATATTCAAATCCAATTGAAGTAATTGTATCAGAGCCCAATAAATAAGAACCATTCAAAGTTACTGAAGTAAATGAAATTGATTCTGCTAATAATGTTGTTACTTCAGGTGAATATGGTCCTGATAAAGTTGTAAAGTCTAATGATACCCAGTTAGAGTATGTTCCTCCACAATTTGCTCTTACATAAACTGTATAGTTTGTGCTTTCAGTTAAACCAGTAAGGGTGTGAGAAGTAGTAGTAACATCAATTGGAGTTTCTGTTTGACCCAATCTAACTTGCCATTGTGTTTCTGTTCCATCAGGAGTCCAGGTTACGTTTGCAGATGTATTAGTTACACTTGTTACTGATAAATTGGTTGGAGCAATACATGGATTATTAGAAATTAAAGAAACATTATCAATTATACTTGAATTAGCATTTCCAGATGAACCATCATTTTTCCAAACAAATATAAGTTTCATTTGTTCTCCAACTCCTGGACTTGCAAAAGTTGTACTTAGAGTTTGTGTTCCTGTAAGAAGGTTTATATAGTTATTAGTTGCATTTTGCATAATAACACCTTGAGCGTAGCTATTAACGGCAAAATAAGTTGCTGCTGTTGAAGGATTAAATACAGTATCTTTATCAACTAAAAATACTTTTAAATAATCAAAAGAAGACTCTCCTCCTATGGTTAAATCGAATGTTAATTGAATACTGTCTAAAGTATTAAACTCAAATAATTTCTCAGCAACAACTACACTAAATGTATTTAGGGTATAAGTAGCATCTGCATTATTATTAGAAACGAATAAAGCATTTGATGTACCAGAAGTTGGAGTACCAATCATCCATTTATTTGTACAAGTTCCATTCTTTAATAACCAACCATTATTTCCTGGAGTTTCAAAATCACATGTATATGGAATTTGTTCAGGAATTTGTTGTGTTGGAATTATAATAGAATTTGTAGCATTTGAGTTTGAACCATCAGAACATACAGTTTTTGCATAAATTTCATATTCAGTTTGAGTTAATAAGTTTGGAATAGTTACAACTGCAGTAACAGCGGTTATTGAATCCCAATCAGTAGTATTTACGTCTCTAAAATAAACTTTCCATTCAGTATCTGATGGATCTGCAGGAGTGATTGTAACATCTATACTATTTGTAAGTGATGATGCACTAATTGCTATTGGTCTTGCACAAGAAGGAGTAGAATAAACACTTAAATCATCAATATAGCAAGTATTACTTGCAGTATTATATTGTGTTTTAAATGCAATATAATTACCAGTTCCAGTATAATTAGCAAAATCAACTTCAAATTCTTGCCATGTGCTTGTAGCAGTTGGAATAAGGGTAGTAATACTATCAAAAGTTAAAGTATCATTAGGATTAGACATAACCCCAACAGTTAGTTTTGAAGTAGCATTAGATGTTCTTAATCTAAACATCGCTGACAATGTGTTGATTGGAATTGATGGGTCAAATCCTGGTGTAGCTGCAATTGAGTATTTACCTGAAGCTGCAGTAAAGTACATTGAACCTGGCGCACTAAAGTTTGTTGAAGAGATATATGGATTTGCTGATGTTGCATTATATAATCTACTCCAACATTGTGGATAAATTGAAGATCCTGTTCCATATGTATCAAAACTATCATTCCAAGGAAGAGTTGAAATATAAGAACAAGGTGTTGTTTGAGATAAATTTATATATAATGAAGTATCATTTGTACATAGAGATGCAACTCTAAAGTCATAAGCTGTTATAGGATTTAATTGAGTAAATGTATATTGATTAGTATATGCAATATCACTTGTCCAAACTGTATCAGTAGAAATTTTATAGTCAACAATCCATGCAGTGTTTACTCCTGCATCCCAAGTCATATCTACAGTTGTTGGAGTAACATTTGACAATTGAACATTTTCAGGGAATAAGCAATTAGCTTCATCTAATTTAACATCATCAAATGATAAATACCATGGAGAAGAAGTAGCTTGACATTCAATTCTAAATTTATATGCTCCTGTTGTTGTAGGGGTGAAATTGGATAAGTAAATTTCGTAATTTTCATTAACAGCATTTACCACTGGAGTCCCAATCACAACATTATTTGTTGTATCACTTAAATCAATAGCTCTAACTTGAAGATTTTGCCATCCATCTGATCCATCAGTAATATACCAGAAAGTAAATGAATAATTTGTACCAGCATTCAAATCAAATGTTGGAGTGGTGAAATTATCATTTGAACTATATTTAAAAGTAGCAAATTTAGTTCCAGTTCTTGCTATTCTATTATAAGATGATTGATTTGATGTATAGGTATAAGTTTTGTCACTAATATTTGTGGCAGTCCAACAATTTGGCAATTGATTGTTTGATGTTATCCCTTCAAAACTTTCTATCCAAGGGAATTGATTAATGTTAGAACATTCTGTATTGAAAATAGTATTTACACTAAAACTTGTATCAGTTGAAGAACATAAAGAATATACTCTAAGATAATAAGTTGAAGAATGATTTAATCCTGAAAGAATGAAATTTGTATTTGTACCTGCTATTTGTGATTGCCAAACTACGTTATCATTAGAATATTCAACCAACCATTGTGTTGCACCAGCATCTGTCCATGATAAATCTGCACTTGTTGTTGTTACTGAGTTAACAACTAAATTGCTTGGGGTTGCACATGTTAATGGAGTTATCTGAATATTATCAACTGCAGCTGCTGGATTTGATAATATTCAGATAACTCCA
>DIOL01000024.1:77413-80270 GCA_002423895.1 Bacteroidales bacterium UBA5515 | reverse complement strand
TTTTTTCAGGACAAGTCAGTTTTTATTTTAGAGAAGGAACTTTTTATATAAATATTCCTTGTTTAACCATTAAGGATTTTTCTTTTGCAAATATAAGAAAAATATTTGAATTTATGTTCTTTTTTTGCTGATTATTGTTCGAAATTTAAGGAGCTTAAGGACATTAAACTCCTTAATCAAAAAACTTTCTTCCCCTTTAGAGGAATGAGGGGTTGTAATTAGTGAAAAGTGAAAAGTGAAAAGTGAAAAACAACGAAACAATTCAACACCAAACCCAACCACTGACCTTTTGCAAAAAGCGTGAAGAAAATTGTAGTTTTGAACGTTAAGAAAGTTTATTCTGTTTGAGCCGAAGGCGAGTTTATAAACTTTTAGTTCAAGGCTGCAATTTTTAGCTTGTTTGTGAAGAGTCTTGATTTTTGCTACTTTGTATCAAGACACCCGAAGACCAAAGGTCGAGAGCCACGAAGTGAAAGTTGATACATAATTAATGGTTAATTGTGGGGTGAAGAGTATAACCAGTTTTTGATTATTTGTTTGCCGCAGTTTGTTATTATTGATTCGGGGTGGAACTGAACTGAGTGTATGGGGTATTTTGTATGATAGATTGACATTATGTTGTTGTCTTCGTCTATAGAGCTAACCTGGAGGTCTTTGCCTGTGTGTTCTATTGTCCATGAGTGGTATCTTCCAATTTGCAGGGTTTGTTCAATGTCTTTAAAGATTATGTCTTTTGGGTTGGTTATTTTCAGTGTTGAGGGGTGTCCATGTTTGGGAAAGGCGAGTTGTTTGATTGTTCCTCCAAAATATTCGTTAATGGCTTGATGTCCCAGACAAACTCCCAGTATTGAGTGTGTTTTGTGGGTGTGGTGTATTAGTTGCATAAGCTGGTTGGAGTGTTGAGGGGTGCCTGGTCCTGGTGATAGTAGTATATATTGGTAGTTTTCAAGTTGTTTGAAGTCTATTTTGTCATTTCTCATTATCTGCCAGTGAATGTCTTCAATTTCCCGAAGCAGTCCTATGATGTTGTAAACGAATGAGTCGTGATTGTCGATGACTAAAACTTGTTTCATAAATATTTATAAATTGATGATGCAAAGATATTAATTAATGACTAAAGCTGTACTTTTGCACTTTATGTTAAATAAAAGGGATATTATTGAAAGGATGAATTGTTTGGGGAAGGAGAGCAAGCCTTTTCTCTTTTGTGTTGATTTTGAAATGGATAATGGCTTTGTTGTGGAAAATCCTTTCAGTCAGCAGGATATTCTTTTTGATTTGAATTCTGTTTCCAATTTCATGTCTTCTTCCTCTGTGGTGGATTCTTCTTCTTCAAGTTTGATTTCCTTTCCCAGGTCTTTTGAGGCTTATGACAGTCAGTTTGATGTTGTCAGAAGGGGTTTGCTAAGGGGTGATTCTTTTCTTGCTAATTTGACAATTAAAACAAAAATTGATATTAATATTTCTCTGGAGGAGATTTTCTTAAGGGCTAATTCAAAGTACAGATTGCTTGTCAGGGACAGGTTTGTGTGTTTTTCGCCCGAGTGTTTTGTAAGGATTGAGGATAACACCATTTCAACTTTTCCCATGAAGGGAACAATTGACAGCAGTGTGGAGAATGCCAGGGAGGTTATTTTGAATGATTATAAGGAAACGTGTGAACATAACACTATTGTGGATTTGATGCGTAATGATTTGAATATTATTGGCTCAAATGTAAGGGTGGAGAGGTTTAGATATATTGATGAGCTGAAAACAAGCAGGGGTAATATCTTGCAGGTGAGCTCCGAGGTTAAGGCTGATTTGAACTGTGATTTTTATTCCCAGCTGGGTGATATTGTTTTCAAGCTTCTTCCTGCCGGTTCAATTTCTGGAGCTCCCAAGGAGTCAACCGTTAATATTATTAAAGAGGCTGAAAAGGAAAAGAGAGGTTTCTATACTGGTGTGTTTGGATTTTTTGACGGACATAATATGGATTCTGCTGTAATAATCAGATATATTGAAAAAGAGGGCAATAATCATTATTTCAGAAGTGGTGGTGGTGTGACTGTCAACAGTTGCTCAAGGGATGAATATCAAGAGGCTATAAACAAAATTTATCTTCCTTTTTAATTTATGAGCAGTACCAGATTTATTGAATCCCTGAAAATTGAAGGGGAGAGGTTTTCAAATATTGAGCTTCATCAGCAAAGAGTTGACTTAACGTGCAAGGCGTTTTCAATAAACAGAAAAATTAAGATAAAGAATATTCCAATTCCTCAGTCAAATGATGCTTTGGTTAAAAAATGCAGGATAGTTTATTCTGAGGATGATTTCTCCATTAGTTTTACTCCCTACAGGCAAAGAAAGATTGAGAGTTTGAGGGTGGTTTTTGATGATACGATTGATTATGGTTTTAAGTTTGAGGAAAGGGAAAGATTGAATGGTCTTTTTGATAAAAGGGGAGATTGTGACGATATTTTGATTGTAAAGAATGGTTGTTTGACTGATACTTCTTTTTCTAATATTGTTCTTTTTGATGGGGATAAGTATTTTACTCCAAGTTCTTTTTTGCTTAATGGGACAATGCGTCAAAAACTTCTCAGGGATAAGATTATTTTTGAGAAGGAGATAAAACTGGAGGATATTCACAGCTTCAAAAAGCTATACCTTATAAATGCTTTAAACTCGCTGGAGGACAATCTTTCAATAAGTGTAGAGAATATTTACTAACTTTTCTTTTCACCCCTAATTCCCCTAAAGAGGAAGTTACTTATCTCTTCTTCTTTCATTACTTTTTTCTTGATAAAAAAGTAACAAAAAATCAAGACTGTTCACAAACAAGCTAAAAATTGAAGCCTTGACCTAAAAGTTTATA
>DIOL01000024.1:38406-77291 GCA_002423895.1 Bacteroidales bacterium UBA5515 | reverse complement strand
CTAAAAGTTTATAAACTCGCTTCGCTCAAACATATGAACTTTCTTAACGGTCAAAACTTCAATTTTCTTTACGCTTATTTGTAAAATGTCGGCTGGTTAATGCTTATTCTTTTATTTGCAACCCTTATAATACAATCCTTCTATACATGGGGATAGTATAAATCTTCTGCTTTGGTAGTGCTTAGTATTATTAAAACGAACTGAAACATTGTTAATTAATAGTTCCCATGTGAAATTATGAAAGTCTGAAATAAGTTGATAATATCCATCTATTTCTTGAAAAGTAAAGTCATAAAACTGACCTTTTTTTATTTTAAGTCCTTCTTTGCTGTCTGTTTTTAAACTTATTATCATATACATATAATAATTTCCTGTACTATCACAATCACAGTTAATACTAATTGCATGTGCTTTTCCTACATCTCTTATTCTAACTACTTTACATCTATGGATTTGCTCATTTTGATTTAAGTTTTGAGATAATACATTAGTGCTAAACAATAAAAAACTTACTAAAATAATTATTATCCTTTTCATAGTTATTTTTTAACTCTAAATATTGCTTGCCACCTTAATTACCATATTATTAACCAGTATTCAATAAACTTTTGTTTGTCGTTTAAAGCATAGCCTCTTGAATATCCTTGTTTAAGTCTTTTGGGCAGAGTAAGGTAAAATTTAAAACTTTCTTCCTTGTTGGTTGTATCAGTATCATGGAATTTTCCAAACTTTGTTTCAATATGGTATATTTTACTGTCTGCTGTTAATCCTGAATATGTTGCTGTATTATCATCAAAACCAAGATAAGGTATAACTAAATCTGAAGTCATATTTGCCATATTTCTTTTATATGATTTTTCTCCCAGTTCTTTATTGTCATAAGGTATATATTCTTGAAGTTCATCATGGAAATAAAAAATTTTGCCTGCTACTATTATATTAGTGTCTTCAGCTCCTACTATATTTTTTGCTTCCTTTTCTATTCTCTTTTTTATAGAATAATATCTTATGGAATCATAATGAATAAGTAAAATTAATTCTTTGGGATAATAATCTGCATTACCACCTCCAGAAGCAGTATATGAATAAATATTTTTTAATGAGTCTAATTCAGGAAAATGAGATGTAAGCTTTTTATCATACTGTTCAAACTGAATTAAAAAATCAGTATAACCTTGAAATATATATTTCCTCCATAATTTACCACATGAAACTAACATTAATATACAAAAAACAAATAAAAATACTTTTTTAATCATGGCTGTTATTATTTAATACTTATTATATACATTAATTATTTATAGTCAAATACAATCCAATTGGAATAAAATTTAAATAATTCCCCATCAATGGATGATTTATTAGCTTTTAATAGAAGTCTATATTGTTCCTTTTGATTCGTTTTTGCAGGTTTCTTATCGGAGTAAATGACAATGTCAAATATGTCTTCTTCGGTTAATCTTGTTCTTATTCTTTTAATTTCTTTTGGTAATATGGAAATTACTAATGTCCCTGAAAAATCAACTGGTTTACTAAATATATCTCAATCAAATTTTATTGTATCATTATTATAACTAAGTATCTCTAAATAAACAGATGTATAAAAAGTATCTAATGAAATGTTTTTTATTTCAAAATCAATAGTATCATTTTTATATTCAATTAAATTGATATTTAAATGTTCTTGTTCTTTATGTTCTTGTTCTTTATGCTCTTGAGAATATAAATTACTAAACGTTGAACAAATAATTATTAAAAATAATATCTTTATTGTTTTCATTTCTTATTTCATTTCATTAACTCTTAATCTGGCTTATTACCTTACTCTTTATCTTAAATTAAATATAGATATAACTTCTTCTTCATTTAATTCATTATTAATCCATTTAACAATAAATTTTTTACTTTTTTTATCTCTTTCTAAAATATAAACCAAATTGTCTTTTAGGTTTTTATGTTCTTTATCGAAATAGCTTATTATTTTTTCAACAATACCTTTGTTGGAGTAGAAAATTCTAAACTTTAAATTGTGTTTTTCTTTACTATAGACTCTCCATTCTCCTATCTTTTTACCATTATTATAACTACCATATTCATTTATAGTAAACAATTTATCTTTCAACATACCAATAGTATCTAATGTGAGAGTGGTTACGCAAGTGTCTCCTAAGTTAATTATTGACATTTTGTGTTGAGAATTATCTAAATCATAGTTAATCCATAAACCTTGTCGCTCACCTTCTTTTGTTTGATTGATAATATGTCCATCTAATAAAATTTTCATTTCATTAATCCCTAATTTGTTTTTTAAAACAAGAGAATTTAATGGCACATCTGACTCTTGACCATATATTCTTAATGTTATTAAAGTTAATAGGCAAACAATGATTATTTTCTTTAAGGTCATAAATTAAATGTTAGAATATTTTCCAATACCAAAGTTAAGTGTTTTATTTCGAATAGAGGTAATTAAAGTTTGTTTTCTATCTCAGATTATTGTCTTAACCTTGATTAAACAGATTAAATGATTGCCTTGAAAAATTAATTAAATACCAAAATCAAGGATAATTGGCTTACTACTTACCTTAGCAAGGATTCATACTTCAGAACAAAATAAAACCTTATTTCAGTAAATTAAAGTAAAGAAAGAATTTATTAAAGTAAAGAAAGAAAAAATTAAAGTAAAGAGTTAGTAAATTAAAACAGCGTTTCAGTAGAATGAAATAAGGAGTTGTTTGAAAAACTCAATCATAATGAAAAATCATTGCAAATCAGTTAATCAAAATAATCAGAGTTCAAGACAAGAAAAAGAAATCCTGCACATCCTGACTCAGATAGCTAACCTTAATCACTAATCTTAATCATTAACTATTAATTTCTGTATATTCTTTTGTCTTGATACAAAAGAAACAAAAAATCAAGACTCTTCACAAATAAGCTAAAAATTAAAGCCTTGACCTAAAAGTTTATAAACTCGCCTGCGGCTCAAACAGAATAAACTTTCTTAACGGTCAAAACTTCAATTTCCTTAACGCTTATTTGCAAAATGTCGCTTCCCCTTTAGGGGATTGAGGGGTAGTTTAGTTGTTTAGTCGTTGAGTTGTTTAGTTGTTTTCTTCCCCTTCAGGGGAGTGAGGGGCGAATTATAGGAGTGACCCGAAGAACGAAGTTCGAGAGCATCGAAGATAAAAGCTAAAAGTGATAAGTGAAAAATCATAGTATTCACACAAATCAGTTCAATCAAGGTTCAGACAAAATAATCAAGTAAATCCCTAATCCTATCAATCCTGATTCAGACAAAAAAATTTGTGTTAATCTGTGCTAATCTGTGGGCAAAAAACTGTGAGCAGAAAAAACTTAGAACGGGAAGATTATTGGCAATACAAATATCATTATTATTCCTAAAATCAACTGCAAAGGTAATCCTACTTTAACGTAGTCCATAAAGGTGTAGCGTCCTGCTGACATTACCAAAGCATTGGGTGGGGTAGAGAATGGACTTGCAAAACACATGCTTGCTGCAACGGCTACTGCAAATAACATTGGTGTTGGATTGACTCCTATTGTGATTGCAATTTGAAGGGCTATGGGTGCAAAAAGTACTGCTGTGGCTGTGTTGCTAATAAACATTGTCATTAGCGAGGTTGCAAAATAAATAACTGCCAAAACAACATAAGGTCCATAGCCTCCTGCTGTTGATACAATTATTTCGGAAAAGGCTTGTGCTCCTCCAGTTTTTTCAATGGCAATGGACATTGGTAGCATGGCTGCTATCAAAACAATGCTTTCCCAGTTAATTGTTTTATAGGCTGCTTCAACGTTGGTAAAACATCCTGAAAGCACCATTAAAACGGCTGCAATCATAACTGCTGTTACTGAAGGCAAAATGTTAAACACCATTGAAAGAATCATCAATAACATAATTGTTGCTGCAATGGGTGCTTTATAGTTGAGTTTTATCTTTGAGCCTTCTTCAATTGTTTTACCCACAACCAACCATTCGGACTGCTCGTCATTCAAAAGAGCAATATCACTCCATTGTCCTTGAACCAAAAGCACATCACCTGAGTGCATCTTTTCATCCTTAAGGTCTTGAAGGATATATTTATCGCTTCTTTGAATGCCAAGAATGTTAACCTTGTATTTTTCTCTAAAGCCTGAATCTTTAACTCTTTTGTTTACAAGTTTTGAGTTTGACATTAAAACAAGTTCTGTAATTCCAATTGAGTCGAAACGTAAATTATGGGATGAATCTTCTGAAATTTCTTCCGATAGGCTTGTTTCAATAAGTTCTAAATTGTTGTCATTAGTAAACATAAGAACTTTCTCGAATTGTCCTTTAACGTATAAAACATCATCAACTTCAATTATTGTTTTTGCCTCAGCAAATTTTTGAAGTGTTGTTTTCATAAAAGGGTTCTTATCTTGCGATTTCCTTCTAATCTCCAAAATATCAATTTGATACTTTTGAGGAATGTTAAGGTCGGAGAGACGCAGGTTTTTTAAGATTGAGTTCTCATTAACCATAACTCTGTAAAGGTTGTGGGAGAGTTGATATTCATCTGCAAGTTCGCCCAATGATTTATCAATTTTCTTTTTCTTTTGCTCTTTGTCTTCTTTTGAAAGGAATAGCTTACTCAATGGAAACAAAACAATTATACCCACAATAACGCATATTATACCCACTGGCAGGAATGAGAAAAACGACAGTTCCCCATAGCCAGCATCTTTTAATGTGTTGCTGATAACAAGGTTGGGTGGTGTTCCAATCAAGGTCATCATTCCTCCCAAACTGCTTGCAAAAGCCAGAGGCATTAGAAAACGACTTGGACTTGACTTTGCTCCAAGAGCAACGCTGATAACAATTGGCATAAGCAGTGCAACTGTCCCTGTATTGCTTACAAAAGCTCCAATTGATGAGGTTAGAATCATTATCAAAA
This sequence comes from Bacteroidales bacterium UBA5515, assembly GCA_002423895.1. GTDB lineage: Bacteria > Bacteroidota > Bacteroidia > Bacteroidales > P3 > UBA10566. Next base: position 72,351 of record DIOL01000024.1, on the reverse strand, counting down.
GAAAGAGTTTGGATTGACTATTGCCTGCCAATTTGATGATTTTATCGCTAATCTTTTTTGCTAAACCTGTTTGAAAGATTGCACCTCCAACAACAAAAAGACCAATCATCATTATCACTATATTATTGGAAAATCCACTTAGAGCTTCTTGTGGAGTTAATATTCCTGCAATCATTAGGGCAAGTAAGGCACATAAAGCAACAAGGTCTGAACGTATCTTTCCTGAAATAAAGAATATTATACTTAAAGTCAAAATAACTAATGTGAGTATCATATTTGCAAAGTTACAATTTTATTTATTATTTTTGCCAACGAATGTTTTTCACTTTTATTGATAATGTCTGTTATTTACAATTGGAGTCTTAATTTCCATTATAATTTTGCATCGTTAATCAATTCACAAATTTAATTTTTAAACAATGATGAAAAATTTAGTTGCATTTTTTGAAATTCCTGCTTTGGATTTTAAGGCAGCAGTCAACTTCTACCAAACAGTATTTGGTGTAGAACTTCAAGTGATGGAGTGTGACACTGAAAGCATGGCATTCTTTGCTGATGAAAACGGACATTGCTATGGTGCAATTTCTTATTGTCCTTCTTTAATTCAACCTTCTGATAAAGGAGTTTTGGTTAGTCTATCATGTGATGATATGGAAAAGACTTTTGAAAAGATTATTTCTTTGGGTGGCAGAAAAGTTATTGACAAAACAAAGATTGAATGTGAGGGTATGGGCTATTTTGGAACCTTCATTGACTGCGAAGGAAATAAATTAGGTTTATATTCCGATAGATAGTTAATTATTTAATAGGAGGGAAGGGGTAATATCTTTTTCATTGAGGTCTTATCCCTTTTTAATTTAAAATATTTTTTACTTTGGAGAGCTTTGATATAATTAAGCCTTGTACTTTATTAGAACCTTTCATTAAGTATTATTGGATATTGGATTATGAAAATAATCTTGTGGAGCCTATAAGGGTTATCCCTTATGGTTGTGTTCAGTTTACGCTCTATTTGGGAGGGAAAATTAATTCATTGGGCTCAAATAACGATTCCTCATACAAAGACCAAGCTGTTGTTACAGGTCAAATATCTTCTTATTTTGATGTTGTTCCTCAAGGTAAGATACGTCTTATTACAATTGTTTTTAAACCTTTTGGGGCCAAGCCTTTTTTTGATTTCCCTATTTCTGAAATAAAGAATAATATTATCCCAATAAAAGATATTAATAATAATGATTGGCTTGATTTGGAGAAGAGATTGTCTGACTGCAAGGATAATAAATCCATTATTGCTTGTCTTGAAGAGAATTTGCTCGTAAAGCTGAAAAAGAATAATTTGTTTAATTCTTATTTCAATATTAATTATGACAGGGTTTTGTCGGCAATTGGCAGAATTGAGAGTTCAAAAGGTTGTGTTAATATTAAAGAACTTTCTTCTTTGGTTTGTCTTAGTGATAAACAATTTAACAGGATTTTTGCTGATTATGTTGGTATCAATCCCAAGCATTTTTTAAGGATTGTTCGTTATCAAAGTGTTTTGTTAAAATTGCAGAATTCTAATTTGAGCGATTATAAAGATATTGACTTGCACGATTTGGTTTATGATTTTGGTTATTATGACCAGTCGCATTTGATTAATAATTTTAAGGAGTTTACTGGTTATACTCCAAGAGAGTATATTAGTTTGTTCAGTCCTTGTTCGGAGTATTTCTCTAATTTATAATAAATAAAAAAGCGATAAACCATTTCTGATTTATCGCTTTTTTGTATAAGAATGGAAAGATTAATGTCTCTTTTCTTTGATTCTTGCTTTCTTTCCAGTTAGTCCTCTTAGGTAGAAGATTCTTGCTCTACGAACAACACCTCTCTTGTTTACAACAATCTCTTCAATAAATGGTGAAGAGAAAGGAAATATTCTTTCTACTCCAACTCCTGAAGAGATTTTTCTTACTGTGAAAGTTTTTGTTTTACCTTCACCAGCAAGTTGAATAACATCTCCTCTAAACTGTTGGATACGTTCTTTATTTCCTTCTATAATTTTATATGATACTGTAATTGTATCTCCAGCTTTAAACTTAGGGAACTCTTTGCTCTCAGTTAAGCTGTCAACATATTGCATTAATTCTGGCTTACTCATTTTTCTTTTCCTTTTTAATGTTTTAACAACTTAATTTAATTATTTCTTCACTTGTTTAACAACAGCAGCGAAAGCTTCAGGATGGTTCATTGCTAAATCTGCAAGAACTTTTCTGTTTAATTCAATGTTGTTTTTGTGAAGTAGTCCCATGAATGTTGAGTAAGAAACTTCGTTCTGACGACAAGCGGCATTGATACGGTTAATCCATAATGCACGGAACTCTCTTTTCTTGTTTTTTCTATCACGGTAAGCATATTGTTGACCTTTTTCCCATTTGTTCTTTGCAACGGTCCAAACGTTCTTACCTCTTCCCCAAAAGCCTTTGGTGCGTTTTAGGATTTTTTTTCTGCGGGCTCTTGATGCAACCGCATTTACTGATCTTGGCATAATTTTTTCATTTTTTTTCGTATTAGCGTTCTATCAATTACGATTAGAATCTTTTTGTGCTAAATACAATGGTTAATAACTCCGTTTACTTGGCAATAATTACATGATAAGCATTTCCTTAACTCTCTTTTCATCTGCTTTTGAAACAGTGTCAGAATAAGCTAAGTTTCTCTTTTGTTTTGTAGTCTTCTTTGTTAAGATGTGACTATGGTACGCATGCTTTCTCTTAAGTTTGCCTGATCCAGTTAGAGTAAAGCGTTTCTTTACACTGGCTTTAGTTTTCATTTTTGGCATTTTACGTCCTGTTTTTTGTTTATTATTAATTTACCTACTTTCACAAGTAGACTTGTTTATTTCTTATTTCTTTGGAGCAATAATCATCATCATTTTCTTGCCTTCAAGCTTTGGTAGCATTTCTGGTTTGCCATATTCCAATAGAGATTCAGCAAATTTAAGAAGTTGAGTCTCGCCCTGATCTTTATAAATAATTGTTCTTCCTCTAAAAAATACTTCAACCTTAACCTTATTGCCTTCTTGCAAAAAGCGAATGGCATGTTTTAGTTTGAAATTGAAGTCATGCTCATCTGTTTGAGGTCCTAATCTAATTTCTTTAACAACAATTTTAATGTTTTTAGCCTTCATTTCCTTTTGCTTTTTCTTCTGTTCGTAAAGGAATTTTTGATAATCAATAATCTTACAAACAGGGGGGTTGGCAGTAGGAGATATCTCTACTAAATCTAAATTCAAACTATCAGCCATTTTAATAGCTTCTTTAATGTTAAATATGCCTGGCTCAATGTTTTCACCAACTACTCGAACAACGGGTGCAGTTATATTGTCATTAATCTTGTGTTGTTCTTCTTTCTTTGTAAAAGGTGCTCTTTTATTAAATGGAATTGTTGCTATAATTTATTCCTCCTATTTTTAGTTAAACAATTATTTATTTATGTCTCTTTTAATTTAATTCGTTTTTTACTGCTAAGTCAACCAAAGAAGCAAATTCTTCAATTTTCATCACTCCCAAATCTCCTTCTCCATGTTTTCTAACAGAAACTGTTCCTTCTTTTTCTTCATTTTCTCCAACAATCAACATGTAAGGAATCTTTGCTATTTCTGCATCTCTGATCTTCTTTCCTGTCTTTTCGCTCCTTTGATCTATTGAACCTCTAAGGTCAAAATTAGCGAGCAAAGATAATACTTTTTTTGAATATGATTCAAATTTTTCGCTAATTGGTAAAATAATAAATTGTTCTGGTGTCAACCATAGAGGGAATTTTCCTCCTGTATGTTCAATCAAAACTGCCACAAAACGTTCCATTGATCCAAATGGTGCTCTATGAATCATTATTGGTCTGTGTTTCTGATTGTCTGAGCCAGTGTATTCAAGTTCAAAACGTTCTGGAAGATTATAGTCAACTTGAATTGTTCCTAACTGCCATTTTCTACCAATTGCATCTCTAACCATAAAGTCAAGCTTTGGTCCATAAAATGCAGCTTCTCCAATTTCAGTTGTTGTTGTTAATCCTCTTTCTTGAGATGCTTCAATAATTGCTCTTTCAGCTCTTTCCCAAACTTCATCAGAACCAATATATTTTTCTTTATTGTTTGGATCTCTCAATGAGATTTGAGCAGTGAAGTTTTCAAATTTAAGGGTTTTGAATATGTAAAGAACAATGTCAATTACCTTGCAAAATTCTTCTTTCAATTGTTCTGGAGTACAGAATATATGTGCATCATCTTGGGTAAATGAACGTACTCTTGTTAATCCATGTAATTCTCCACTTTGTTCGTAACGATAAACTGTTCCAAATTCTGCAACTCGGAATGGCAAATCTTTATAAGAACGTGGTTTGAATTTGTAAATTTCAACATGGTGAGGACAGTTCATTGGTTTTAAGAAATATTCCTCTCCTTCGTTTGGTGTTGTAATAGTTCTAAATGAGTCTTGTCCATATTTTTGATAATGTCCAGAACATTTATATAAGCTTACATCTCCAATATGTGGAGTGATTACTTGTTGGTATCCATAATCTTTTTGAACTTTCTTAAGGAAGTTTTCAAGTCTTTCTCTAAGTGCAGCTCCTTTTGGTAACCACATTGGCAATCCTTGACCAACCTTGTCGGAGAACATAAATAATTCAAGTTCCTTGCCCAGTTTTCTGTGGTCTCTTTTCTTAGCTTCTTCCAATAGGGTTAGATAATCGTCAAGTTCTTTTTTCTTAGGGAAGGTTATTCCATAAATACGAGTTAATTGCTTTCTCTTTTCATCTCCTCTCCAATAAGCACCAGCCAAAGAAAGAATCTTAACAGCTTTTATTTGTGAAAAATCACTTAAATGTGGTCCACGACAAAGGTCTGTAAATTTACCACTTTCATACAAAGTAATAGTTCCATCAACCAATTCTTCAATCAATTCCACTTTATAGGTTTCTCCTCTTTCAGAAAATATCTTAAGAGCATCAGCCTTTGATATATCATGTCTTTTGATTTGAATGCCTTCCTTTACAAGTTCCTGCATCTTGTTTTCAATATTTGCAAAATCTTCTGAAGAAAGCTGAACATCACCAAAATCTATATCGTAATAAAATCCATTTTCAATTGCTGGTCCAATACCAAACTTGGCATTTGGATAAAGTTCTGAAATAGCAGAAGCTAACAAGTGAGCTGAACTGTGCCAGAAAGTATCTTTCCCTTCGATATCATTCCATGTGTTTAACTTAACAGTGCTGTCATTTTCAATTAGTCGATTTGAGTCCCAAACCTCACCGTTAACATTAGCAGACAAAACATTTCTTGCAAGTCCCTCACTAATGCTTTTAGCAACATCCATAGCAGTCACTGCTTCTTGAAATTGCTTAACTGATCCATCAGGTAGAGTTATATTTATCATATTGTTATTTATCAATTATATGCGTTAAATTTAAAATAAGGTGCAAAGATACAACAATTATAAAGAAATCGCAAAATCATTTTAAAACAAAAAGATATTTTTCTTTTACTTATTGAAAAAACTCACCGTTTAAATAAAAAAAGTCGGCATCTTTTTTAAAATAAGTGCCGACTTTCTGAAAATATATAGGATATAATTTATAATAAATCTAATATTTATTGCTTAAATAGCGTAAGGAAATTCTTTTGGTAGAGAAATGTAAAATTTAGAGCCTTTATTTAGTTCGGATTCAAACCAAATTTCGCCACCAAGTTTTTCTGTAAACTCTTTGCATAAGTTTAATCCCAAACCACTTCCTTCTTCATTATTTGTTCCATAAGAAGTGTAGCCAATTTCTTTGTCTGCAAGAATTAAAGCTTGTTTTTCAGGAGAAATTCCACATCCAAAATCTTCAACACAAATTTCAACACTGTTTTCTTTTTCTTTAATATATATATTGATTTTGCTTCCAGAATAACTGAACTTAATGGCATTTGACATTAGGTTTCTAATTATTGTTTTAAATATATCAGTATCTGAGGTTATTTCTATTGATTCAGTGTCGGAAATTACATTTATCTTAATATTCTTGCCTTGAGTCATCAAACTATAGAGGTCTATTAAGCCATGTGTGATTCCAACTATATCAATTTTTTGTATTGTAAGATGTAGCTTTCCAATTTGATTTTTAGTCCATTTTAAAAGATTGTCTAAGAGTATGAATAGGTTTTCTGTAGTTCTGTTAGATTCGTCTAATAGTTCATATAAATCTTTGTTGATATCACAATTTTTCAGTTCGGAAACTAAAAGATTAAGTATCATCTTAACACTGCTAAGAGGTGAACGCAAATCATGAGCAATAACAGAGTATAATTTATCTCTATTCTTTATTGCAGAAATTAAATCTTTAGTTTTTTGTTCAATCTCATGCTTTGCAGCAATAAGAGAGATTTGATGTCTAACCCTTGCTTCCAATTCTTTGTTATTGAAGGGTTTTGAAATGTAATCATTTGCACCTGCACTAAAGCCCTTAACAACTTCTTCTTTGTTGTCTAAGGCTGTGATAAGAATAATAGAAACATCAGGATTTACATCCCCAGTTCTAATTTTTTCAAGAACTTGATAGCCATCCAAAATAGGCATCATTATGTCCAAAAGAATTAAATTGGGTTTATGTTCCTCAAACATTTCTAAAGCTTGTTTACCATCATAAGCTTCAATAATTTGAAAATCATTTTTCTTTACTAAAGCTTTTAAAAGCATCACATTGGCTTTTACGTCGTCAACAATTAAAATCTTATAATCGGAATTATTTATTTCCATATATATGATATGTTTTTATATAAAGATATGCTTACACAAATGAAAGAAGAGCAGGATTTAGTTTTTATAGTAATCAAAAGATTAATGTGCTATTTTGCAAAAATATGAAATTTTTTATTTCAAAGTGAATAATAATAGAAAATTAATAATTAAATACTTGTTGGTAAACCTCGATAAGCTCTTTTGCTGTATTTTCCCAGCTAAAAAGTTTCACTCTTTCTAATCCATAATTTATTTGTTTTTCTCTAAAGTTTTCATCCTCAATTAACCTTTCAATCATTGTGGAAATTTCTTCAATATTCATTGGATTAATTAGTATAGCTCCTTCGCCAGCAATTTCAGGAATAGCAGATGTGTTGGAGGTTATAATTGGGCAACCACAAGCCATTGATTCAAGTATTGGTATTCCAAAACTTTCTCTAAGTGAAGTGTAAAGAAATGTTCTTGCTCCTGAATAAATATATGGTAAATCAACATTTGGTATATAGTCAGGGCAAACTAAATGTTGTTTTATATGCTGTATGTTGTTTTTCTCTAAAATATAATCAACATACTCTTGTTTTAAATCTGCAATTAGAAGAGAATAGATATTATCCTTTTTAGCTTTTGAAACATAATCGGCATAGGCCAAAATTGTTCTTTCAGTATTTTTTTTTGGGTCGGTGTTACCTAAGAAGAAAAGGTAATTATCTGTATTTATATATTTTCTGTAAATATCCTTTGGGTTGTTCTTAATTTGAAAATGCTTGCTATATCCATTATAAATAGAAATAATTTTATCAGAATCAAGTTCCAAAAATTCTCTAATCCTATCTCTTTCAAATTTTGATACAGTAATAATTTTCTTTGCTTTAGGTATTATTCTTGGGACAACAAATCTCCTATATATTCGTCCTAATTTCTGATATATAGATTTATTTTTGCTTGCTAATTTCTCAAGAAAAATAATATCATGGAGAGTAATGATAAGTTTTGAAGAGCAGAAAATTGGAGCTGTATTACTTGTACAATGCAAAATGTCGGGTTTAATCTTTTTTATCTCTTTAGCAAGAGCAATTTGTTCCCATCCAAAATATCCTCCAAAAGAACTTATCTCAACTATTTTGAAGTTTTCTGTTTCTTCCAAACATTTATCTTCACCATGAGCAACAATAATGTAGTATTGATTTGTTTTATCAATTTTCTGGATTTCTCTTATGGTTTCAAGAGCAACGAAATCCATTCCATGTTTTTTCTTTCTGAAAATTCTTTGCCCTTCAATAGCAATTATCATTTTACTCCCTTTTTTGTGTGAATGTATTTTTTGTTTACTCCTTTAATTCTAAGTATATTAAATATCATCACAACAAAAACCAATGGTAGTTTATGGAAGGTTTTCTTGAGTTTTTTGTCCACAAGAAAATCAGGGATGGCCATTGCAAAAGAATACATTAAAACGAAAAAAATAAACCACCACTTTATTGCCCAAACCCAATCAATAAAAAGCAATATAACGGCAAGGCTAAAAGAAAAACCCATAACTACAATTCTTGGTAACATCATCCATTGAATTAGTTTGTCTGCATAATCCCAATTTCTGTTCCATATTGCTTTTGGTAAGTCTTTAATAGATTGACTTAAAATGTCAAACTGTGCTGCAACCCATCTTCGTCTTTGATTTGCAAAGGCAGAGCGATTTCTTGTCTTTTCATCGAAAACAAAAACCCAATTAAGAAAGTCTATATAAATACCTTGTTTTAACAATAATACTTCCAATTCTTTATCTTCTCCTGCAGTTTCTAAATAATGAACATGACTTTTGAACCAGTTAAAATCAAAAGCCATACCAGAACCAATTAATGCTGAGCTCATACCAATTCTCACATGGCCTCTACGAAAAATGGAGTTATTTATTTCTTCACTAACAGCATCCAAAAGAGCCATATCTGTATCTCTATTCTTAGCTACTCTATGAGCTTGAATGGCTTTATTCCCTGCATCATAAGCATTATTCATTTCAATTAAGAAATCTTCTTTAACAATATTATCTGCATCCATAATAACTATAACATCATAATCATAGTCTTTTCTATCATTTACTGCAAAATTTAAAGCTTTTGCCTTGGAGCTGTTTTCATAATTAGCTTTTATTACTTCTGCACCTAATTCAATTAGTTTATTGTCAGTTTCCTCACTCATATGGTCAGAGATAACCAAAACATCGTATAATTCCATAGGATATTCTTGTTTGAGAAACTCTTCAACTGAGTTAATTATAACAATATCTTCTTTGTAGGCAGGGAATAAAACTAAAAATTTATGTTTTTTCTTAGCTTCTTTATGTTTTGGCATATTTTCCTTCAATGACATTAAGGCAAAGAAGAATAAATAACCAACAGAAAATGCTGTTATTATAAATAAAAAGATTTCTATTATTCTAATTATATTTATAATCATTGCTGTAGGGTTTTATTTTTAATTATTATAAAATCTATAGCTCCATTAATAATTGCTTTTGCATATTTGAATTTTCCTCTAAATAAATATTTTAAAATATGCATTGGATTTGCAATAAATAATTGATACATAATGGAAATATTCCTTCTATTGCTTTCAATGTTTCTCCATGTGAATAGAAGTCTGTTTCTTGTGTGGTAATATGTTTTTTTTGAACTATCTTTACTTGTTGAACGGCTTTCTTTATGATATACTATAAATTTTGGTTCATACCAAAGTTCATATCCTTTCCTTTTAATCATTTCACACCAGTCCATTTCTTCATAGTACAAAAAGTAAATTTCTGGCATTTTGCCTACTTTTTCAATAATTTCTTTCTTGAAAATCATTGCAGCTCCATGAATATAAGGAGTTATCTCTGCTTTATTGTATTCTCCATCATCAGGTTTACTATATCCAATTATACTATTTCTAATTGTGTATTTTGAAAATGGGGTAAAACCTGCAAATTGAATAGTATTGAAAGGTTCGTGAAATAGAATTTTTGGACTTACTCCACCAATCTTATTACTGCTTTCTAATCTATCTATAAGGTATTTAATATTGTCTTCTAAAATATAAGTGTCGTTGTTAATAAAGAAAAGGTATTTGCCTTTTGTTATATCAACTCCCAAATTATTACCTCCTGCAAAGCCCAGATTTTTTTCACTTTTGATAAAATGAACATCATTAAAAAGGTCTTTTAATGGAGTAATTTCATCTTTTCTTGAACCATTATCAACAACAATTATTTCGTAGCTAAAACTCTTAATCGTATTTTTAATGCTTGTGACAAGTTCAATAGTGTCGCCAAGTCCATTATAATTTACAGTTATAAAAGAAATAATTATATCATTCATATATTCAGTTTAATAGTTATTTTTTATAACTAATTTATTATTTCTTTTACGCTATTATTTAACTTTTGTTCCTTTTCCTCAATTTCCTTGTCAAAATAAGGTGAAATAGTAATTACAGCCAAGCCAATATATACAATGAATCCATTAGGAAATTGAGTAAAAGCTTCATTTGCATAAGCTGATACCATTATTCCTGCAATTCCTCCATATAATCCCATCATATATTGCCGCAGCTCTTTGTTTTTGAGTTCAAACATTATGATGTATGCACAATATATTAAAATAAATAATAATAATCCTATATATAAACACAATCCAACAACTCCTGTTTCTATCCAAACTAAAACCAACCATGAATCAGTGGGTATTTCAGATAGTTTAGTATAAGAACCATATTTTTGAGCTCTACCAGAGCTTAAGCCTATTCCTACACCAAAAGGTTTATTGACCATATATGTTCTCATCTTTACTTGGTTATCTTTTCTTAATAAATAAGAAGCATCTTTATTCGGATTAAAAGCAGTTCTTGCTCTTCTAATTGTGCTGTTTGCTTCTCCAATACTTGTGTATTTAAAAAATACAAAAATAAAAACAAGAAATGTTCCAAAGATTAAAACTGTTTTAATTCTTTTGCTTAATGCAAGATAAGATGCAATACCAACAAAAGGGATAATCATTGCTACTCTTGTACCAGACTGAAACATTGAGTATAGAGCAATTAAAGAAACAATAATATAATAAATTTTGTATTTAAGATTAATCTTCCCAAAAGCAGAAATCAAAAAAACAACGAAAGAAAAAGCCATTGAACAACCAAAAGTGGCTGCATCATTAAAAAATGAAAAATATCTTATTCCAGAATAAATTATATGAGTTCTTGCTCCTCCATCAACATATAACCATCGTTTTTCTGCTCCATCAAAACCATAATTCATTTGAATATATACTTTAATAAAAGCAATAATAGTAAGAATCGACCATATAAATAAAACTACTTTTAATTTTTTGTAATCATTAATTATAATAATCGATAATATATATATAACAATAAAATATAAACTCATACCTCTTGCTCCTGTAAACCAAGCTTGAGAAGAAACTGATTGAGGATTAAATAACTCCAATATACAATATATTACCCATATTAGAATTGAAAATGTAATTGGATTATTTATCCTTTTTAAATTATATTTTGTTTTTGGATTGATATTATTTACAATTAAAGAAGAAATTACGATAATAATTAGAAAGTCCATTGTTATTCCTCCTTTTAAAACAGGAATATAGCGAGTTAATCCCATAATAAAATAATTGAATATAAATAATGAAATAAATATCCAATATGGAGAGGATGCAATAAAAAGTGAGGAAGCTATTATTAAAGGAATGAGTCCAATTGCTAAAGATAAAGCCCAATGTATGTTAATTCCCGCAAACAGTATAATTAATACGCTTATTATTAAAAATACTAATTGTAAAATTCTTGGTGTTGAGTATCCAAATATATTCACTATTTTGTTTTAAAATCTAATTGAATAATATTATATATCAATTTTCTTATCCAAGAATAAGGGGGTAGAAGTCCAGTAAATGCTTCAGTTGCATCAATACTGGTTTTGTTTAGATATACATAAAGATTTTCTTTCCCACACTGTTTTTTCAACCTTTCAAAAAGCAATTGGTCATTATCTTTCCATGCCTTAGAAGCTAATCCAATAAAAAGATTAATTTTGGAAGCTTTAAGAATATTTATAGGTATATTTGATTCAATTAGTGATGGATGTTCTATGATAATAAATTTTTCGTCATTAACTTCACAGAAATCATTTATTGAATTAGCAAGCAAATAACTACTATCTTCATAATTGAAATCCTGATGATATGAAATCAATTTAGCTTTAATATTCTTTTCTACAAAAATACTAAGTAGATTTTCTGCAATAAAACTTTTTCCTTCACCTTTTTCATTGCTAATGATATTAATAATATTTAAATCATTGTTTGAAGATAGATCATTTACAATTGAATTAAAGAGATAATGTTTAGATTTATCTAAAATTTCTTTTTCGTGTCTTCTGTATTTTCCTTTTGGAGAATCAGGGAATGCCCCAATTACTTCTTTCCCAATTAAGAATTGAGCTTTAATTTTGTTTTTGAGTGTTCTGTCTATAAGTTCGAGGATAATAAAATAGGATAGAATAAAAATAAAAGTTCCTAATAAAACTCCTAAAATTATCATCACTCTTTTTGATGGATTCGAATTTAGAGGGTACATTGGAGGATTAATCACTTTTATTGAAGATGAAGTCATTTGTAAATTTTTTCTTCTTAATAGAGCTGAATTCAAATTATGCAATATATTTAAATAAGTGCTTTCTAAAAAGCTAATTTCTCTTTCTTTTCTTTTGAGAGTTGACCCAACAGGAGCGAAAAATGAATATTCATTATCAATTTCTGCTCTCCTTTTTTCTAAAACTTTTATTTCTGCCTCAGCCTTTGTGTTTTTCATTAATTCAGTAAACCACTCATTAATTATATTTTGAGAAGATATACCTTCCTTTGTGTATCTATCATTAGCATATGTGTTTAGAAATTGACTAACTTCTTTTTCTTTATTATTAATTTCTCTTTTACGTTTTTCTAATTGATTTTTAGATTTATCAGTAGTATCTTGGTGGTTTATTTCAATAAATGCAATTTCATCTCTTAAGTTAGAGATTTCATTAAGCTTTTGAATAAATATTGAATTGTTTTTAATGGATTTAAGATTAATATCCATTCTTTTTTCAATTTCTTTTAAAACTGCCTTTGAACTATTGTAATCCATTTGAAGCCTTAAATACTCTAAATTATATTCTCTATCTTGAAAAGCTATTTGATTTGTTTGCTCCGAATAGTTAATAATCTTTTTGTCAACATAATAATCAGTAAGAGAATCTTCATTATTACTAAGCATAGCTCCAACTCTTGCCAATTCAGATTGAAAATACTGTATTACGCTATCAGTTTCTCCAAAGCGAAGTAATTGATACTCATTTTTAAACTCATCAATAAGAATTTTCACAGTATTATAAGCTACTCCTGGGTCATCCTTTTCATATGAAATTTCTAACATATCACTATTTCCAATTCTTTTAACTTCAATTTTATTTAATGCATCATAACAGTAGTGTTGATGATTCCAATTGAAAAGACCATAAACAAAATTTCTTGGACTAGCTTGGCTATATAATCTTAAGTTTTTTACAGTATTTCCAATGGATTTTTTGTCTATTAATAGCCTAACATCTTTGGGCGTTCTATTGAAAATTTCAATATAATTATTTTTATATATTGTAGTATTGTCTTTAGTAGAATCTCCATAAATCATATTTTCAGCATATAAATTATAGGAAACTCTTTCTAAAGTGGATTTTGATTTAATTATATTCATTAAATTATCCATTGCAGTATTCACTGTCTCTCTATTCACTGCAATATTTGCTTCCGATTCAATAGAATAACCTGAAGCAAATCCAGTAAAAATAGTAGTTGTAACCTTAAAAGTTTTTGTTAAATTATTTGTAAAAATTATTGCGATAATTGATGCAATTAAAGGGAAAAATATTAAATACCATCTTCTTTTTAATATGACTCTTAATATATATTTAAAGATTTTCATTTCTATAAGTATTTTATGATTTGAAATTTATAATTACAGATAACTTCAAGCTTCATAATTGCAATTAGTAGTTCTGATTTTGTCTTTTCAAAATCTGATATAGCCACAGATTCAGAGTGTTTAGAAACACTTAATTCATCAATGTTAATTACGCCATTAATAAAATCATTTTGACTAATTTTAGCTTTTAATTCAGCATATTTTTTTGCTTCAGATTTTATCTTATATGAAGTTAGTTGTTCGTTTGCTATATTATATAATTCTATAATTATAAATTTTTGTTCATTAAGACTTATTTCTTTTTCTGATTTAATTTGATTTAATCTATGTCTCTCTTTTTTTATTTTATTTCCATTATCTATTAAATCGCCAAATGGTATTGAAAGAGAAACTCCTATATGATATAAATGTTGAGCATTTTGTGCTGTTTGATAATAGGCAGGTATTAGATAGCCTTGAACTAATGATTCTGCTCCTTGATATCCATATTGGTAAGATGATGAAAAACGTAAGTAATTTATCCAGTCACGTTTTTTGGTTTTGATAATAGATTCTTGTTCTAATATTCTATAATCTTGAACTTTTATGTTTGGATTATTTTCTAAAGAGTAAAATAATGTATCAATAGGGGGAAGTATTAGTTTTGAGAAATCCTCTTTTAATATATTATTGTCTATTGAATCTTGAGAAAATGTATTATTCAAATTAGTAAAATCAATTATAAATAGTAGTAAATAAATAATTATTTTATTCTTTCTCATATTTCTTTTTGTGTTATTTATACATCTCCTTTTTGAATAAAGGCAGTGAAGGTTCTGAAAATAATCTTTATATCTAACCATAAATTAAATTCTCTTGCATATTTTACATCAAGTTGTTTTCTTTCTTCGGCTGATAATTTTCCCGAATCTCCTCTTTTTTCAACCTGCCAAAGTCCTGTAAGCCCTGCTGGAGCAAGAAAACGTTCGATGTGTTCATCATTAGTTAAAAGTTCTGCTTCATAAAGAGGTAGAGGTCTATTCCCAACAACTGACATGTCTCCCTTAAGAATATTAAGAAGCTGTGGTAACTCATCTATGCTATATCTTCTTATAAACTTCCCAACTTTAGTGATTCGAGGATCTCCTTCAAGTTTTTTAAAACTATTTCTTTTTATGCTATTCTGAAAAATTGCAAAATCATTAGCAACAACTGTAAAATCATCACCAAATAATAAGTTCTCATCTTTTACTTCTTCATTATTGATAATTACATTCTCGTCATTAAAAATTGTATTATCATCAATTAATGTATTGTCATTTATTAAAATTCCATCATCTGAAACTTTAATATTGTGAAATTCTATTTCTCTCTCTTCTTCGTTTTCTATTTCGTATTGGTTTAGTTCTGCAAACTCTTTTAGTCTTTTATCTGCATCCATATACATAGAGCGGAATTTTATAAAATTAAATATTTTAAAATTGCTACCTGCTCTTTTTTGGCAATAACAAATTTTTCCTCTATCTTCAATGTATATTGCAATTGATACAATAATAAATAATGGACTTAAAAATATAATTGCAAATGAGGAGAAAAAAATATCAAAAATTCTTTTCCAAAGAGGGAGCCTAAATAATTCTACATTATTATTTTGTTTTGATGAAGTCATAATAATTTTTTAACCCTTAGATTTAATTCAACTGGATTAAATGGTTTTACTATATAATCAATAGCTCCCATTTCTAAAAGTCTTATTTTCTCAGTAGTACTATCATTGCTTGAAAGAATTATTACTTTAATCTCTCTATACAACTGATTTTGTTTTATATACTTTAAAAATTCTTCTCCGCTCATAATAGGCATATTGAGATCTGTAATAATTAAATCTGGGATATTTCCTTGATCTAACCATACAATACCTTTTTGAGGATTATCAAACCAAACTATTTCATTCTCTTTCCCAATATACATAGAAAGGATTTTAGCAATAGCTTCTTTATCGTCGAGTATAAGTATTTTTTTCATAGTATATATCTTATTGTATTTTATGGGTTAAGGTTTATTTATCAAGCAAAAATACAAAAAAAAATATAATTAATTATGTTTGTTGTCGAATATTTATTTTTATTCATTTGTTTTTTTGTATTATAAATGATAATCGGCTGTAATATAGGTTTTTGGTGAATGTGTTATGTCCAAGCTATATATTAATTTAAGTTTCAATTATTTTTTTTAGTGGATCATTTCGTATAAGTAATTAAATGCAAAAAAAAAAGTGCAATCAATAAATTATAGATTGCACTTTTCTAAAATAATTGGAATTTGAAATTATTTTGTATTAGGCCATAGAGATTGAGGATTAAATTTAATAATTCCTGCAGGAAGAGCCCAATCTACTCTGTGAAATACACTATCTCTTCTATTATTACTAAAAGTGCCTAGTTCACTACTATTTCCTACTACCCAATTGTTAAATCCAGGGTAACACGTTGCTATATTAATTTTTTCTAAAGGATAAGCAAATTGTCCAGATGTAGCAATCCCAAGAGGATAACCTAATATTCCAGCAAGGCTTAAATAATCTTTAACTACATTCTTTTTACCATTTAAAGCAACATATAATCTTTCTCCGCTTTGATTAATAATAAATGGATGGAAAGGATAACTTGCACTACTTCTTCCTGGTTGTATATAAGTGAATTTTATAATATGAATGGTGTCAGCTGTTTGATATATGTTATCAAAGTTTTCAGTATTAATAAATCCAGTTCTGCCTGGAAATAAATCTCGCTGAATATTATTAGTGAAAATTGTATCTCTACCATCAGGTAATGTCATCCCAAATTGTAACACAGTTCCAGCACCATAAGCGATTGGTTGAATATATACAGTTATTTTAGTTGACCAATTTGGCCAAGAACCAATTTCTACTTTGTCTCTTGTTATAAAACAAACAAAATCATTATAATCATTATCACCATTTCTAGTGTCTTCGAAAGCTGCAGTAAATTGATAAGTATCCCATCCACTAAAAGTTACAGCTTTATTATTAGGTACATATTCAATTTTTTCTATAGCACCTTTTGGTAAATAATAGCTTGTAGGTACTGTTGTTTCACATATAAGTTTGTCATCAGCGTAAATGCGAGTTATTTGACCTTCCTTGATTGTAGCAACTTTTTCTGTATATGGGCTTAAGTTGTCTAAATCTAATTTTAAGCTTTCTAAATCTTCATTTATACATGAAACTCCTATAAAGGTTATTGCTAATAATAACAATAGTTTTTTCATAATTTATCTTTATTTTTTCTTGTTGTTTTTAAATAATTTCCGGATGCAAATATACAACATTTCAGGGAAATGTGGTAATAAATTTCGTTTTTTTTTATTTTTTATTGTAGAATCCAAATATAGGCTTATGATCGGAATAAGATAAATTTTCACTGAAATAATTTATGCAATGATAGTCTTTTGAATGAAAGATATAATCCACCCTTAAAATCCCAAATAGTTTTTTATAAGTGGAACCAAATCCTCTTCCACCTTGACGAAATCCATCAGTTAAATTTTCTTTCATTTTTTCATAAACAAAAGATGAAGGAGTTTCATTAAAATCTCCACAAACAAATATTGAATAAGGACTTTCTTTAATAATTTTGTTTACATCAATTGCTTGTTGAGCTCTTTTTTGTGAGTTTTGACTTATTGTGATGTATATTGTTTGAATGGCTTTAGCAAATATTCTTGGTTTAAATACTTGTTTTAATTTTTCAACGTCTTGTTTTCTTTGATTAAAATTGGAAGTCTGAAGATGAGCATTTATTATTCTAATAGTTTTGTTTTTAATTTTTACATCACAATACATTGAACCATTATGAGTGTTAGGATATATTTGACTTTCTGTATTAATGATTGGATATTTACTAAAAATAGCTAAATCTTTGACACCTACACCATTTTTCCCAACAGAATAGTAAGGCATTTCTAAGAATTTTGCTATACTATCAATTGGTAGCTTTTTGTCAAACCAAATTTCTTGAAAACAAATTACATCTGGATCTTTTTCTGCAAGAGCAAAAGCTATGTTTTTAAAATTTTCTGTATAGTGTCCATGATAAGCAAAGCTTTTTACATTGTATGTAGCAATACAAATATCTCTATCTTTATATGCAGGAGAAGATTCAAAAGAAATTTGGAACATTGTAAGAAAATATGGAATAAATAGAAGTAATGTTGCAATTGAAACAAAAAACCAAGCTCTAAGTTTTGAAGCCCAATAGAATGAAAGGAAAAGATTAATTACTACAAATATTATAGCAAATAGTCCAATTAAAGAAGCAAAAACATGAGTTTGTGGGTTGAATAGTCTTGATTGAGATGCATATAAGCTAAAGCAAGCAATAAAAATTGTTATTACTACAATTATAGTTTCACTAAGTAATCTAACAGCTTTATAACCCATTATTTAATTGATTTAAAGATTTTGTACTATAATATTGAATGTGCTATCATGCTTAATAATGTGGAATAAACAATTAATTTATTGTTAGATTTTCATTTACAAAAGTAATATATTCCTTTGAGAAATAAAAATAATTATTTCTTTTTTTGTTTAAAGGTAAGTTTCATTTTTGGGATTTTGATACTATTTGTTAAGAACTATATTGATTTTTAATTGAATTCATTGCTTTTTACGCTTTGTGATTAAAAAACAACTCTAAAGTAATCAATTATAGGAAAAACGCGAAAAACAAGTTTTACGAGTTTTTATACGTTTGTTTAAGTTAAGCAAATGTTAATCAATGATGTAAATTTAGCAAATGCGAGAAAAAAATATTGTTTATCTTAAAACTTAATTTATTTTTTTTTGCATTCAATCATTATCTATTGAGGAAATAACCTTTATATAAATAAAATTATATGCCGAGTTTTTTAATTTAAATCCCTTCTTTTTTAATTTAAATTCCGACTTTTTTCGTTTAAATGCTGTCTTTTTCTTTGAGTTAATAGTATAGTTACTATTTTATAGATTAATTATTTGAAGCCTATATTTAAAAATTATTCTCGTGTTAATATTTTTTTATTTGATAATGAACATTATATATTTATTATGTAAGTTTTTGACACAAATTATTATTGATAATCTGTAAATAATATTATATTTGCAATAGTTTTTTTTTGATATTTAATAGGATATGTAGTTTTTTATGGATAATTTATTGCAAAAAGAGATCCAGCGTTTAAAGATAATGTTAAACAATGTTCCAGCAGGAATTGAAGTTTATGACAAGATAGGAAATCTTTTGGAAATTAATCAGAAGGGTTTGGAGATTTTTGGTGTAGAGGATTCTCAAATTGTTTTGGGCATTAATATTTTGGATAATCCTAATTTACCCAAAATGGTCCTTTCAAATATATCAACACTTCTTTCATTACCATATAAATACAAAAAAGACTTTGCAAATGAGCATTTCAAAAATTCATTTTCTATTGAATATTCTTTTGAAAGGGTAAAATCGAAAAATTATTTCCCTTCCAAATTTACTAATAAAAACATATTCTTATCATCCAAAATAGAATGTTATTTTAATGAGGATGGAGATTTCGAAAATTTAATTTTTATATTTTTGGATGAATCAGAAAGATATCAAAAACAATTAGAACTTAAGAAATTTGAGCTAATGTTTGATAATATGTCAACATTTGCCAAAATAGGAATAATGGAAGAGAATTTGACCGATGGGACATTTGTTGCCAATGAACAATGGTTTGAAAATTTTGGAGTTTCAAAAGATATTGATTACAGAATTGACAATATTTATAAGAATTTGGTCAAGCAAGACAAGCAATGGCTTAAAAGTAATTATTTGAGAATCCCTTATGTTGGAAAACCATTAAAAGTAGTTCAAGAGAAACAATTAAATGTTGTAGTTGATGGTGAAAATAAATGGATTAAATGCGTTTGGAATATTTTTGAGAATGAATTTGGGGATACCATTATTTTAGGCTCATCAATTGATGTGACAGAATTTGTTGATGCAACGATAAAAGCTAAAGAATCTGAACAATTAAAAACAAAATTTCTTGAAAATATTACACACGAAATACATACTCCATTAAATGCAATAGTTGGTTTCTCTCAGCTAATTGTTGATTCAACTGATAATGATGAAAAAAATGAATATAAAAAAATTATTACAGAAAATAATGACACTCTAATAAATTTATTCAATAATATACTTGACTTTTCTAAAATGGAAGCAGGAATAATGTCTCTTAAAATAGAATTATTTGATGTTTGTGCTTTAGCTCATGATATCTTTGAAGTTTATAGAGTACAAAATGTCAAAAAATTAGAATGCAATTTTAAATTTGAAGGGAAGGGAGTATATGTCTTTTCCGATAAGAGAAAGATAAAGGATATAATAACTAACCTTTTGAATAATGCATTTAAGTTTACAAATGAAGGATTTGTAGAGTTAAGTGTTGAAGATACTGGAGAAAATGTTAGAATTGGAGTAAAAGATAGTGGGATTGGAGTAGGAGAACCTAGGCAAAAACAAATATTTGATAGGTTTTACAAATTGAATGATTTTTCTCAAGGAACAGGTTTAGGTCTATCGATAGCATATAAATTAGTAAAATTGATAGGAGGAGAGTTGAAAATAAAATCTGAATTAGGTAAAGGAAGTGAATTTTACTTTATATTACCTAAGAAAAGAGATATTGTATAAATAATTGTGAAAGCTAAACTAAAGGAAATAATAAAAAACAATCCTAAACTCAAGAAATTTATTCTTAATTTATGGGTTCACCCTTATTCTGCAAGAACAAGATGGTGGGCAAGAATTTTTATATATCCATTTATAATTAAAAGAGGAAAAGGTTCAATAATAAGAAGAAATGCTCGATTAGATTTGAATGCTGGTAATAAATTGATTATTGGAGATAGAACAATAATAGAAAATCATGTAATACTAAATAATGGTATTGGAGATATTGAAATTGGTAATAATACAATGATAACTTCAAGAGGAATGATTTTAGGTCCAGCATTAATTGGGAACAATGTTGTTTTGGGGATAGGAAGTCAAATTTTAGGATTAACTCATGATTACGAAGATATTGAAAAGCCAATAAAAGATCAGGGAGTCAGTGGAACAAAAGTAATTATTGAAGACGATGTTTGGATAGGGGGTAATTGTGTAATCATCCAAGGTGTTAAAGTAGGCAAGCATTCATTAGTTGCAGCAGGAAGTGTAGTTACAAAAAATGTTGAACCATATACCCTTGTAGCCGGAAATCCTGCAAAGCCAATCAAGAAATATGACTTTGAAACAAAAAACTGGATAAAACTAATATAGGCATATATTCTGTATTATTAATTAATATTTAGTTATGAGAATTCTTTTTGTTTATAGGGAGTTTCTAAATGATAATCTTTTTGTACATACTTTAGTTAAGGAGTTGAAAAAAAGGAATCATGAAGTTGATAGCTCTGTTGATAATTTTTGGGATAACAACAAAAAATATGATATTGTTAACATTCAATGGCCTGAAGAGATTTTTAAATATATTATTGAAAAAATTGACGTTGTTAAACTTAAAAATAGAATAGAAGATTTAAAGAAACAGAAAACAGGAATATTATACACTCGCCATAATTCATCTCCTCATTTTAGAAATGATAATGTTTTGAAATTATATCATTTAGTTGAGCAATCTGCTGATGGAATAATACATATGGGAAAATTTAGTATAAATGAAATTTTAGAAACCGAACCTAATATTAAATCTAAAAATTTTCTTATACCCCATCATATATACGAAAATACTTATAACGAGAATATTTCAAAAGAAGACGCAAGAAAGAAGTTGAATTTACCATTAGAAAAATTTATTATTCTTTCTTTTGGAAGGTTTCGAGATAATTCAGAATTATTTATGTTGCTAAATGCTTATTTAAGTTTAAGAATAAAAGATAAATATTTGCTTGCACCTAGAATGTTGAATTTTTCCAAAAAGAAGTCTTTACTTAAGAATTTAATTTATAGTTTTATAAATATTTTCTTTAAAGTCTATTCAATTAATTCAAATAATTATGATGAGATAATTGATAATGATTTATTACCTTATTATTTAGCAGCATCTGATGTTGTCTTTATTCAAAGAAAGAAAATTCTTAATTCAGGTAATTTACCACTTGGATTCCTTTTTAAGAAAGTTGTGTTAGGACCTAATTGTGGAAATGTAAATGAAATTCTTTTTGAAACAGGCAATCCGATTTTTGAACCAAATGATAACGAGTCAATAGTTAAAGCATTAGAAAATTCCTATAAATTATATATAGAAAATCATGGTTATGATAATTATAATTATGCAATTAAAAATATGGGTATAAACTTTGTAGTAGATAAATATGAAAAAGCATATTTAAGTGTAATTGCTGAAATTAAATTGAATAAATAATTAAAAATATGGCAGATTCAATTAAAACACAGATGACTGTTGGTATATTTTTTACCGCCATAGCAAAGTATTCAAATATATTTATATCTTTAATTGTTACTGCTATTCTTGCAAGAATCCTCTCTCCTGAAGAATTTGGGATTGTTGCAATTGCAACTGTGATTATTGTTTTTTTTAATATGCTTACTGAAATAGGTATAGGTCCAGCAATAATTCAGAATAAAGAATTGAATAATGATGATTTATCTAATATTTTTTCATTTACCATTTGGTTTGGACTTGTATTAACAATAATATTTGTTTTATTAGCCAAACCTATATCTATTTATTATAAAACTCCATTATTAGAAACATTATCATATTATTTATCAATAGCAATCTTCTTTAATTCCGCTCAAATTCTCCCTAATGCATTAATTTATAAGGATAAGGATTTTAAATTTATAGCTATAAGATCATTCTCAATTCAACTATTTGCAGGAATATTAGCCGTTGTCTCAGTTTTCTTAGGTTTTGGAATATATGCATTATTAATTAATCCTATACTTTCTTCAATTCTTTTATTTATTATATCATATATAAAGAAACCGATTAAATTTAAACTTCTTTTCAATATTAAGGCTTTAAATAAAATATTATCATTTTCTGTTTATCAATTCTTTTTTAATTTAATAAACTATTTCTCAAGAAACTTGGATAAATTGATTATAGGAAAATATCTTAATAATGCAATGTTAGGTTATTATGAGAAATCTTATAGGCTAATGATGCTTCCTTTGCAAACAATAACTCATGTGGTTTCTCCTGTTATGCATCCAATTTTTTCTGATTTGCAGAATGATTATAAAAAGCTTTCAGATTCATATCTAAAGATAGTAAAGCTATTAGCATATATCGGCTTCCCATTATCTGTTCTTTTGTTTTTTACTTCAAAAGAATTGGTGCTTTTGATTTTTGGTATGCAATGGGAGAGGTCTGTTCCAAGTTTTGAAATACTATCTTTTTCTGTTGCTTTTCAAATAATACTTTCTACTTCAGGCTCAATATTTCAAGCTTCCAATTCTACAAAGATTATGTTTTTGAGTGGTGTATTGTCAACTATTTTAACTGTAGTTGCAATTTTAGTAGGTGTCTTTTATTTTAAAACTATTGAAGCAGTATCGATTGGAATAATGATTTCAATAATAATTAATTTCTTTCAGGCTTACTATTTAATGTATAATATTGTGTTTAAGTCAAGCATAATAAAAATTATTAAATGCATTTTCTCTCCAATAGTTGTTTCAATAATATTATTCCTGTTTTTATATGGAATAAATTATATAACTTTAGATTTAAATATGTTTATATCATTATTAATCAAATCAATTTTTAGTTTATTGTTTGTTACATTCTATCTTCAATTTTTAAAGATATATGATATAAAAGGAATGATTTATAAATTAATTAGAAGCTAATAAATATGAAAGTGCGAACACCTTATGATAGACATAACTTAAAGATTAAGAAAAATGATAGAGTTTTAGAAGTTGGCTCTGGACATAACCCATCTTTTCGTTCTAACGTTATAGTTGAAAGATTTATTGATAATAATTATCATCGTTGCGGTGATGTTAAGATTTTTCCTCATCAAGAATTTGTTAATGCCAATGGTGAGGATTTGCCATTTAAAGATAAGGAGTTTGATTATGTAATTTGTAATCAAGTTTTGGAGCATGTTGATAATCCAGAGAAATTTATTAATGAGTTGACAAGGGTTGCTAAAAGTGGTTATATTGAAACTCCAAGTTTGATAGGTGAATATCTATTTCCTAAAGAGTCTCATAAATGGGTGATTTTAGAAATTGATAACAAATTAGTTTTTTACGATAAAGATAAAATGCCAGGTAATTATAAAAATAATTATGGTGAATTGTTCTTAAATTATCTGCCATATAAGTCTTTATCATATAAACTGCTTTCTTATTCTGAAGGAGCATTAATGTTAAATAGATATGAGTGGAATAAAAGTGTAGAGTTTGTTGTAAATCCTAAGGATGATTATAATTTATCTTTTTTTGAAAAGAAGTGGAATAGAGAAATGGTGGAAAAATTATTTTCAAAAGAAAGTAAACTAAAGGAATTGAAAAACACATTTAATGCATTTTTCTATATGATCAGAAAAGATATTTATATAAGGATGTTTTATAAAAAACCAATTACCATTGAAGAATATATAAAGTTAAAAAAATTAATAGATTATGAAATGGAGTAAGAAATTCTTGGATATATATGAAAAACCTTATAGTAGTTTTTCTGACGAATTGTTTGAAAAGGTTAAGGCAAATGTAGAGAGAATTAATTCTCAGCCTAATCCAATTGCTACAATTGCAATTATTACATATAATGATGAAACACGACTCCTCTCTTGTATATGGTCATTAAGCGAAAATAAATCTAAATATCCTTTTGAGATTATTGGTATTAATAATAGATCTAAGGATAATAGTGAAGAGGTGTTTAAAAGAGCTGGAGTTCCATGTTATTTTGAAGAAAGGAAAGGTTGTAGTGCTGCAAGACAATGTGGGTTGGATAACGCTAAAGGGAAATATTGCCTAAGTATAGATTCGGATACAATTTATCCTCCAGACTATGTGGAAAATGTGGTAAATGCATTTGAAAAGACAAATCCAGTAGCTGTCAATATGAGTTATAATTATATTTATTATTCAAAAAAAGATAAATTTAAATATTCAATTTATTATTTCTTTAGAAATATATTTAATAGACTTGTTAGTATTAAACGTCCTGAATTGGCAGTAAGAGGTTTTGTATTTAATATAAATACTGAATTAGGAAGAAAGGTTGGATATAGGATTAATATTATTAGAGGAGAAGATGGTTCAATGGCAAGAGGTTTATTGAATTATGGTAAGATTAAGTTTGTAAGGAATAATAAACTTAAACCATTATCCAGGACAACAATATTTGAACAATCACTAATTAGAAAGATATTTTCAGAATTGAAAAATATTAAAAGGTATATTAAAAGACCAAAGAAAATTATTGATCAAGAATCTAATATTATTAAGGATTTGTATAATGATTAATAGATTTTTTAGCTACTGAGTTATGAAAAGAAAGATAGTATATTGTATTCCATCTCTTCATTTTCCTTCTGGAATGGAGAGAGTTTTGACTCTAAAATCAAATTATTTCGCCGATGTATTAGGATATGATATTTATATTGTTCTTACCGATAATAAAAATCAAGAGCCATATTATAAACTGTCACCAAAGATTAAACTAATAAATCTTGATATTAATTTTGATACTAATTGGAGATTCCCAATTTATAAAAGAGTATTTTCATATTTTTTCAAACAAATAAAATATAGAAGAAAACTGAAAGAATTGCTATTTGAAATTAAACCAGATATTACAATTTCAACATTAAGAAGAGAGATTAATTTTATTAATTCAATAAAAGATGGGAGTAAGAAAATAGGAGAGATACATTTTTCCAGAACTCATTATAGAAATATGGAGAGCAATGGGGGGAAAAACATTTTGAGAAAAATTATATCTAAATTATGGATGTATCAACTTGTAAAAGAATTAAAACAATTATCTATGTTTGTTACACTAAGCAGTGAAGATAATGATAGATGGACAGAAATAAAAGATAAAACATATATTTATAATCCTTTATCTTTCTTTCCAAATAAAAAATCTGATTGTAATTCTAAACAAGTAATTGCAGTGGGGAGATATACTTATCAAAAAGGTTTTGATATGCTAATTGAATCATGGAAATATGTAAATGAAAAGCATCCTGATTGGGTTTTGAAAATTTATGGAGGAGGGGATAGGGATAGTTTTGTAAAATTAAGAGACAGTTTAGGTTTACAAGATAATATTTTTTTAGAATCATCGACTGATAATATTATTGATAAGTATTGTGAAAGTTCTATATTTGTTTTGAGCTCAAGATTTGAAGGTTTTGGGATGGTAATTACGGAAGCTATGGCTTGTGGACTTCCAGCAGTATCTTTTACCTGTCCAAGTGGTCCAAGAGATATAATTAAAGATGGAGAAGATGGTTTATTGGTTGAAAATGGAAATATAAAAGAATTGGTAAATAAGATATCATATTTAATAGAAAATGATGAATTGAGAAAAGAAATGGGCAGTAAAGCAAGAATCAATGTAGAAAGATTTAGGATAGAAAACATCGCAAAACAATGGGCAGATTTATTCGATAAGGTTTTGACTTAGAATATATATATTTTATGAAAGCAATATTTATAGTTTTTCATGCTTTGGCTGAATATAGTGGTATTACTAAGAAGATTAGATATCAAGTAAAGGCTTTGAATGATTGTGGAGTTGAAACAGAGCTTTGCTATTTGGGTTGGGATGAGTTTGGTAGTCAAGTTAGATGGGTTGGAGATAAGGTTCAGAAGAACTTCGGTAATGGAATTAAAGCTAAAGTTAATAAACGCTTCGAATATAATAGTTTATTGAGTTATATTATTGATAATCATATTTCTTTAGTATATATGAGAAGCTTTATAAATGCAGAGCCTTTTTTAATCTCTTTTGTGAAGAAACTGAAGCAAAGAGGAGTTAAAGTAGTTATGGAAGTCCCTACATATCCTTATGATAAAGAAATAAAAGAACTTTCAAGATCAGGGAAGATAACATATTATATAGATAAGCTTTTTAGAAATTCATTATCTAAAAATCTTGATGCCATTATCACTTTTTCTGATTATGATATAATATTTAATCAGAAGACTATTAAAATTTCTAATGGGGTGGATTTTGATTCTTTGCCATTGAAAAACTCTTACATGAGAAACCCTGATGTTTTGGAATTATTGGTTGTGGCTGAATTGCATTATTGGCATGGAGTGGATAGAGCTATTAGTGGTATTAATAAATATGTTAAATCTAATCCACAACAAAAAGTACATTTGAATATAGTTGGAAAACCTGAAAGAGCATCTGGCTTTGCATTAAAAGCTCAAGTTGAAAATTTGGGTTTAAATGAATATATTACTTTTTATGGAGCTTTATCGGGCAAGGAATTGGATGATATGTTTGAAAGATGCGATTTTGCAATTGGAAGTCTTGCAAGACATAGAAGCAATATAACAAAGATAAAGACACTAAAGAATAGAGAATACGCTGCAAGAGGTTTTGGTTTTGTTTATTCAGAAATTGATGAGGATTTTGAGGATATGCCATATGTTATTAAGGCTCCTGCTGATGAAACTCCTTTAGATATTTTAATGATTGTAGATTTCTATAATTCAACAAATCTTGACCCAATTGAAATAAGAAAATCAATTGAGCCAAACCTGTCATGGAAAAATCAAATGCAAAAGGTTATTTTTAGTATCTTTGCAAGCTAATACTATAAAGAATAATAAATATATTTAATTATGAATTTACTACAGATAGTTTGGGATGTATCTCCTGTAATTTTTAATCTTGGAAGTCTATCAATTCGCTGGTATGGAGTTTTGTTTGCACTGGCTTTTGTTATTAGTTATTTGCTTTTGAAAAAGGTATTCCAAAAAGAAAATGTATCAATATATTTTCTTGATAAGATGACAATCTATATGTTTGTTGGATTATTAGCTGGATTAAGATTGGGACATTGTTTGTTTTATGAGTTTTCCTACTATATAAATCATCCAGTTGAAATGCTTCTTCCAATTAAGGAAACTGCAGAAGGATGGAAGTTTATTGGCTATCAGGGATTAGCTTCTCATGGAGGTGCAATTGGTCTTTTAATTGCAACATTTTTCTTTTGCAGAAATACAAAACTTCCTTATTTATGGGTAATTGATAGACTGGTAATAATTGTTGGATTTGCAGGAGCTGCTGTTAGAATTGGTAATCTTATGAACTCAGAAATCTATGGAGTGGCTACAAGTCTTCCTTGGGGATTTATATTTGTTAGAGATGGACAAACCTTGCCTATGCACCCAACTCAGATATATGAAGCACTATCTTACATTGCATTAAGCACCTTCTTGTATTTATATTTTATGAAAAAGAAAACACCACCACGTCAAGGATTTATTTTTGGAGTATTTCTAATTGTGTTATTTGTGGCTCGTTTTCTAATAGAATTTCTTAAAAATAGCCAGGAAAGCTGGGAAGATGCAATGACATTTAATATGGGTCAATGGTTAAGTGTTCCATTTATTATAACAGGTATTGTTATGTTGATTTTATCGCTTAAATATCAGCTTGGAAAAAAACTGGATTTATCAAAATTAGTACAAAAAGAAGAAAAGAAAAAGAAATGAAAAAATTAATATTAGTACGTCACGGAGAAAGTGAGTGGAATAGATTAAATCTATTCACAGGATGGACAGATGTAGATTTGTCTGAAAAAGGAGTTAAAGAAGCACTTGAAGCTGGTAAGGCATTAAAAGAAAATGGATTTGAACCACAAGTTTGTTATACTTCCTATTTAAAAAGAGCAATAAAAACTTTAAATAATATTCTTGATGCAATGAACTTGGATTATCTTCCAGTTGAAAAATCATGGCGTTTGAATGAAAAACATTATGGAGCTCTTCAGGGATTGAACAAGAAAGAAACAGTTGATAAATACGGAGAAGATCAAGTTCTGTATTGGAGAAGAGGATATGATGTTCAATCTCCAACTCTTAAAGAAGATGATGAACGTAATCCAGCTTTTGACAATAGATATAAAGATGTTGATAAAAAAGACCTTCCTTTAACTGAGTCATTGAAAGACTGCATTGACAGAATTATGCCTTATTATGAAAACAATATCTTAAAATCATTTGAAACAAATGATGAAGTTTTGGTTGTTGCTCATGGAAATTCATTAAGAGGTATTGTTAAAACCATTAAAGGAATGAGTGCTGATGAAATTGTAGCATTCAATATTCCAACAGGAATACCTTATGTTTTCTACTTGGATGATAATTTAAATTATATCAAGGACGAGTTTATTGGAGATCCTGAAACTATTAAAAAATTAATGGAAGCAGTGGCTAATCAAGGTAAGAAATAGTAAAAATTATCTAAGGCTTAATAATTTGAAAAAGGACGCCAAGCATAAGCAAGGCGTCCTTTTTGTTTATATGACAAACTTGGTCTGAACTAAGAAAAAGTATTAAAAACAAATTTTACTTCTCTTTTAAATCTAATTCTTAACTAATTTCTTTCTCACATATCCTTTATCAGTATTTACTCCAATAATATAAACTCCCTTTGAAAGAGAATTAATATCAAAAGTTTTTCCCTTTGCCTTTACATTAGTTTGATAAACCTTTTGTCCAATAGAATTAAATACTTCAACTGAATTAATAATATTCTCAGAACTTATATTTACGTCTTTGTTTGTTGGGTTAGGATAAAGAGTTACTGAATTATCTTCAAGTTTTATCTCATTAAGCCCATAAAGAGGAGTTATGCAATCTTGTGAAGGATTGTCATGATAAAGCAATTCTCCATTATACTCATAGCAACGATTCCTGCCATTAGGAGGACATAAAAGTAAATTAGAATACATATCAAACATCAATCCTTGAGTATTGCCAATTCCTTCTATAATTTGAGCGATAATAGATGTGCCAGCCATTTCTCCTATTTTAAATCTCTTTCTTTGAGCTCCAGCATAATATATTGTATCTATATCTTTTACTTCAAGAACCAATGAATAACCAATAAGATTAGAATAAAAATCATTAGAAAATGTATCTCCAACACTTAAAGAAAAATCATAAATTAAACCTGGTCTTACAGAATATCCCGGAGTTATTATTTTGCCTTTATAGAAAACCTGTTTTTGTTCGTTTTCTCTAAAACCTCCAATGCATTCTGCTGTTAAAGAATTAAATACAGAATCAGTAAAGAAATAAAGTTTCTTATAATTATCTCCTTCTATTAAAGTGTCTTCGTCTGTAAGAGCAAAACGTCTGAAAACATAATTTCCTTCACAACTAAGATAATCGCATGTCCAAATCTGAATACGAGGTTTAACCAATGGAATATACTCATAGTCTTGTGCATTAAGGTTAATGCCTAGTAATAGAGTTAATACAAACCCCAATACTAATTTATAAACATGTGTTTTCATCGTTATTATTTATTTTAATTTCAAAACTTGCTCCGCTTACAACTTCAAAATCTGATTGAATAATTACATCTTCAATAGGTTTTAATAGTATATTTGCAGGAGCGTTAATAATTACATTTCCAAAAGGTATATTATTTGTTACATCTGTACCAATAAAAAATCTATTTGCAGAAATAACCCTTTCATTATCCCAATTAACATTTTGTATATATAAATCGTTAGGATTAAATAAATAAGGGTAATAGTTATGTTTTGTTATAGTTACATTATATGGTTTAGATATATTTTGGAAATTAAAAGAAGATACATTATCTATTTTTTGATAATAAGTTTCCCCATTATCCAAAGCACTCATTACACAAATAGAAACATCATTAACTCCTGCATTTACAGAAAGAGAGCTACCGTTTTCTTGATAACTTACATTAGTAAAATTATTAGGTACTGCTGTCCAGAATTCTGTTTCTGGACATCCCATAAAATTAGATACACATTCTGCATAAGAGAGACTTTCTTTTCCAAATGAAAACATTTTACCTAAATTATATGTAACGTTTTGAAATGCACTTTTAAAGAAATTTTGCCCGATAGTAACAACTCCTCCTCCTCCTGAGGATACCCAAGCATCACGGGTATTACCTATATAAACAGGACCTCCTCCTTTAATTACACTTGTATATGCATCTCCCATATTACGTCTATAGCCTTCATTCCATTCATCCCAGTTGTCAAAAGGCATTGTTCTACATGATATAGAGAATAAAATTGTAGGATAACAATAATTAGTCATATTATCAAATCCATTTCCATCTTCTAAAATCGTAGATGGACCTGCTTCATAATCAAAAGAAGTTACATTATAAGTTGTACGTTCTCCCACGCCAAAATAATTATCTCCTTTAGTAGCTACACTAACTCGATTAGGTGAACCATGATTTAAAAAACCTATTAACCCATGATGATTATTAAATTCATTAATAACATCTGCACCTGTTGGAAAACTTGGAGTATTTTCTGTATTATATCCTCCTTCAACACCATGGTCTTCTTCAAATAATGTAACTGATAGATTATTTTCTATTTCTGGCTTCCAACATTTTTCAAACATGTTATGTTCCTGAAGAAAATCTGCTTGAGTAAAAAACGCTTTTGTAAGATAAGAACCATCTCCATTACCTGGGTTTTGTTCATAAACTAAAACTTTCCTTGTCCAATTTCTAACTTCCCATTCATTTTGGGACATAAGTCTACCAACATATATTTCTGAAAATCTATCTAATGGATCATCTGGATATTCTCCATATAATTGGTCTCCATCTAAATCCCAATTAGCATCAAAATCAGAAAAATATAAATCAGTTGGAGTCCTATAATTTTCATATTCCAAATCACCTTTTTTTCTTATAGGAATATTAGCCCCAGCTAATAAAACATATTCTACTCCATTCTCCTTATTGTATGCTTCATAAAGAAATTGACGCAGTTTACCTGCATCATCATTAATATCATGTGCATCGCCATTATTATAGTCAGGATCTGCCAAAATATCTTCTATTGCTACAGCTTGAGAAGGAAGTCCTTTTCTTCGTTTCCAATCCAATAATTCTGCAAAGGCTGGGAGTAGTTTTCTTTCTGTTACAACCAAATATTTAGCATTAACAGAAATATTCTTTGTTCCACTGCTTGCAGGCGATAAATTAACAGGTGCAAATTGTGTTACAATATCTGGATTATCTATCATATGAGATAATAATCCTCTATCTTTTTCATCAAAATACATATCTTTTAAATAGTTTGAATCAGAAACATAATTTAATGAAAAGCTAATATTAGGCACATAAGAGATTTGATTAATAGAAGGCGTATAAAGAATAGGATAAACTGCTATTGTAACAATGCAGTTACCTCTGAAAAAATTCTGACTTACTATAGATACTCTTGAAGTAGGGAAAGGTGTACTTTGAGAATATAATATAGTATCATATTCTTCTTCTACGTTTTCAAGAGATTCACCTAAAATAATAGGAGGTGTAGCATAACAAACTTTATGTAATAAGGTTTGTGTTTGATTATTGCTTATTTGATTAATTATCACATTTGTTGCTCTTGTCCCTCTTGGTATAAGTAAACGAACATATTTAACCGGTAATACTGGTTTGCCAACATCTGATGTTAAATAGCAATCATTTATTACAATTTTATTATATACGATACTGTCATTATACAAAGTATCTGTTATTGTATAAGGAGAAAAACTTACATTATAACTTATGCTTTGTTGAGAAAACAGATAAGAGGAAGAAAGAAATGTAATAAGAATACATATTAATATTTTTTTCATTTCACACCTCCTTCCTTATTTAGTAAGTATCATTCGTTTTGTTTCTGCTTCTTGTCCATTAACAACCAAAGAATAAATATACATTCCTGCATTTAATGAAGAACCATTAATTATAACAGAACCAAAACCATTATCGCTTAAATTATATGTTAATAATAAATTTCCTTGAAGGTTAAACACATAAATGTAAGAATTTGTACTTCCTTCTGGTAAGAAGTATTTTATTTCTGTTGTAGTATTAAATGGGTTAGGAGTGTTTTGATATAAGAATGCATTTGCTAAAACAGAATTTATTGTTTCTGTTGTTGTATTTGTATCTGTAGTTTTGCTTTTTGTTGTAAAGTTGCTATCTGTACTTGATGAACTACTCATTGTTGTTATATCTTCCGCCAATAAGCCCATTTCTTTTAATTTAAGACTTTGTGCTGTTATTATTCTTGACTGTTCTTTTATTGCCTCTACCAACACTGGAATAAGTCCAGTATAATCTATATAGCTATTACCATCTTTATCTGTTTCTACCAATTCTGGGAAAAATTCGTTGAGTTGTTCTGCGTCAAATCCATTCTTTTGAGGAGCATAATTATTCATTTGCTCATTTAAGTTGTTAAAGAATACAGCATCTGCTATTTCTTTAGCAGAACCTCCTTGTGTAGAACTGCTTGTTTGATTATTAAAAAATTTATATTGATAAGTTATTCCCTCTATTTTGTTTATCTTATCTAAGGAACTTTTTATTATACCTGCATTTTGTTGACTTGATGAATTGGCAGGTATTTTTAATCCTTGAGCAAATAATTCTGTATTTAAATGCAATCTTCTATCTCCATTTACATTAAATGAAAGAATAGTTTGTTTTGGCTCTGCTCTTCCATAGGTAAGATAAAATCCATTCTTTCCATGTAACCATAGTTTATCAGTATCAGTAGGTTCTGTAGTATAATATTCTCCAACAAAAACATTCCATCCCCAATAATCCCTTCTTCCAAAGTCCCCAAATGAGAGTTTTGCTCCTGAACGATAAAATTCTCCTTTGCCAAATATTGAAGCAGATAAAATGTTATCAAAGTCTTCCACATATTGTTGAGAAGATTCATCAGGTACTGTTCCTATAATAACTTTTCCATTATCTCCCTTTACTTTAAGTTGAGAGAATGCTGTATTTCCACTTAAGCACAATATTACTGAGAATATTATTGCATATAATATTGTATTTTTACTCATGATTGTTTAATTTTTTTGTTTACAAATTCATTCATTCATTCATTCAT
>DIOL01000024.1:37529-38286 GCA_002423895.1 Bacteroidales bacterium UBA5515 | reverse complement strand
CATTCATTCATTCATTCATTCATCAAAAAGGCTACTTAAATAAGCAATCCTTAACTTAATATTCCTAAACATCGAATATTTAGTATTCATATTAAGATTTTCTGATTTGCTGGGGCTTTTGGAGTGTGTCGTTTGTATTATATACACTACTCTAGCCCCTAATCGTGTCTAAAGGATGTAGGATTACTTTATTTATACGAAGTAAATTTGTAAAAAAATATGTAGACTGCTCTTTGATTGAAAGAATAGAACTTTCTTCTATAAGACATAAAACATCATAAAAAGTAGTGATACTTCTTTTTATTAAAGAGTCACATTGTATTGGGGGTAATATGTTGGAGGAATGAATCATTTCATATTTAATGAGAAGATTATGCGGCAAACTTACAAACTTATTTCCAATCTTCCAAACAAAAAAGAAAATAATTCTTTCTCTAAATAATAAATATATTTATGACCACGTTAAAAAAGTAGTTACAAAAATAACTATCCTAACTCACTAAAATCCTATCCCTTGACTTCATAACACTATTATAAAGAATTATTATAAGCATATTTCAGGCTAAGATAACTATCCGAAACTCCCAAGATAACTATCCAAACTTCCTGAGATAACTATATAAGGGACAAAAAATAGCCTGTTTCTGGCAGAAAAACGACGTTTTCCAGTTGAAAAACGACGATTTTTGATGAAAAAACGACGATTTTCGGTGTATATGATAACTATCTTGGGGCTTCGAGATAACTATCTTGGAGA
>DIOL01000024.1:36344-37414 GCA_002423895.1 Bacteroidales bacterium UBA5515 | reverse complement strand
TTCGAGATAACTATCTTGGAGAATTGAGATAACTATCGCAAAATAAATTTATAATTATCTTATTAAAAAATATTGTTATTATGGCTATCAAATTCTTTAAGCAAAAACGTAAAATAGTTATTAACTCAGTTGTTTTTGAGAAATATTTACCTATAATGCAGCATGAGACAGAAGTGGGATTTGAAGAGATGGCTCAAATGATTGAAAAGAACAGTACAATGAGCAGAGGCGATATTTTGGGAGTGCTTGCAGAGCTTGAAACAGCTTCTATTTTTATGTTGGAAAATGGGCATACTGTAAGACTGGGATTATTAGGTGCTTTTTATCCCACAATTGAGGTAAAGTCGGCTGATAGTCCTGAAAAGGTTACGAGAAAGTTAATTAAGAGGTTTAAGATTTTGTTTAAACCATCAAAATATTTGAAGACAAGGTTTAAAAATGTTGAGTTTGTGCTTGGAGATAATAAGGTAAAGGAAGTTAATTATAAGAAGAAATAGATTTATTGCTATTATTGGCAAGTTAGTTTTTTTATTGTTTAACCTTTTAAATTTTACGAGGATGAAATTTCGTAAGAAAAAAAAGAGGATTGTTGTAGGACCAAATCCTGGAGACAAATGGATGGCTCAAATGATTAAGGGTGAGACTATCAACTTCAAGAAATTGGCTGCAATGATTGAAAAGTCAAGCACTGTAAGCAAGGGCGATGCTCTAAATGCTTTAGATGCTTTGGTGTCTTCAACAACTTGGATGCTTCAAGAAGGGCATTCAGTTAAGTTTGATGGCTTGGGAACATTCTATCCTAAGGCTAAGGTTAAGGCGGTTAATACTTCTGATGAGGTAACTGCTGAAACTGTTCTTAGAGTTGGGGTTGGATTTACTCCTGAGACTGATTTCAAACAAGACATGAAAGGTGTTTCAATCAGTGTTGAGCCTTTGGAAGAAGAAGTTGTTGTTCCTTAATTCTTCCATTCTAAGGTCATAAAACGCAAGAGAAGGGTTTCTTTTGAAGGTTTATGGCGAGTTGTTAATCAATCAAAACAAAGAGAAGCTCATGGAAAGGGCTTCTCTTT
>DIOL01000024.1:35404-36242 GCA_002423895.1 Bacteroidales bacterium UBA5515 | reverse complement strand
GCTCATGGAAAGGGCTTCTCTTTTGTGTTTTTAAAAATATGTCAGGATGTGATATAAAAAACAAAGGGACATAAATTAATATGTCCCTTCAGGTCTTTTTATTGTAATAGTTTGTTATTCAGCACAAGCTTTGCAGTCACCAGCAATTTTATATTTTGCTATTGCTGATTCTTCAAAGTTCATAATAAATGAAGCAGCTTCCTCAACCTTGCTTTGTCCCATGCGAATCATTAATTCTGCTGAGTTGCTAAACATAGGGTTTTTATTGGCATCAATTACTAAAAGATGTCCCATAATTAAATAACCACACATTTCAACTAAACGGCGAGAATTGAAATCGTAGAATTCAGAATTTGAACCAAAGCTGTTTGCTCTTTCAAGTGCCTGTTCAAAGCGTTCTCTCATCTGGCAAAGAACTTTCTTCATTGTTGAAAATTCTGGTTTTGCTTCTTTTGCTTCGTATCCCTTAATTAAATCGATGTATCCACCATTGATAACTCCACGAATTGCAGCAACAACCTGTAACTGTGATGTTCCTTCATAGATGGTTAAGATTCTTGCATCTCTGTACATTCTTTCAACTGCATAGTCTTTCATAAATCCTGAACCACCGTGAACCTGAATTGCATCGTAAGTTATCTGGTTTGCATATTCAGAAGAGAAAAGTTTCAGCATTGGTGTTAGAATGTCAGCAAGCTTTTGGAATTTCTTAAGTTTCTGTTTTTCTTCTGGAGTAATTGAACCATATTTTGCTTTATCTTCAATTGCCTTGTAAATGTCAATATTACGTGCTGTTTCATAAAGCAAAGTACGAATTGCATCAGTTTTTGCTCTCATG
>DIOL01000024.1:33806-35278 GCA_002423895.1 Bacteroidales bacterium UBA5515 | reverse complement strand
TTTGCTCTCATGTTTGCAAGCATTTCATATACTCCTGCAAAATTGTGAATTGGTTTTCCAAACTGTTCTCTTTCCTGAGCATATTTGAAAGCTTCTCTGTAAGCAGCTTCAGACAGACCAACAGATTGAGCTCCAACTCCAAGTCTTGCACCATTCATCAAAGACATAACGTATTTGATCAATCCCAATTTTCTGTCTCCAACCAGTTGAGCTGGTGCATTGTTGAATACCAATTCTCCTGTTGGAGATCCTTTAATACCCAGTTTGTTTTCAATTCTACGAATTGTTACTGCTTTATGTTTTCTGTCATAAACAAAGTAAGACAGACCTCTACCATCATTTGTTCCTTCTTCTGAACGAGCCAGAACAAGCTTAATATCAGCGTCTCCATTTGTGATGAAACGTTTAACACCGTTCAGTCTCCAGCAATTTGACTTTTCATCCCATGTTGCTTTTAACTGTACAGCTTGAAGGTCAGAACCAGCATCAGGCTCGGTCAAGTCCATTGAACAGGTGAAACCTTGATTAATTTTTGGCAGGAACTCGTCTTTTATTTCTTTTGAAGCATATTCGTAAATTGTTTCAGCACAATCCTGCAATCCCCAGATATTTG
The DNA here is from genome assembly GCA_002423895.1 of Bacteroidales bacterium UBA5515. Taxonomy (GTDB): domain Bacteria; phylum Bacteroidota; class Bacteroidia; order Bacteroidales; family P3; genus UBA10566. The sequence goes on along the minus strand of DIOL01000024.1, from coordinate 34,665 downwards.
CAAATCCACAGTCTCCACGAGAAACTATTTCAGCTGCCATTACATAAGGAACATATGAGAAGTTTAATCCGCCAAATTCTCTTGGCAAACTCATTCCATAAAGACCTGCATCACGCAAAGCTTCATGATTTTCCTGAGTTCCTCTTGCATATACAACTTCATTGTTAACAATCTTTGGTCCTTCCTGGTCAACGCTTTCAGCATTTGGGGCAAGAATTTCTCCAGTGATTTCGCCAACAATCTCCATTACCTTTTCGTAATTATCTAAAGCATCCTCATAATCCTTTGGAGCATCGTCATATTTTCCATAATCAGCATAATTGCGTTCCTTTAATTGAATAATTTCCTTCATCATTTCATGAGAAAGATGGAACTTTAAGCTTTCATTATCATTAAAAAAATTAGCCATATAATTATTCTTTATTTATCGTTATTTTGTATTAGCCTTGTAATATTTAATCATCTTTGGTAAGACTTCCATAACATCTCCAATAATGGTATAGTCAGCTATTGCATTAATTGGTGCTTTAGGGTCTTTGTTGATTGAAATAATTTTTGAACTTTCCTGCATTCCAGCACGGTGTTGAACTGCTCCTGAAACTCCACAGGCAATGTAAAGTTTAGGTCTAACGGTAACTCCAGTCTGTCCAATCTGTCTTTCATGTTCGCACATTCCAGCATCAACTGCAGCACGTGTTGCTCCAACTTCTCCCTGAATAACTTCTGCCAGCTGGTGAATTAGATTGAAGTTTTCTTTTGAACCCATTCCATAACCACCACAAACAATTATTTGAGCTCCTTTAATATTGATTTTTTGCTGTTCAATATGACGTTCAATAATTTTAATGCAGAAATCGTC
>DIOL01000024.1:33213-33698 GCA_002423895.1 Bacteroidales bacterium UBA5515 | reverse complement strand
ATAATTTTAATGCAGAAATCGTCATTCTTAATATAATCTTCAACTTTCAGGAAGTTAATAATTCCCTTGTGAGAGTTGTCATATACTTCTTTTTTCATAACTCCTTCACGAACTGTTGCCATTTGCGGTCTGTTGTCAGGATTTACGATAGTTGCAATAATATTTCCTCCAAAAGCTGGACGGATTTGGTAAAGAAGGTTTTTATATTCTTTTCCAGTTTTGTTTTCAGTGTGATTACCTATTTCAAGTGATGTACAATCAGCAGTTAAACCTGTACGCAAATATGAAGCAATACGAGGTGCCAGATCTCTACCAACTGAAGTTGCTCCAAACAGTGCAATTTCTGGTTTACTGTCTTGAAACAGTTTTGTTACAATTGAGAAATGTGGAAGTGTTTGATATGGGAAAAGTCTTGAATCCTTAGCATAGTTAATAACATCAACTCCATAAGGATAAAGCATCTTTTCAATATCTTTTATTTCATC
>DIOL01000024.1:32421-33090 GCA_002423895.1 Bacteroidales bacterium UBA5515 | reverse complement strand
ACCACAAACGATAGCTTCCAGTTTAACACCAAGTTCATTGGCAAGTTTCCTTCCTTTGGAAACAAGCTCCAAGCTTACATCGGCAATTGTTCTTTCCTCTGTAACTTCACAATATACAAATACATTATTCATTGTTTAATCTCCTTTTTGGTTTAAAAAACAGAATTATCCTATAATATGAGAAGATATAAGTTCCTTCATCAGGTCATTAATTTCTTCATCTTTAGAGGTAATTACCTTGCTTTCTTTTTGTGTTAATACTACGTTTTCTATTTTCTTTACTTTTGTTGGAGAACCAGTAAGTCCCAAACGGTTATCTTCTGCAATAATATCTGCAGCTGACCATTCTTCAATCTTCAAATATGGTCTTTCATTCCATATTTCAGAGTAGTCTTGTCCAAGTTCCTGTAATTCTGAATTACTTTTTGCCAACTTGAATTTCATTAAACGTTTAGCATGACGGGAACGGCATTGTTTTGCAGAACCATGAACAGTTATTAAACAAGGATATGCTGATTCAACTACTTCAATACCTCTTTCCAAACGGCGTTTGATTTTAATTGATTTTTCATTTACTCCAACAACTTCTTCAGCATAAGTAATTTGTGGACAGTCAAGTTTTTCTGCAGTTTGAGGTCCAACTTGAGCTGTATCTCCATCAATTGCTTG
>DIOL01000024.1:31946-32306 GCA_002423895.1 Bacteroidales bacterium UBA5515 | reverse complement strand
TCCATCAATTGCTTGACGACCTGCAATAACTATATCAAATTTACCCATTTTCTTAATTGCTTGAGAAATGGTGTATGATGTTGCCAAAGTGTCACTTCCTGCAACCTTGCGGTCGGAAACAACAACTCCATTATCTGCTCCACGATACATTGCCTCACGAACAATTTCTGCAGCACGAGATGGTCCCATGGTAATAATTGAAATTGTTGCATCTTTAATATTATCCTTAATATTTAATGCCATTTCTAAGGCATTGAGGTCTTCTGGATTAAAAATAGCAGGCAAAGCGGCACGATTAACAGTGCCATCTTCCTTCATAGCATCTTTCCCAACGTTTCTTGTATCGGGAACTTGCTTTGC
>DIOL01000024.1:31470-31835 GCA_002423895.1 Bacteroidales bacterium UBA5515 | reverse complement strand
CTTGTATCGGGAACTTGCTTTGCTAGAACTATAATTCTAAAACTCATTGTTTTTTAGTTAGTTAATAAATTAAACGAATTTTCCAATTTGCAAAGATATACAATTTTTCGCATACCTATACTTTTACAAATCGTTAAAAAGTACCATAATCAAATGGAACTTCAACGTGTGTATGAATTCTAAGTGCCTTTCTAATTATCTTTTAAGGCAATTTTGGTCTATGATTCAGAAGCAGGCTTTTTTTCTTCTTTATCTCTTATGTCAGCCAACTTAATTATTTGAAGAATATCTTTAATATTAGCTATAAAAAGTATAATGGTTGAAAATATGGCAAAATAGAGGAATGTTCCATTAAATATTACTTC
>DIOL01000024.1:31091-31365 GCA_002423895.1 Bacteroidales bacterium UBA5515 | reverse complement strand
AATGTTCCATTAAATATTACTTCTATTGTTAAAGCAATACAAATGGCAATTCTAACTTCTGTTGGTCCTAAAAAACCAGAGTCAATGGAATATTGATTTGTAATTTTATATCTCAATAAGGCAATTACCATTTCAAGGTTATACATAACAATAAAAGCATATCCGACCAAAGTCCATTGAGGTTCTAAATATTGCATAAATCCTAAACCAATAAATATTATTCCCACAAAATCAACAATTATATCTAATGTAAATCCATACCATTTTCTTGGTT
>DIOL01000024.1:30524-30961 GCA_002423895.1 Bacteroidales bacterium UBA5515 | reverse complement strand
AATCCATACCATTTTCTTGGTTTGTTTCTAAAGTATGCCAAACGTCCATCTAAAGAGTCACCAAACCAATTAACGAATGAGCCTAAAATTCCAAATAGTAAAAAGTAAGGGCTGTAAATAGCTCCAAATACAAAACTAAGAGCTAATATTAAATTACCCAAAAAACCAATTCCAGTTAGCGTATTGGAGCTAACAAATGAAGGCATTCTTTGAACTAAATAAGCAATAGCTCTTTGTTCAAAACGTCTTAGCATATTTGTTCTTTGACGATCTTTAGAGATAGACTTTAAAGCATTGTCTAATTTTTCGTTGTTTTTCATATTATGGCGGTTTATTAATAGTTTCTTGTCTAAATGATGAAATATATCAAAATTGGATGTTAATATAAAACTATTTATTTTTCTCTACAAAGATAATAATTTTCTTTGATAGATTGT
>DIOL01000024.1:29823-30401 GCA_002423895.1 Bacteroidales bacterium UBA5515 | reverse complement strand
AATAATTTTCTTTGATAGATTGTATAGAAAAATATAAATTGATGAAAAAGTATTTTAAGAAATAATTTTTTTATATTTGCAACATATTTAAAATTAAACATTATGAAAAGAGCTTATTTATTAGCATTATTTGGTTTGTGTTTTTTGTTTATTTCTCCAAATCAAGCATTTCCTTCAACCTTTGCTAAAGGTAAAGAGATTAAAGTTAAGATTGTTAACTGTAAAGTAGACCAAACAACTGTTATGGCAAATAAAATTGAATTTAAAGTTAAGAAAAGAACTCATAAATATAATCTTATTGGAGGAAATTTTACTATGAAAAGCTTTCCTTTTAGTTTTGATCAAGTTACTTATGAAGAGTTTTTAGGAACAGATATTAATAAAATTTTCAATGTAATTATTACCAATATTACTAATGGTGTAATGAAGGGTAATAGTGAGGATATAATGGGTACAAAATATGAATGGGAAGCCAAACTAAATCACCCTATTTATAAAACATTTGATATTGAATTAGAAATAGAGGAATTTTAATATTAATAAATCTAACTATATCTAAAATTAATCACCGACTTTTT
>DIOL01000024.1:29409-29679 GCA_002423895.1 Bacteroidales bacterium UBA5515 | reverse complement strand
AAAATTAATCACCGACTTTTTCAAAAAACTCGGCATATAAATTAAAAAAGTCGGTGATTTTTTTCTGTTAAGCAGGGTTTATTTTTAAATATTAAAAGTCTTTAAGCTTAAAATGCGAGAAAAAAATATTAAGTTTATATAGAAACAAATATAAAAATTTCGCATTTTTTCTAATTTGTAGTTACTATACCATTGTATAATAGTGTGTTGTAAAATTAAACCTAAGAATATCTCGTAAAACTTAATATTTTAGTTCTGCGAGAAGTATTC
>DIOL01000024.1:0-29271 GCA_002423895.1 Bacteroidales bacterium UBA5515 | reverse complement strand
ATTCAACTCCATTAAGGAATACTCTATCAACCTTATTTATTCCATAATAATAAGGCATATATTCCAAATTAGGAATTTCTTTTGTTATGTAGAAGTTTGCTATCTTTCCCTTAGCTATAGAACCATGAGTTTTGCTTAATCCCATTGCATAAGCAGAATTGATAGTTGTTGCATTAAATGCTTCCTGAGGAGTCATCCTATAGTTAACGCAAGCAAAACTAACAATTGTTTGCATATTACCACTTGGAGATGAGCCTGGATTAAAATCTGATGCCATTGCAACTGGTAATCCTGCATTCATCATCTTTTTAACTGGAGACAGTTGCATGTTTAAAAAGAATGCTGCACCAGGTAAAACTGTTGGCATTGTATTGGAGTTGAGCAAAGCTTTTATTTCTTCATCTCCAACAAATTCCAAATGATCGCAAGAAAGAGCATCATGCTTAACTGCAACTTGAACACCACCTGAATAATCTAATTCATTAGCATGAATCTTTGGACGCATACCATATTTTCTTCCCTGAGCCAACATTCTGTCTGTTTCTTCAACAGTAAAGAATCCCTTATCACAAAATACATCAATAAAATCAGCCAAATTATCCTTTGCAACCAGTGGGATCATTTCATTAATAACTAAATCAACAAATTCTCCCTGACGTCCTCTGTATTCCATAGGAACACCATGAGCTCCCAAAAAATTGGACTTGATAGTTAAAGGTGAATTTTCTTTTAAACGCTTAATAACTCTAAGCATTTTTAATTCACTTTCAGTATTTAAGCCATAGCCAGATTTAATTTCAACAGCACCAGTTCCCATTCTAATTATTTCATCCAAACGTTTTTGAGCATCTTCATAAAGTTCGTCTTCTGAGGCTTCTTGCAAACGTTTTGCTGAATTTAGAATTCCACCACCTCTTTCAGCTATTTCTTCATATGACAATCCTTTTATTTTATCTATATATTCAATTTCTCTGCTTCCAGCATAAACTAAATGAGTGTGAGAATCACAAAAAGAAGGAAATACTAATCTATTTGTGGCATCAATAACTATATCTGCATTTTCTTCTTTCAAAGATTTCATTTCACCAAAATCCAAAATCTTTTCACCTTCAGTGATTAAGTATGCATTTTTAATGGTGTTTAGTTCGGCCATGTCTTTCCCACAAACCTTTTCTCTAATTTCATCTTCAACCTGAACTAATTCTTTGATATTTTTGATTAAAGTCTTCATATTTTATCTAATTTTTTATTTGTCAAACATTAAATCCATATAACTATTACTAAATATTAAATTAGCTAAACTGGAAATAGAAATTTCTTCATAATCTTTGGGATTATTAATCACTTCTGAATTTCCATTTGTAATATTTATGTAAATATTGTTTTCTTTTATTTGATTGTCAATTACTTTATATGTCTTTTTTATTTCATTATTTGCTTTGGCATAAAGCTCCATTACCTTTATTACATCAATAATTCTAATCATTCCATTCAAGTTTGGTTTCAATATGCTTATATCGTAACCAAGTTCCCTGTAAAGTTGAAATGTTTTTTGAAAATGAATTATTGATTTATTATTGTTTTCTTCTCTAGTTTCTGAGAAACAATTGGAATATCCATATCTAATGTAAGTGGTTAATAGTTCATCTGTAGCTGGAATTAGACATGAGATTGGGAAATTATTCTTTTTTAGCTTTTGGAAAACATTATTCATTGCTATTCTAAAATATCCTTGATTTCTATATTCTGGATTAGTTAAAACAGCTGTAACATAACCAATAGGGAGAATTTCATTGTAGTATTTATAATCATACCTAACAATTAAAGCCATATAAATAAAACCCTTTTCCTCAATATCTGGATTAATAACGAGGTTATTAGGTTCATAAAAGGCAGAAAAATACTTGTCTAAAAAGTCTAAATCATCCCCAAAATATTTATTCCAAATTTCTTTAACTTTTTGTTCCATCTTGTATTAGAGTAGCAACAGTTTTAGTAATTAATTCAATTGGATTGTAGGATAGTTTTGCTTTTCTCAAACCTTCCAAACCAATATCTTCTTCTCTATTAATATAAATGTATTCTTCAGGAAGATGATTTGCAAATTCTTTGTTTATAATTGCATAAGCACCATCGTAGTCTTTGTTGGCTTTTTCAATATGAGTGCAGAATGTTTGATTATTTACCTTAGAGCCAAGTGTAAATGCAACCATTTTCCCTTCAACCAAAATTGCTCCACCAAGCATTCCCAACTTGTCAAAATTCTCTGCAAAATATTTTATTACTTGCAATTCTTCTTTATACCCTTCTCCGTTCTCAGGATTTTCTTTAATGTTAAAATCAAGCCAACGATTTGCGAAATCAACACATCGATCAACATTTGAAGAATCAATATTCAAATATTCATAATTATATGTTTTCATAAACTTATTAACGTGATTTCTTTTTGCTTGAAGTTTTTTGCCTGATAGAGTAGCTAATGATTCTCTTAAATATACATAATCGAAGAAATCTCTTCTTTTCTCACAGGTAAATTGGCTGCAAAAGTTTTCTCTGAAAAGATCTTGACAATCTATCATCATTTTCATTGTAAAGCCTTTATCTTTAGCATCACTAATTAATTCTTTGATAATTGCAACTTTATCACCTTCACCAATTGGACAATGATAGCATATTACTTTGTTGAATTCAAAATGAACTCTTGTTACAAGTGTGTTGTCAATAATTGCATATTCTCCATTTAAAGCAAAGCCATAAGCACATAGGTTAGCAAAGGCTGTTTCACAGTTCTTTACATCTTTGTATTTGTAGAATGAATCAAAAATTTCTTTATCCTCAGGTGTGATTCTTTTAAAATTAATCATCATAATTGTATTTTTTCGTTGTGCAAATATACTATAATTAAATATTTCTTTTATCTTTGCACCTAAATTATTAATTAATTACTAAAATATCATGAGAAAATTAAATTTATCATTATTTCTTTTAGGATGTATTTTAGCTACATCTTTTATTCCTGCATATGCAGATAATGATTTAGCATTTGCCAACAAAGCTTCAGAAACTATTTTCAAAGACGATAACTCTTTGTTAAAACCAAAAAGAAGACCAGCCAAAAGACGTGGCGGTAGAGGTAGAAAAGGAGCAGAACTTGCTTTCCAAAAGGGAAATACTGCTTTAGAACTTGGAATAGGACTTTCTCCTTTTAGTATAATGCCTGGTACTTCAACTTCTATACCTCCACTTTCTTTAAATGGTGAATATTGCTTTTGGTCAGGAACAAAGAGTTCATTTGGTGTTGGCGCATTGGTTGGTTATAATGGTATGAAATTTAATTCTTCAGATGTTGATCTTAGTAGTCTTGGAACAGAAGTAGACACTTCAGCAAGTGCAACTGCTAAATTCTCATTGCTTTATGCTGGAGCTAAAATTACTTGGCATTATAATTTTAATTCTAATATTGAATTTTTCTATAACTTAAGTGCTGGTTTTTGGAATGTTAAATTTGATGGTAATGATACTGAATCTAGTTTTGGTTTCAATTACACAGGACCTATGTTGACAAGTATGATGGGCTTTAAATTCTACTTTAGTGATAATATTGGAATGTATATTGAATTTGGATTTGATGGGATAAAAATTGCAGGTGCAGGATTAGCAGTCAAATTCTAAAATAAAGAGATTTACTTTACTAAAATATATAGAGGTAGGCCAATGGTTTACCTCTTTTTTTCTTTAATTAAAATACCATTTGCCCAATTTGATGGTAGCAAAAGGGCGTAATGGTGGTTCGATATCGGCGTAATGGAGGTTGCGTGACGCCCATAACGCATACCCTCAGACGGGCGTAACGCATATCACGATACGGGCATAACGCATACCCCGTTATGGGCGTCACGCTTTTGACATATCGCCGATATGGTTTTAGTGAATCGCCTATTATGATATAACATATTGGTTATTTGGTATATATGGATATTTGTTTTGGATGTGGTGGAAATCTGTTTTTGGGGTGTTTTCCCTCTAATTTGAGAGGAGAGTTTATGCCTTTTGAGTATTTGAAAGGTGAATTTTAGGAGCAATAGGGTGAAATTTTATAAATAATAATTTGGGTTGAGAGAATGGTAAATATTTTGTTAGATAAGTTTTTTATTTATATTTGCATGTTAATTTATGGGTCAATTTTTGGATAATATTATTTAGACTTTTGGGGGAATGATAGTTAAAATAGAACCTTTGGCAGGTTTTTGCTTTGGAGTGGTTTCGGCAATTAATTTGGTTGAGAAAGAACTTAAGGACAATGATAAGCTTTATTGTCTTGGAGATATTGTGCATAATAATATGGAGGTTGATAGATTATCAAAGTTGGGTTTGGAGGTGATTGATATTGAAAGGATGAAAGCTTTGAAAAACACCAAAGTAATGATTAGAGCTCATGGAGAACCTCCTTCAACATACAAACTGGCTCAAGAAAATAATATTGAGATTATTGATGCAACTTGCCCAATTGTTCTTAAACTTCAGCAAAATGTTAGAAAAGGATATTTGAGGATGAAAGAAATTGGTGGGCAAGTGGTTATTTATGGTAAGAAAGGTCATGCAGAAGTTGTTGGATTGGTTGGACAGACCAATAATGAAGCAATTGTTATAAGTTCAAAAGATGATTTGGATTTAATTAACTTTGACAAGCCAATTCATTTGTTTTCTCAAACTACCATGAGTAAGGAAGAGTATAAAGCAATTTGTGATGAAATTGAATTAAGACATAAATTGCATAATCAAAATAATAATCAGGCTCATGATGTAATTATTACAAATTCTATTTGTGGAAAGGTTTCTTCTCGTTCAAAGGAGTTGATTGATTTTTCTGATACTGTTGATGTGGTTTTGTTTGTGAGTGGGAAAAGCAGTTCAAATGGAATGTATCTTTACAATTTATGTAAGGCTCATAAAGAAGCAACATATTTGATATCTAATAAGGTAGATATTAAAAAAGAATGGTTTGAAGGTTGTGAAAGTGTTGGTATTTCTGGAGCAACTTCAACTCCAAGGTGGTTAATGGAAGAAATAATGGATGCATGTATCTCAATAAACTAAAATTAAATAACTTTAAGAATATTTCTCAGACAGAATTGAATTTTTGTGCTAATGTCAATTGCTTGGTAGGAGAGAATGGTGTTGGTAAAACAAATATACTTGATGCCATTCACTATTTGTCATTTTGCAAGAGTTATTTTAATGTGGTTGATGTCAATAATATTAAATATGATGAAGATTTCTTTTCAATTCATGGATTTTATAATTTCAAAGAAAATTCAGAAGAAAAGTATTCCTGTGTCTTAAAAAGAGGGGAAAGAAAACTTTTTAAATGTGAGGATAAAGAATATAATCGTTTTTCTGAACATATAGGGAAGGTACCTTTGGTCATTATAACTCCTTCAGATCAGGAATTGATTATTGGAGGAAGTGAGTTGAGAAGAAAGTTTTTAGATTTGGTTATTTCTCAGGTTGATACACTATATTTAGATAATCTAATTAAATACAACAAAGCATTAATACAAAGAAATGCGTTATTGAAGAGTTTTTATCAAACCAATACTTTCAATTTGCAATCGCTTCAAATTTGGGATGAACAAATGATTAGTTTTGGAACAATAATTCACAATCGCAGAAAATCTTTCATTAATGAGTTTTCTCCCATTTTCCAATACTACTACAATTTTATTTCTTCAGAAAAAGAACAAGTTGAAATATCCTATGATTCTGATGAGTTGGCAGATAATTATCAAGAGCTTTTGAACCTTTCGCTTGAAAGAGACAGAGTATTAAAATACACATCTGTTGGAATTCATAAAGATGATTTGGGCTTATGTATGAATGGTAATGGAGTAAAGAAATATGCATCTCAAGGACAACAGAAATCTTTTCTTTTGGCATTGAAATTGGCTCAATTTGAATATATTTTTAAAAGAACTAAGATTAAGCCAATTCTTTTATTGGATGATGTTTTTGATAAATTAGACCTTAAAAGAATAAATCAACTTTTACATTTGGTTGGAAGCGATAGGTTTGGACAAGTATTTGTTACAGACACTCAGTTAGGTAGGGTGGAGTCTATATTTGAAAATACAGATATGGAACATAAGATTTATACAATTTCAGAGAAGGGGATTGAAAATGAGAAATAAGAATTATGTTGATAAAATTAAAAATAATGTCAGAAATACTAAAGAAGGTTGTATTAAAGATGTTATGCAAGAATTCTTTTCATACTATCATATTGATGCTAATTTAAATCAGGAGGATATAATTTTAGCTTGGAGAGAGATTACAGGAGAATTAATCAATAAACTAACAACTAAAATATATGTACAAAACAATTGTTTATATGTTAAAGTAAATTCTTCTGCATTGAAACATGAACTAATGATGGTAAGAACATCAGTTATGGAAAAAATTAAAGCCAAGTTACCAAATTGTAATTTGAAAAATATATACATATCATAGGAAAGTATTGCTACAAACCTAAAAAATAATTAGAAAGAATCATTAATGAAGTCAATAAGAGAAATTACAAATAAATATATAAAGGAAAACGAAATTTTTTCTCGTTTTATTAAGGTATTCTCAGTTGATGTGTTGGTTAGAGGAGCAAACTTTCTTCTAATACCTGTTTTCCTTAGACTAATGTCACCAGAGGAATATGGGCTTTACGGATATTTATATTCTTTTGCAATGACACTATCCACCATACTTTGTTTTGGATTTTATATTGCCCTTATTAAGCTATATGCAGATACTGTTTCTGATAAAGATAAGCAGGGTTCGATGCTTTTTACCCTAACTACTTCGCTTTTTATTTTAGTTTTAATATCAATAATCATTGTATATTTCTGGAAAATTGATGTTGATTTCTTTTCTTTTTTAAATAAAACTAACTCTGTGGGAGCCAATCAATATTTTACATATAGAGATTTTGTGTTTGTTGCAGCAGCCTCAATGATTTTTTCAACCTATCTTACTTTCTTTTTGGTTTCTTCGGAAAGAATAAGAGGTCTTCAAACATATAATTTATTGAGATTCTTTCTTACCAATCTTACTGCTATATTAGTTATTTATTTTTCTGATGGAGATAATGTTTTCCAACGTCTTGCTGTAACTTATTCGATGGAACTTATTCTTACACTTACTTTTTCTATTATTATTTACAAGAATTTTGTTTTTAAATTCAGCTCTTTCTTCCTTAAGAAAGCTTTTAAGTTAGGTCTTCCAATTATGGCATCTAGCATAATGTATGCTGTTGTGAACTTTGGAGATAAGTTTTTTGTTGCAAAATATTCAGGAGAGAAAGGTATGGCTATTTATTATCTTGGATTTTTGCTAGCAACAATTGTTCTAATCATTTATCAGTCTTTTAATTTTGTTTGGAATCCGCTATTTATGAAAGAAAAAGACTTGATAGTTTTAAGAAGAAAAACAAATAGATATTTATGGATAATTGCCTTAGGACTTAGTTTTGTTGGTTTATTAATATGGATTGGTTCATATATAGGACTAAAAATTAATCTAATTCCTCAAGATTATTCTCTGATTCTTGAAATTCTTCCTTTCTTAATTATCTCTCAAGTAATTGCTGCAATGGCTCAATTAATGATTAATTTTATGACATATTTTGAGAAAACATATATTCATGTTATACTTGGAGGAGGTTTGAGCTTAATTGGATATTTCCTTTATGATTTTGTGGGAATAAATTTTGGGGTATTAGGTATTTCTTTCGGAGTTATGTTTCTAAATATTCTTATGTTTCTTTTCTATTATTTTAGAACACAATATTACATTAATAATAGATTAAAGGTTTAGCTGGCTTATTTTATTATCATATACTGAGAATTAAAAGATATATTTATAAATTTGCAGGTCGTTAAATTAAATATGTAATGAAGAAAATACTTGTAACAGGTGGGGCAGGATTTATTGGCTCTCATCTTTGTGAAAGATTATTAAAAGAGGGTAATGAAGTTATTTGTTTAGATAATTATTTTACTGGAAGTAAGAGAAATATTGTTCATTTATTAGATAATCCTTATTTTGAGCTTGTGCGTCATGATGTGTGTACTCCTTACTTTATTGAAGTTGATCAAATATACAACTTGGCTTGTCCTGCATCACCAATTCACTATCAATATAACCCAATAAAGACTATTAAAACTTCCGTTATGGGTGCTTTAAATATGCTCGGTTTAGCAAAAAGAATACATGCAAGAATTCTTCAAGCCTCTACTTCTGAAGTTTATGGAGATCCTATGGTTCATCCACAAGTTGAAACATATTGGGGAAATGTTAATCCAATTGGAGAAAGAAGTTGCTATGATGAAGGTAAACGTTGTGCAGAAACCCTTTTTTTTGATTATAATAAGCAAAATAATGTTGATATAAAGATTATTAGAATATTTAATACTTATGGTCCTAAGATGCATCCTAATGATGGAAGGGTTGTAAGTAATTTTATTGTTCAAGCACTTAAAGGAGAAGATATAACTGTTGCTGGAGATGGCTCTCAAACAAGAAGTTTTCAATATGTTGATGATCTTTTGGAAGGAATGATTAGAATGATGCAAACAGATAAAAGTTTTACTGGTCCAGTGAATATTGGTAATCCAAACGAATTTACTATCTTAGAACTCGCTAAGAAAGTTATTGAATTGACTGGTTCTAGGTCTAAAATAAAATATATTCCACTACCATCAGATGATCCAACTCAAAGAAAACCTAATATTAGTTTGGCAAAGGAAAAATTATCTTGGCAACCTACTATTCAGCTTAATGAAGGATTAACTAAGACAATTGAGTATTTTGATACTACTTTGAGAGATATATAAATAAACTATTAATTACTAAGATATGGGCGATTATAAAGATTATAGGGGAGAGAATTTTGGAATTATAAATAAGGATCAACGTAAGATGTTGAGATGGATTAAACCAAATACAAGAATTTTGGAGCTTGGAGCTGCAACAGGCTATATGACTAAGTATTTTAAAAATGATCTGAATTGCTCTATAACTTGTGTCGAATTAAATCCAGAAATGGCTAAGAATACTATTGAATTCTCCGAAAAGACAATTGTTGCTAATTTAGATGAAGACTTATGGTGCGAACAGGTTGAGGGTGAATTCGATTATATTATTTTGGCAGATGTATTGGAGCATCTTAGACAACCAGAACATACATTAACCAAAGCAATTGAGTTTTTGAAGTCTGAAGGGGAATTATTATTGTCTATACCTAATATTTCACATAGTGCAGTGATATTTAGTCTTTATGATGGAGATTTTACATACAGAGACTGGGGGCTGCTTGATGATACACATATTCATTTCTTTACATGGAAAACTGTTGATAAAATGTTATCAAACCTTAATATGAAATTAGTTGAATGTGATGTGAAATTTAAAGCTCCAGCATGTACTGAATTTAAAAAGTTTATGATTAAACATCCTCTTATAGCATTGTTTGTAATAATTCGTAAAGACGCGTTTACATATGAGTTTTTTACAAGTTGGAAACGTAATGAGGCATGTGTTGCAGCAAAGAAAATGATAAGAAGACCAAAATTCTTTTTATTTATTAAGTTGATTTTGGAGGATATTTCTTATTTTTTCTATTCTTTAATGTTTCCAAATAAGAAGTTCAGGAAATGAGAACATCTATTCTTATTCCTATATATAAATCAAATCCATCAGAATATGAGGTTCTTTCCTTTGGTAAATGTTTAAGAACTCTGAGTAAATATGATATTTATATAGTTACTTTTAGGGAATTAGATTTATATATTTACAAGGAAATATCTAAGAGAAGTAATAAAGATATTCAATTTTCTTATTTTGATAGAAGTTATTTTTCCTCTCTAAGAGGCTATAACAAGCTAATGATGTGTCAGGATTTTTATTTGAGCTTTAAGGATTATGATTACATGCTTATTTATCAGTTGGATGCATACGTTTTTAGAAATGACTTGGATTATTGGTGTAATTTGAATTACGATTATATTGGTTCTCCTTGGTTTGAAGATCATAAGAGTTATGAGGATGGCAAATCACTTTGGAAAGTAGGTAATGGAGGATTATCATTAAGAAAGGTTTCTAAGTTTATTGAAGTTACTAATAAAAAAAATTATAAACTGAACTACAAATTCTATTATGATTATTTCAGAAGTTTTAATGCACCAAAATACAAGAGTGCTATAATTTCATTTATCTGTACATTCTTATTTAAATATAAAATTAATGAGGATTATTTTTTGATATATTTATCTGATTATTTAAATATGGGAATGAAAGTTCCTGATATTCCATTAGCAATTGATTTTGCTTTTGAAAAGTCTCCTTCTTATTTATATGTTTTAAATAATAATAAACTTCCTTTTGCATGTCATGCTTTTGAGAAAAATGAATTTAATAGCTTTTGGAGTAAATTCATTAAATAATTGTCTCCCATTTTTAGTATTGTAGTAATAGTTTCATTTACTGACAGAAAAAGTTAGTATATTTGCATGACTTATTTTAAACAGAGTAAAGGTTTTTATTTTATATAGGATTATATATTAGTAATATGTGAATATGGAGAAGATAATTGTTAATTACTTGCAGAGGGGAAAAAATGCAATTCCATTATATGAAGATACTGTAAAGATAGCGAGCGAATGTGGATATAGATTATATCTACAAAAGATAGATTCCTATGATTTTTTTTGTAAAGGAAAGGATAACTTAATTACTAAATTGCGTTATAATCTTATTAAAATACCAATATTCATTAAATCTTTAATACAGATACCTAAAAACTCCAAGTTACTATTTATTTACCCTAATCCATTTGGTATATTATTACCTATTTTCTTCTTTTTACTGCATAAAAAGAAATGTTATATTACATTGTTGTGTACAGATATAGATTATTTTAGGGGTATGAATAAGTACTTAACTAAAGATCTTAATAATCTAAATTCTGCAGATAAATTAATATTTCAAACATCTAATATGCTAAAAAGATGTAGGGAAGTGGGAGTTAAAACTCCTGCTGAGATAATTCATTTTTTTGACTTTCTTACAGAAGATTCAGCACCTTTAACAAATGGAAAAGAAAATTATAGAGTTGCTTTTGCAGGAAACTATAATAAGGCTACATTCATAAATCAATTAGAAAAACTAAACTATAGTAAAATTAAATTATTGGTCTATGGAATATCCAATAATTCTACTAGCCCCAATTGGATTGAATATAGAAAAGGATTTCCATTTAGAAAAATAAGTGAGGTACATGGAGATTGGGGACTTGTTTGGGATGGAAATGGATTAGATAACAATGATATAAATAACCTTCATGGGCAATATCTTAGAATCACGATACCTTCTAAAGCAATATTATATATTGCTGCTAATATGCCCTTGATAGTATGGGAAGAATCAGGTATTGCTAAGTTTGTAGAAGAAAATCATTTGGGATTATTAATCAACTCATTATACGAATTAGAGGAGAAGATACTTTCTGTTTCAGAAGAAGAAAAGAAAAAAATAGAAGAGAATGTTAAAATTTTTGCACAAAAAATTCGTAACGGAGAAATGCTTAAAGCAGTTTTAAATAAGATTGATCAAGAATAATAATAATTCTCAATATCTAAAATACCCAATATATTTTTGTTTTGAAAATAGTTTTGCTTGAGATGAAATCAATGAGAGGTTGTATTAAGTGTTTAGAAAACATCAACGATTAATAACTAATATGTAATTATTTTTGAAATTTTCGTCAAAAATATCTGATTATAATAAATTTATTTTTATTTTTGCCTAGTTATTAGAGTAATAGAATAGGGAATTTTGTTTTATTTTGTATTCCTTTATTAAGGGAAATAATATATTTACATAAAGTCGGAAGGATTTATTTGTTAGATAAATAATAAAGAAAAGTCTTACAAAGAATAAAATGATTGATTAATTAATTAAAAACTTTTTTAAATTTGAAGTTTGCTGAAAATAAATATGAAATTTGCATAGTTGTAAATCCAAATGAAAAGTGTATTGTTCAAAATTACAATAGCAAACTAATAACTTTAATATGATTCTTCTTTAATTTAAAATATAGATTCAATGATTAATCCAAAAATTTCCATTATAACAGTAACCTTCAATGCAGAGAAGGTATTGGAAAGGACTCTAAAGAGTATTCAAAAGCAGGAATATAATAATATAGAATCAATAATTATTGATGGAGCATCAACTGATGGGACATTAAAAATTGTTGAAAAATATTCTGATGTTGTAACAAAATGGATTTCTGAAAAGGATAATGGGCTCTATGATGCTATGAATAAGGGCTTAAATTTGGCCACTGGGGATTATGTTTGGTTTTTAAATGCAGGAGACACGATTTGTAAGTCAGATATCCTTAATTATTTTTTCTCCAAGGAGTCTTTTATGAGAGATATTTACTATGGTGAGACAATGATTGTTGATGAAAATGATAAAATTTTAGGAGATAGGAGATTGAAAACAAAGAAAAATTTATCATGGAAGGACTTTCGTATGGGAATGTTAGTTTGTCATCAATCAATTTTGGTAAAGAGAGCGATAGCACCTAATTATAATCTCGAATATAAGATAACTGCCGATTATGAGTGGGTGTTAGAGTCTTTCAAGAGAGCAAAATCTGTTTTGGGAACTAAGTATAGAGTTTCAAGTTATTTGGAAGGAGGACTTTCAAGAAAGAATATTTTAAAAGCAAACAAAGAAAGATTCCTTATAATGAAGAAATATTATGGACTAATTCCTACTCTCTGGTATAATTTCCTTATGACATTCCGATTTCTTTATACAGTTGCCAAGTTAAGGCGAATTTAATCCATTCTAAAAGGCAATTTGCTACTCTTAATTCATACAAATTGGCTTTTGATTTGTATTTTTTGCTTACCTTTGCAAAAAATAATTTTAAAATACTAATAGAATATGAAATTACTTGAAAATAAAGTAGCTCTTATTACGGGTGCTTCTCGTGGAATAGGAAAAGCAATTGCCATTAGTTACGCAAGTCAAGGTTGTAATATTGCTTTTACTGATGTTAGAAGAGATGAAAACATGGAGCAATGTGAAAAAGAATTATTAGCTTTTGGAGTTAAGGCAATAGGTTATGCATCTAACGCAGCATCTTTTGAAGAAAGTGCTCAATTGGTTGAAGCGGTTGCACAAGAGTTCGGAAGAATAGATATTTTAGTTAATAATGCTGGAATTACTCGTGATAATTTGTTAATGAGAATGCAGGAAAAGGATTGGGATTTGGTTATGAATATTAATCTAAAAAGCGTTTTCAATCTAACTCATGCTTGTCAAAAGATTATGCTTAAGCAAAAGAGCGGTTCAATTATTAATATGAGCTCAGTTGTTGGTGTTAGTGGAAATGCAGGTCAAAGTAATTATTCTGCATCAAAGGCTGGAATTATTGGCTTTACTAAGAGTATAGCTCAAGAACTTGGATCAAGAAATATTCGTTCCAATGCAGTGGCTCCAGGATTTATCATTACTGATATGACTGCTCAATTACCAGAGGAAGTTCGTAAAGATTGGGAAAAGAAAATACCTCTTCGTAGAGGTGGATTGCCTGAGGAAGTTGCAAAGGTTTGCGTATTCTTAGGAAGTGACTTGTCAAGTTATGTTAGCGGACAAGTTATTAATGTTTGTGGTGCAATGAATTGTTAAAAAATATAATATCATGTTAAATAAAAAATTTGATCCAGCAATGGCAATTAATGCTGTTGCAGAAATTTCTGCAGAACGAGGAATAAATCCAAGTATTAATGATTCTGCAACATTTTGTTTTCCTTATGGAAAAACAATGACAGATACTTTCCATGGAGAAACTGAAGGTTATTTTCTTTATTCTCGCCATTGGAATCCATCAAATCTTTCTTTATCTAAGGCATTGGCTGCAATGGAAGGAACTGAAGCTGCATGGGTAACTGCATCAGGTATGGGCGCAATAACATGTGCTTTGTTGCAATGTGTTAAAAAGGGAGATCATATAGTAGCTTCAATGACAGTTTATGGAGGAACATTTGCGTTCTTAAATAACTATGTAAAGAAATTTGGAGTTGATGTAACATTTGTTGATACAACTAATTTAGAACAAGTAAAAGCAGCTATCAAACCAAACACTAAGGTTGTCTATACAGAAACAATGTCTAATCCACTTCTTAGAATCTCAAATATTGGAGAACTAAGAAAGTTAGCAGACACAGTAGGTGCAAGACTTATTGTTGATAACACATTTACACCAATGATCTTCTCTCCTTATGTTTTAGGAGCTCACGTTGTTGTTTATTCAATGACTAAGTTTGTAAATGGAAAGAATGACTGCGTTGCAGGAGCAATTTGTGCTGATGGTGAATTCATTAATTCATTAATAGATGTTAATGATGGTACAGCAATGTTGCTTGGACCAGTTTTAGACAGTTACCGTTCTACTTCAATACTTAAAAATCTTTACGATTTACATATCCGCATGCAAAAACATAGTCAAAATGCATTGTATTTAGCTAAGAGATTTAATGATATCGGAATTAAGGCAAATTATCCAGGTTTGGAAGAACATAGAGATCATAAATTGATGACAGAACAAATGAATAATGGATTTGGATATGGAGGTATGATAGCTATTGACCTTGGAACAGCAGAAAAAGCAAACAAATTTATGGAAATAATGCAAGAAAGAGGAGTAGGTTATCTTGCTGTATCATTAGGTTATTTCAGAACATTATTCTCTTGTTCAGGAAAATCTACTTCATCAGAAGTTCCAGAAGAAATACAAAAAGAAATGGGAATGAGTGAAGGTTTGGTTCGTTATTCTGTAGGTTTAGATAATGATATGGAAGCTACATTTAAAGTAATAGAAGCAGCTCTTAGAGAATTAAAATATATTTAATATAGACTTTCTTTAGATTATTGTTTCAATGCTAATAATAATCTCATAGTATAAAAGCTTAAAATATATATCCTTATTTATATTGGATATGTGTTTTAAGCTTTTTCTCTTTTATGTAATTATAGAAATAGCAATTACTTTTTCAATTATATAGTTGTTTAAGTATACAACTCAAGCTTGAATATTTATTATTCAAGAATAAAATATTGTATATTTCCCAACACTTAGTTGGGGAAATATTCTATGATGATTAAATATTCATTCATTCTATATGTATAGGTTTGAATAAATGAATATGAATATTTAGAAAGAGTAAAGTATTAATAAAGAGGTGGGTAGTCTAAAAATAATAGGTTGATATTTTATTCAGGATGAATTCTATTCTGGTAGAATAAATAGTGAGTAAATTTAAACCTCGTTTCAGTAAATTAAAACGAAGAAAGAAAAAATTATTACTTGATTTCAGTAAAATGAAATAAAGAGTTATAAATGCAACCTCAATTTTAATAGCAAAGCTATGTGTAACTCCCAAGTTTTACTTGGGGTTACTTTCACTATTAAACTTTTGGAAAGAGTCCTGTTTACTAAGTAAAGTTTCCAAGTTTCCAAATAAAAAATAGCGAGTAAATTAGTTATTGAGAAAAAACTCAATCATAATCAAAAATAAGTCCATCATAAATAAAAATATGATGGACATAAATGAAAATATGATGGACATATTTCCAAATATGATGGACATATTTTTAATTATGATTGATGTATTAAATCGTATAGAATTAGTTTTATGCTTTCTTATTCATTATTGTTTTTACATCTAATTTGTTTACGAAAATTCTTATTAGATATTTATCATTTAATCTGTTTATTAGTGATTTGTGTTTTAATTAATACTAAAAAATGAAATTTAAATCATCTTTTTCTTTGTATTATGAACAATAGTTCATAACTTTGCAGTGTGAAATTAATTAAATATTTCTATGTCAAGACCTCATAAAATAAGAAGAGTTACAACAATACCATCGGTTTCAGGATTTAAACCTTATGGTGATAACATAACAAAAAATAATAGCGAAGTTGTTTTTTTATTATGTGAAGAGTATGAAGCATTACGATTAAATGATTATGAAAATTGTAATCAATGTGAAGCCGCCTCAATTATGCAAATTTCTCGTCCTACTTATACTCGAATTTATTTATCTGCAAGGCGAAAAATAGCTTTAGCTTTTGTTGAAGGGAGACAAATAATAATTGAAGGGGGAAAAGTAGAGTTCACAAAAGGTTGGTTTAAGTGTAATGATTGTTCTTCTTCTTTTAATAAATTGGAAGAAGATGAGTTGATATGTCCAATATGTAAGAGTAAAAATCTTAATGAATATATTCAAGACAATATTAATATTGGAGAAAATATTGAAAACAAAGATTTATGTGGAAGAAATAGATGAGGAAATAGAAGAAATAATAAAATTTGAAGATAAACAATAAATTAATTTGATATGAAAGTTGCTATTACAAGTAAGGGTAATACCCTTGAAAGTGTTTTGGATTCACGTTTTGGACGTTGTTCTTATTTTGCATTCTATGATACAGAAAGTAAGAAATTAGAATTTGTTAAAAATCCAAATTTGAATGTTAACGAAGGTGCAGGTCCGTTGAGTGTTAAATTAATCGCTTCTTACGGAGTTAAGAAAGCAGTATCTGGTGAATTTGGATTTAAGATTAAATCACTTATGGACGATTTGTCTATTCAAATGATAGTTGTAAACGAAGAAAAGACAATCGGAGAAATTGTCGAATTGTTAAATAAATAAAAAAGTTATGCCAAAAAGAGATGGTACAGGCCCTCAAGGTCAAGGAAACGGAACTGGCCGTGGAATGGGCATATGTAGATCAAATGCAAATTCTAATCCAGAAAATCAAATGTTGAATAATGGTTTTGGTAAGAGAAATTCTGTCAAAGGAATTGGAAACGGAAAGGGCAGAGGAAATAATGGCCAAAACAAAGGTTTTAGTAATTAACATCTAACTAACCGATAGAATTAGGTTTTTTAACCTGATTCTATCGGTTTTATTAAAAAATATTATATGAGAAAAAGAATAGCAATCCCTACTGAAAATGGGTTTTTATGTTCACATTTTGGACATTGTGAATCATTTTATATAGCAGATATAGAAAATGAAAAAATTATTACAAGCAATTTTGTTAAACCTCCTAAACATGAACCAGGACTTTATCCAGCATGGATTAAAGAGCAAGGGGTAAATGAAGTAATCTGTGGAGGAGTTGGTGAAAAGGCTCAAATCCTTTTTGCTCAACAAAATATTACTTTATATATCGGAGCAGAAAAAAAGAATCCAGAAGATTTGGTTAGAGATTTAATCTCAGGAAGATTAAAAACTGGGCAAAACGCTTGTGATCATTGATGAAGATAGCAATTGCCTCTGGAAAAGGAGGAACAGGTAAGACCTTTGTTTCTACAAATCTTTTTAAGGCATTTAAGGACTTGGGATATTCTGCTTTATTAGTAGATGCTGATGTAGAATGTCCTAATTCTCTTCTATTTTATAAACTTAAAAAAGTAGATGAAACAATAGTTAAAGAATATAGACCAATAATTCATTCTGAAAAATGTGTTTATTGTGGATTATGTGCTGATTATTGTGAATATAATGCAATATTTTATGTTCCAGAATTAAAACAAATAAAACTTTTACCAAATTTATGTCATGGATGCAAGGCGTGTAGTGTTGCATGTCAATATGGTGCAATAGAGGATTCAAATACAGAGATAGGAATTGTTTCATCATATATTGACAAGGGTAAGAATTTATATTTTGAAGGAAGATTAAAAGAAGGTTCTGTTTCTACAATACCTATGATTAAGTCAACAATTACTCAAGCCTCTAAACAATTGTCAGACTTTATTTTGATAGATTCTCCTCCAGGTACTTCTTGCACATTTATTCAGACTTCCATTCGTTCAGATTTCGTAATTTTGGTAACAGAACCTACTCCTTATGGGTTAAGTGATTTAAGACAAGCAATTTTAACCTTGGATTCTATGAATAAGAGCTATGGGGTTATTATTAATAGAGCTGGACTTGGGAATATGGAGCTTTATGATTATCTTTCGGAAAATAATATTCAAATATTAGGAGAAATCCCATTTTCAAAAGAAATTGCACGAATATACACTCAAGGTGATTTGGTTTATGATAAAATGGAAGATATGAATTTATTGTATAGGGAATTATGTAAGAAAATAATTAATTATGGAAATAGCCTTTCTTAGCGGTAAAGGAGGAACTGGAAAATCTTCAATATGTTCAGCTTTTATATCTTTAGCAAATAATGTTATAGCTGTAGATTCTGACGTTGATGCAACAAATCTTTACCTAATTTTTAAAACCAATGATACTTCTCAAACAAATTATATTTCTGGTAAAAATGCAGTAATAAATCCAGATTTTTGTATTAAATGTGGAATTTGTAAAACTTTGTGCCAGTTCGACGCTATTAATTTTATCAATGGGAATTACCAAATAGATCCAGTTTCTTGCGATGGATGTGCTATTTGTTATAGAAAATGTTCAAGTAATGCTATAGAAATGATTCATTCTGATGAAAGTAAACTATATGTAGGTGATTTTGAATATGGATTATTAATCTATGGTCAATTAGCACCAGGAGAAGAGAATTCTGGTAAATTTATTAGTGTAATAAGAAATATTGCTAAGAAAAAAGCAAGTGAGAAAGGGATAGATAAGATAATTATTGATGGCCCTCCTGGTATTGGTTGTCCATTTATGTCCACAATAACTGGAGTAGATAAGGTAGTGTTAGTAACAGAACCTTCTAAATCCGCATTTATGGATTTGAAAAGAGCTTTAGATGTGGCAAGGGAATATTCAAAACAGATTTATGTAATTATCAATAAATATGATTTGAATAATGAGATATCCAATGAAATACAGTTTTATTGCGATAAATTTAAAATTCCAATTGTTGCAAAAATACCTTTTGATAAAGAAATTGTTTATGCAATGGTGAATAAACAAACTATAATAGAATATAATAAGAATTCAAAAATTGTAGGCATATTAAAAGATGCTTACGAATATATTATAAACAAATAAATAAGAAATGCAAAAAATAGAATTAAACACAATTAAAAACGTAATTGTTGTAGCCTCTGGAAAGGGAGGTGTTGGAAAATCTACAGTTGCAGCAAATCTCGCTCTCGCTTTAAGCAGAAAAAAATTAAAAGTAGGTTTAGTAGATGCTGATATTTATGGTCCTTCGATTCCCTCAATGTTTGGTCTTGGAACGCAAAAGATTGAACAATTTGAAGAAGAAGGAAAATTAAGGATTCTTCCAATTGAAAAAAATGGAATAAAGTTAATGTCTCTTGGTTTTATTGTTCCTGCAGACAAAGCTATTATATGGAGAGGACCATTAGCTGCAAATGCAGTCAAACAATTGTTTACAGATGTTGTATGGGGAGAATTAGACTATTTGATAATTGACTTTCCTCCTGGAACAGGAGATATTCATTTAACAACAATTCAAGATATTAGAGTTGATGGAGCAATTATTGTTACAACGCCTCAAACTATTGCAGTTAATGATGCAAGAAAAAGTGCTGAAATGTTCACAAATGAAGCTTTAGCAATTCCTTTCATTGGTGTAGTTGAAAATATGTCATGGTTTACACCGCTAAATCATCCAGATGAGAAATATTACATTTTTGGAAAAGGAGGAGGAGAAGTAATTGCTCAAGAATTTTACACAAAATTATTAATGCAAATACCTTTAATTCAAGATGAATTTGTTGATGGTAAATACAATCTTTACATGGATGATTCAACTCCTTTGAAAGATTTGTTTAATGAACTTGCAGATAAACTAATAAGTAAAACAAATAATTATTAATTAGAAATTGTTAGGTTTAAATCTAAACAAGAAAGAAAAAATAAAAATTTAAAATGCTAATTCACAATTGCAAAATGAGGGTTTTGTATGCAGATACAGACCAGATGGGATATGTTCATCATTCAAATTATCCTATATATTATGAAAAGGCAAGATGGGAACTTTTAAGGAGTATCGGTATTTCATATAAGATGTTGGAAGAATCAAACATTATGCTTCCAGTTGTTGAATTGAACTCTAAATATATAAAGCCTGCTTTTTACGATGAATTATTACGTATTCAAACGGAACTGATTTTTATAAAAGGGGCTTTGATAAAGTTTATTTATAACATATACAATGAAAAAGATGAACTTATAAATAAGGCTGAAACAGTATTAGCTTTTATTGATAAGAATAATCGTAAACCATGTCGTCCATCTTCTATGCTTATAAAAGCTATTAAGGAAAAAGGTTTTGTAATTTCATAATATTCAATATAAAGATTTTGATTTATATCCTAAAAAATAGAGTAATAATCTATCATAGTATTATTACTCTATATGATTACGTATTTTAATAAACTTATAACACAAAAAAATGGTAGTTTTAGAAGAACCTTATGTATCAGAAACATTGCTAAATTATCTTGAAAAAACTCAAATGCCAGTATTAAAGAATGATTTTTCTGTGAAACAATTTTTATCTCATGAAAAATTAAATTTAATAGAAGGAAAAGAATTTTTATATCAATATCATTCAATGTCATCTCCTCTTTTATATACTGTTTCAGAATATGCATTGGATGGAGTTTGTAATGCATTAAAAGGAGAATATATAATTAAACAAGTAACATTGCTAAAAGATAAATATGAATTTAGAAAAGCATGTGAAGGAGTTTATAAAGACTTTCTTTTTAAAGAAATCAATTATCTTGATTTATTCACATTTGATATATCTAAAATTCATTTACCTGTTGTATTAAAACCATCTGTTGGATTTTTAAGTGCAGGTGTTTACACAATAGAAAGCTTTGAAGATTGGAAAAATGCAATAAATGATATAGAAAATAACTTTAAAAGTATATCAGATTTATTTCCTGATACAGTAGTTGGAGATAATCGTTTTATAATTGAATCTTATATAAAAGGTACAGAATATGCTATTGATGTATATTTTAGGGATAAAGAACCAGTTATTATAAATATATTTGAACATCGTTTTTCATCAACTAAAGACGTTAGCGATAGATTATATCTAACTAATAAAGTATTATTTGATAAATATTTGGAAGTATTTACAGATTATATTCGAGGTTTGAATTCTGTTTTAAATTTAAACAATATAGCAGTTCATATTGAAATGAGAGCCGATGGAAAGACAATTATACCAATAGAAATTAATCCTTTGCGTTTTACAGGGATGTGTTTAAATGAACTATTCTGCAAATTTGTAGGAGAACATCCTTTAACATATTTCTTTACAAGGAAAACTCCTGATTATAATGCTATTTGGAAAGGTAGAGAAAATAAAACATATTATTTCTCAATTATTGAAAAACCAGAAGGAGTAAAGGATCCAATATTAGATATTGATAAGTTAAAAATGCAATTTTCAAATATTTTGGAACTAAGACTTATTAATAATCCTAAATTAAATATTCTTGCTCATGTATTTGCAGAAATTGATGGGAATACGGAAAGAGAACTTCATAATATTACAACTTTGGAAGTAAAAACTCTTTTAAAATAAACTTAGGTCTAAAAATATTGTCTTTCTCGTGTAATGTATTAATTTTGCAAAAAAATAATACATAAAATGTTGTTAGTTTGCGACAGTGGTTCAACCAAGGCTGATTGGTGTCTGGTTGATAAGTATAATAACAGAAAATTCATTTCAACATGTGGAATGAATCCATATAACATATCTCAGGAAGCAATTTGTCAGGAAATAGAATCTGTATTAATTTCAAATATTAATCCAAAGGATGTTGATGTTTTGAAATTTTATGGAGCAGGTTGCAGTGCTGAGGTTAAGAAGAATGAGTTGAAAGAGATTTTTTCTCAGTATTTTACAAATGCTAATATTGAAATAGAACACGATTTGCTTGGAGCAGCAAGAGCTTTATGCCAAAAAGAAAAAGGACTTTGTGCAATATTAGGTACTGGTTCAAATTCATGTCTTTACGATGGAGAAAATATTCTTGAGAATGTTCCTTCTTTAGGCTATGTTCTTTGTGATGAAGGAGCAGGAACAAATATAGGAAAATTGATTCTAAGAAATTATCTTCGCCATTTATTGCCAAAGGATTTAGAAAAAGAATTTTCAATTCAATTTCCAGGAGAAGAATCAGATTTTTTAAACAGATTGTATAAAGGAAGTGTTCCTAACTACTATTTGGCTTCTTTTGCAAAATTTGTTGTAGACAAAAAACAAAATGAATATTGCAGAAACTTAATAAAGGAAAGTTTCCGTTCTTTCTTTGATAATCAAATATTGCTCTATTCCAACTATACTGAATATAAGATAAATGTTGTTGGAAGTGTTGGCTTTTTATGTCAAGATGTTTTTAAAGAAGTTGCGTTGGAATATGGTTTAGATATAGGAAAGTTTATACAAGCACCACTCAAAGATTTAGTGGATTTTCATTTTTATTTAGATCTAAAAGATAATAATTAATAAAAAAATTGTATTTTCGCAGATAGTTTGCGCGTTTAATAAGTTAAATGTTAATTTCAAAAATTGAATTTATATAATGAATAAAGTAGATGTTTTACTTGGTTTACAGTGGGGGGATGAAGGAAAAGGAAAAATAGTTGATGTTCTTACTCCAAAATATGATATTATTGCTCGTTTTCAAGGCGGTCCAAATGCAGGACATACCTTAGAGTTTAATGGTATTAAGCATGTGTTAAATATTATACCTTCTGGAATATTTCATTCCGAAAAACAAAATATTATTGGAAATGGAGTTTTAATAGAACCACTTATTTTTGAAAGAGAAATTAGGGATTTGGAAGCAAAAGGGATGAAACCAACCAAAAATCTATTTATTTCAAAAAAAGCTCACCTTATTACTCCTTCACATAGAATGTTAGATATTGCCAATGAATTATTTAAGGGTAAAGAAAAAATTGGTTCAACATTAAAAGGAATTGGACCTACTTACACAGACAAAATTGCTCGTATAGGATTAAGAGTTGGAGATATTTTAAGAGAAGATTGGATTACAAGATATAATGATTTAAAAGAAACACATTTAAGACAATTAATATCTTTAGGACATGATTTGTCTTCATTCTCAATAGATAATATATCTTTTGAAGAGTATGAAAAAAGATGGTTTAATTCATTAGAAACACTTAAACATTTTTCTTTTATCAATAGCGAGTATTTTCTAAATGACGCATTGAAAGAAGGTAAAAAGATTTTAGCAGAAGGAGCTCAAGGCTCAATGTTAGATATTGATTTTGGATCTTATCCTTTTGTTACTTCATCTAATACAATAACAGCAGGTGTTTGTTCTGGATTAGGTATTGCACCTTCAAATATCGGAAGAGTATTTGGTTTATGTAAAGCATATTGTACAAGAGTTGGAAGTGGACCATTCCCAACAGAGTTATTTGATGAAACAGGAGAAAAACTTAGAGTTATGGGAAAAGAATTCGGATCTACTACAGGTCGTCCTCGAAGATGTGGATGGATAGATATTCCTGCTCTAAACTATGCTTGTATGTTAAGTGGAGTTACCGATTTAGTAGTTACTAAAGTGGACGTTCTTAATGATTTTGATGTTGTTAAAATGTGTACAAATTATAAGATTAATAACATTGAATCCATTCAAGTACCTTATGACTTAGGAGAAAAAATAGAAGTTGTTCTTGATGAACATAAAGGTTGGAATAGTAACCTTCATGGTATTAAGTCGTATAATGATTTGCCAGAAGAACTTAAGTGCTATATTGCTAACATAGAAAAAATAACAGGAGTTAATGTTGCAATAATATCAACAAGTCCTGATAGAGAGGATACAATATTTAAAGTTAAAATATAATCTATAAAAAGATATGAGAAAGATTTTATTAATAATTATTCTTTTTGCTTGTACTTTATCATTGCAAGCTCAAAAACTAAGACTTTCAGACATTCCACAAGAAGTTAGAATGGGGTTGCAAAATACATATACCGATTATAAATTATTAGGTTGGTATTTTGAAACAGGTCAGTATGTTGCAGAAATTGATATAGACAATAGAATTGGAAGAGTTTTTCTTACAGCAAATGGAAATTGGCAGTTTACAATTTTCAATGTTCCAGAACAAGAACTTCCTACTTTGGTAGCAAATTATTTTATTAATAACTATCCTGGCTATAGAATCAAAAAATCCGAGTACGTTGAAGATTATGGTGGAGATAATTATTATAGATTAATTATTTCAATGAAAGGAGTTGGTCAAACTGAGTATGAAATGATTTTTGATACAAGAGGTAAGATGATTAAAACCAACGCTCCAGACCCTGATTTTGTTAAAAAGGATTATATAGCTCGTTTAAACCCAGAAGATATTGAACGCCAACAAAAGAAAATGGCTGAAAGAACTGCATTGCCAGGTACAGGACTAGAAATTGGAGATGAAAATTATGTTGCAGCAAATAAAGATCCTAAGAATAGTGGTAAAAAAGGGAGAAAGGTAGATATAGAAACTCCAGAAATAAATGAAACTCCAAAAATTCCAGAGACAGTAACAAAGGCTTTTGCAAAAAAATATCCAAGAATTGAAGTTGATGAATGGAAAAAAGAAGGGGAAAACTACAAAGCATATTTTAAAAATCGTCAAGGTACTGAACTTGAAACTTTATTTATGCCTGATGGTATGGTAATGTCTACAACTACAAGTGTTGCCCCAAGTCGTTATCCTCGTATAATTCTTAAAGACCTTGATCAACGTTATCCAAATGCAAAACTATCTTTTATCCAAAAGGTTGATTACGACACAAAATATAAACGAACTATTACAGACAGAAAACTTGAACAATATTTTTACGTTGAGCTAACTGAAAAAATTAAAGGAAGAAAAGACGTAAAAACTATTAAACTTCTTTATGATAAATCATTTAAATTCCAAGGTTTAGCTGGTGCTGCTGATGATTATGAATATGATGAGGAGTAATATAAAGAAGATAAATTTAATATGAAATTAAAGATTATATTCATTTTTTTATGTGTTATAATCTTTACCCCAAATGTTTTTAGCCAAAAGAAAATAAATTATAAAGCTTCTTGGAGCGAAACTCGTCCTTCTTTCCCTGATGAAATCATTATGACAAAGGAGGTGCAGTTTGAACATGAAGGAATGAGGATGTATTGTGATTCAGCGATTTTCAATGAAAAAGAAAATCGCTTTAGATCTTTTGGAAATATCCATATTGTTCAACATGATTCATTGCACGTTTGGGGTGATGAGTTGTATTATGAAGGAGAAACAAAAGTAGCAGAAATGTTTGGAGAAAAAGTTGTTATGAAAGATAATAATATAACTTTAAATACAACTTATCTTATCTTAGAAAGAATTCCAAATACAGTTAGTTATACAAGATGGGCTGATATTTACGATAATAAATCAACTTTGAGAAGTCGTCAAGCAACTTATGATATGACCACAAAAGATATTTATTTCGTAAGAAATGTTGAAATCAATTCTGAAAAAACAAAAGTTTATTCAGACACTATGGTATATAATACTAATACCGACATAGCAACATTTTATGGCCCTACAAACATAATTACAAAGGACAGCACTTTTATTTATACAGAGCTAGGTTGGTTTAATACCAAAACGGAAGAATCTATGTCATATAAACAATCTCAAATGTTGAATGAAAATAGAATTCTTCAGGCAGATACTCTCTTTTATAATTCTCAAACTAAGCTTGGTGAAGGATTAAAAAATGTTTATATTGAAGATACAGCACAGCACATAATTCTTACATCTCACAAAGCATATATAAATAATAGTTTAGATACAAATTCATACACTTTTTTAACTCAACAAGCCTTAATGCGTCAAATCAATGGTAAAGACACCTTGTATATGCATGCTGATACAATATGGGTTAATCACGACACATTAATGAACGTTAAGAACATTTATGCATATTATGGTGCTAAAGTATATAGGGAAGATATTCAAGCTGCTGCAGAAAGAATGTATTTTTATATGAATGATTCATTATTATATATGTTAGATAGACCAATAATGTGGTCGGAAGAGAATCAAATAACTGCCGATACTATCATTATGAATATTGGCAAAAAGTATATCTATAGTGCTGAAATGTTCCCAAAAGCTTTTGTTATTCAAGATGCAGATACATTAACTGAGGAGCGTTTTAATCAAATTTATGGTAAAAAGATGAAAGCTTTCTTTAATAAGAATAAGTTATATCTTGTTGAAGTTTATGGAAATGCTCAATCAATTTATTATATTTGGGAAGAAGAAAAAAACAAAGTACCAAAGCTTTTAGGTATTAATGTGGGAAGTGGTTCTGAAATGAAAATTTATGTTTCAAAAAATAAGATTAAAAAAATAACTACTATAACCAATCCTGTCTTTTTTACTGATGATGAAGAAAATGTTAAAGAAGAAGATAAGAAATTAAAAGGTTTTGAATGGAGAATAAAAGAAAGACCATTAAAACCAGAAGATATATTTATTAAAAGATGACAATTTGTCATTTTTGATATTTAGGAACAAAACTTGAATAGGAGGAAGAAAATGATTAAAAGGAAAAAGAAAATGGACAAAATTAACAAAATTAACAATGAAACTATGGATAATCTCAAAGAAGATACAGCTACAGCAGAAACAAATCCAAATGAAGAAATTAATGTTCCAGAGAATGATTCTAATTCAGAAATAAATAAATTAGAAGAAATGGGAAAGAAATTGGAAGAAATAAATGATAAATATCTAAGATTATATTCCGATTTTGAAAACTTTCGAAAGAGAACTTCTAAAGAAAAAATGGAAATGATTCAATATGCTTCTGAAGAAACAATAAAAGGTCTTTTGACAATTGTTGATGATTATGAAAGAGCTATTGAAGATTTAAACAACCAAGAAAATATACCACAAACATCAAAAGAAGGAATACTATTAGTTTATAACAAATTGATGAATTTCTTAACTCAAAAAGGAGTTAAACCATTAAATGCTAAAGGAGAAAAGTTTGATGAAAATCTCCATGAAGCTGTTTCTCAGTTTCCAGCACAAGATGAAAGCCAAAAGGGATTAGTTATAGAAGAATTACTTAAAGGATACACTATGTTCGATAAAGTAATAAGATTTTCAAAAGTTGTAGTAGCTATATAATATTATAAAGATAATGGCAGCAAAAAGAGATTATTATGAAATTTTGGGAGTAAGCAAGACAGCTACTGATGAAGAGCTTAAGAAATCTTACCGAAAACTTGCCTTAAAGTTTCATCCAGACAGAAATCCAAACGATAAGGATGCTGAGGAAAAATTTAAAGAAGCGGCAGAAGCTTATGAAGTTCTTTCAAATAAAGAAAAACGAGCTAAATATGATCAGTTTGGACATGCAGGAGTAGATGGTCCAGGATTTGGAGGAGCTGGTGCGGGAATGAATATGGATGACATATTTAGTATGTTTGGTGATATATTTGGAGGTAGAGGTGGCTTTGGAGGCTTTAGTGGCTTTGGGGGTTTTGGTTCTGAACGTACACGTGCAGGCTCAAGAGTTAATAAAGGAAGCTCTTTAAGAATAAAGATTAAACTTACTTTAGAAGATATTGAAAAGGGCGTTGAGAAGAAGATTAAGGTTAATAAATATGTAACTTGTAATGAATGCCATGGTTCTGGAGCAAAAAAAGGTTCAGAAACAACAACATGTTCTACTTGTCATGGTGCAGGTTATGTTACACAAGTTCAAAGAACTATTTTAGGAAATATGCAAACCCAAACAACCTGTCCAACTTGTCAGGGTGAGGGAAAAATCATTAAAGATAAATGTACTGTATGTCATGGTGATGGAATTGTTAAGTCAGAAGAAGTTTTGACAATCAACATTCCTGCAGGTGTGGCAGATGGAATGCAAATTTCTTTCCCTGGATTAGGAAATGCAGGAGTAAGAAATGGTGTAAATGGAGATTTGATAGTTTCTATAGAAGAAATTCCTCATGAAAACTTTGAAAGAGATGGCAATAATATATGTCTTCAAACATACATCACAGTATCTGAGGCAATATTAGGAACTACATTAGAAGTTCCAACCTTAGGAGGTCAAGCTAAGTTTAAAATTGAACAAGGAATGACATCAGGTAAAGTTTACCGTTTAAGAGGAAAAGGATTGCCAGATGTAAATGGATATGGAAAAGGAGATATGTTGGTAAGAGTTGATGTATGGATACCTAAATCATATAGTAAAGAAGAAAAGAAGATACTTGAAGGTCTTCAAAAATCAGAAAATTTCAAACCAAAACCATCTGCAAAAGAAAAGAGTTTCTTCGAAAAAATGAAGAATATGTTTAATTAAACAGTAATAGTTTTCTGACTTCTTAATTCAGAAAATTAAAACCTTATTATAAATCACTAACTCCTTATTCTAATTTACTTGAATAAGGAGTTATTTTTTTGCAACAATAGTTGATTAAAAAACATTGTTGTCCTATAAAATTAGAATAAGAATATTCTCTCATAACTTTTACAGATAAGAATAATAGTCAGCATAAATTTTATTTAATCAAGTCTTTTAAGTCGCTAAATAAGCTTATAAACCTATTTAATAAGCTTTCAATCTAACTAAACTTCTATTAGAACTCAAAACAATGGCATTGTTTTGACATCAAAGTCTTATTTAATTATTTTGAATCTTCGAGTTAGTAGATATATCTACTATTTAGATAGAAAAAGATGGCATTTAATTTATATAGAACAAGTCAATTTTATTGGGAAAAAGCGAAAAACAAAAAATACTTATACAATAATAAATAAGAATGGAGTAAATAAGTCCTTTTTTGTCTTGTTTAGACTTTGTAATTTTAATATATAATATCAATATTGGGAATAATCTTACCAGATATTGCAATATAATCGTCGATTTTTAAAAAAATAGACAGTTTTTGAGGAATAATTCACCGAATGATACACCCCCAATTTGAGTTTTCAGACTAAAATCAAAGAATAACTGTTCGAAAACAATTCAACGATTCCCGAAAAAAGGCGATAAAAGGCAAGATAGGAGAAAAAGGTATAAAAAAAGTGCAAAAAAAATTACAGTTATAAAACTTTCTTTACAAGGTTTTTGGGGGGTAATAGATAAAAAAAAGAGAAAAAAAGATTGCGGAATATTTGGTAGTAATAAAAAA
>DIOL01000005.1:43073-48625 GCA_002423895.1 Bacteroidales bacterium UBA5515 | reverse complement strand
ATGTTTCACCTTGACAGATTTCAGCAGTTAGGAGTGTTATAGCAGGGTGATTAACAGTTAATGTTAGATTAACAATACTATCACAACCCTTATAAGTTTGTAATGTTTGAGTATGTAAACCAGCAGTACTTACATTAAATCCATTAAGAGTGTAAGTTTCCCCTTGACAGATTTCAGCAGTTAGATTAGTAATAGCAGGTTGATTAACAGTTAAAGTTAAGTTAACAATACTATCACAACCCTTAGCAGTTTGTAATGTTTGAGTATGTAAACCAGCAGTTGAAACATTAAATCCATTGTCTGTGTAGGTTACCCCTTGACAAATTTCAGCAGTAAGATTAGTAACAGCAGGTTGATTAACAGTTAAAGTTAAGTTAACAATACTATCACAACCCTTAGCAGTTTGTAATGTTTGAGTATAAAAACCAGTTTCATCTTCATTAAATCCATTTAAAGTATAAGTTTCACCTTGACAGATTTCAGCAACAAGATTAGTAAAAGCAGGTTGATTAACAGTTAAAGTTAAGTTAACAATACTATCACAACCCTTAATAGTTTGAAGTGTTTGAGTATGTAAACCAGCAGTACCTACATTAAATCCATTGTCTGTGTATGTTTCACCTTGACAGATTTCAGCAGTTAAGTTTGTTATAGCAGGTTGATTAACAGTTAAAGTAAGATTAACAATACTATCACAACCCTTATAAGTTTGTAATGTTTGAGTATGTAATCCAGCAGTTGAAACATTAAAGCCATTTTGATTATATGCTTGACCTTGACAGATTTCAGCAGTGAGATTAGTAATAGCAGGTTGATTAATAGTTAGTGTTAGATTAACAATACTATCACAACCTTTAATAGTTTGTAATGTTTGAGTATGTAAACCAGCAGTAGAAACATTAAATCCATTTAAAGTATAAGTTTCACCTTGACAAATTTCAGCAGTAAGATTAGTAGTTGCAGGTTGGTTAATAGTTAGTGTAAGATTAATAATACTATCACAACCCTTATAAGTTTGTAAGTTTAAGGTATGTAATCCAGCAGTAGAAACATTAAATCCATTGTCTGTGTAAGTTTCTCCTTGGCAGATTTCAGCAGAAATATTAGTAACAGCAGGTTGGTTAATAGTTAGTGTGAGATTAACTGTACTATCACAACCCTTATAAGTTTGAAGATTTAGAGTATGTAAACCAGTAGTAGAAACATTAAATCCATTTAAAGTATAAGTTTTCCCTTGACAGATTTCAGCAGAAAGATTAGTGATAGCAGGTTGGTTAACAGTCAAAGTAAGATTAACAATACTGTCACAACCTTTATAAGAATGAAGATTTATAGTATGTAAACCAGCAGAAGAAACATTGAAACCATTTAAGGTATAAGTTTCCCCTTGACAAATTTCAGCAGTAAGGTTTGTTGTTGTAGGTTGGTTAACAGTTAGTGTAAGATTAACAATACTATCACAACCCTTATAAGTTTGTAATGTTTGAGTATGTAACCCAGCAGTAGAAACATTAAATCCGTTAAGAGTATAAGTTTCACCTTGACAAATTTCAGCAGTAAGATTAGTAATTGTAGGTTGGTTAACAGATAATACTAAATTTACTATACTGTCACAACCAAAATAACTTTGAAGATTTTGAGTATATATTCCAGCAGTAGATGCATTAAATCCAAACTGATTATAAACATCTCCTTCACAAATTTCAGCAAAAATTGTATCATTATATTTAGGTTGAATTACAAGAATTAGATTCATAATACTGTCACAACCAGCTATTGTATAAAGATGTTGGGTATAAAAACCAGTTTCATCTTCATTAAATCCAAATGCATTATATGATTCTCCTTCGCATAATTCAACAAACATTGTACCATTATAATATGAATTATATTTCAAACTAAGATTTACTATACTGTCACAACCTTTAATTGATTGTAAGTTTTGAGTGTAGAACCCTTCACTATCTTCATTAAATCCAAATTGATTATATACTTCTCCTCTACAAATTTGAGCAAAAATAGTATCCCTGTAAACAGGATTAACAGTTAAACTAAGATTAACAATACTGTCACAACCATTTTCAGTTTGTAGATTTTGAGTGTAGAATCCAGCAGCACTTTCATTAAATCCGAATTGATTATAAGTATGACCTTGACATATCTCTGCAAATATAGTATCCCTAAGAGCAGGATTAACAGTTAAGCTAAGATTCACAATACTGTCACAACCCATTGATGTTTGAAGATTTTGAGTATAGAAGCCAGATAGGTTTCTATTAAATCCATTTAAAGTATAAGAACTGCCTTGACAAATCTCAGCAAAAATAGTATCATTATAAGAAGGATTAGTGTTTAAAGTTAAAATAATACTGTCACAACCATTTACAATATAATAAACACCTGCTGAATCAATATTTGTTCCATAATAATTTATTGAATCTCCTGAACAAATAGTTGTATCAACAAATATTATGTTTTTTATACCTATCATATTTGTAAAACTATTCCAATTTGGATCAGATTGATAAGATGAAAGTGAATTACATGGAACATAAACAGGAATTGAAAAATTAAAATCTTCAAATGTATAATTATTAGTGGCAGGTGGATTTATAGCATTAATAGTAATTGAAGTTAAACCACTACAATCATAAAAAGCCGCTTCATCAATTGAAGTCACAGAGCTTGGAATAGTCAGAGATGTTAACCCACTACAACCTCCAAAAGCATATACACCAATGGAAGTAAGTGAATTTGATAAATTAATTGATGTTAATCCAATACAATCTCCAAAAGCATAATCTCCTATTGATGTCACTGAGTTAGGAATTGTTATTGAAGTTAATGCAGTGCAATTTTCAAAAGCCGATTCTCCAATTGAAGTTACAGAGTTAGGAATATTAATTGAAGTCAATCCAGTACAACTTTCAAAAACATCACTATTAATTGATGTTATGGAGTTAGGAATCGTTATTGAAGTTAATCCACTACAATGTGAAAAAGCCTCTTGACCAATAGAAATAACAGAATTTGGAATCGTTATTGAAGTTAAACCACTACAACCGTAAAAAGCCATATTTCCAATAGAAGTAACAGAGCTTGGAATTGTTATTGAAGTTAAACTACGACAAAGACGAAAAGTATTCTCACTAATTGAAGTAATAGAGTTTGGAATATTAATTGATCTTAATATACTACAACTTTCAAAAGCACCTTCTCCAATAGAAGTAACAGAGTTTGGTATAATTAATGATGTTAAACCATCGCAATTATAAAAAGCTTCTTCTCCAATAGAAGTCATAGAATTAGGGATAGTTATTGAAGTTAATCTATTACAAGCATTAAAAGCGAAATCTCCAATAGAAGTAATATCAATATTTACTCCATTAAACATTACAGATGAAGGAATGCTAATTGTGTCAAAATACTCATTTATATATGAATTAAATGAATCTCCTTTATAAGTTACCTCAGCTTTATAAGGAGTAGCAGTAGTGGTTAGTTTATAATAAATAGTATCTCCATCATTATTTGCTAAATTAAACTTATCAACAACAGATAAATTTAAAGTAATTATACTATCGCAACCACTTACTGTTTGTAAAGTATCATTATATATACCAGAAATGTTTTTATTAAATCCATTTTCTGTATAAGATTGTCCTTGAAGAATTGTAGCATATATTGTATCACCATATTGAGTAGTTCCGTTTGAAATAAAATTTGAAAAAGTATTCCAATTTGTTGCAGTTTGATAAGAAGATATATTACAAGGTACATAAACAGGGATTGAACGATTAACATTATTAAAAGTATTGCTTTGAATAGTAGGAGGATTTATTGCATTACTTGTTATTGAGGTTAATGCAGTACATCCACTAAAAACTTCAGTACCAAGAGTGGTTATGTTTTTTGGTATATTTATTGATGTTAAACTACTACAACCATAAAAAGCATTTTGGTAAATCAAATTCACAGAATTTGGTATATTTATTGATGTTAACCTGCTACAACCTGAAAAAGCATCAGAACCTATTGTAGTAAGAGTATTTGGAAGTGTTATTGAAGTCAATCCAGAACAATTTTGAAAAGTGTTCATATTAATTGATTTCAAAGAATCAGGAAGAATTATTGAAGTTAGCCCGCTACAACCTTTAAAAACTTCTCTACCAATAGAAGTAACAGAGTTTGGAATTGTTAGATTGGTTAATCCGCTACAACCATTAAAAGCATACTCATAAATTCTTGTTACAGTATTTGGAATTGTAATTAAAGTCAATCCCGAACAACCTTTAAAAGTAAAATCACCAATTGAAGTGATAGAATTTGGAAGTGTAATTGATGTTAGTCCGCTACAATTCATAAAAGCACCTCCTCCAATAGAAGTAACAGAGTTAGGAATAGCAATTGATCTTAAAGACCAACAACCAAAAAAAACATTACTACCAATAGTAGTCACAGAGTTTGGAATTATTGCAGAAGTCAAATTTTGGCATACTTCAAAAGCTCTATCACCAATAGAAGTTACAGAATTTGGAATAGTGATTGATTTTAATCTGTTACAACTATTAAAAGCGTCTGTTCTAATAGAGGTAATATCAATATTTACTCCATTAAACATTACAGATGAAGGAATATTGATTGTATCAATATATTCATCTCTAAAAGAAGAATAAGAATCCCCTTTAAAAGTAACCTCAGCTTTATAAGGAGCAGCAGTAGTAGTAAGTTTATAATATATAGTATCTCCATCATTGTTTACAACACTAAACTTATCAAC
The DNA here is from genome assembly GCA_002423895.1 of Bacteroidales bacterium UBA5515. GTDB lineage: Bacteria > Bacteroidota > Bacteroidia > Bacteroidales > P3 > UBA10566. Next base: position 43,845 of record DIOL01000005.1, on the reverse strand, counting down.
TACTGATAATTTTAAAGTAATTATGCTATCGCAACCATTTATAGCTTGTAAAGTATCGTTGTAAAAACCAGAAATGTTTTCATTAAATCCATTTTGAGTATATGATTGTCCATTAAGTATAGTTGCATAAATTGTATCACGTTTATCCCCAGAAATGATATTTGTAAAAGTATTCCAATTTGTATCTGATTGATATGATGAAATACGACCACAAGGAACATTAACTGGTATTGAACGATTAACATTATAAAAAGTATTGCTTTGAATAGTAGGAGGATTTATTGCATTACTTGTTATTGAGGTTAATTCAATACATCCAGTAAAAGCATTTTTACCAATAGAAGTAACAGAATTTGGAATTATTACTGAGGTTAATTTAGGGCAATATGCAAAAGCCGCTTCGCCAATAGTAGTAACAGAATTTGGAATTGTAATTGAGGTTAATTCAGAACATTCATGAAAAGCAGCAAAATCAATAGAAGTAACAGAGTTTGGAATTGTAATTGAAGTTAAACTACTGCAAAATCTAAAAGCACTATTTCCGATATAAGTAACTGTATTTGGAATTGTAACTGAAGTTAAACTACTGCAACCAGAAAAAGCATATTCATTAACATATGTAATTGAACTTGGAATTGTAATTGAAGTTATACCAGAGCAATCCCTAAAAGCACTATTCCCCAAATAAGTAACAGAGTTTGGAATTATTATTGAGGTTAATCCAGAGCAAGCATTAAAAGCACTACTTTCTATTGAAGTAACAGAGTTTGGA
>DIOL01000005.1:0-42931 GCA_002423895.1 Bacteroidales bacterium UBA5515 | reverse complement strand
AAGTAACAGAGTTTGGAATTGTAATTGAAGTTAATTCAGGGCAACGATATAAAGCAGTGCCCCCAATCGAAGTAATTTTATAATAATTTCCATTATAAAAAACAGAATCTGGGATTGTTACATCTCCCGAATATTCATTATGATAAGACGAGTAATAATTACCTCTAAATGTTACTTCAACCGTTTTGGGTGAAGTAGATGAAGTAATGTTATAATAGATCGTTTTTCCATTATAAACCGCCGAGAAGTTTTCAGCTTTTGCGCCTATGCTTATCGACATAATAAGCGTGAGAAAAATTAGTAATGTTTTTTTCATACAATATTTTTTTAAAATTTATTCTTGATGTTATTATAATCAGATTGATTATTTTTGAACACTGCAAACTTACAAAAATAAATGCAGTAAAAAAATATTTAATAAATAAATCAAAAAAGCAAATATTGTGTCTTGATTGAAGCTTTTGTTAGATAATAAATTAAGTTTTGGGAAATTTTTAACGATTAATACCAAGATATGGAAGATTTATAGGAAAATAATTACTAAATATATTCAATAAGCTTTCAGCTCCATTTAAATTTAACATCAAAAATAATATCATTTCTATAAATCTACAACAATATTGGGGACAATAATTCTGTATATTTGGCTTGCCTTATCAAGAAATCACAGCTTATATCAAAATAAAACCTTGTTATAGTAAATTAAAGTAAAGAAAGAATTTTTTAAAGTAAAGAGTTAGTAAATTAAAACAGCGTTTCAGTAAAATAAAACCTTATTTCAGTAAATTAGAATAAGGAGTTAATAAATTAGAATAAGGAGTTAGAAATGGAATTTGATTTTTTGTAGAAAAGTTATGTTTAAGTTGTATAGTTTCAACTATTTTTTGCATTTATTCCATTGAAGGAAATAAATTATGTATTTTTGTAAGTTAATATAATTGAATTATGGAAAGTATAAAGGAAATTTATAGGATTGGTAATGGTCCTTCAAGCTCGCATACAATTGGTCCAAAAAATGCGGCTATTGAGTTTTTAAAGAAAAATCCAAATGCCAAGTCATATCAGGTAACACTATATGGTTCTTTGGCTGCAACTGGAAAGGGACACTTAACCGATCAAGCTATTATTAGTGTTCTTTCGGAAGAGAAAACAACCATTTTATGGGCTCCTGAAACATTTCTACCTTTTCATCCAAATGGAATGAAGTTTGAGGCTTATAATGAAAAAGGAAAATTGATTGAAGACTGGATAATTTATAGTGTTGGAGGAGGCAAAATTGCTGATGAAAATACTGAATTAAAAGAATTTCATATATATCCACATAAGAATATTTCCGAAATTCTACATTATATAAATGAAAGAGGATTAACCTTTTGGGAATACGTTGAGAAATATGAAGAAAAAGATATTTGGGAATATTTAACCAAAATATGGCATACAATGAAACAATCTGTTGAAGATGGTTTGCAAGAAGAAGGAGTATTGCCAGGAGGATTGCATTTGAGGAGAAAAGCTATGTCCTATTACACCAAGTCAAAGAGTTATAAAAGCTCATTAATTGGTCGTACCTCTGTTCAAGCCTATGCTTTGGCTGTTTCAGAACATAATGCTTCGGGAGGTTTGATTGTAACTGCTCCAACTTGTGGCTCATCGGGAGTTTTGCCTGCTGTGCTTTATCATTTAAGTAAGGAGCATGGTTTTTCTGATAAACAAATTATATGGGCATTAGCAACTGCTGGTATTTTTGGAAACTCCATTAAGTTTAATGCTTCCATTTCTGGTGCAGAAGTAGGTTGTCAGGGAGAAGTTGGTTCAGCCTGCTCAATGGCAGCAGCAGCAGCTAATCAGCTTTTTGGAGGAACACCACAACAAATTGAATATGCAGCAGAGATGGGTTTGGAACACCACTTGGGATTAACTTGTGACCCTATTTGTGGATTGGTACAAGTGCCATGTATTGAAAGAAATGCTTTTGCAGCCCTTAGGGCATTGGATGCAAACTTATATGCAATGATGTCTGATGGTAAACATATTGTTTCTTTTGATAAGGTGGTTGAAACAATGAAGCTAACTGGAAAAGACCTTCCTTCTCTTTACAAGGAAACTGCCGAAGGAGGTCTTGCTGTTGTTCATAAACCCAGTAAGCTTAAATAATAAAAATAAGAATTTATAAACAAATAATAATTAGGAATGGTTTTCAGTAGCACGCTTTTCTTATTATACTTTCTTCCCGTTTTTCTTTTGATTTATCATATTGTTCCAAAAAGTTGGAAGAATTATGTTATTTTATTGGCAAGTATTGGTTTTTATGCTTGGGGAGCACCAAAATTTCTTTTTGTAATCTTAGGAGCAATTATCCTTACCTTCTTTTTCGTAAGAGAACTCTATGAAGCTAAAAGCACTAAGAAAAAAAGAATATTCACAACATTAGCAATTATCCTGAATCTTGGCTTACTTGGATATTTCAAATATGCTAATTTCTTTATTGACAGTGTGAACACTCTAATCTCTTGCTTTGGATTAAAGCCTATGAAATGGATTGAGATTGCTTTGCCAATAGGTATATCTTTTTATACATTTCACTCCATAACCTATATAATTGATGCATATAGAAATGTTCACAAGCCGTTCAAGAAACTAAGTGAATATGCAATTTATATAATGGCATTCCCTCACATGATAGCAGGGCCAATTGTCCGTTTCAATACCATAGCTGACCAAATTGCATCAAGAAATGAAACCATTGATGATAAACTATTGGGTTTTTATCGTTTTGCCATTGGACTTGCCAAAAAAGTATTGATAGCAAATATAATGGCTGCACAAGCTGATGCAATATTTAATGGAGATATTCTAACTCTCAGTACACCCAATGCTTGGCTTGGAATAATTGCTTATACCTTCCAAATTTATTTTGACTTCTCAGGTTATTCCGATATGGCAATAGGTCTTGCATTGATGATGGGACTTAATTTCCCTGAAAACTTCAATCTTCCTTATACTTCAAAAAGTATTACTGAATTTTGGAGACGCTGGCACATGACTCTTGGAAGTTTTATGAAGGATTATTTATACATACCACTTGGAGGAAATAGAGTAGGGAAGAGAAAGATGTATTTTAACCTATGGATAGTATTCCTTATTTCTGGACTTTGGCATGGTGCATCATGGAATTTTGTTGCTTGGGGAGCTTTTCATGGATTATTCTTAGTTTTGGATAAGATGTTTCTCTTGAAAGTATTAAACAAGATGGGAGGTTTCCTTTCAAACTTGCTAACCTTTATAATTGTCATGATAGGATGGGTTTTGTTCCGCTCGGACAGTTTACCTTTTGCTTTTACCTATATTGGTAAATTATTCTCTTTCACAGGTGGAAATGTGTTTTTACCAAATCCTGATTTTATAAGAATAATCTTAATTGCAGTTTTCTTTGCCTTTATCACTAAGTTTAAATTTGGTCAAAAGCTGAACGATTTCTTCTTCCAAAAACAACTTTATAACACAAAACAACATATTATCCTTTCTTTATTATCTCTTATCTTACTTCTTTTATCCATATCCTTTATTATCTCTTCCGACTTCAATCCTTTTATATATTTTAGATTTTAGGGAACATGTACATGAAAAGGTTTTTGTTTATACTTTTAATAGCTCTTTTGTTTACTCCAATGATTTCCCAATACTTTGGTTACAAAAATGGTAATCTGGGAGGCTATTATGTAAAAATACAAAAGCCTGAAATATCATTTAAAGCCTTTAATTCATTAGAATTTCAAAATATATTAGAGAAATACGGGAAACAACAAATAGCTTTTGCTGATTTCTTTATAAAGTTTAGTAACCAGATTAGATACACATTTCTTAAATCATCAAATGTAAATAATGTAATAGTAGGTAAGGATAATTATCTTTATTACGATTATTATATTAATTCATATTTAGGAAGAGATACTGTGCCACAAGACACAATTAGTTTGGTGGTAAAAGAGTTGGCACAGGTAAGAGATTCTTTAAAAGCCAAAGGAGTAGACTTAATAATAATGGTTGCTCCCGGTAAGGGAAGTTTTTATCCAGAATATTTCCCCGAATTTTATTCAAGATTAAAGCCTGAAATCACAAACTATGAAAAATATAGTAAAGAGTTTTATAAGCATAATATTAATTATTTAGACTTTAATTCATGGTTATGCTCTTTAAAAGGAAAAACAAAGTATAGATTATTTTCAAACACAAGTGTACATTGGGGACAATATGCCTGTTATTTAGCAATTGATTCACTAACAAGTTATTTAGATAAAAAATATACAATTAACCTGCCGAGATTAAAGATTTCTAATGTTAAAGAATCAACTAAGATGATGCGTTCTGATGATGATGTTGAAAAATTAATGAATGTAATGCAAAATATTCCTGATTATCCAATGCCAAATCTTGAATTAAAGGTAGATTCAACGGGTAATGATAAATTAAGGGTACTTTCAATAGGTGATAGTTATTTCTATGGGTTAAGTGATTTGGGTTTAAACAGGTCTGTGTTTTATGATAGTGAATTTTGGTTTTATTTTGATGAGGTAGATAAACCAAATAGCCAAACAGGAATAAGATACGTTGTAGAATATGATAATGTAAAAGAACAAATAGAAAAGCATGATGTCCTCCTAATTGTTATGACAGATGGAACATTATCTACTTCTCCAACATCTTTTTTTAGAAAACTATATTATTTCTATTGTAAAAATCCTAAATATAATGATGGATTTAAACACTATGTAAGGAAATATACCATAGCAATTAAAAATAATAAACAATGGTTAAAAGACATGGAATTAAAAGCAAAAAAGAATGGTATGTCATTAGAAGAAGCAATAGATATTGATGCAAAATACATGGCAATGGAATATTTGAAAAAGAATTAAAAAAATAAATGCTAAGTAAAAGGATTAAATATATACTCTTTGTTTTTTTGACAATAGTTATTTCATTGCCAATGATATTTTCTTTTTTAGGATATAAAAATGGCAAGCTGGGAGGCTATTATGAAAAGAAAAGCATGCCTTATTTTTCAACACATATTTTCAATAGTTTGGAATATCAAAAACGATTGGAAGGAGCCCTTAAACAAGAAACTGGATTTTCTGATTTCTTTATTCGATTTAGCAATCAATTCAGATATACATTTCTTGGAAATGCAAGTGCACATAATATAATTGTTGGGAAAGATAATTTTCTTTACACCGACAGCTATGTAAACTCTGCTTTGGGAATTGACTTTCAAGGAAAGGAAAAGATAGATTCAACAATAATGAAACTCTCCGTTGTTAAGGATTCTCTCAAAAAGAAAGGCATTGATTTAATTTTTATTATGGCACCAGGCAAAGGGGCTTACTATCCCGAATACTTCCCATTGAGATATTCATTAATTCAAAGAAAACCTACAAACTATCAAGCATATATCAGTTCATTTAAGAAATACGGTATTGAGTATTTAGATTTCAATTCATGGTTTCTTTCTTTAAAAGGAAAAACAAAATATGAGCTTTTTCCAAATGCAAGTGTTCATTGGGGACATTATGCATGTTATTTGGCTGTTGATTCATTAACAAACTATCTTGACAAAAAATATTCAATTGATTTAACAAGGATAAAAGTTAAGAAAATAAATGTTTCCAATCAAATGCAGGGAACTGATGATGAGGTGGAAAAGATGGTTAACTGCATAAGAGATATTCCAAATAAACCAACACCAAGATTGGAATTTGAGTTTGATACAGTGAATAAGGATAAACTTAAAGTACTTACAATAGGAGACAGCTATTTCTTTGGAATGAATGAATTTGGACTTTTAAATATGGTTTTTGATAACTGTGAGTTTTGGTACTATATGAAAGAAGTTAAAACTCACTTGCCAGAATTTAAGTCTATTGCCTATTATGATGATATTAAAAAAGAGATAGAAAAAAATAAAACAATAATTATAATTTTTACTGAATCAAACCTTCATTCCGCTCCAATACAAATAATTGATGATTTGCACTATATATTCACTTCCTATCCTAAGTATGAGAATGAACTTTTGCGTCAAAAAGAAAAATATAAAATGCTAATAGCACAAGACGAAAAATGGGAAAAAGATATTCTTAAAAAAGCTGACAAATATAATATATCACTTTATGAAGCAATTGAAAGAGATGCAGAATTTATGGCAAGAGAATATTTGAAAAAGAAGTATAAATAAATAAACCTTCGTAGTTTAATGGATAAAATTTCTGATTCCGGTTCAGAAGATGGCAGTTCGATTCTGCTCGAAGGTTCAAATTTAGTGTTTTTTGTCCACAGATTAACACAAATAAAATATAAGAGAATCTGAGAAAATTTGTGAAAATCTGTGGATAAACAAAAAAAGTTAAGAGTGAAAAAAGATAAGTTAATAAAATATATTTTGTTTATTGGGTTAATGGGAGTATTTTTTTTGCCATTAATTCAAAATATTCGTCCATTTTATAATGAAAAACCATTAAAAGGAGAGTTTGTTCCTGCTCTAAAACCAATATTTAATAATGCTAATTGGTTTGATGGGAGTTATCAAATTTTTGAAGAGAAATATAGACCAGAACATACTGGTTTTAGAACCCTATTTGTTAGATTATACAATCAAATTAATTATAGTCTTTTAGCAACTTCTCCAAACAAAAATATTATTTTAGGAAAGGATGATTATCTTTTTGATATAAAACACCTCAATTCCTATTTGGGAAATGATTATGTAGGAGATGAAGAAATAGGATTGAAGATTGTTAAATTAGAAAAGGTTTTAGATACCCTTAATTCATTAAATAAAAAGATTTTTGTTGTTTTAGCTCCTTCAAAGGTTAGATACTTTTCGGAATATGTTCCAGAGAGATATTTAATTCAAAAGAAAGGAAAAAACAACTATGAAGAATTAGCCAAACAATTAAACAAAAGCAATGTTCCTTATATAGATTTTAGTGCATGGTTTATGTCTCAAAAGCAAAAATCGAAATATTCACTAATGAATAAGTTCGGAATTCACTGGACAAAATATGGTGAATATCTTGCTATGGATTCATTAATCAATTATATGAACAGACAATATAATTGGAATCTTCCAGAAGTAAAACATCATAAATTAACTATAACTCACACTCCACAATTCACCGATAGAGATATGATTGACCCATTAAATCTAAAATGGCAAAATGATGATTTACAATTAGCCTATCCTGATGTTTATATTGACTCAACTAAACCGCATAAAAAAGGACCTCGACTTTTGGTTGTGGGAGATAGTTTCTATTGGGGAATGTACACTTGGGGAATGGGAAGAGATGTGTTTGACAGAGGAGAATACTGGTATTATAATAGAATAATTTACCCTGAATTATATGAAAATGGTAAAATTGTTCAGAGAGATCCAATGTTTATTGATATGAATAATATTATTGATAAATTTGATATTATAATAATTTTCCAAACCGAACAAAATCTTTATGACTTGGGATTTCGTTTTATAGAAAGACTTTATGCTTCTTATTCACCAGATATTAATCAGGAAGAAAAGAAAATTAGAATTGAATATTATATTGACTTGATTAAGGGAAACCCTGAATGGTTTTACTCAGTAAAGGAAAAAGCAAAAAAATGGAATAAACCATTAGAAGAAGCCCTGAGAATTGATGCTACTTATATGTTGGAACAAGAACAAGATGCTAAAATAAAAAAAGAAATTAAGGCAATGGAAATTGAAAAGAAGAAGAATAGATAAACAAACAAAAAATGAAAAAATACAGTTTTTACTTTAAGGAATCAAAGCCATTTGTTAAGTTAATGATGCTTATATGCATATTTATGGTATTTACCTCAATTGCATCATTTATTTTAAGCATAACATCTCTTCCCTCATTAGCCTCACAAGCACTTTCGCAAATCATAATGTTTGGAATGGCTCCACTCTTGTGGTCATTAATGTTTGAAGGCACAACATATAAGAATATAAGTTTCCAAAGTAAGAATATAAAATACTATATACTAATAGCCATAGGACTTCTAATTGTTTCAATGCCATTGATTGATGGAATAAATATTTGGAACAACTCTTGGCATTTCCAGGGAGAAGAGAGTTTTAGACTAATGGAAGAAAATGCTCAAAGAGTTATGGAGAAATTTATGCAAGATACATCAACCTCAAATTTAATCTTGAATATAATTGTCCTTGCTCTAATACCAGCCCTGTTGGAAGAATATTTCTTTCGAGTAGCTTTGCAAACATCAATGATTAATCTTTTTAGAAATAAGTTTATTGGAATATTCTTAACCTCAATACTGTTTAGTTTAATACATTTTCAACTCTTTTCTTTCTTTCCAAGAGTAATAATGGGAATGTTTTTAGGTTATCTTTATGTGTTAAGTAAAAACGTATTAGTGCCAATTGTTTATCATTTCTTTAACAACCTAATTATAGTAATGGGCTACTATCTTTTCAATACAAAAATAATAGAAACAAACTTAACTCAAACTGGCTATATTTACACTCCAATTCTTTTCGCCCTGTCTCTAATTCTAACAATAGGACTGTATTTTTTAGCAATAAGAATAAATAGGAAAGAAAATTAGTCTCGATATATTTTTATAAAGCCTTGATATATTTTTGTAAAGTCTTGATATATTTTCATAAAAACGAAGTATAAAACTAATTATACGGCGACTTTTTACTCAAAAGATGCACATCATTTGACATGAAAGATGTGCATCTTTCACTATAAAAGATGTACATCTTTTTTTTAATATGTTTTAGATTGAAAGGTTTTTTGTTTTGAAAGGAGACTTTTATATAAATAGTCTTTAATTAACCTTAATTCGATTTTCTTTTGCAAATATAAGAAAAAAATTTCAATTGAGAGCTCTTTTTTTATTGTTATTTGAGGTTTAGTGAGTTTAAAGACCCTAATGACCTTAAAGACCTTAAAAACCTTAATGTCCTTCCCATTAATCATTAATCATTAATAAACGCCTGATTCACTGACTTACCAATTTCATTTGTTCCATGTGTATTTTTTTTATTATCTTTGAAGATTAATTTTAGTGTATTATTATAAATAATTGCTTTATAAAGATGTTGTTAGAAGATTTGAACCCTGAGCAGAGATTGGCTTGTGAGAGTGTTGAAGGACCTAATTTGATTATTGCTGGTGCAGGTAGTGGAAAAACCAGAACTTTAACTTACAGGATTGCTTATTTGATTCAACAGGGGGTTAATCCTCATAATATATTGGCTTTAACCTTTACCAATAAAGCAGCTAACGAAATGAGAGAGAGAATTGTGGACTTGGTTGGGGATAATGCTAAGTATATTTTTATGGGTACTTTCCACTCAATTTTTTCTAAAATTCTTCGTATTGAGGCTGAAAGATTGGGTTATTTGAATTCTTTTACAATTTACGATACAGAAAATTCTAAATCAGTTATTCGTGCCATTGTTAAGGATTTTAATTTGGATGATAAGCTATATAACAAATCTTATCTTTTAAATAGAATTTCAGCAGCAAAGAGCAGTTTAATTTCTCCACAGGCTTATATGGATAATGAGCAGTTGATGATGGAAGACAGAGCAAATTCAAGACCATATATTGCTAAAATATATCAAGAGTATAATCATCGTTTGAGAAGGAATATGGCTATGGATTTTGATGATTTGCTTTTTAATATGAATGTTTTGCTTAGAGATCAAAATGATTTGCTTTTAAAGTATCAGGAAAGGTTTAAATATATATTGGTTGATGAGTATCAGGATACAAATTTTGCCCAATACTATATTGTTAAAAAGCTTTCAGCTCGATACAGAAATATTTGTGTGGTAGGTGATGATGCCCAATCAATTTATGCTTTTCGTGGAGCAGATATTCGTAATATATTGGATTTTCAAAAGGATTATCCAGATGCTAAACTCTTTAAACTTGAACAAAACTACCGTTCAACAAGCAATATTGTAAATGCTGCAAATAGCGTTATTAGTCGCAATTCCAAAAAAATTGAGAAAAAGGTTTGGACAAATAATGGAGAGGGAAGGAAGATTAATTTCTGCAAATCTGATTCCGATAAGGATGAAGCAAAATGGATTTGTAATACCATTAGAGATAGAATACGTGAAGAAGATGCCGATTATAAGGATTTTGCAATTCTTTACAGAACCAATCAACAATCACGTGTTTTGGAAGAAAATCTTCGTTTTTTGAATATTCCTTATAGAATTTTCAGTGGTATTTCATTTTATGGAAGAAAGGAAATAAAAGATATTTTGGCTTATTTTAGTTTGGTTGTGAATAATTCGGATGATGAAGCTTTTTTAAGAGTTATCAATTATCCTGCACGTTCAATTGGCGACACATCCATAAATAAACTGAAAATATTAGCCAATGAAGAAAATGTATCTTTGTTTCATGCTGCTTTAAATCATATTGATAAAATACAACTTACTCCCAGAACCAAACAAAGTATTATTGATTTCGTTACAATGATTCAAGCTTTCACAATTGAAAAAGATAAGATTGATGCTTATGAGCTTGGAGTTAATATTATTGCTAAATCAAATATAGTAACAACTTTAAAGAATGAGGCCGATCCTGCTGTTGAAGATAAATTGGATAATATTGATGAATTGATAAGTGCCATTCAAGCATTTGTTGAGTCAGAAGATGAAATGATATTGGACGAACAAACAGGAGAGGAGATTGCTCTTAGAAATAAAACATTAGATATTTTTGTTCAGCAAACAAGTCTTTTAAGCGAAACAGACAGGGGAGATAAGAATGATGATAATACAGTATCTCTTATGACCATTCACTCAGCTAAGGGATTGGAATTTTCTTATGTCTTTGTTGCAGGAATGGAAGAAAATCTTTTCCCAAGTGCCATGTGTATAGGTTCTCAGGTTGAGATGGAAGAAGAAAGACGTCTTTTCTATGTTGCTATGACAAGAGCAAAAAAGGAATTAGCACTTTCCTGCGCTCAAATGCGTTTTAGAAATGGAAGTATTGCATACAATGAAGAAAGCAGGTTTTTAGCAGATATAGACAAGGATTATTTCAATGAGAATTATAATAATTTAAAAGAAAAAACCAAGCTGAAAACACCTTCATTCTCCAATTCCGATTTTGTTAGTGTTAACCGAAATTTAAAGAAAATAGACACACTTCCAAAACCAATTGGAGGAACACCAGTAACTGATATGAACGCTTTTGAAGAAGGAATGGAGGTTTATCACGATAAGTTTGGAAAGGGTAAAATCCTTGCTTTGGAAGGAAAAGGAGATGATACAAAAGCAGAAGTAAATTTTGCAGGTTTTGGAATTAAAAAATTAGTTCTTAGATTTGCAAAATTAAAATTGATGTAGTTTCTTCTGTCCACAGATTTGCACAGATTAACACAGATAAATTGAAATAATAAAATAGAATAGAAATTTACACAGATTAATTATAAAATAGTCTACATATAAACACAGTTAAGCAAAAATCAGAAAAAGAGAAATCTGAGGAAATTTGTGAAAATCTGTGGACTAACAGAGATATTAAAAAATAAATATATGGAATATAATACAGAAAGAGAGGACTTGAAGATACCTGAATATGGCAGGAATGTTCAAAAGATGGTTGATTATGCTTTAACCATTGAGGATAGGGAAATGCGAAATGCATATGTGAAATTTATTATAACTGCAATGTATAATGTAAATCCCGATGCAAAAAATATTGTGGATTACAAACATAAATTATGGGATCATCTTTTCATAATTTCTGATTTTAAATTGGATGTTGATTCACCTTATCCAATGCCTTCAAGACAAGAAACTATTGCACCACCACTACCTTTAAGTTACAAGAATAGTGATATTAAGTTTGGCCCTTATGGTAAGGTTTTGGAGAATATGATTGAGAAAGTTATTGAAATGGAAGATGGGGATGAAAAGAAGGTATTGATTGCACTTATAGCTCAACAATTAAAGAAATCATATTTACAATGGAATAGAGATTCAGTTGAAGATGATTTAATCTTAAAACATTTTGAAGAGCTATCAAAAGGACAGTTAAAACTTCATGATGACTTTAAACTGAACACAACAAAGAATATTCTTGGAAGTAATAAGAAAAAGTATATTAAGCCAAAGAACAATCAAAAGAATGGCAAACATTTCTCAGCTGCAAACGGAAAAAATAATCATAATCCTAAATAATAAATAAATATGAGTAAGTTTGAAATTATTGGAGGACATAAACTCAAAGGAGATATTGTTCCTCAGGGAGCTAAGAATGAAGCTCTGCAAGTTATTTGTGCTGTTTTATTAACAAAGGAAGAGGTTATAATAGATAATATTCCAAATATTAGAGATGTAAATAAACTTATAGAGTTATTAGCATATATTGGGGTTAAGGTAGAAAAGCTTGGAGAGGAGAAATATTCTTTTAAAGCAGAAAATGTTAACCTCGACCTAATTCAAACACCCGAATACTGCAAGCTGGCAACAGGACTAAGAGGAAGCATAATGATTGTTGGTCCAATGCTTGCACGTTTCCATAAAGCCTCCAATCCAATTCCTGGTGGAGATAAAATAGGAAGAAGACGTTTAGACACTCACTATATAGGATTTCAAAAGCTTGGAGCTGATGTTAGTTTTAATGAAAAGGTTTCATCTTACGAAATTACAGCCACAAAGCTTAAAGGAACATATATGCTATTGGATGAAGCTTCCGTAACAGGAACTGCCAATATTGTTATGAGTGCTGTTATGGCTGAGGGTAAAACAACAATTTTCAATGCAGCTTGCGAACCTTATCTTTTCCAACTTTGCTCAATGCTTAACCGAATGGGAGCTAATATATCAGGAGTGGGTTCAAACCTGCTTGTTATTGAAGGAGTAAAAGAATTGAAAGGAACAACTCATCGACTATTACCCGATATGATTGAAGTTGGCTCTTTTATTGGACTTGCAGCAATGACAAGTTCTGAAATAACAATTAAAGATGTAAACTATCAGCAGTTAGGAATTATCCCAGATGTTTTTCGTCGTTTAGGAATAAAGATAGATCATATTGGAGATGATATTCATATTCCTTCTCAGGATATTTATGAAGTAGAGAGATTTATGGATGGTTCCATTATGACCATTGCAGATGCACCATGGCCTGGATTCACTCCCGATTTAATCTCCATAGCCCTTGTTGTTGCAACACAAGCAAGAGGAAGTGTTCTTATTCATCAAAAGATGTTTGAAAGCCGTTTATTCTTTGTTGATAAACTAATTGATATGGGAGCTCAAATAATACTTTGCGATCCACATAGAGCAACAGTAATTGGGCTTGAAAAACGTTATCCTCTAAGAGGAGTAAATATGGTTTCACCTGATATTAGAGCAGGAGTAGCCCTATTGATTGCAGCTCTTTCAGCACAAGGAAAAAGCACAATAGACAATATTGAACAAATAGACAGAGGTTATTCAAACATAGACAAACGTCTAAACGCAATAGGAGCTTGTATTAAGAGAGTTTAGTTGTTGAGTTGTTTAGTCGTTTAGTTGTTTAGTTGTTTAGTTGTTTAGTCGCTTGCGTCTCAACGCCTCAACACCTCAACAAAAAACCTATAACCTAATAGCAAATTTCTTTAATCTTTCATCAATCATCTTTTCAGGGATAATTGATTTAAGCATTTCTGCAATATGATTTAAAAGAGTTTCTCTAACATAATCTTTTCTAATTACAATAGAAATCTCTCTTACAATTTTAGGAGAAACTAATGGTCGAATATTTTTCTTCTGTTCTTGTGTTAAAAGGTCAATATGAAGTTGAGGTATTATTGTATAACCTTTATTCTTATCAACAATCTTAACCAATGTATCAATATTTCCAGCCTCATAATTAGGCTTAAAGTCGGAGTCTCGTTTGCAGAAATTCAAAACCTGATTCCTGAAACAATGTCCTTCCTGCAAAACCCACATATTATCCAATTTCATTGATGAAGACTTAATTTCTTTTTCTTTATACAAATCATCTAAGGGTGAAATATAAGCCACAAACTCTTCATAATAAATAGGTATTTCCAATAAATCACTTTCATTTAAAGGTGTTGCAAGAATAGCCATATCCAATTCAGCACGATGAAGTTGCTTGATAATATTGGAAGTTTGAGTTTCAGTAACGTTTAGTTTAATATTTGGATGTTTATCCATAACCTCTTTAAAAAGCTTTGGTAAAATATAAGTAGCAACAGTTGGAATAATCCCCAATTTAATTTGCCCTTCACTTTTATTCCTTTCGTCCATAACCATCTCCATCAATTGCTTGGAGTTAAAAAGAATAATCTTAGCTTGATTAATTATCTTTTCTCCAATATTTGTTGGCTGAATTGGATGAGAATTTCTGTCAAAAATTATTACATCTAACTCGTTTTCGAGTTTTTGAATCATAGCACTAAGGGTTGATTGAGTTATATCGCATGCCTTTGCAGCGTTAATGAAATGCCTGTATTTATCCACAGCCACAACGTATTCTAATTGTTGAATTGTCATATCTAATCGTTTTTGTCGATGCAAAGATAGAAAATATCTGTTTGGTAAATACAAAAACTCGTTATAATTTTGCCATCAGAAAATAATTAAAAAAGATATAATAAAAAAACGAAAATAAAATGGAAACAACAAATATAGTAAATTCAATGCCAAGAATTGGCGACAAAGCACCTTCATTTAAGGCTGTAACTACACAAGGAAACATTAACTTCCCAGAAGACTATAAAGGAAAGTGGAAAATCCTTTTCTCACACCCAGCAGATTTTACTCCTGTTTGTACTTCTGAGTTTATGACCTTTGCAAAAATGGCACCAGAGTTTGAAGCATTGAATACTCAATTGGTAGGTCTTTCTGTTGATGGACTATACAGTCACATTGCATGGTTAAGAACCATTAAGGACAAAATTGAATATAAGGATATGAAAGGAATGGAAGTAAAATTCCCTTTAATTGAAGATATAACAATGGAAGTTGCCAATAAATATGGAATGATTCAACCGGGAGAAGCAACCACAAAAGCAGTTAGAGCAGTTTTCTTCATAGACCCACAAGACATTATTCGTGCAATTATTTATTATCCACTTGCATTAGGAAGAAACTTTGACGAATTGAAGAGAGTTTTAATTGGATTGCAAACAGTAGATAATTTCAATGTGGCATTACCAGCAGATTGGCGTCCAGGAGATGAAGTAATTGTACCAACAGCAGGTTCATGTGGAGTTGCTAAGGAAAGAATGGAAAGCAAGGATGAAAACATTAAATGCTACGATTGGTTCTTCTGTACTAAAAAACTTTCAAAAGAAGAAGTTGAGAGCAGATTAGGTAAATAGATTTTATGTAAATATGTTTTAAGTTATAATAGATTTGATTTTGATGTTTAAATTTCGGTTTTTTCAAACTGAGTAGATTTTATCCAATTATGAAAAACCGCGAAGGGAGTTGATTAATATCTTCTCCCTTTATTTTTTTATATTGAAATAATAATTAAAAATATATCGTTATAAAGATATATTAACTTTTAAGTTTTATTTTATGGGAAATGATGAAAAAGATTTTGAAGAAAAAGATGTAATGAAAAGTTTCTATGATATGCTTCAAAAAAATCAAAGTGTAACAGTTAATGCAGGAGATATAGTTAAGAGAATAGCTCTTAATACTGGAAAGAGTGTAGAAATGGTTTCAGAAGTAATTAGAGCATATTTAAAAACAATAATCTATTCAGAACAGGATTTACCTGATTTTGATGAACAGACTTCATTTTTTATGTTCTCCCATTTAGATGAGTTAGATAGAATTGAAATGACCTATTCAAAAGATAATAATGGTAAAACCTCAGTTGCCATTGGCCTATTAGCAGATAAACCAAAAAATACACTTTATTCTTAAAGTAATTCAGGAGTTTTTAATGCTTAATCATAATGAAAAGTACATTAAAGTCTTTAAGGACATTAGGGTCTTTAAGCTCCTTACTAATAAAAAATACCTCAACAAACTCTCCCTTTATTGAGTCTTTAAAATCTTAATCTCACAATTTGGAGTTAAAACACTGCCTGACTTGCTTTTCTTTTGCTGTATTAGTTGTGTTTCAAGTTCTTTAATATAAGAACCTCTTGTTTTAAGATTTGTTTCTGAAATACCTCTTCCAATTAAATATTTTTTAATAGCCTCAGCTCTTAAACGTGAGTTTTCAGCATCTTTTCTTAAACTAAATCCTTCTGTTGGTATTCTACCAATTATTTCAACAATAAGTTGAGGATATTCTTGAAGAGTTTTCACCGCATCATCCAAAGCAGAATAGCTTTCAGGAAGGAGAGTAACATTGTTCATCTCATCAACATCAAAATAAAGATATCCATTAATTGGAAGTTTTGAACCAGCTTTTATTTGAACCAAACGAGCAGTTAGGATAGAGTCTTTAATAGCTTGTGCATGTGAAACATCTCTTCTGTAATTGAAATATCCATCTTTTTTTAGAGTAATGGTATAATTCTTTCTTGGAAGAATTTTAATTAATTGAGCACCTGCATCTTGTTTTTCCAAAATAACATTATCGCTTTCTTTATCTTTAATAAGAATATCAGCTGTTGTTCTTTCTCTTTTGATACTGTCAATTGGAAGAACAGTAAGTGGTGCAAATTCAGTGTTGACAGTAGCAAGAATTGTGTGACCTAAACCACCACTTGCAAGGTTATCAACCACAATAACATATTTCTCACCAGCTGTAACATCAATATAAGATGCATAAGGAGCAGTTGAAGTTTTTGGAACATTAGTCAATTTGCCCTTTAATCCAATTCCTGTAACACCTTTTGTTTCGGTGTTGCCTGCTGACATAACAGAACGCACAGGAGCAACCTTATTTCCAATTATTCTATTGCAAAAATACTTATTCGTATATTTGTAAACCAACATATCGTAATCGTCAGCAATTGCTTTTGGAGTTACATCAATGCAAAGCTTTCCATCATAAGGAATAGTTAAAATATACCAAACAGAGTTATGTTCCTGATCAAAAACATTCTTTGTCTTGGCATCTTTTGCAATTTCACTTACAAAACCATATCCACGAGGTGGCTCAGTTGGTCCAAAGGGGACATCAATTTGAAGTGGTGCAGCAAAAAAACAATCAGCACTTCTTGCAGGAAGTGGAGTTTCTAATATTTGAGGCTTTGGAATAGGTTTCTTACCCTTGTTGGTTTTTTTAGGTTGTTGAGAATAAGCTCCTGAAACAATAGCAAGAGTGATAACCAAAGTTAAAAAAAATTTCTTCTTCATAATAAAGAATTATATTAATTGCACTGCAAACATACTATAATTATTTGAAATATGAGCAAAAATATATGATAAATTGAAGTTAATCGTTTTTTTTCTTTAAAAATAAATTATCTTTGCACAATAAAAACAACAATAATATTATATGGAAGCATTAGTTAAAACAAACTTTAAGTTTGAGGGACAAAAGGAGTTATACATCGGCAAAGTAAGAGATGTATATAATATTGATGATAATTTTTTAGTAATGGTTGTTTCTGATAGAATTTCAGCCTTTGATGTAGTTTTACCAAAAGGAATTCCTTTCAAGGGACAAGTTTTAAATCAAATTGCAGAGAAATTTTTAAATGCAACAGAAGATATTGTTCCAAACTGGAAAATAGCATCACCAGATCCAATGGTAACAATAGGACATCTTTGCGAACCATTCAAAGTTGAAATGGTTGTTAGAGGATTTCTTTCAGGACACGCTTGGAGAGAATACAAACAAGGAAAACGTTCACTTTGTGGAGTTACACTACCCGAAGGAATGAAAGAAAATGACAGATTTCCAAACCCAATAATCACACCAACAACCAAAGAAGCAATTGGTCATGATGAAGATATCTCAAAAGAAGACATAATTAAACATGGCTTAGTTTCAAAAGAAGATTACGAACAATTAGAAAAATACACCCTTGCACTATTCCAAAGAGGACAAGAATTAGCAAAAGAAAGAGGATTAATTTTGGTTGATACCAAATATGAATTTGGAAAGAAAGATGGAAAAATATATTTGATAGACGAAATCCACACACCAGACTCTTCACGCTATTTCTATTTGGAAGGCTATCAGGAACGTCAAAATAATGGACAACCACAAAGACAATTATCCAAAGAATTTGTTAGAGAATGGTTAATGGAAAATGGATTCCAAGGCTTGGAAGGACAAAAAGTGCCTGAAATGACACCTGAAATAATTAATCAAATTTCTGAACGTTATATAGAACTATACGAAAACATAATAGGAGAGAAGTTCCAAAGAAAAGAAGCTGACAACCTATCACAAAGAATAGAAAACAACGTATCAGAGTGGTTAAAAACACAAAAATAGAATAATTATGAAAAGAATTTTTAGCATTGCGTTACTTTTAGGCATTTTAAGTGTTTTCTTTATTTCATGTGGAGATAAATTTGTATATCAAAACACCATAGAATTCCCAAATCAAAAATGGGATAGAATAGAAAAAGGAAAAGATATTAGTTTTGAAAAAATTGAAATCACCAACCTTAAAGATGTTTATGATATAAATGTTTCATTCACTCACACAAAAGATATTAATGTTGATGAAGTTAGTTTTATTCTAAGAATAATCTCACCATCAGGCATGAAGAAAGAAACCATTCATACAGTGCAGTTAAAAGATCGCAATGCTGAAAAATTCATTGGAAGTGATTTAGGCGATATTGTTGAAATAAAAGAACCAATAAAACAATACTTAACATTCCCAGAAAAAGGAGAATATAAATTTATCATCTCCAATTATAGCTCAAAATACGAAGTAACAGGACTAAAAAACATAGGCATAGAAGTTAAGAAATCTGAATTGGATTATAACGTTGAGAAATAAAAAGGCAAAAGGCCTATGACCGACAATCTTAATCCTTATTACGATAAGCTTTTACCCATATTACAAACACTACCTTCCACAGCAGGAGTGTATCAATATTTTGATAATAAGGGAACCATAATCTATATAGGTAAGGCAAAGAACTTAAAGAACAGGGTATTATCATATTTTCACAACCAATCAAACCTCAACTCCAAAACCAAACTCTTAGTTCGAAAAATCTACAACATTGAACTCATCCATTTAGGCTCCGAAACCGAAGCCCTGCTATTGGAGTGCAATTTAATAAAGAAATACCGACCACGCTACAACATACTCCTGAAAGACGACAAAAGCTTTCCATGGGTACGAATAACCAATGAACCCTTCCCCAAGATATTCAAAACACGCAACTTTGTTAGAGATGGCTCACTCTATTTTGGACCCTATGCCAACAATCGAGCCCTCAAAGACCTGATGGATATAATCCGCATAATGTTTCGCTATCGCACCTGCAACCTCAATTTAACAGAGGAAAACATACTCCAAAACAAATTCAAAGCCTGTCTTAACTACCAAATCAAACTATGCGAAGCACCATGTGAAGGTCTTCAATCAAAAGAAAGCTACAACCAAACAATATCCTCAGTAAAAAATATGCTTAAAGGCGATTTCTCCATACTCCTAAAAGACTTGAAGCAGGAGATGATGACCTATGCCCAAACCCTTGAATTTGAAAAAGCACAAGCCGTTAAGGAAAGAATAATGATGTTGGAGAACTACCAATCCAAAAGTGCAGTAGTAAGCTCCACAATAAAAAATGTGGAAGTCTTTGCATATGTTGAAGGAGAAAACTCCATACATTTCAATATGATGAAGGTAGTTAATGGATACGTAATTTCTTCTTACAGTATAGAAGTACAACGCAAACTTGATGAAACCTTTGAAGAAGTGTTCACATCGGCCATCGTGCAAAGCAGGGATAAACTCGATTGGCACGACAGAGAAATAATTGTACCCATAAAGTTAGACTTGCCAGAGGACTATGTGCTTCAAACAGTGCCGCAATTAGGTGATAAAAAACAACTCCTTGACCTTTCGCTCCATAATGCCAAATTCCATAAATTAGAGAAATCTAAAAAAGCAATGCTTCTTGACCCTGAACGCCATGCAACAAGAATAATGGAAACCATGCAAAAGGATTTAAGAATGGACGTATTGCCACGACAAATTGAATGCTTCGATAACTCCAACACCCAGGGAACAAATCCAGTTGCAGCATGTGTAGTATTTCGCAATGCCAAACCGTCCAACCGAGACTATAAACACTATAATATAAAAACCGTTGTAGGAGCCGATGACTTTGCATCCATGCAGGAAGTAGTTTACCGTCGCTATTCACGATTGGTGGCAGAAGAAAAACCATTGCCAGACCTGATTGTTGTTGATGGGGGCAAGGGACAGTTAAGTGCCGCACAGGAAACCCTGAAAGCATTAGGACTTGAAAATAAAATTAAAATGATAGGTATAGCCAAACGACTTGAAGAAATATTCTTCCCTGGCGAAAGCATACCACTTTATCTTGACCGAAGAAGTGAAACCCTTAAAGTTTTGCAGCAAATTAGAGATGAAGCCCACCGATTTGGAATAACCCACCACCGCAACAAACGTTCCAAATCAACCTTCCGCACACAGCTAACCGAGATTGAAGGAATAGGGGATATAACATCAAGAAACCTGCTTCTTAAATTCCAAAGCGTTAAAAAAATATCACAAACCTCCCTTGAAGACCTTACCAATGCAATTGGAGCCTCAAAAGCAAAAATTGTTTACGATTATTTCCACAAAGATTAGATAAAAATTTCCACAAAGAGCTTGGGTATTAAAATAAATGTATATTTGCAAAAATAATTTAATACCTCAATCTATTATGAAAAGACTTATTATACTATTTGCAATTACAATTTGTTTAGGTTCTACCAATAAACTTTTTTCACAAGTTTCCGACGAAATATACACACCAATCCCAGGCACAGACAAAGTTGACACCAGTTTATCCACAGCCACAAAATATAGAATACCATATAAAGCAACCCTTCTTTCCTTTGCTTATCCAGGAGTAGGACAATTGTATAATGGTCAAGCCAATAAAGGAGGTGCTTTTATAACGTGGAAAATTGCAAGTGATGTTTTAATAGCTATTAGTATTTATGGAATTTCAGAAAATTTTCTTTCATCAAATGGAAGAGGAGAAGGTTATTTTTATTTGTTTTTAGGTTCTTTAACAAGTGCAGTAACCTCATGGGCAGTAAGTATGATTGATGCAAATTTAAGTGCAAAGAAGATTAATAAATTCTATGGTTTTACCAATCCAAAAGACAAGAAATCCAAACTTTCCATAAATCCTGATATAAAAATCATTCCTCAACCATATATTCCCACAACTCAAACCTATTCACCATCCTTTGGACTAAACCTAAGTTTAAGCTTCTAATAGCAGTAATAATTCATAACTTAAAAACTATGAAAAAACTTATCATTCTTTGTGTAATAATTTTTAGCACAGCTTTATCAAATACACTGTTTTCTCAACATGAAGATATATACCATAAAATTCTTTTTGGAAAAGAACAAAAAGCTTCTTCAATATCCACAGCTAAGTCATATAGAAATCCAGCAACTGCAACTCTTTACTCTTTGGCATATCCAGGATTAGGGCAGATATATAATGGTCAAACATTAAAAGGAGTAGGTATGATTATATTTGAAGCCATGTTTGATATAATGATTGTTTATTCCATTTACCAAGCTAAAAATAGTAGTGATATAAATGAAAGATCTGAATATCCTATATTAGCTTTTGAAATCTCAACATTTGCTGCGTTGGTATGGGTGGCAAGTTTGATTGATGCTAATCGAAGTGCACGAAAAATAAATAAATACAAAGGTTTTCCCCAATTACAATTTGGCAAAAGCACAAGTCTTTCTATAAATCCCGACATGAAACTAATACCACAACCTCTTAGCCCTACAACTCAAACCTTTTCTCCATCCTTTGGATTAAATCTTAGTTTAAGCTTCTAAAAAATACTATTCTAATTCATAAGTAGAATAAAATTTCCAAATTGAGTTTGGAAGTTAAAATAAATGTATATTTGCAGAAATAATTAATAATTTAATCCTTATGAGAAGACTTATTATTCTATTTGCAATTATTCTTTGTTTAGGTTGTTCAAATAACTTATTCTCCCAAGGAAATGATGATTTAAACGCTCCTTTACTTGAAAAAACTGAAACCATTGACTCAGTTTACACCTCAAAAACAACATATAGAAACCCTTCCATAGCAACCCTTCTTTCTTTTGCCTATCCAGGCATAGGACAATATTATAATGGTCAGAAAAGCAAAGCAGAAGCCTTTATTACATGGAAAATAGTAAGTGATGCATTAGTGGCAATGGCTATAATAGGAAGTCCACATTTTTATCCAGATAATGATTTTCATATAGGAAAGCATATATATCCTATTATTTTCTTAGCCTCTTTTACAAGTGCGGCAACTTGTTGGATAGTTGGAATTGTGGATGCCAATCGAAATGCAAAGAAGATTAATCAATTCTATGGTTTTACCAATCCAAAAGACAAGAAATCCAAACTTTCCATAAATCCTGATATTAAAATCATACCACAACCAGCAACTCAAACCTATTCACCATCCTTTGGACTAAACCTTAGTTTAAGCTTCTAAAAAGTAACTAATTGAAAATAGCATGAAGAAAATCCTTTTAATAATTGCAAGCATACTAATAACAAGCACTATAAATGCTCAAAACAAATTTGAACAATTAAAAAACTATTCACCATTTGGATTTTCAATAGGAATAAACCGTCTCAGTGCACCCAAAATATATGAAGAAAACAGAGGAATAATACCCATTAATGCTTATAACCCGATTATAGGATTTGAGTATGAACTCTTTGCCACAAGTCCAGTATCTTGTTTTATAGGATTCAACTTTACTTTTATCCCCACAGAAAGATTTGATGTTTATTATGAAAACATAGATGGAATGAATAATGATGCAGAAATAAACTATTATCTCAATACAAAACATTCCAAGCCCACATTAACATATCCTATTGGAGTATCATTTAAACAACGAATAACAAATAATTTATACTTAGCAATTAAGGCAGGAGCAGAGCTCTCAGTACATTTTAGAAATAATAAAGACAATTATAGTCTCTATAATGGAAACTCTTACATGAGTTATTACCATTTGGAGGATAGATATAATTCCGTAAATATGTTTGGCTCAGTAGGGGTAATTTATGCAACAAAACCATTATTGATAAAGGCCGACCTTATTTATTCCCATAATTTTGATAATATAGTTAAAGAAGGAAGATATCAGATCTCCTATCAATATCTTGGTATAGCTTATGGTAAATACTCTTCCGATATGTCATATATTGGTTTAAAACTCACCCTTGTACCACGAAAGCATTGTAAGGAAAAGAAAGAAACAAACAACTAACCTGAGTTTAAGTTTCTAAATATAGTAATAAACACAAATACTCTTCGTTTTAGTTGAAGTAAATATTAAAAATAAACAAAATGAAGAAAATCCTTTTAATTATTTCATGCATATTGCTATCAGGCACAATTAATGCTCAAAGCGAATTTGAACAGTTAAAAAACTATTTACCATTTGGCATTTCCGTAGGAGTTAACCGACTAAGCGAACCAGAACTGTACAAGAGTGCAAAGGGAATAAAACCAATAAATGCATATAACCCAATAATAGCGTTGGAGTATGAACTCTTCCCGTCAAAACGATTTTCTTATTTTTTAGGAGCCAACTTCTCCTTTGTTCCAACAGAGAGATTTGATATATATGTTGAAAATATAGATGGTTTGAATTATAATCTGGTTATGAAATATTCACTTGAAACCGACCATTCAAAACCAACACTCACAATACCAGTTGGAGCATCATTTAAAGGACGAATTACAAATAATTTTTACTATACAGTTAAAGCAGGAGTAGAAGTTTCATTCCTTTTTGGAGATAATGAAGAAGAATATACAATGAGCTCAATCAATGGAGATATGACCAGTTTGCCTGACGACTGGGACAGCATTCCAAAGGTTTATTATGGTATGTTTTTTGATCAGTCTATTGCAGCAAATGGTTTTATTTCCGCAGGGTTAATGTATGCCACCAAGCCATTATTGATAAAGGCCGACCTTATTGCATCCTTTAATTTGGATAATGTTATTTCTGATTATATAAGATATGGATATTTTTTTATAGGATCACCATATAATTCAGTTGGTAGTGGTTATTATTATTCCGATATGTCATACATTGGATTAAAACTTACCTTTGTACCACGAAAGCATAGTAAGGAAAACAAAGAAAAAGTACCTGAGCCTTAATTCAAACCATTTAGGAAAAGCATGGTGTCAACATTGTCGGCATAGTCGTAAATTTCAGGTTGCTGAGCTTTGCCAAAACCAATGGTTTTCATTCCACCAACAAACTTAATATCCGAAACCACACATTGGATATTATCCTTATCCATTTCAATCATATCTTCCACACACTTTAAATTATCATAAAACTCATAGTTCAAAACCGAAACAGGGGAGAACAAATCTTTATTCTCAAATAGTATCAACACTTGTGAATCAACAAAAGGAACATTATTCATAATGAAAATTGCTTTATGATAATCGTAGTTATTTCTATACTTATTATGGTCTAAAAGATATTTATAATCCAAAGAAACTTCAATTAATTCAGAGAAGTCAAACCCTTTGGGAACAAATAACTTTGAAATATTTCTGCATCCCATACCCTTGTGAGTGAGGATATCAGCCATCAACCCCTTATAATCAATTTTATAGTTTTGAATAACTGCAATTGAGGAGCGAGAATGACGAATAATGTGTGGATATTTAGAAAAATAGTAGTTGAAATAACGAGAAGTATTATTACTTCCAGTTGCAATTACAGCATCAAAATCATTAATCTTCCCATCAGCAAAACTTACCCTATCTTTAATTAAAGGTTCAATAGCAACCAACTCATCCACAATGGCAGGAATAAGCCTGTTGTCCAAAGAAGAAAGCTTTAAAAGAGCCCTATTGCCACTCAACAACACACAAAGCAAATCGTGAAAATTAACAGCAGGAATATTACCAGCACAAATAACAGCAACAGTTTTAGGATTGTCTGTAAAATCATACCTCTCACAAAACTCTTCAAGCACCTCTTTGTTTAACCACTTAGAAATTGCCTTCAAAGCCAAACAAACACTATCCCTGTCAAACCAAGTATTTTCCATAACACTTAGTTCAATTGCTTCAATCAATTTTTCATTAGGACAATTCAAAATGGGAGAGAGTTCAGAGAGAGCATTTATGATTTTTGATTTCATTATCAATTCTTTTTATTAATTTTGTATGCAAATATATGTAATTATTTTGTTTCTCAAAGTAACTTATTTGCTAATTTAGCAGTAAAAGAAAAGAAATGAAGAGTTGATGAAGAAAAGGATTTTAATATTTTTTATTGGTATTCTGTTGAGCGTAAATATATTTTCGCAAAATAGTGAGATTTTTAGTCAGTTTGAGTTGCAAATGAAAGAACTGATTGATTTAGTTATTGATTCACCCAACGACAACGAACGTTTCAATGCCAACGAAAAACTTCTCACCACTATGGAAGAAGTATTGAGCCTTGAAAAATCATTCAACTATCCTTTTTCTTCTCTAAAACGAATAAGCAACCTAAAATCTCCTGATAATAAATTTAGAATATTCACATGGGCAATAGTATCCCATGATGGGAAATATGAAAACTTCGGAGTAATTCAAGCCAAAAACGAAACCACATCCGAATACGAAACCTACATACTAAAAGACAAGAGCGAAGAAATCTTCAATCCCGAAATGACCAAAACCGACAACCAAACATGGTTTGGAGCAGTTTACTACGAACTCCTAACAATGGACTATGAAGGAAGAAAAGTTTACACCCTTATTGGTTACGATGGCAACGACATATACACCAAAAGAAAAATAATAGACTTTATATCCTTTAAGCCCAGAAGTTCTAAACCCATCTTTGGAGCCAATAACTTCTACAAAGACAGAGACCGCACCCGCTACATATTTGAATACAACCCCGATGCCAAATTCTTCCTGCTATGGGATAACCAATACTACGAAGACAAGAACTTAGCCAGAAAAAAGAGAACATTCTGCAAATCCAAACCAAGAACCATAGAACCCAATATAGTTAAAGATTATATGATAGTATATGACGTATTGGAACCAATGTTTGAAGGCATGGAAGGGAAAACCCAGTTCTATGTATCCTCAGGCTATGTAAATGGATTCAAATTTGAAAGAGGAAAGTGGCGTTTGATAGAAAACGTGCAACCAAGAAACGACAAACCAGAACCCAACTTCAAACCAGCCGAAAAGAAAACCATACCACTCTATACTCCAAAATAAAGAGTAAGGGGAGAGATCAATAATTTATCTCTTGAAATTTATATAAGTAAAAGAATGCTTCTGTATTAGTCTTTTTAAGTTTATTCAATTTGATTAATGGTGTAGCAGTAAGCTTCCAATCTTTCATGTCATTTGGTTTTATTTGATTATATTTTTCAATCTTTTGCAATTGATGTTTAATTATTGCAGCCAAATATGCAACTTTTGATGATGAAACTATTTCTTTCTCAATATGATATTTTTCAGAAAATATAAATGAAGTTACTTGTACAATGCCTCTTTGAAGAATTTCAAAATCCGCTTTACCATATTTACCTCTCAAACATATCTCTAACGAAGTATCTATAATATCATCAATAACATCTGTTTTATTGTGTAAGTTTTTTCTATAATTTAATTCTGTTGTTACAAATTTATCAAAAACAGTTGAAATGATGGTTGTATTATCAGCATAATCGAAAATACATCCAATATCATACAATTGTTTTATAATCTCCATTCCCATTTCTTTATCCGTCGTGCGGGATTTCTTTGCTGTGCAAAGCGACAAAGTCGATAAGCACTCCCGCACTTCTTTATTATTAGGATTTGTAATCCGATATTTATTCATTTTAAACTCAATTTGCTGGCATATGTACAAATACATTTTGATTAATACATTGTTTAGAAATATTCTTTGATGATTGTATATTATACGGATTAAAAATCCTTATAGTAATATCGTGCGGGAGTGCAAATCCCGCACGACGGTAAAATATATAAAATATTCCTAAATAAAGAGAATATTCCAAACTGTTTTTTTAAATTTCATTTGCTTTAATATCGTTTAAAATAGCGATAATTGATATTATCGTTTAATTAATCGATATTTTGAAGTATCGTTGAATAAAGTGATAAACCTTTTTAAGAAATTGTTGTGCTCCCGTCGTGCGGGATTTCTTTGCTGTGCAAAGCGACAAAGTCGATAAGCACTCCCGCACTTCTTTTATTATTAGGATTTGTAATCCGATATTTATTCATTTACCCGTCGTGCGGGAATAATATTCCCACACGTTATTATTATTAGGATATGTTATCCAAACTATAATTTTCCTCTATTATTTTAATTAGCAATTTAAATGAATATTTACGTTGAATTGGATATATTGTTCTAAACGTTTTATTATTAGTATATCGTATCTGATAGATGGATTATAATCTATATGATAAAAGCCTAAATTATAATTCTATGTATCTTGATTTGATAAAATAATTGTATTTTACTTAAATTATATGATATTTTTTTATACATTTGCAATAATTTATTTAGTCATGGTGTAATTATTAAAGCATATGCCAAATTCAATTTTAGATATTATTGCAAAAGATACGAATGGTAAATGTTACCAATCTTATAAATATTGTGCTGATGAAGAATTAAAATTACCTACACTTGACTATGATGATAAAGGTGATTCTTTTACTTTTATTAAAAATTCTTGTGGAGAAACAGATACTAGTTTAAATACAACTAAAAGTGTAAAACATGTTTCTGATAAAAATATTAATAACAAACCTCTTTTTCAATTTTTCTTAGATGGTTCAAGAAGAACATATAAAATTGACGATATTGAAATAAATAGAAATGTCTATCCTATAATAGCAGGACAAATTGGAGTTGCTTGTTGTCAAAGAAAATCACCTGATAATTTTAAGTGTATTGAGTTTAACAATAAATTAGTTTTATCTCTACCAAGAGCAGCAAACCCAAATGCAACTGAGGCAAAATTATTCTTTAATAATTTAAAAGACAAAGTTAATAAACATTCTGCATTAGAAAAAAGGAATTTATATTTTGACAAAATTCTATCTTATGATTCTAGAAAACTAGATGATAATACAAAGTATGAAAATCTTGGAATTGCTACGATACAAGATGAGATGATTGAAACAGAAAAGATAATAGTTGCTTCTCTTTCAGATAAAAATTTAATAAACTCATCTCAATATTTAATTAAAGATGGATCTTTACAATACAAACCTATGAAGTCAAGCAACTTCAAAGAACTTATAAAATATAAAAATCATTATAAATCAGTTGTAGGGGTTTCAAAAATGTTCAATCCTGGTCTTTGTGTAGATAATAATGGGAAAAGTAATGCCGATAAAATTGCTGAACTTAAATTATTTCACAGAACTCCGGTTTATAAATATTGTAATGGCTTGGTAGGAAATGTTTATTTTGGAATATGGTATGTGAGAATTAGAGAAAAAAGGCATTCATCAAGTCCTTTTGCTGGTGTACTTAAATTAGAAAAAATCTTAATTACCGATGACGAAATAGAAAATGGCTTAGATAGTAATGAAGTAGATTTAATAACAGCAAATATTATTAATGAGAGAAATCCAGTTTGTTATGGAAAAGATAACCGATGGGCAAATCATTTATACCCAGTTTATTTAACAGAAAATTTTATTAAAAGCAAATATTTAAGTGATATAAACTTTCTAAATATATTCTAATATGAAGAAAATAGGAAAAATCATAGCTACTGAAAAAGTGCCAACAACAGTAGAATATTTTTACTTTTGGACAGACAAACAACTTGTAATTAAGCCCTTTGATGTAATAAAAGTAAACCATTTAAATAATTCTATTACATTTGGAGTTGTTGAAGAAATTGATCATTTAACTGATGGAGCAAGCTTTTTAGCAGGTTATATTTCAAGTGATTTTGGTGAAGTTGAAGCAAAAACTTACACAAATAGAATAGGTATGAATTATATAACTGCAAAAGTTGTTGGAAATACAAAAAATATTTACACACCAGTACTAGACGGAGCAATTGTATCACTTGCTAATTCTGATGAAGTAACTGAGGCATTAGGTTTGAAGAATATAAAAAATCCATTACCTTGCGGTATTATTGAAATGTATGAAGGTGAAGAAAAAATTACAATACCAGTAAATTTCAATTCTAATTTTTTGATTGGTCCAGAAGGAGCACATTTAAATATTTCAGGTATTTCAGGTTTAGCATCAAAAACCTCTTATGCAATGTTTTTATTAAAAAACATTCAAGAAAGATATTTAAAGGTTGTAAAAGATGAAAGTGTTGCATTTGTTTTTCTAAATGTAAAAGGTCGTGATTTGTTAGCGATTGACGAACCATCTGATGAGTTACAAGATAGTGATAATAAAATGTACAAAGAATTAGGGCTT
Source organism: Bacteroidales bacterium UBA5515 (assembly GCA_002423895.1). Taxonomy (GTDB): domain Bacteria; phylum Bacteroidota; class Bacteroidia; order Bacteroidales; family P3; genus UBA10566. The sequence continues at coordinate 13,268 of DIOL01000005.1, read as the reverse complement.
GAAGAAAAACCTTTTAGTAATGTAAAATATTTTTATCCATTTTCAAAAGATATTAAATCAACTACATATGCAGATATTAATGATGTAAAATTACAAAGAAAATATGAAAAAGCATTTCAATATAAATATAGGTTTGAAGATGATAAAGTGAGTTTAGATCTTTTATTTGCTAACATAGATGATCCCACACAAACAATGGAATCTATTGTTAGTACAATAATTTCAGGAGATAGTCAATTTAATGATATTGGAAATTGGACTGAATTATTAGAAGAAGTAAAAACCAGACAAGAAAAAGGTGATACAGGTAAAGATAAAACAATCTCCGTTTTAAGTTGGAGAAAGTTTTATCGATTGCTTAATAAAACATTAACGAGAAATTCTGAACTATTTTCAAATTCAATTAATAAATCAAATAATGAAGTTAGCTTAAAAGAATCAATAAAACAAATTCATAAAAATGATGTATTTGTTATTGATATTGCAAAATTAGATGAAGAAGCACAAGGTTTTGTTTTTGGCGATGTTATGAGGGCAATTTATGATTTAAAATTAGGGCAAATTGATAGAGACGATGAAGAAGTACCTTCAAAAATTATTATTTTCATCGATGAATTAAACAAATATGGTAGCAAAGATGTTCCAAAAAACTCTCCTATTTTAAGACAAATACTTGATATTACTGAAAGAGGTCGTTCATTAGGTATTATTCTTTTCTCAGCAGAACAATTTAAAAGTGATATTCACGATAGAGTTAAAGGAAATTGTGCAACTCACGCATTTGGAAGAACAAATGTAATTGAAGTATCAAAATCGGATTACCAATATATGCCGTCAGTTTATAAATCTATGCTTACAAGATTACAACAAGGAGAATATATTATTCAAAATCCAGTATTTCGTTCACCATTAAATATTAAATTCCCACGTCCTCTATATAAACAATACAAAAATGGATAATTTAGATAGAACTTTAATTGGTAAAGATGTCATTGAATCATTAACGACTTCAATGTACGAAGATGCTCGTTTTATTTACAGAGAATATATCCAAAATTCTGCTGATGCAATAGATAAAGCAAAAAGCATAAACTTGATTGATGAAGGTAATATCTTTATAACTATTAATAAAGAAAAAAGATTAATAGAATTTGAAGATGATGCTACTGGAATTGGATCTGCACAAGTTCTTCCAATATTAAAAAATATTGCTCAATCGACAAAAACAAAAGGTTCTGATAAAGGATTTAGAGGTATAGGTAGATTGGGTGGGTTAGGTTATTGTGATAAACTGATTTTTGAAACATCAGTTAAAGGTGAAAATGTCAAATCAATAATGACTTGGGATGCAGCTAACCTAAAAAAAATTATAGGTAATCGTTCAAAAAAGGAAGAGGCTCACGAAGTTATTGATGCAGTAACGACTTTTAAACAAGAAAAAGAAGATATTGATAAACATTATTTCAAAGTAATATTGCAAGATGTTACAAATAATGACTTATTAGATGTGTCAGATATAAGAGAATACCTGTCAATGGTTGCACCTGTTCCTTTTAAACTTGCTACACTTACACCTAAAATATATGATTATATTTCTAAAAACAATTTTTCAATTGATGAATATCAAATATATGTTAATACAGAACAAATATTTAAAGGATATAAATGGTATGTTTACGAGGGAGATATAAACAATAAAAAAAAGGTTGACGAAGTAATTGATATAATATTTTTTAAAGAAAATGATAAAGATGGCAAACCTCTTTATTGGGGTTGGTATGCTCTTACAAGCAAAATTCAATCATTGCAAAAAATAAATTTCGCAAGAGGTTTTAGATTAAGAAATCACAATATTCAAATTGGAAACGATGACACTTTACAAAAACTACATAAAGACAGACGTTTTCAATTTTACTTTTTTGGAGAAGTTCATGCAGTTCACCCTGATTTACATCCAAATGCAAGACGTGATTATTTTTCTGAAAATGACATACATTATCAATTTGAAACAAAATTAGGTCATTTTTTTCAAAAAACAATTTACAAACTATGTTATGATGCTTCCAAAGTCAATAGCGCATTTAAAGATATAGAAAAGTTTAATCAAATTATTGAAGAATATAATACCAAAAATCAAAAAGGTTATATAAATAAAGAAGAAAAAGAAGAATTAGAAAATAAACTTCAAAAGCAAGGAGAAGTAAAAGAAAAAGCAATAAAAACAATAAATACTTTAAAAGATAATTCAGAAGAATTGCCTTTGAATAAAATTATCGAAAAATCTTATTCAAAACTTGATACATTAGAAGAAAGTCCTAATATAATTGAAGAAGATAATGACGATAAACCAATTTATATTACAGAAAAACTATCAAAACTAAATAAGAAAGAACGCAAATTTATTGGTGAGATATTTGAAATAATAAGTAACGTATTAAAAAAAGATCTTGCCGATAATTTGATCCAAAAAATTGAAGAAAAATATAAATGAGAAACATACTCTTATTAGAACCGAACTACAAAAATAAATATCCTCCAATTGGCTTAATGAAAATATCTACTTATCATCGACTTCTCGGTGATAAAGTCACTTTTTATAAAGGGGATTTAAAAGATTTTATATTAGATAAATATACAAAAAAATGTATAGATAAACTTTTTTATATAGATGAAAACATTAATTGGAGATTATACTATACTTCAATAAAAAACTATTTAAAAAAAGGAGGAAAAATTGATTTAGATGATATTCCAATAAATAAATCCAATTATCAAGTTCTTTTAGAACAAGCTATAATTGAACAAAAGATTAATTTTCATAAAAAGAAATATGAGAATGAACCTTTATTTGATAGGGTTTATATAGCTACATTATTTACATTTTATTGGAATATTACTATTGAAACAATAAATTTTGCAAAAAAATTAGTCAAGAGCAATAATGATATTTTTGTTGGTGGAGTTTCTGCAACTTTATTATATAATGATATTATTGAGAATACTGGTATAACTCCTATACAAGGTTTGCTTAATAAACCTCTAATGTTAGATAATGATTTAAAAATTTTAGGAAAGTATAAAGATGTAATTGTTGATACATTATCATTAGACTATTCAATTCTTGATGAAATTGATTATAAATATCCTGAAAAAGATGCTTATTATGGTTATATAACAAGGGGTTGTATTAGAAAATGTCCTTTTTGTGCTGTGCCAATTTTAGAACCCGATTATTGTAACTTTATACCTATTAAAAATAAAATTGAAGAAACTAAATTAAAATATGGGGAACAAAGAAATCTCTTACTTCTTGACAATAATGTTTTAGCATCAGACAAATTTAAAGATATTATTAATGAAATTATTGAATGTGGTTTTGGTAAAAATGCAAAATATACTGAACCTAACCAATATGCTATATCTATCAATAATCTAATAAATGGTATTAATGATACTGCTTATATTAAAAAAACTTTTAATTTAAATATTGAATTACTTAATAAACTTAAAGGAGAACAGAAACAAGAGATATATAATTTGTTAAGTGAATATGAACTATTAAATATATTTACAACAACAAAAGAAAATTTAATTTTCGTTTCTGATAAACTTTTGCCATTATACGAGAAATATTTTAAGAATAAACCAAAATTGCGTTATGTGGATTTTAATCAAGGAGTAGACGCACGTTTATTTAATGAAGAAAAAGCAAATTTACTTGGGAAAATTAATATTAGACCTTTAAGAATAGCTTTTGATAATATAAAAGATAAAAATCATTATGAAAATGCTATTAGATTAAGTGCAAAAGCTGGGATTAAAAATTTTTCAAATTATATACTTTACAATTTCAAAGATAAACCAATAGAATTTTATCAAAGATTGAAGATTAATATAGATTTATGTGAAGAGTTAAAAATAAATATATATTCATTCCCAATGAAATTTCATCCAATAACAGGTGAAGATAGGTTTAATCGTGATTTTTTAGGAGTTTATTGGAATAGAAAATATATTAGAGCAATTCAAGCAATATTAAATGCAATCAAGGGAAAAGTTGGTAGGGGAAAAGAGTTTTTTGAAAAAGCTTTTGGTTCAAATGAAGATGAATTTTTTAAGATTTTAGAAATGCCTGAAACAATGATTTTATATAGATATTTTTTCGAATGGTTAGGAGAAGAAAAGAAATATCATATTTCAACATTGGCATGGGAGCAAACGTGGAAAGAAACTTTTTTATTACTTGATGAAAAAGAATCAAAAGAATTATTGGAAATAATACATCATAATAAATTCAGCACAATTGACATAAATAATGTAAATCCAAAATTTAAAAATTTATTGATTTTATATGTTGATTATAGAGATAATGTTATTAATAGTAATTCTGAACTATATAAATTAAAAAAAGAATACGATCAACACCCTACAAGAAAATTAAGAAGGAAATCTTTATAGTGTTTTTGTTCTAAATAAATTTCTTTTTGTGTAATTTTGTTCTATAATTTATTACTTCAAATAAGTATTAGATGTATTAAATACATTATCTAAATGCCATTCTAAATATTCCTTTTTAGGGAGATATTTGTTAGGTAAATTGAGCTTTTTCTTTTCTATTGGTTGGAAGAAGTTAAAGAAATATTCTTTGGTTGTATTTTGTTTTAGATTATTGGATAGAACTATTTCATAGTTGGTGTTAATACCTATTAATCCTTTATCAAATGCTTTATCATATAAAGGAGATAAACATATTCCATTTTCAGGGTTAAGTCGTTCATTTTCGTTAATTGACCATGGTATAATATGACTTGCAACTAATAATTCAGGTATATCAATATTAGTTATGGCACATTTTGTTTCATAATTTGAGAGAACAATTTGGCGAAAAACATTTTGGTTTACTCGTGTTTTAATTTCTCTAATCTTAGTTTCTCCTTTTAAATCATTTATATCTAAAATATAGTCGTTGAATTTTGATTCAATGGTTTTATTCTGTCTTTGAGCTAATAATTTCTCACTTTCAAAAATTAAATTTTCTCTATTATTAGAAAACTCATCCCAAATAGGTTGACATTGTTTCAATCCTCCAATCATTCCTTTAACACCTCGATTTTGATGATAAGGATCGCAAGAAGCAAAATTTGCTAATCTAATTGCAATAGAGTTTGGTGATCTTCCTAATAACGTAGCAAGTTCTATTATTTCAGGTGTATTGTAATTTATCTTGCCAAATGGTAGTTTTAAATACAAATTAAAAGCTAAAATTAACTCTTCTCTTGACCAAATGTTCCCTCTCATAACTTTTTTTGTTAATACTTTTGTTTTTCTGCAATAACTCCTCTTACTCCTCCAAGGGGGTTGGGGGTGTCGTCTTTGTAGCGTGGGATTAGGTGAATGTGGGTGTGGAATATGCTTTGGCCTGCTGCTTTTCCAACATTAATTCCTGTGTTGTAGCCATCAGGTTTGTATAGGTTATCTAATATTTTCTTGCAGTGGTTAACGGATTGCCAAAGTTCGGTTTGCAGATTTTGTTTGATTGTGAAATAATCTTCAATATGTTGTTTTGGGATTATTAGCGTGTGTCCTTTGCTTACTGGATAAAGGTCGTAGAAACTTAGAGTGTTGGTTGTTTCGTAGATAATTTGGATGTTAGAACTTAAATTGCAAAAAGGACATATTATTTGGTTGTTCTCTGCCACTTTCAATATTTCTTCTTGTTGAAATGGATGTATTTTGTTTAGTTTTTCTTCTAAAAAAGGGGAGTTGGAATTGCGTTTATGCAGAAATAAATGTAGTTGATATTCTGTTTCTTTTTTAAGTTCTTGGCTCTTTGATTTGATGTAACTAATCCATTGGGGATAAATGTTAATTTCATTATTATCTATCCAGTACATTGGATTATTAAGGTTTTGTTTTGCAACTTTAATAACTTGCTCATTGGTTTCAAACCTAATCCAAGGGGAAAGGAAACGATAGGGTACATTGAGAGTGAAAACTTTTAATATGGGTTTAATTGTTTCTATATTCGATTCTAAGATTGTTTTAATATTCTCTGGGCTTGTGTCTTTGCTTAGGTCTAAAACGTTCTCTAATTCTTCTATTTGCATTTTAAAGGAATCAGCATGACCAAAGCTTAAATTATGTTTTTGAATATAATCCCATGCTTTTGAAATCATATCAATAACCAATTCATCAAAAGTAATTTTGGTTTTGTTTTCCAAAGTAACTTTGTCGATAATGGATAGAAACCAGAAATACTTATAGGTTGCTGTTGTGTTATCAAATAAAGAACCAATATTTTCCATAATTATAACTTTTTTAATCTTCTTTAAATCCTTTTATATTCTTCTTCTGTAATAAGAACTGGTTGTTGGAGGGTATCCATCAAAACGTTGCTGGTGGCTGTGAATACTTCAAATTCTATATGAGTGAATTTCGTGCGGGAGTGCAAATCCCGCACGAAGGTAGATGAGTAAAACGAGCGAGCAATGTAATTTCTAAGGTTAGGTTTCATAAAGTTTTTTCAAACTTCAAAACTACATAAAAATTTTGAATAACCGATAACAAATCTTAATAGAAAAATGTCTTGGCATATTCTACTAAGCAAAAAAATAACTCCTTATTTCAGTAAATTAGAATAAGGAGTTAGTAAAATAGAATAAGGAGTTAGTAAATTAGAATAAGGAGTTAGCAAAGGGGTTAAAGGGTGGAGAAAAGTAGGAGGTAAATTAATATTTTAATATTGTTTATATTGGTGAAATATAGTTTGTTATAAGGTTTTCGGTAGGAGTAGTAGGAGGTAAAATGCAATTCTGATAACTTTCTAACAATAGCTGTTATGCAATAGTAATAAATCTAATTTTTGTATATAACTTTTTAAATCCACTTTTATCTCCTACTGCTCCTACTAAAAACACTTTATTTATTTATATATCATATTATTAGCTAACATTTCCCAATTCATCAAAGTCCACCTTGTTTTCTTCTGCTATTTCTTCATTTGATTTCTTAACTAACAGGTATCTTTTTATGCCACTTGATGTTTTAGTTTTCAGGTTTAGTTTTGAAAGTTCTTTGCCTATTTTCATTGTTGTTAGGTCTTTGTGATTACTACCAAATCTAAATATTATATCTTGTAATACGTCAGTGCTGGAATAAAACTCTGCTTTTTCAAATCTCATTAGTTTTGGATTTGGTGAAGGTAATTTATAGTATTTTAGTATTAGTTCTCTAACAAGGTTTGGTCTTACGAATTTGCTGTTTTTATCTTTTCTATAGGCAATTTCTTCATTTGTATCCCAATATTCAAAGTCTTCTTTGTAGAGTGCTAAGGCTTGTGCATAAACTTGATCTATATCAATTTCCTTATTGTTATCTATATTTAGTGTTTCGTGTGACCAAAACCTTCTTTCTCCTTCTTCTCCTGAAAGAAATTGAATTTCGTTGAGGGTGGCAATAAAGGAAGCTCTACGAGGATATTTCTTCTGGTTCTTTTCGTAATGCCCTCTTTCCTGTATGCTTCCTCTTGTGAATAGTTCTTTAATAAAATCTATCTCTTTTTTTGTGTATCGTGATAGTTCTTCAATACTTATAAGCACATTTTGACTTAGCTTGAAATTGGTGTCTTTGTGCTTAAGGTCTAAGGGGCTGTCGGTAAAGTATTCTAACCATTCCTTGGGAAGGAGGTTCTTTATCCATGTTGTTTTACCAATTCCTTCTTTTCCCGTTAGTACAAGGCAATAATGATTAACGATTATATGGTTTAATAGTGTGGCAATAATTCCTACAATGAACTTTTTTACATCTTTTATCCAAAGTTCTTGATCGGTTGTTTCAACTGTGTTGGCAAGTTTTCCTATATGGTCTTTTTGGTCCCATGGTGGAAGTGAATTGAGCTTTTCTATAAATGGATCATATTCTTTTACTGCTTTTGTGAGTAATATTTTCTCAACATTAATCCTTCTTGCATTGATGAAATGGTCTGTTATGTAGGTTTGAATGGTGTTAGAAATTATTGAGTTATATGTTTCCCATTTTGGTTTATCATCATTTTTATCCAACACTTCAAAGCTATCTGTAACTACGTTATTCCTTAGGTCAAATCGATTGTAAAACAATTCTTTTATTTGGTCGTTGGTTATTTCATCTGTCTTCTTTGAGTTTTCTATTTTTGTTTTCCCTTTATTATTAACTCTTTTTGATTTTTGGGCTGAATTGATTGTTCTTCTAATTTCTTCATTATCTAAATCGAAATATTTCTCCAAACAAAATTCAAAAACCTCTTCCTTATCATATCCTTTTGAAAAGGCATTTTGGCTAAATTTATACAATGAGTTATTTCTATTCCCTTCTTGATTTGGGTTAGTTAATAGATTTTCATTGTATATTGTTTCAAGTTCTTCGTTAGTAATATCCAAAGGCATTGCATTTTCATTTAAATAGGCGTTTGGATCGTAGCTAACAAAACAAAGTCTTGTAAAATCCTTAACTTGTGGGTCTCCAACAACATTATATTTCTTCTCAACATAGTTGTTTACCTGTTCAAACTTTTTGGCGTAATATTTGGCTAAGGCATCATAGTTTTTGTCTTTCAGAAACTTATCAACCTTTTCTTCTTTTTTCAATCTATAGAATATCTTTATCCCATCTCCACTTGGTGAGATGAAGAATGCATATGTATGCTTGTCATCTTTTAGCAAAGTGCATATTTCATTTATCCTTTCTTCATCCCCCACATGGTCAAGGTCTATTCCAACTATATATTGAAAACTATCAATGTATTCTCTCTTTCTTTTATTTTTATAAGTTGAACTATAATTGAATGCTTGAAGGCTCTTCTTAAGATTTTGGTATGTTTTATCATCTCCCACATTTTTTGCTTGTCTTAGCTCCAAAACAGTTTTTTTATATGATCCACATTTAATAGTTTCTATTAAATTAACCCATTTTATATCAATATATGGAGCACTCGTACAGTTATTGTAAAAAGTTATTTTTTCCATATTTTATCTGTATTGGTTAATAATTATATTACTAATTTCCTCTATCTCTTCTTCGGTGTATCTTCTTTTGACGTTTTGGGTCAAAAGGCCGTGTTTCTTTCTCAAACGATAGAGGGTAGCTTGAGAAATTTGTAAAATTCTTAACACATCTTTTTGTGTATATTTTGGTATCTTATTTTCTTGTATCATATATTTATTCTTTCTTAAATTTGTTATTATCCAATTATTTACATTGTATAGTTTTATGAAAAATGAGTGAAAAATAGTATAATAGAATATCAATAATAGTCATATAATATGCTATTAAATAGATGTAAAAAAAGTATTTGTAAAAGAGGAAAAAGCTCTTAGAATTAGAGCCTAAAACCTATGAAAGAATTTTATAGTTATTTATGGAGAAAAGAATAGATATATAATTAATAATGGCAATAGTTTTTTTTGAAAATTCTTCTTCAAGATGCTTAATTACGGAATTATTAATTGTATCTTTTAACTTGAATATTATTACAAGTAGTATTGCGGGAATAATGGAAACAGCTTTTTTGTTTTCATCATTCTTCCTTTTTTTAGTAAATTCTTTACGATTAAGATCAACGCATATTGAATCTAATAAAAGACTATAATTAATATACATCTCCCTAACATCTCTTGAATATATTTCAGAAACAGAAGTTAATTTTACTTTATTTCTCTTCCGTCTTAATCTATAACGATTTTTACCATGTATTTTTCTTTTTATTTCCATAATCGAAATTTCTCTCATAAATCCATTGATTAATTTTTCTAAATATTTAATTTGCTACAAAGATACAAAACTTTTTACACTTAATCAATTTACTGAGTTTTTTTTGTCAAATAAAATTAATTCAACAGTATTCAACTTAAATCAAATGACGTCTATATGGTTGTAATATAGCCATATAATGATATTTTTTTGTATCTTTGTATATAGAAAAAAGAGAATAAATAGCTCAAAAAATTAGAGTTATAAAGTCACCGATTTTCAAAAATTATTAATTAACTTTTAAAACCTTTTCAGTGGTACAGGTAAACTGTTTGAGATTATGATTAGATACATAAAGGTTACAAAGAAGATTGTAACAGGACAGAACCAGGGAATGAAATTTTTGGCAAGATTGTTCCGTGGAAATGATGTGTCAATTGACCAGTTGTGTCAAGAGATTGTGGAAAGTACCACATTGAGTTATCCTGATGTGTTGGCATGCTTGAAAGCATTGGAGATTAATATCTCTCGCCATATTCAAAATGGTAGTGCCGTTAAATTTAACATCTTGGGCTCATTTATCCCTAAGATAAAAGCAACTGCAATGGGCACATTGGAAGAAGTGGATGCTACAACCATAAAAGCAGCATCTTGTAGATTCTATCCTTCAACAAAGTTTAAAGATTCCTTGTCAAAGGTAGCTTTTGCAGAAGTAGATCTTAATATTAAAGGTCTTCAAACTGGAGAAACTCCTGAGACACCTGTTGCTCCGTAAGGAATCTAAGGACATTAAAGACATTAAACTCTTTAAGCTCCTTAAGTGCAAAACTTTCTTCCCCTTTAGGGGAATGAGGGGTAATTGAAAAGTTGGGCAATCCTTAATTGGGTTGCCTTTCTTTTTTGTCTTTTTTGTCTTTCTTTCTTCTTCCCTTACTTTTCATTTCGTGGCTCTCGACCTTTGGTCTTCGGGTTTCTTGATAAACAAGTAACAAAAAATCAAGACTGTTCACAAAAAGCTAAAAATTGCAGTCTTGAACTAAAAGTTTATAAACTCGCTTCGCTCAAACAGAATAAACTTTCTTAACGTTCAAAACTACAATTTTCTTCACGCTTTTTGCAAAAGGTCGGGGTTTTGTCGGGGTTTATTTAATGGTTATTTTTTTTATCTGAATCAGGATTCTTGCTAAGGCAAGCGGCAAGCCGATTACTCAGGATTACAAGATTAACAGGATTATAAAAAATCATAGTAAATCAATAAATCAGATTAATCAAGGTTCAGACAATAAAATCCTGAAAATCCTAAAATCAAGTAAATCCTGATTCAGACAAAGAAATCTGTGGAAATCTGTGGGCAAAAGAAAAAATGTTTTTTTGCTGTAATGTTTAATGAAAATTAGAAACAAATTGTCAAAATATTCGTTTATAAGTGAAAAAAATGTATTTTTGTACAAAATATTCATCTATGAACGAAAAAATTGCAATATTAGAAAAGTATAATTTATGGGATTCAAAGAGTTTTGACTTTGGATTTAAACGTAATGAATATACTGATAAGATTATTGAGTATACTGGCAATCGTCTTGTGAAGGTTCTTGTTGGTCAGAGAAGAACGGGCAAGAGTTATATTTTGAGGCAGATTGCAAAAGAGTTGATTGATAGGGGTGTGAAGGCTGAAAATACTTTGTTGATTAACAGGGAATTTTCTGATTTTGATTTTCTTTCTTCTTACAATGATTTGAATAGTATTGTTTTGGAGTATAGAAAGGAAATGGGTGTTGAGGGTAAGATTTATATTTTTATTGATGAAATTCAAATGATTGATGAATGGGAAAAGGCTGTAAATTCGTTTTCGCAAGATTATTCACAGGAGTATGAGGTTTTTATTACTGGCTCTAACTCCAAAATGCTTTCTGGTGAATTGGCTACTTTGCTTTCGGGCAGGTATATCAGTTTTGAGATTTTTCCTTTCAGTTATAAGGAGTTTTTGGGTGTTACTAATGGTGTTGTTGGCAGGGAGTTTTATATGCAGTATTTGAATGGAGGTGGTTTGCCTGAGCTTTTTATGCTGGGTAGTGAGGAGATTAAGAGAAATTATGTGTCAGCTGTTAAGGATACTGTTTTGCTTAGGGATATTATTCAACGTTACAGTATTCGTGAACCTAAAATTCTTGAAGATATTTTTATTTTCCTTGTCAATAATGCTTCAAACTTAATTTCTGTGTCCAAAATAAACAATTTTTTCAAATCACAGGGTAGAAGTGTTAGTTATGATTTAATTTACAATTATATTGGTTACATTGAAGATACTTTCATTATTCATAAATGTGATAGATATGATATTAAGGGCAGGGATATTATTTCTGGTAATTCAAAATATTATGTGAATGATTTGGCGTACAAAAACTATCTCTACTCTGGCTTTGGTTATGGAGCGGGTTATATGTTTGAGAACTTGGTTTATTTGGAATTAGAACGCAATGGTTTTGATGTTTGGGTTGGTGTGATGAGAAATAAGGAGGTTGATTTTGTTGCTAAAAAGGATGACAGGTTAATTTATTTGCAATGTGCTTATATGCTGATTGATAAAACTACAATTGACAGGGAATATGCTCCTTTAAAATCAATTAATGATAATTATGAGAAAGTTGTTATGTCTTTGGATGATTTTTCATTGCCAATTAACGATGGTATTAAACATATTAGAGGTTGGGAGTTGAGGGAGTTTATTAATGGTTAATAATTTCTGTTAATTTGTTATCTGTAAATTCTTCCTATTCAAAATAATATTTCTAACTTTCGCGTTAGAGAGAAATAATGATGTTCGCGCAATATAAATATTAAAAGATTGAATAAATATGATTTCTGTAATAAAAAACAGTGTGTATGTTTTTTTATGTTTTGTTTTACTGGTTTCTTGCAGTAATAAAAATTCCTCTAACATCATAATACACAAAATTAAAAAAGAGCCTGCTCATCAAGAATATCAACATATTTTAAGTATTGATAAAAATATGGATATGATACTGGATAGTCTTGTTAATGTTAAAGTTTTTGAAGATGAGTTTATGATATTAAATTATTGTGGTGATAGTAATTGGACTGTTTCAATTTATCAAAACAATGCAGAACATAAGTTGTATGACAGGTCTAATTTAAGAAATGCAGATTATTTAATTAGATATAAAACAACACATATTTATGCCAATCCTCTTGATTCTAATATTTTCAATAAGTTTTTTAAAATAGATAAGGATATGATAGTCATATTTGATACTATTGGTACAGATCCAAATATTTATTATTTTTCAGAACAATACAAAGAAAATAAAGAGTTAGTTCCTGCATTTTGCAGTTATCAGTTTAGAATTGTTGATGACAAAATAGTCAATTTTAATTCTAATTGTGACAGCATGCGTTTCAAAACAAAAAAAGAATTAGAAAATCCTTACAAGGAATAAAACGTTAATTTCTAATCTTTTTTTTCTTCTTCTTTCCAACTTTTTCTTGATAAAAAGTAACAAAAAATCAAGACTGTTCACAAA
>DIOL01000007.1:58593-58922 GCA_002423895.1 Bacteroidales bacterium UBA5515 | reverse complement strand
GCAACAAGTGCAACTACATGGACACCTGTAACTGTAGTACCAGTTAATGATACTATAATTTATCTACTAACCGGTATAGAACCAGAAACCAACTATGAATTTAAAGCCTTTGCAACTACAGCAACAGCAACTACAAATGGAACAACTCAAACTTTCATGACCTTAGGCTTAAATGAAATAGATGGCAGCTTAATCACAGTAATGATGTATCCAAACCCAGCAAGTGAAGAAACCAAGTTAGTAATAACAGGTTTACAAGGCGATGTTAAGATTACCATTAGTGATGTACAAGGCCGCATAATCAACACCATTAACACCAGAGCACACAA
>DIOL01000007.1:42388-58319 GCA_002423895.1 Bacteroidales bacterium UBA5515 | reverse complement strand
AACTAAACACGAAGTGGCTACCTCAAAAGGGTAGTCACTTTTTTTATATCTTTCTTCATTTGAGCTTTTTAGGAAATAAATGCAAAGCATAATTCTTTATATTATATATTATTACATTTTATTATTAGTTTTTTAAGTAGAAATATTTGCTTGTTTATTTTTTAATTTTTACCTTTGTCGCTTTGTTATTTATAATTTATAAATAACTGTTAATGATTTATTGTTTAACTAACAAATTCAAAGAAGAATGAAAAGGATTTTTTATTTTCTCTTAGCGATGATTTTCGCTATCCAAGGCTCGTGCCAAGTTATTAATACATTCCCATGGAATGAAGGATTTGAATCCGGATTAACAAATTGGACTCAACAAAATGTTTCTGGATCAAATAGTTGGACAGCAGTTTCATCTGTTTCTGAAATTAGTTCTGCACAAGAAGGAACTCAGTTTGCATGTTTTATGCATTCTTCAACAGGAAGTACCACAAAACTAATTTCACCAGTATTTGATTTAACCTCATTAACTAATCCAACATTATTCTTTTGGTATATCCAAAAAGATTGGGGAGGGGATCAAAATACATTAAAGGTATATTATAGAACAGACACAAGTAGTACTGGAACATGGACAGAATTATTGTATTTAAGTTCAAGTACTCCACAGTGGACAATGGTTAATCTTCCTTTGCCAAATGCATCAACAACTTATCAAATTGCATTTGAAGGATATGATGATTATGGTTACCCTGTAGGTTTGGATGATGTTACATTATCTGATTTAACATGTCCTTCACCAACATCATTATTATCAACAAATACAACTTCAACATCATTTGATCTTTCTTGGACAGATTCAGGTACTCCAACATCATGGATTGTAGAGTATAAATCAGCAGGCACTACAACATGGACACAGGAAGCAGCATCAACTAATCCTTATACTATTTCTAACCTTAATTCAAGTTCAATTTATGATGTAAGAGTTTTTGCTATTTGTTCAGCAAATGATACAAGTATGCCTTCTCCTACTATTTCTGCTTCAACATTATGTGATGTCATTTCAGTATTCCCATGGTCAGAAGGATTTGAAAATGATTGGGCACCAGCAGTAGCTCCAGGAAATAGACCATCTCCAAATTGTTGGACTGTTATAGATAGAGGTGATCCTACTGATGATTATTACTGGGATAATAGTGCTAATGCTGGATGGACTGGAGATGGAAGTCATTCAGGAAATAATCATGCAATATGTTATACTGACTATGGTGGATCAAGTCATAATGATTGGTTAATAACTCCACAAATTGCTTTAACAGGAAATGAAAGACTACGTTTTTGGGCAATGAGAGCAGATAATACATCAAGCGAACCAGATGAAATTTCTGTTTTCATTTCTAATGGAATAATTACATCATTAGATACCACAGGAATGGGAACCTATGATACATTATCAGGTTTCACTCGTATTTTTAATCAAAATTTACCTGTCGGAAACTGGCAACTATATGAAATTAATCTAAATCAATATTCAGGAAATCATTACATTGCTTTTGTTCGTCAAGGAACCCCTGATGGATATTATTTACGTTTAGATGATGTTGAAGTATCAACTTTGCCTACATGTATGAGACCAACAAATGTAACTGTTTCAAATATTACCTTAACAGATGCTGAGATTTCATGGATGAATGGAAGTTCAACAGATGCTTCTTGGTGGATATATTATAAAGAATCTTCTTCTACAACTTATGATTCAATTTTAGTTAATTCTAACCCATATACATTAACAAGTTTACTTCCTTCAAGTGGCTATGATGTTTATGTGGTTACAGATTGTTCAACAGAATTATCAGAAGCAAGTTCAGTTGTTAATTTTAGAACTTTATGTGGAGAGGTATCTACATTGCCATGGACAGATAGTTTTGATACATATGGTACAGTTGATGGTTCATTCCCTCCATGTTGGTCAAGACCAGTAATCAATAATCCTTATATTGATTACCCATCAATATATAGTTATACTAATCATACTTCTCCAGCAAGTATTATGTTCCAAACCCTTACAACTACACCTACTTATGCAATAACTCCAGCTTTTACTGCAGATATTAATACCCTTATGGTTACATTTTGGTTGCAAGCTTCAAGCACTTCAGGATCAGGTTCATTTGTTGTTGGTGTTATTGATTCTTTAACAAATACATCAACTTTTGAAGCAGTTCAAACTATTACACCTACAACAACAGATTGGACACAATATGTTGTAATGTTAAGTGGAGTTCAACTTCAAGGAGGAGGAAAACGTATAGCATTTAAACATATTACAAATTCTGATTGGAGTTATTATTGGTTAGATGACGTACTTGTTGATGTAATTCCAGCTTGTCCAAATGTATATGGCTTAAATGCTGAACCAGCATCAACAACATCAGTTTCTGTAAATTGGAATGATGAAGCAGATCAAGGAGACGGTTATGTTATTGCTTATGCTTCTAACCTAAATGTACCATTTGACCCTGCAACTGCAACAAATATTATATCAGTTCCAACAGGATCACCTCTTCCATATATAATTCCTGGATTTAATGCTGGAGATTCTGTATGGGTAGCCGTTCAAAGAGGATGTGGCGGAGCATGGACAAATACAATTAAAGTTAATCTACCTACTTTTGCAAACACATTACCATTAACAGCTAATTTTGAAGATACATCATTAGATACAGTCTGGACAATTACTAATGGAACTCAACCAAATATGTGGTATATTGGAGTTCCAGGAGCAAATGACTCAGACCCTACAGATGGAATTGATGAAAGAGGATTATATATCTCAAGTGATGCTGGTGCAACAGCAACTTATGATAATTCTGAATATTCAGTTGCATTTGTTTCAACACTTGTAGAATTTGACAATTCTCCTTCATTCCAACTTTCATTTGATTGGGTATCAGATGCAGAAAGTTGCTGTGATTATATAAATGTATATCTACTACCTTATGGTATGACACTTGAACCTGGAACATTGCCAAGTGATCAATATAAAATAAATACAACCACATTAAATAGTATTTCTTCTTTCCAAAGATATTCTCAAGCACTTAATGCATCTTATTCTAACACAGTAAAACAACTTGTTCTTGCATGGAAGAATGATGGTAGTGCAGGTGATAATCCTCCAGCAAAGATTGATAATATTTCTCTTGTAGCACTTAGTTGCGGTATGCCATATGGCTTAGCAATGGATTCAGCATCATTTAATGGAACTGATGTTTATTTAAGTTGGACAGAACCACAAGGATCAACTTCATGGATAGTAGAGTATCAACAATCAGGAACAAGTTCTTGGAATCAAGTAGCAGTAAGTACAAATCCATTTACATTAACAGGATTAAATCCAGGAACATTTTATCAAGCAAGAGTTCTTTCCATTTGTAATGCATCAGATACATCTGCAATTTCAAATGTTATTAGCTTCCAAACAGCTTGTGTTGCATTAACAGTTCCAACATTGGTTGAAGGATTTAATACCATTCTTCCAAGCACATGCTGGGAAATGAAATCTGGATTACTTCCAACAACAGGAACAGCAACATTAACTTCAACAAATTCAGGATGGTACTTACATGAAACACCTATTATGCCAGGTGCAGGTAATCATGCTTATTTAAATGTTTGGAGCACATACACTAACTATTGGTTAATTTCTCCAAGTTATAATTTAGGAGATGGAACAACTCCTGCTCAAATTGAATTTGATGTATTGCTTTCAACTTATGATGCAAGTGGAGCACCAACTACAAATGGTACTGATGATAAATTTGCAGTAGTAGTATCAACAGATAATGGATTAACATGGGATGCAGCTAATGCATTTGTTTGGTCAAATGATCCATCAGCAACAAGAGTATATAATAACTTATATCCTGTAAAACATATTATTCTTCCTTTATTTGATCCTGCAACCTCACTTCCTTATACAGGAAATGTAAAAATTGCATTCTATGGAGAATCAACAGTATCTAATGCAGATAACTATATTCATTTAGATAATTTTGAAATCCAGTCTTTTGCAACCTGTTTAAGACCAACATCTCTTGTTGCATCTGCAATTACAACAACATCAGCAGATGTTTCATTCCAAGAAAATGGAACTTCAACAACATGGCAATATGTACTTACTGATGGAACAATAACAGATCCTAACAATGGAATTCCTGTTTCAACAACTACTAATCCTATTCCATTAACAGGATTAACTCCACAAACAGAATACACAATTTGGATACGTTCAGATTGTACAACAGAAACTTCAGTTTGGTCAACACCATTAACATTTGTAACAGATGCACTTCCTGCATTAGCGCCATATTCATTTGATTTTGAAAATCAAACAGAAGCTCTTGCATGGAGAAATTTAAGTGGAAGTATGTATAATTGGGCAATCGGACAAGCCGCAGGCAATGGTCCTTCAACTCAAAATACTGCTGATAGCACAGCTGCATATATTTCTAATGATAATGGACTTACCTATGGAGCATCAGGAGGCATATATGCTTATGGATATAGAGATATAGATTTTGGAGCAACACCAGCTTCATATTCACTAAACTTTGATTGGAAATGTCAAGGATATGTATCTACATATGATAATTCAGCTTATTCAGGACTGATAGTATATTTAAGAGAAGTAACAGATACACTTAATCCAACAGGATATCCAAGCAATGTAAATGATAATCTTGGATTATTTGCAGAGCAATCAACATGGCAAACAGAACAATTACCACTTGATAATGTTTCAGGAGTTAAGAGATTAATCTTCTTCTATTTTGATAGCTATTATAATAATCAACCACCAGCAGCAATAGATAATATTTCAATTGTTCTTGAACCATGTCCAAGACCATTTGATGTTGCTGTATCTAATACAACAACCACAACTGCTGAGGTTTCATGGAATCATCCAGGAGCAACAAGTTATATTGTATCTTACAGAACAAACGCAACAGGTTCAACACTAACTGATATTCCAGCAACAACATCTCCATTAACTATTTCAGGACTAACATCAGGAACACAATATCTTGTAGCAGTTAGAGCAATTTGTAATGGTGATACAACAATCTATTCTGAAACAGTTCAATTTACAACTCCTTGTGTTGATGGAGCAATATCTTCATTCCCTTGGGTAGAAGGATTTGAAGGAGGACTTGCTTGTTGGCAACAAGAATATGTAAATGGAAATTTATCTTGGATTAATAATGCTGGATATAATGACGATACATTAGCACATGAAGGAAGTCAAATAGCATTATTCAAAGGAACAGCAAGAACAAATGTTACTAAATTAATATCTCCATTATTTGATATTTCAGCATTACCAACTCCATATTTATCATACTGGTATATTATACAAAATTGGGGAACTACTGATAGAGATACTTTAAGAGTTTACTCTCGTCCTTCAAGTGATAGCTCATGGACATTATTAAGTACTTTCTATGCTCTTGATTCTTATAGTTGGAAAAAAGACTCTGTACTTTTACCTTCACCATCTTCAACCTATCAAATAGCTTTTGAAGGATTAGAAAGATATGGATATGGAGTAGGATTAGACGAAATAAGAATTTACGATCCAAGTGGTTCAGCATGCGCAGCACCAACTAACTTAGCTGTTAGTGGTATTCAAAATACCACAGCAACAGTTAGCTGGATACCAGCAGGAACAGAAAGTGCATGGCAAGTACGTTTAGGTACAACAGGAACACCAGCAAATGTTACTACCACAAGCTACACTATTCCTAACTTAACAGCAGGAACACATTACACTTATTATGTAAGAGCAAATTGTGGAACAAACTATTCAGCATGGGTACAAGACACCTTCACAACAACAGCAGGTCATCAAGCAGTACAAGTAACCACTGTACAACCAACAGCTATAACACAAACTAATGCAACTTTCCAAGGTACTTATGTACAAGGTTCAGAAGCAGTAACAGCAATAGGCTTTGAATACAAAACTACAGCAGCAACAACTTGGACAGACCAAGCAGTAACAACTGTAGCAACACCATTCACATACGCAATTACAACACTAACAGCAAATACTAACTATGAAGTAAGAGCCTATGCAGTAACAGCAACAGATGGAAGAGTATTTGGAGATACACTAACATTTGCAACCCCAGCAATCGTACCACCAACTGTAACTACATTAGCACCTACTGCTATTACATCAACTGCAGCAACATTCAATGGAACAATAGTACAAGGATCTGAAGTAATTAATGCAAGAGGATTTGAATATAAGTTGACAACCCAAACATGGCAAGATGCAAACATAATATCTGCAACAGGAACTAATAATATAACAGCTTCAGTAACCAATTTACAATCAGGTGCAACATATGAAGTTAGAGCCTATGCAAGAACTGCAAGTACAACAACCTATGGTTTGGTAATATCATTTAATAATGGAACTAATGTTCCACCAACAGTAACTACTTTAGGAGCAAATCCAATAGAAGATAGAAGTGTAACCTTAAATGGCGTAGTGGTAGCAGGCGATGAAACAATAACCAATCAGGGATTTGAATGGAAAGCAACAAGTGCAAGCACATGGACTCCAGTTACAGTAGTTCCAGTTAATGATACATTAATCTATCAATTAACAGGATTAGAACCAGAAACCAACTATGAATTTAGAACCTATGCAACCACAGCAACATTAACAACTTATGGCACAACTAAAACCTTCTTAACCTTAGGCTTAAATGAAATAGATGGCAGCGTAATAAGTGTAATAATGTATCCAAACCCAGCAAGCCAAGAAACTAAATTAGTAGTAACAGGCTTACAAGGTGAAGTTAAGATTACAATTAGTGACGTACAAGGTCGCATAATTAACACCATCAACACCAGAGCACACAACAACAAGGTAGAAGAAACCATAAATGTAAGTGATATGGCAAATGGAGTATATTATGTAAGACTACAAAACAATCAAATAAGTAGAACCCAAAAGTTAATAGTAAAATAATAACCCAAAGGAACTATTTAAAATAAATAGACAACTAAACACGAAGTGGCTACCTCAAAAGGGTAGCCACTTTTTTTTCAAAGAAAGAGAGAAAGGAAGAAATAATCCTTAATTAAAACTCACCAAATCAAACAAAGAACTCGCTAAATCCTGTATAAAACTTTTTTTATCTGACTTTAATCTCAGAATAATGGCATTGTATTCTCGGAATCATGGCATGAATTACTCCAATTCATGCCATGATTTCCACCAATTCATGGCATGAAATCAATCAATTCATGGCATGATTCCGAGTAATTCATGCCATGAATTAGAGTATATCATGCGATGAATTGTACATCTAATTCAAGTTTAAGTAGTTGCAAACCTCATAAAAACACATTTTTTCTTTGTTTTTTGAGATAAATATCAAGACTTTTTTCAAGTATATCTTTTATGCTGGATTTACTTATTCAATATTAGTTTGATTTAAATATTGATTCGTTGTTTTTACAGTTGAATAGAAATAATTTAATGCTGCTAAAAAACTATTTTGAACAAATTCAGCTTTAACAGTATTACCATTTATTTCAAGGTCTTTTGTTGCACAGGCATCTCCAATTAGAATGCAGTTAAATCCATAATCCTTAGCTGCTCTTGTAGTTGCATCAACACACATATGTGTCATCATTCCACAAATAACCAAATCAGTAATATTTAAAGAATTCAAATATTCTAATAATCCTGTATCCCTAAAACTATTTGGTGAATGTTTAATAATGACTTTCTCATTTGGAAGAGGTTTTAACTCTTTATTTATTTCTGCTCCAATAGTGTTGGGTAAGAAAAAAGTTGCATTTGGCTTATTCGCAATATGCTGTATATGTATTACAGGCATATCATCTGTCCTGAATTTATTAAGAATTTTTTTTGCATTTCTACAAGCTTCTTCAGAGCCAGTAAGTCTCATAGTACCATTTTCAAAATAATCATTTTGAATATCAATTAATATAAGTGCTGTATTCATTTATTCTGTTTTATTAATTATTTCTTCAGCTTATAAATTGTTCTCAAACTCAATTAAATTATACTTGCTTATAAATCCATTCTTTTGCAGGGCTTTCATTGAATATGTATTATCCTTTGCACAAGCACATATTGGAGTTTTGTTGTTTTCAATACATTCATACTTTAAGAATGATATTATATATGTTGCAATTCCTTTTCCTCTATATTTTGGATTTGTCCACATACCTATATCAAAAATTTCCTTTTTTGAGTTAAGAGGTATTTTGTATCCACATCCAACCAATTCGTCTTTAAGATAGAAAAGAGTGATTGTTTTATTAATAATTAAATCCTTTAACTCCTCTGGAGTATCATAAAGATCATCTCCTTGACTTAGCAAAAAATCATAATCATCTATTTCTGCAAGTCTGTATTTGTATAATTGAGGGATATGATATTTTGTGCTTGAATCTGATAATCTGAAAAGTCTTCCAAAAACTTTATATGGCATAGATTTCAAAAAACAAGAACTAAGTAGGAGGGCATCATAAGATTTGCAATATATTTTATTAATAGAAAGTTCTTTCAATACTTTTGAGAATATGTCTTCTGATTGGTTAATAAATCTATCTTGTAAATAGAATTCAATTAAAAATTTCTCAGGTGTTTTGGCAATAAATTTATCAATGGATGTTATTACATAACCTGCCTTTTGAGAATTAATAGAAATAATATAGTATTTACCTTCATTAACCAGCATTTCAATAAAGCATTCCTGGCATTCGGGCAGGGAAGAAAAATATAATTCTCTACTTTCTTCAATTTGGCTTAATTCTGTTTCAATTATCTCAATCATAACTTATCATTTATTTGATTTTTAGACTACAAATATAATTATATTCTTTGCATTAATATTTGTTTAAATGTGTAAACAGAGATTTCTACCATAATTGATTAAGGTCGTACCTTATTTATACTAAAGCACGACCTTATTAAATTTAAATTTTATCTTTTCTAAATTTTACTCTGCGATTTCCTTCTTACAATATTCAACAAATTCAATAGGATGTTGAATTAGTTTAGAAGTTTCCTCAACACTTAGTCCTTGTTTTAAATAGCGCTTTGCAATAAAAGCCATTGATTCTCCAATTTCAATTATATGAAAGTCGGGATCGTAAATTCTAATCACTCTTTGTTGCCAATCGTATTTTTTTGGAGGATGTACATATTGAATATTATTTCGTTTAGATAATTTATCAATAAACTCATCAAAATCATCAACTTCAAAATATAATTCCATATTATTTGATTTCTCAACAATTGATTCTTTTGGTAAGTCTGTCAACCAATCAAAGTCTTCCTGTATTGCAAATCCTCCATCAAATGTAACGTTTTTACCAAAATCAACAACAACTTGTTGATTAAATATATCTTTGTAGAATTCTTTTGACCTTTCTACATCTTTAACAGCCAATAGAGGCAATTTGTATTGCATAATTATATGTTTTATTTAATTGTAAAAATCATTTGAGGGTTGGCAACTTTCACTTCTTTACTATCATCTCCAATAGCTTTGATTGCTTCAATATATATCTTGTCTCCCTTTTTTAATGTTTTAATCTTTTCAATCATTTCAGGAGTAAATTTATTGGATTTGGAAATTAAAGGAGCTTCAGTATTTGTATCAGTGTTGAAAGTCATCATAAAATTGTTAATATTATATTCAACAGGGAAATCAAAGTCTTCAACTTTTAAATTAATATATGGGTTGTTTAATAAGTCTTTTTTTGCAATATATCCTCCATCGCTATTTACTACTTTTGCTTCTGGTATATCTTTTACTTTAAAATTGGTTGAGCTTAAATATACTTTCTCTTTTCCTAATTGAGCGTAAACATTAATTCTTATTGCATTATTTGGTCTTTTTATTCTTTTTTCAATTTGAAATAAACTTATAGAGTCAACAACATCAACAATTATGTCATAAGTATATATTACGTCTTCTATATTTACTATATAGGAACCTTTGCCTTCTTTTTTTATTTTGGCACTTCCATCAGAAACCTCTGCAATTATGTACTCATCAGATATTCCATCAACTGCAATTGAAATAGGGTTATCAACACCTCTGTAAAGAATTTGTGTATTTGCTGCAACAACTGCATTAGGGGTTGCTGCTGTTTGTGCATTTAAACTTATGCAACTAACAATTAGCATTAAAGCTATTAAACTTAACTTTTTCATAATAATATTTTTTAGGTTTAATTGTTTCTCTTTATGCTCTTTATATTTGTCTATGCTCTTTTTTTAATATTTTGGATTTTATTTTATTGTGAAAATCATTGCTGGATTGGCAACTTTCACTTCTTTACTATCATCTCCAATAGCTTGTATACATTCAATATATATCTTGTCTCCTTTTTTTAATGTTTTAATCTTTTCAATCATTTCAGGAGTAAATTTATTGGATTTGGAAATTAAAGGAGCTTCAGTATTTTTACTTGTGTTGAAAGTCATATGGAAATAGTTAATATTATATTCAACAGGGAAATCAAAGTCTTCAACTTCTAATTTAATATATGGGTTTTTTAATAAGTCTTTTTTATCAATTAATCCTCCATCACTTTTAATAACTTTTGCATTAGGATAAACAATGTCTTTTATCTTGAAAGATGTTGAGCTCAAAAATACTTTCTCTTTTCCTAACTGAGAATAAACATCAATTGTTATTGCATTATTTGGGATTTTGATTGTTCTGTTCAATTGATATTCTACACCTTTAGTGTCTACACTATCGATAACTACATCGACAAGATATATTTTGTCTACAATATTTATAATATAGGAACCTTTGCCAACCTTATTAATTTTAGCACTTCCGCTTGAAATCTCTGCAATGATGTACTCATCGGATATTCCACCAACTGCAATAAAAATAGGGTTATCAACTCCTCTGTAAAGAATTTGAGGTGTTGTTGCTGCTACAACTGCTTTAGGGGTTGTTGTTTGTGCATTTAAACTTATGCAACTAACAATTAGCATTAATGCTATTAAACTTAACTTTTTCATAATAATATTTTTTTAGGTTTAATTGTTTTTTTATACTTCTTGCATTATAAACTCATAATATTTTTTAATATTGCAAAAATAGGATATTATTTCTTACAAATTGTTAGTTTTAGGGTATAAAAAAAGGATAGACTTTTTAGTCTATCCTTTAATTTACTAATGAAATATTAGATTAGTAACCAAGTTT
Source organism: Bacteroidales bacterium UBA5515 (assembly GCA_002423895.1). GTDB lineage: Bacteria > Bacteroidota > Bacteroidia > Bacteroidales > P3 > UBA10566. The sequence continues at coordinate 47,037 of DIOL01000007.1, read as the reverse complement.
CTTTTTCATATCTTTTGATAAAGCATTTTTGTTTATCATAATATCAATAGTTTTGTATTTAACAAAAGCTTCTGATGCAAAGAAATAACCATCATATTTGCTTTCATTTCCCCAAGAGTTTTTAATCTTGTAGAATTTGTTGCCATTTTGATCTTTTGCAATACCAACAATAACCATTCCATGGTCGTCAGTTGTGTTGTAATTGTCAAAAGCTTCTTGACGCATTTCTTGAGTTATTGTTTTTTCTTTAGCTGTTCCATCAAAACTATAAGCTGATTTTGCTTTTTCAGCTGCAGTTAGCTTTTCCCAACGATCACGTTCTGTTCCTGAAAGGTCAGTTTTGTCTTCATCTGGAACAATTGCAACAGCATTTTTCCAAGAGAATCCTTTTTCACTAACGTCAGCTCCCCATCCAATTGAATATCCATTTTCAATTGCGTTATCAATAATTTGAATCATTTCATCTAATGGAACGTTTTGAATTGTACCCATCATCCAGTTGTCAGGAATTTCAATAATAAAAGGTTTGTAGAAAGGTTGGTGAGTGAAAGAACCTATTTCAACATAATCATCCATATTTAAACCTAAACTTTGAGCAAAACTCTTTGGAGTGTAGTTAACTCCTTTGTAAGTAAAGTTTTCTGGCATCTTTCCGAAATAAGCATCTAATATTGCATTAAAAGCAGTTTTCCATGCAGGAGTAAGAGTCTTTTGAGAGATTAAAGATTTGCAGAATGCTTCTAAAACCTTATCAATTTCTCCATGGTTATGTTTTGTTTCTCCATAGTTAAGTCCTTTGTAAGCTTCTTCTGGAACTATACCATATTTCTTAATCATTTCAGTTATATCGTGGAAACCACCACCTGCAGCAAAATTACTTGAGCCATGATAACGAAGGTATTTTTCTGCCTTTTCCATATATGCATTTCTAACAATCCACATTTCAGAAAGGTCATATTCACCTTTTCCAGATTTAAGCAATTCAGATTCCAATAAACCAATTCCTGCAAAGCTCCAACAAGTACCTGAACGAGATTGGTCTTTTGCTGGTGTTGAAGGAATTTCTTTTGTTATTTTAAAGGTATAACCTTTTTCTTCTTCTTTCTTTTGATCTTGAGCAAAGGCAGTTGTTCCAATAAACAACAAGCCAATGATAGTAATAAATACTCTTTTCATATTATTTTTTTTAATTTTAGTTTGCTAACATTACAGGCATTACAAGCATAAGTATTGATTCTGCGTTTGACTCTGCTTTTTCTTCATAAGGATACAAAATACCTGCTCTATTTGGTTGAGACATTTCAATCAAAACATTTTCTGTATCAACATTATTAAGCATTTCCATCAAATACTTAGCATTAAAACCAATTTCCATATCTTCTCCATCATAGTTGCAAGAAAGCTTTTCTTTAGCAGCATTAGAGAAGTCAATATCTTCAGCAGAAATAATTAAATCATTGCCAGATAATTTCAAACGAACCTGTTGAGTTGATTGATTTGCAAAAAGAGAAACACGCTTAACTGAACTTAGAAAAGCAATTCTGTCAATAATCAATTTATTAGGGTTTTCTTTTGGAATGGCAGCTTCATAATTAGGATACTTTCCTTCAATCAAACGACAAACAATTGAATAGTTTTCAAAAGTGAAAGCAACATTCTTAACATTATATTCCATCAAAACATCTGCATCTTCTTTGTAAGAAACAAGAATATTCTTCATTAAGTTAAGAGGTTTCTTTGGTAAAATGAAATTAGTTGGAGTATCGTTTGTAAAGTCAGTTCTTCTATAACGAACCAATTTATGAGCATCGGTACCAACAAAAGTAATATGATTTTCTGTTTGTTCGCAGAAAACACCTGTCATTTGAGGTCTTGTTTCTTCAACACCTGTTGCAAAAATTGTTTTTGAAATAGCATTAACCAATAGGGAAGAAGGAATAGTTATTTTTGAAGCATCCTCAATTGTTGCAATGCGAGGATATTCCTCAGCAGAAAGACCAGTTAACTTATATTTACCTTCTCCAGAAGTAATTTCAATTGAATAATTTTCTTCGTCAACAACAAAGCTAAGAGGAACATTAGAAAAAGTCTTAACAATATCAGAAAGAATTTTAGCAGGAACAGCAATTTGATTTAAACCTGAAGCATCAGCATCAGTAAGTTCCAATTTAACAGTAACTGTAGTTTCAATATCTGAAGCAGTAATTGATAAAGTTTTTTCATCCAATTGGAAAAGGAAGTTTTCTAAAATAGGTACAGCATTATTTGTTGTAATTACACTGTAGATTGATTGAAGGGAACGTGATAAGGTTCCACCATGAACAATAAATTTCATATCTTTTCTCTCTTTTAAATTATTATCATAATATTAACTAGCAAAAATAAAACAAATTCTAATAGTATGCAATTTGCTATTAAAATATTTATCAACAAAATTGTCAATTCTCCATTCATTACCTTATTCTTCAAACAAAATTTATTAAAGCATAAAGCAACAAGATTTTTTTCAAAAAGATAAGAAGAGAAATATTCAAATAAATAATACCATTTGGGATTATAAATTTTTGAAATATAGATAAGAATGAATAAAATATAATCAGAAACCTTAAAGCAACAATAATTCTAACAAAAATAAAAAAATATTTCCAAAAAGTTTGTTTTGTAAATATTAAGATATACATTTGCACTTGAAATTGAATTATTTGAAAATTAAGAGAAAATAGTAAAGTAAACTAATTTAAGAGCTAAGCAAGGCAATAGAGTTGATGTTTCAAATCTTAATTCTGGAGCTTATACTTATAATGTTTTTCTTAATAGCAAAACTATTAGTGGAAAGGTTATTGTTGGAAAGTAAAAAAAGATTAATAATTAATACAAATAGATTATGAAGAGAATAATATTTCTTATCCTTACATGTTTTGCAGTAAGTATTAATGCACAAGTAGATACAATTGACAATAAAATAATCATGAGAAACTATGAGAATCATGCTTATCCTTTTCAAGATTTTGATAATGTCAATAAACTTTGGTTTGGAAATTTTTCAAGAAATGGAATGAATATTTATCAAATTGATAATAATTTGAATATTATTGATTCAATTATTAATCCTGTTGATACAATACTTTTAAACCCTCTATATTTCAAACTTAACAACTTGCTTTATGGGACATATGGTACTATTAAACCAGCAAATGATATATTTTGTGTTGTAATTGATTCAATATATTTTTATTATAATGATTTATATGGTAATAATATTGATACACAATTAATATATACCGAATCAGAAATAAATGATAGTAATAGTATTGCAACCTTAGAGGCAACAAAAGCTTTTGTTACAAAAGAAAATAATATTGCCCTATTATTAATAGCAGTTGAAACTGATATAATATGGCGTTTTCCTAGAATAATGATAATTGACACTTTGGGTGAAAGAGTTGGATTTAAAGATTACGAAATTCTTCGTTCAAGAATAGGTTCAGCATATGCTATCTCAGAGAATGATGATTCCTTTATATTATTTCAAACTCCTGGGTATTTTGGACAGCTTGAAAATACAAAAATTTATTATATTGATAAATCAACTTTAGAAATTACTGATTCTGCTTCTTTTGATACACCTCTTGCCCTTTATAATTTCAAGGCTATAAATGATTCAATTGCAATTACTATTAGCCCACTTATGGTAAGTTCTGGAGATGATATTTATAGGTATTATGTCAAAATACTAAATGAAAAACAAGTTATTCAATCTGACAGTATAATGATTAATATTGATAGTTTATCTTTTTATGATGGTTATATTCCAGATTATCAGACAAGAGTTGATTTTATAAATGAGGACTCAATTTATTATTGTACTTTTCTAAATGCAAATACAGGTATATATGATCCAAATTATTCTGGAGTAGTGCAAATTTTGAATTTTGGAGTAGATGGTAATATTAATTTTGATTATAGGATTATTTTGGATACTTTTCAGCCAATACAAATTAATGGAGTTAAAGCAACTTCAGATGGAGGATTGTTTGCAACTCTTTACAATTTATTTAATGGTACAACTAATGTAATTAAATTTATGCCAAATGGAATAATTAGTTTAATTAATATTGCAACCAAAGAAAAGGAATCAATAAAAGTTTATCCTAATCCTGCAAAGGATTATGTTTATGTAGATATTGAGGCAACTAATTTTGAAAGGGAAGAAATAGAGTTGTTTGATATGCAAGGGAAGTTAGTTAAGGAAGCTAAGTTAAGTGCTAAGCAAGGCAATAGGGTTGATGTTTCTAATCTCAATGCTGGAGCTTATACTTATAACGTTTCTCTTAATGGCAAAACTATTAGTGGAAAAGTTATTGTTGGGAAGTAAGTAGGGAAGAAAGATTAGTAGCTTTTTCTTTATTTAATCAAAAAACGAGGTTTCATATTATTGAATCCTCGTTTTTTTATGCTTGATAAGATAAGGAATTCCTTCGCCCTTTATTTTTGAAATACTAATATTTATAAATTTATTTTTCTCTTATATAAATCTGTGGAAATCAAGTATTATTTTATTTAAATCAAGTTTAAATTTCATAAGGTACTACCTTAGTATAGTTATGGTCGTACCTTAGTAGTGTTATGGTACGACCTTAATTAAATAA
>DIOL01000007.1:41465-42180 GCA_002423895.1 Bacteroidales bacterium UBA5515 | reverse complement strand
TAATCAATTAAGGTACGACCATAGTGATGTTATAGTACGACCATAACTAATTTAAGGTGCCATCTTACGGAATTTATTCTTGATTTAGTGAAGGCGAAATGGCTTTCACATTCATAAAGTCCTTATTAAAATTCGTAAAAACGAAGTATAAATTCACAAACACTTAGATTTAGTGTTGCCAAAGTTTAGTTTAAAAGAGGAGTATCTTTTTCTTTGATGATTAAGATAAACAGTTTCAAAAATTATTTAAAGGGAATATGTGAGAAAACTATTTTTTGAATTTATTTCTTCTCTCTTCACTAAAAACTACTGCAATAGTCCATTTCTGTCTTTGAAGTTTTCCTTTTACTAAATAAATATTCCATTCAGGTATGGATTTTATCACTCTTATTGCTTCTTGATCGTATAATTCGTTATATCCTTTTCTAACTACTACTTCATCAATTATACCTTCAATATTGCTTGAAAATTCAACCCAAACTCTTATAGTGCTATCTTGCTTTGGTATAATGTCCCAATTCATATTGCTGTAAATATGCTCTTGTAACTTTTCTGAATTAGTGCTATATTCTGATAATCTTGATTTTCTATTATCATAAAGATATGTATTTTTTAATATACCTTTCTTAAAACTAAGTTCTAAATCATATTCAAAAATACCTCCATCTAATAGATTATGGTCATAAAATAACCTTTCCCCTTTTCTTGAAGTAAA
>DIOL01000007.1:0-41333 GCA_002423895.1 Bacteroidales bacterium UBA5515 | reverse complement strand
AAACTACCATCAATCCAAGTAGCTTTTACTCTACCATCAATAAGTCTTTCTTTGAATAATAAGTTTAAATCTGCTTGTATAGAATCATTATCATAGCAACAACTATAAATACCTGTTAAATATAATTGATTATCTATAATTTCCCAAGTACAACAATATCCATTACCACATGCTGTACTTAGACAAGATTCTTTCCCACCGAATAGATTAATATTTAGTTCTCTATTAACATAAACGAAAGAATCAATTCTTACAGTGTCTGGTTTATAAAATTCATCTGGTAGATGTAAATATACATAGAGAGTATCTCCTTTGTATATAAGTTTATCGTGAATTTGAGGGGTTGCATAAATATCCAAAACGCAGATAGTTAAAAATATCTGCGTAATTAAAATATGCTTCCAAATTATATTATAACTCAAAGTGGTTTATAATTAAAATGTATAGCTAAAACAGTAATTTTAGCTATACATTGATATATTTCTAATTCTTTCTTGGGAAATAGTAGGAGGCTGGTTTTAGTAGGTTGTCAAAGGCAAAATATTGTAAAATTAATGTGTCTTTGCTTCCATCCATAATTCCATACATTCTGTTTATATCAAATATTTCATAGAAATCGTCCTTGTCGTTCTCACTTACCCATGTGCCTTCGTTAAGTTTCATATAAGTTCTAAGGCTTTTAGTATTTCCTTTTTTGTCTTTAACAGTAAAGATAAAGCTTGGAGATTTAGAGAAGATAGTATCTACTTGAATTTTTGGAATATCTTTTGCTACGTTTTCGAAGTTAAGATCGAAGAAACTTGAAATAAGTGCAGTAACTTTAATGGTATCAAAAGCTGAAAGTCTTTCTTTATCTTTTAATAACTTGAAATGGAAAGTGTTTCCTTCGCTGTATATTTCAAAACTTTCTTCTGGAAGTTGAGGTAATTCAACTCTAATTAAGGCGATGTCTTTAGGATTGTATTTGAATATTGTGTGAGTTTTCCAATCATTAGGATCTGCAGTAAAACGTGTTGAAAGATAACCTCTAAAGTTAGGAATATGAATGACGGAAGGATTGTTTTTCCCCTTAACCATCATAAATGTTCCCATATTGTCCATTGTCTGGTCGCCCACATAAATTGTTTTCTCAAGTTTTTCTTTTTTGAAAAGCTTTATAAATCCTATGTTGATATAGTAACTTTGAAGGTAAACATCAACTTTTACATTTCTTGCTGAAAGTTGTTTAACGATATTAGCATGAGCAGCCTTTGCAACAGGTCCTTTCACTCTCATGTCTCTAAGAGTTTCCAAAAGGGTGTTAACCATCATTGGTGCTGCTTGGAAATCGTTGTTTACTGTCCAAACACTATCGTTAGTCTTCTTTAAATCTGTTTTATTTCCATCTCTGTCTTCCATTACAATTCGAGTAATTTTGGTAGAGTCTTCGATATGGAAATTTTGCTCTAAGGTTGAGTCCTTACGAGTTAAAAGTACAATAGCAGTAATTATGCAAAGAAGAATAATTACTCCAATAATTATATAGTTTTTCTGTTTTCGTGTTAATTGTTTCATGCCTTTTTATCTTTTTTTCTATTAAAACGGTTTTGTTTTTGTGTGTTTTGGTTTACAGGAGCGTAAATGTATTTTCTTTTTCTAAAGAAAGAAATAGCGAATCCCATAATAAGAACAATAACAATTGGTAATCCAATATTGATTATTTGCCAAAATGTTTTTTCCTTTTCAGCCTTTACACTATCCAATTTTCTCATTGCAACTTCTCTTGAACGAAGAGGAATCATATCTTCATCTCCACAAAGATAGTTCACACAATTTATCAAAAATTCTTTATTCCCGTACATCTCCCTTGTAAATCTATCATATCCCAAAGGCAAAGGTTGTCCGTTAACGTAGTCGTTTCTAATTATATCTCCATCAGCAACAACAATCATTGAATTTGTTGTGTCACATGTTTCCTTATAAGCGATTATCTGATTTTCCAACATTTCTGGTGCCAAACGATGTTTGAAAGCAGAGATGAATTTTCCTTCCAAAAGCATGGCAACATTTAATTTGGAAAGGTTAAAAAGTCTTGGGTCTTGCTTTTGTTTTAGCATTTCAAGAGAAACAATTGCTGGAGCGTTTATAATACGCGTGTTGTTGGAAGTGGTTAGCAAAGGAGTTTTTGTAATATTATTTTGTATTGTATCAATACTGCTTGCAAACTGCATCTTTATAGGATTAATCTTTTCAGAAATAATATGGTTGGAGTTAGGGCTTAAAACAGGGAAGAAATTCCAAGGATAGAAAGTAAATTGAGGAGTATTATCTCCATAAACTCCAGTAATGATAGGAACTTTTGAGCATTGCATATCCATAACCAAATTAGTGTTTAGTCTGGCTCCATAGCGGAAAAGAGGATCGTTTACTCCTGTCATATTTGTAATGGCATAGGTTTCTCCTTTATTTTGAATGCTATCCATTGAGCATTGCAATGGATCAACAAGCCAAAGAATTCTTCCTCCATGCATAACAAATTGGTCTAAGATATAGAAATCCTTATAAGAGAATACACTTGTTGGATTAGCTATAATTAGAGTTTTGTAAATGTTTCTGAATTTTACTTCATTAGGGTGCAAAGAATCGTATACTCTATCGGTAACTGCATTCAGTCTTTCTCCCAAAGTAACAGTATCAATTGCATAGAAATCATTTATACTTGAAATGAAATCCCACATATAAGGCAAATCCCATTCTCCATGACCTCTAATAATTGCAATACGGTTTTTGAACGAAGTTGTAAGACTTCTAAGAGCAGAGTAAATGTTATATTCTAAGTTTTGAACTGAACTGTTAAGAATTTCCTGTTCGCCAGTTCCCTTTGTAGAAATAAGAGAAATGATTTTTGTTTCTCCTTTATATGATATTTCCAAATAAGGAAACATATATTGTCTAACTTGACCATCCTTTTGCTGAGAGGTCTTTAAAATTGGTTGAAATCCTTTTTCAAACAAACGTTGATAAAATTGTGCTTGATCTTTTTTATCCTTAAAGTCATTAGGATTTAAAAACTCAAACTCAATATTTTTATTGTAGGAACGAAACTGGTTAATCATTTCCTTCGTTTCATTTCTCAAACGCTTGTAGTCTGCAGGAATTTCACCTTCCAAGTAACAACGAATGAAAACAATATCATCAACGTTTTTAAGAAGTTGCTTTGTTGATTTTGATAGGGTATAACGTTTTTCACTTGTAAGGTCTAATCTACTGAAGAAATAAAAACCTACAACATTTAGGAAAATTATCGCAACAAGCCCAATTACAAGTTGTAATATATGGGATTTCTTAACATCAGTTTTGGCATCGGTTTTTCCAAAAAGCCCTTTGATAACACTCAATATTTTCATAAACTATTTCTTATTTCTTCCAGTTTCTACTTTCTAAACTAATCTTTGTGAGCAAAAGAAAGAAAAATATTGCACTTAAATAATATATAACATCTCTTGAATCAATCACTCCACGACTAATTGAAACATAGTGATGATTAATTCCAATTGACTTAACAATTAAATCGGCATCACCCAAAATTCCCAAACTTGCAATTGCATCAAATCCAATGTAGGTAAAAGCACAAATAAGTACAGAAACAATAAAGGCAATAATTTGATTATTTGTTATGGAAGAGGAAAAAACTCCAATTGCAACAAAGACACCTCCAAGCAAAATTAAACCAATGTAAGAACCTATTATACCTCCTAAATCCAGATTACCCTTTGGCATTCCCAGTTGATATACTGCAATTACATAAACCACAGTTGGCAAAATAGATAAGAAAACAAGAGTAACTCCAGCTAAAAACTTAGCCATTATAATTGAAATATCGCTAAGAGGTTTGGTTAAGAGAAGTTCAATAGTTCCGTTTTTTCTTTCTTCAGCAAGCATTTTCATTGTAATGGCAGGAATAAGGAAAAGAAAAACCCAGGGAGCAATCATAAACAATCCATCAATACCTGCATATCCAAAATCAATTACATTAAATTCCATAGGCAATACCCAAAGGAATAAACCCATAACAGCTAAAAATACAATAATGGTAATATATCCCATTAAAGAAGAAAGAAAGCTATTAAGCTCTTTTATAAACAACACATACATTCTTTTACTGATATTTATTATAAAAATAAGTCTTTTTGCAAGCTGCAAACTTACGAATATTATTTGAAATATTATTAATCATATTTCCATTTGTTATTCCACTTAATGCGAAACAAGTATTTATAAAATTATAATAAGGTTTTATAGCATTAACCTTAGTTTGAAACCTCCTTGAGTCATTGAATTAGGGTAGGCATTCGATACATAAGGAGTATTGATAGTCATTTCAAAGAAAACAGTAAACATAATTTTTTCTGTTAAAGCATATTCTCCACGAACATCAAATGTTAGAACATCAGAACCTGAAGACATAAGATTAACATTTTGGTCAATCTTTCTTAGTATTGTTGTGTTCTTGTTCCAATTGAAATTGGCTTTAATATCAATATCACTCTTTAGCTCTCTTGTACTGTTGCCTGCACGAATATTAACTTTAACATCTTTAAAACGATAGCCTCCACCAATAACATATGAAAGTCGATTAATTTCAGTAAGTTGATTATTAGAAAAACTCATTGAAAGGTTTCTGTCCTTACGAAGTTCAAAATTGGCTTGAAATGAGTTTTTAAGATTAACTTCAACCTTGATTAAAGGAGAGAAAGATTCATTTATAGTAATATTATCAATAACATCTTTAGCTATGTAGTTATTATTAATCTCATTTCTTATCCATTCTGTACCATAATCATAACGAGCGTCTCTTGTTGGTACTCTAATGTCGGAACGGAAAGCTCCAATATTATAAGTTGACATATAATCGTTGGAAAGAGTTATGGAAGTAACCCATTTTTGAAGAAATTTAATCTTACCAAGTCCAGTATATTCAATTTTCCAGTTAGGTAGAGGTATTTTATTGAAAGGATTTAGGCTTCTTGTATTTGGATCAGTGCCAGCATAAGCAGCTAAGAAAGCAGGAATAAGAACCTGTTGAGAGGTTGCTCCATAACCATCAGGATACAATTTGCCATTATTAGTGTCCATAATCATATTTCCACTATAGTTTGGATTGCCCTGAGCTAATCTTTTTGCAATAATATCTCTATAGTCTAAGAATTTGTTGAATACAGAGCTTGAATTATCTTCGTTGATAGGAGTGAAGAAGGTAGAAATTGTTATTATTGATGTGCTGTAATTTCCTGTAATTGCAGGGGAGAGTGGACCAATAACTCTATTTTCAGTTGGGTCAAATTTATAATAAGCAAGGTATGTTTCCGATTGATTTTTGGAGAAACGTAAGTTAATTTTAAAATCTTGAAGAGGTTCAATACTTATTTGTCCATTTAAAGTTGTAGTGCTTTTTTGTTGAAAAGCATTATTCATTAAAGAATCTTTGGAGAGCCAGCCTTTACCAATTGCTTTGTCCATTATGTTTGCTTGAGAGCCAAATACAAATCCAAATCCAGGAGCCCAACCTGTGTTAGGGTCCATTCCAAAATATTTTGAAACAGGCATAAATCCAGGAATATAAGTTCCATTACTTTGAGAATAATTAATATTTCCTTGCTTAACACTTGTAAGCAGTCTAATGGAATATTCTCCTATTGCTTTAAATATTTTTGTTGCAGTGGATTCAACACTATCTTGTTTATCATTAGGATTTTTCTTGTCATCAGGATTGTCTTTGTCCTTTGGTTGAGGTTTGGAAGTAGGCATTTTCCTTGGAGAAGTTTTGGTAGGGTTAAGCACCTTCTTTATAAAAGGTATTTTATTGTATATAGTTGTAAAGCTGAAATTAGTATTTACAGATATTCTTGTTGGGTTTTCTATTGTATTTCCCAATCTTTCCAAAGCTTGAGTGGAACCAGTGAAAATATATTCTGTGTTGTAGGAAGTTGTAAGTCTTACCCAATCTAAATATGGTAGTTTGTTGATTGGAACATTCCATGTAATGTCTGTTTTTTGTCTGAATTGTTGAGCTTTACCAAGTTCAAAAACTGATTCCCAAACAGAATCTCTCTTAGCTTTTGTATCAATTTTTCCTCTTGGCTCATCAATTCTTGCATTCATAGTTGCATTATAGTTAATCTTCAGGTTTTGAGTTATATCATAAGCAAAATTATAAGCCCTATTCCAATAGAATTGTTTGAAATAGTATGGTTCCATTATAATAATACCCTTACTCTTTGGTCTTATTAGAGTTTCTTCAAAATCTCTTACTGCTTCTGTCCTAAATGTTAAACTTTTTGGTTTGTAGTGGAAGGTTAAATCTCTAATAAGTGCAAAAGCTTTAGGTTTAAATATTTTTGATTTTAGGAAAGGACGAACAGGATTTGTTTTAAAATTATAGTTGTAATTAATTCCTCCTCTATGTTGAGTTTTGGAATTATAGGATATGTCAACATCTCTTGAATATATATTGGAGTAAGAGTATGAAGCATCAAAGTTTTCAAGTCCTAAAACATATTGTTTTGAATCAGCAGTTGGAGTTTTATCTTTTCTAATGTTCATAAAGTTAAGGTTGGTACGAGAGGTGTAATCTTGAACCATATTCCTTATTGAATCTTTTTCTCTTTCTGTTCTATATGAAAGAAGATCGTCTTTTAGTTTTACGTCTGGGTCTAATGGATTATAACGAGGGTTGGCAACTTGTTTAGAATAGTCAAAGTGCATTGGAAGTCTAACGCCTGATGTTTTAGGGAAGAATTTACCCAATTCAATATTGGTTGAAATATCAATTGAACTAACATCATCTTGAGATATTTGATTTATTGATTGTTCTAATGAACCAAATCCAGCAGAACGATATGAACCAGAAAAAGAAACATCTCCCAAATCAGCTAAATTTGTACGAGCAAAACCTGTTGCAGCCCATCCTGAAGATTTGTTGAAATCAGTTAAACGCAATTCGTTTATCCAAACTTCAACACTTTTAGACAACATATCATCATTGTCTTGTGCATTATTCTTCTTAGGATTTCTAACACCAATCATTAAAACCTTAACATTGCTAATGCTTGGAGAACCCAAAACAGTAATCTTTCTTCCGTCAACAATTTCATGATATGGTAAAAGTCCTGAAACACTGTTATCTCCTGAACGCACTTTCCTGTTTCTGCTTTCCTTAACCTTAACAATCTTTTCTAAATCAATTTCAACATTATTTACTTCTGGCCAAATTGCTTTATCGTCAGTTAATCCAGTATACCATGGTGTAAAGTTAAGAGGAAGTTCATATTCATAGTAGTTGTTTGTGAAATCGGAACCAAGACGAACAAAAAGATTAACTTCTCCACTTTTGTAATCGTCTTTTTCTAACATTTTTTCAGCATGAACAAACATCTTAATTTTTTTGTATTGACGCATATCCAATTCTGAAGTCTTATAAATTGCTCTTGCATCTCCATCAGAAAGATCAGTTACTTTCATGCTTAAAGACTGCTCATTCATTTGTTGGAAGCTTGTGGAGCTATACATTTTTTCTCTGTCAATTCCAGGAGGTAAAACATAAGGAATAGGGGAACGTTTACCATTTTCTTCAATATTAACTGAAGCAACAGTAAAAGTGGTATTTTCAGTTTGTGTTCCAGTAGGATAAATTCCAGGAGAGAGAAGATTATCGGTATATTTTCTCCAATCACCACTAACAAGTTCAAAGGTTGCAAAACGTAAAATTACAGGTTCTTCAAAATCCTTCAAGAACATTCTAATAAATCTTATTGATTGGAAGCCTTGAATTGAGCCAACTGTTTTTTGAGGATTACGTATAGGAATTTTAAATTGATACCATTTACACTCAGTTGTTTTTCCATTTGGAAGATTTATGCTTGTTGCGTTTTGAATGTCAGTAATGTAGTTTTGTCCAACAACTAAATTAGTTGGATCTAAGTCAATCTTATATTCATAGTAGTTTTCTGCTTCACTAAGGGTGTTGTCTTGATTAATATCTTCAACGTTTGGTAAAGAGGTTTGTTGAGAAGAATATAATGAAGCATTGTCGGTTACAGCTGAATTGCCTTCCGAATTGTTGAATTGTTTGTATCTTTCAGTTATCTTTACATTATTATTATCGTAGTAGGTGCTTCTAAAATATCTGAAATCATCAGCAGAAGGGTCATTTTCTAAAGAAGCAAAAGCATCTGCATTTAATTGTCCTTGAGCAATATTTAAGAATCTGTCGAAGAAAGACTTTTCATCACTTGAAGAAAGTCCATCATAACCGATATCCTGATATTGACGAGAAGTTGGGTCGTTATTGAATGCATTAACAATTGCTTGAAGACGTGGCACTCTTCCCCAAATTGTTGAGTCAACGTCAACTACTGTTGAAGTTGAAGGTAACCCATTTTCAAAACTCTTTCTACCATCTCTAAGAATATCTTCTGAAATATCTCCAATATTAAAATATAATTTTCCACCTCTTGCATTTTCGTTTCCAATGAAAGGATCCATTAACCAAAATTCAATATATTCGATGTTTGCAGCTTCAAAATCTGTTGCATCAATCTTTCTCATAATTCCTCCCCAACGAGTTTCCGGATTTTTTAAACTACCATCTGCATTTAAACCTGCAGAATACAAACTTGTTGTGTCGTAGTTATAAGGTCCTCTTTCTTCAGGGTAGAATGCAAGATTAAATTCTCTAATATTTGTTGGCTGTCCAGAGGCAATTTCTTTGTTTGGATGAACTTCTCTTTCCAAAATTTGACGTGCATAAGGTTGAGAACGGTCTTCTTTATTAATGTTGGAAGGAGCATCATTACTGTAGAAAATATCATCAACGCTATACCAAGCAACCTTTGCTCTATTGAAACCATATTCCCATCCTAAGTTAGGATTTGTTTCAGGGAAAAGAGAATTGGCAGAAGAAAAGTCCTGAGGAGTACTTGACAAATGCCATGCTCCAATTGCTCTTAGGTCAATGGAAGTTTTAGCTGCTTCAAAGTCATCAATGTAAGCTGTTCCAGTGTTGCCAATTACACTTGGATTGCCAGGAATGAAATGTGCAAACTCTCCAGTTAGGGAAAGATTGGAAGGAGATTTTGTTGAATAGAAAGGAAGAAGGTCAACAAGTTTGGTGATAAAATTAACTTCCTTTTTATAGTTGAAATCAAATCCCCAAAGAGTATTGCTCATTGGTTCTTCTCCATAGTTAACTTTGTTAGTTATTGGTTTTTCATGAAGGTTTAAAAGTGTTGCTCCAAGATTAAAGTCTTTGCTTAATTCATAACTTGCTCTTAATCCCATCATTCTTTTTGTTGTCATACTGAATAGCTGATGTGATTCGGTAGAAACAGTTATTGGAGTGCCTGAGCTTAAATATCCTTGATTAATGATTTTAACTCTTCCCATTGCATAGTCAACGGTGTAGTCAATGCCTTCTGTTAAGGTTATTCCTCCTGCCATAACTCTAACAGAGCCTTGAGGAATATTCATTCCATTAAGAGATATTTCAGAACCTGATTCTGATTTATATCTTCCTTCCAAATAGTATTTATTTTTATCGGGATATTGCTGAGCTTGAGAAATTGTAAGAGCATAAAGTGAATCGAAACAATATTTATTTGCAATATCATTATCTCCCAAAAGATTTCTTAAATCCTTACCAAAAGGTTCAACAAAAGGAAAAACAATACTACCTCTATCCGAAACAATTGTTCCTCCATTAACAATTGCATTATCCATAAAATCGAAAACACCATCTGGATAAGGGTTTTGCTGGTTATCCATTCTGTCTAATCCAAACAATTGTATTAATGGAACTCCTTTTTTCTCCCCTTCATTAAAGTATCCCATTGGAATTCCTTGCTCATCTCCTTGATAAAGTATATTTAATCGGAAGTCTTCTCTTTGAATTTGATATGCTTGAAGAGAATAAATGTTTTTCATCATCAGTTTCCACATTGGATTTCTAACATTTAAGGTTGAACTCTTCAAAAGTTTTACAACTAATGTGTTTGGGTCATTTATTCCTTCATCAGAAAATTCTCCAACCTGATAGATTGTTGTATCTCCAATAATTTGATAACGGAAAGCAACAGCCAAAACTTGATCGTTGGTTAATGGTTGGTTTAATGATATAAAACCTAAACGGGAATTATATGAATATTCAGAAGAATTAAGTTTTCTTGCACTTTCAATCTTTTCATAGTTTTGTCCTGCAACAAAGCCCATACCTTGCAGCATTGAACTAATATTATTGATATTTCTAATATTGCTTACATTAACTGCTGTAAGTAAATTATTAGATCTGTTGCCATCGGGATAGATTAAACCAGAAGGATTTTCAATAAAAGGATTTTGTCCAAAAGGATTTTTTTCACCAAGGTCAGCAAATGCAACCAAGTTTCTGTTTTCATAAACAGCTGCTCCAACATTTGTTCTCCAAACTTCAAGCTTAATAATGTTTACGTTTGAATTAATAAGTGGGAGAGAAGCCATTGCATTATTGTAGTTGTCGTAGAAATACTGGGCTAAGAAATAGTGTTTATTGGCTTCATATTCATCTGCTTTAATGTTGAAATCTCTTAATTGTGCTCCTCCTTCAACGGTAATATTGCTTGCTTCAGACTTTTGTTCGGAGAAAACAGCATCCAAGTATAGCTTTCCAAACTTTAGTTTTGTTTTTGCTCCAAAAAGTGTTTGAGAACCTTGAATTAAAGTGGTTGGAAGGGGAAAGGAAATATTACCTGCTTCAATTGATTGGATTATATTGTCTTCCTTCCCTTCGTATTTTAATTTTAGCTCGTTTTCAAAAGAAAAGGTTGCTCCTGTATTATAATTTAATCCAAAGGAAATTGCTTCTCCAATCTTTGCATTAACATTCAATTGTATGTTTTCTTCAAAGTCAAAACGTGTTGTACTTCTTTGATTTTCTTGAATGGAAAGGTCTTCACGGTTATTGTTTACAATTGCAAATCGTAGTTCTGCACTTCCTGAAGGGCGAATGTCGATGGTTTGTCCTCCAAAGATTGTTTCAAACAGTTCTGAATTAATTCTTAATTGAGGTATAAGGTTGTCTAAAAGTCCTTCATTAGAAGTAGTGATTTTTGATGATGCTGAACGATTTTTCCAATAATCGTTAATCATCTGATCCATATCATAGTTTTGATAGTCAGCAAAGGACAAAACCCTGCGTTCAATTACTAAATCCCCAATACGTTTAATTAGAATATACTCATTATTCTTTTCATCGTATTGAATTTCTGTTGTTATATTGGAAGGATTTTGAAGATGCAAAGGGCTTGTGCCATCAATTCCATAACGAGTACTGTCAGGATTAATAGTTAACAAGGGAAACGCATTTGCATACCCTTGAGTTGTAAAAAATATTGAAATTAAGATAACAAAAAGACAAGAAAGTCCTAAGCTTCTATTTTTTATATTCATTCAAAAAATCTTACTATAATACTTTTAATGCTTGTTTAATAAGTAATTCCACACTTGCATCGGGGTTACTCTGTACTATCTTGTCTAATGCTCTTTCTACAATTAACTTACTAAAGCCCAATGTTTGTAATGCTAATAACGCCTCTTCTTTGCTTTTATTGTTTGCAGTATTAGTATTTGAAATTTCAATATCCAATTTTGATAAAGAATCCTTTAGTTCCAGAATCACCCTTTGTGCTGTTTTTGCTCCAATACCCTTAACTTGCTTTAGTGCATTTATGTCTTCTTTCACAATTGCACTGTGCAGTTCTCCTGTATTCATTGAAGAAAGCATCATCCTTGCAGTATTGACTCCAACACCATTAACAGAAATCAAGTAACGAAACAACTCTCTTTCCTTAGCAGTGAAGAAACCAAACAATTGTTGAGCATCTTCTCTAACAACAAAATGAATTAATATTCTTCCACTATCCATTGATTTAATTTCAGAATAGGTTGTCAGACTAATTTCAACCAAATAGCCAACCCCCATGGCATTTACAACCAAAGTAGATGGAGTTTTATATTCAAACTTACCTTCAATAAACTCGTACATAGCATTAAATTTAGAAACAAAATTACTTATAATTTCTGTATTATTAGGCATAAACACGCAAAAAGAATCAAGCAATTATTTACAAAACGACTATTCTTATATAAATCTTGTTTGGAAAGAAAAAAATAAGATTTAGAACTAAAAAAATAAGATTTAGAACTATTTTTAAGAGACTTAGAACTAATTAAATAGGACTTCAATCTCAAATTCATGCCATGATGTTCACCAATTCATGCCATGAATTACTCGGAATCATGCCATGAATTGATAAAAATCATGCCATGAAATCAACCAATTCATGCCATGAAATGGAGTAATTCATGCCATGAATCTAAAAACATCATGCCATGATTCCGACATTAAAGCTTCGTTTAAATAGATTGATGTAAGGCTTTTTTAGATTAAAGTCTTATTCCATTAGATTAAACCTTTGTTTAAAATCAAAGATAAAGGAATTACAAAACGCAATTTTTACACTTTTATAGACCAATTGAAAATATTATGCCTAATTTTGCCGAATAATTTAAAACGAAAAAAATTATGTCAACAGCAAATAAGTCAGACGTGAGAAAAGTTACCGTTCACGTTTTGCAATCCATGAAGCTAAAAGGCGAAAAAATATCAATGCTTACAGCATACGACTATACAATGGCAAAATTGGTTGATAAGGCCAATATAGATATAATACTTGTGGGAGATTCCGCTGCAAATGTAATGGCAGGATACGAAACAACCCTTCCAATAACCTTAGAAAACATGATATATCATGCAGCTTCAGTTGTTAGAGGTGCCGATAGAGCATTAGTTGTTGTTGATTTGCCTTTTGGAACATATCAAGGAAACTCAAAAGAAGCTCTTTGTTCAGCAGTTAAAATTATGAAAGAAACTGAAGCCAATGCAGTAAAGATTGAAGGAGGGCATGAAATATTGGAATCAGTAAACAGAATACTTTCAGCAGGAATTCCAGTAATGGGGCATTTAGGCTTAACACCACAATCCATAAATAAATTTGGAACCTATGTTGTTAGAGCAACAAATGAAGAAGAGGCAAAAAAACTAATTGAAGATGCTCACGCCCTTGAACAAGCAGGATGCTTCGCCATAGTTTTGGAGAAAGTGCCAGCACAATTAGCCCAAAGAGTAGCTCAGGAACTTCGCATACCAGTAATTGGAATTGGAGCAGGAGGGGGAGTTGATGGTCAAGTTTTGGTTATTCACGATATGTTGGGAATGACACAAGAGTTTTCACCTCGATTCCTTAGACGTTATCATCATTTAGGAGAAGAAATAACCAATTCAGTTAAGCAATACGTTGCAGACGTAAAAAGCCAAGACTTCCCTAACGAAAAGGAACAATACTAATTTCATTTTTTTGTTTAATCAAAAGGCGATAACTTTAACACATTAATTATAGTATTATATTATGAATTGTTTTATTGATAAATCTAAATCGCTTATTATTATAAGTAGTGCTTGTTTGATTTTTTCATGCAACAATAAATCAAATAATACAGAAATCAATAATGTTTTACCTATAAAGAATAATGATAATATTATTTATAATAATGATAATGTTATTATTTATGGAGATACAACCATTGACAAAGATAAAATATATTATACTTCAATAAAGTTTGAGCCTTATATTTCATTCGAAGATTATAAAGTGTCATTGGTTGATAATCAAAGTAAGGCTAAACTGGATTTCTCATCCAATAAAGAAGCGTATAATTATAGAACAAAACTAAGAGAAGCATATAAATCTGATACGTCAAACTTTGCAGGACACTACACATTGGTTTATTGGGGATGTGGTAGTAATTGTAAAAGTAGTATGATAATAGATAGGCAAACTGGAAAAATTTATGATTCTCCTTCATCTTCACTTGGCTATGAATATTATCCAGATAGTAGAATGCTTTTGGTAAATCCTCCCGATTCCAATGGATTTTATGATGATTGTTTATATTGTAAACCAGAAATTCATATTTTTGATGAGAAGACAAAAACATTTAGAGAAATTAAACCTTAAAAATGAAAAGAAGATTATTATTACCCTTATTTATCTTTATTCAGATTATTTCTTTTGCTCAGAATGATTCTGTTTGGAATGTAATGATTCTAAAAAAAGGAAATCAACCATCAATAAAAGAAAATATGGTTGAATATAGTCCTACTGGCTTTTATCTCTATAGGAATTGTTTCTATGATATACAACTTCGTGATAAGACAAAACAAACACTTAGATTAGTAGATATAAGACAAGATACACTTTTGTTTGTTGGAATATCTCCTAAAGAAAATGTAAATTCTTCTTTATATGACACAATTTCCTTAAATTATACAACAATAGATAAAATTCTATTATTAAAGGATTGGTCAATGAAAACAAGTAAAAAGATAAAAAGTGATAATTATCATTTTATCTTCTATAAATCCACAACAAAAAATGTTTATGAAAGTAAATTTGAGTATGTCTTTCCAAGTAGAGAATTTAAGAATGAACTATTTCCTCGATTAGCCAATAAAGGAATAACTTATCATTATGAATATAAAGGGAAGTTATACTATCATTCTGGATTAAAAGTCCTTCAGCCAAAGTATAGCGAAGAAGAGAAATTAAAAACACTAAAAGTTATAACATCAGTATTAGATTTAATTCTAAATAAGCGAATCAATATTGATATTAATTATTGATTTATTCTTTTAAGTTTCATTATGCCGTTTTCCAACTCTTTCATTTCAACTTCTCTTTTGTCTTCCTTTTGAACTGTCAAGTAATCCTTGACTGTTGCCTTTTCTATTAGTTCACCTTCTTTATGTACATTAATTTATTATTTCCAAATTGAATCTATTATTTTGTGTGCTAAACACCTTCAAAACTACTAATAATTTATAAATTGCTAATAAAAAAGAGACGAAGCCATTTGGTTTCGTCTCTTTGTGTTTAGAGTGGATGATAGTTTCTTTTATTTCGTTACTATCATCTTCTTGGTTATCTTCTTGCCTTCAAATTCCATTGCATAGTAGTAAATGCCTTGAGGAAGATTTAGGTTGTCAAGATGAATTTCATGCTTACCTTCAGTGTAGAACTTGTTTTCACTTATGATTAATTGTCCCATATTGTTAATTACCATAAATCTTGTTTTACCTGCATTTGGTAAAGAGAATGAAATAGTAGTTGAGTTGTTTAGAGGGTTAGGAACATTTTGGCTTAATGTGAATTCATTTGCCTCAGGTTCGTCATCCAATCCAATAATGTCAACAACTTTGAATGTCATTGTTGTATCGTTAGAACGGTTAGCATCAAATGGATAATCAACCCAGGCAACAATATTATAGGCTCCATTGTCAACTCTTGGAATTCTTTGTGCAAAGGTCATGTAGTAAATTTGATTTGAATTAGGTTCTCCAAATGTCCAATCAAATGATTGTACTACTGGATTTAACCAGTCTCCATTTATTACATAACCAGCATTTACCATAATTGGCACTCCAAGTGTTCCAATATTTCTTGCTCTTAATTGAACTTCAGACATTGGATTAGAGGTGTTTGCAATATGAATTGTATCTGCTTTTGCATCTCTAATTCCCATATATAGAGTACAAGTTGTGTCATTTTCTCTATTATTGTCATCAGGTATCTTAACATATCCACAAATTCCATGATATGGAGCATTTGCTTTTGGAAGTGTTTGTGCAAAGTAATGGTGTCCCATTTGTCCAGAAATTAATGGAGAATTGTTACGGAAAGTTTCTTCATGAGCATTTGTTCTATCTCCATTATAGTAGTATCCTACGGTAATACTATCAATTCCAATAGAACTGTTATTAGTAAATGATAATTGAACTCCAATTTTATCATTTGGATAATCATCAATAGTTAAATATTTAGCTTCAAGGTCTTGAGTTGTAATTGCTCCTGTAACTCTTCTAAATAAGGTATCATTATATCTGTAGTAGTCTCCATCAAGTGCTGTCCATACCTTCAAATTAGTTGTACCATAAGATGAGTGGAACGGAGTGTTGAATGTGTAATTGTATTCTTGGCTATTGTAAAGTGGTGGACTAAATGAAATTATTTCAATAACAGGATCACTTCCTGGAAGTTTATAAGCAACAGGTAGCTGTTCTATACCATCAATTCCTATGTTTTTAATGTGAATAACAACATTTATATCATTATTTGCAACAACTTGTTCTGTTGGATCTAAGATTTCAATTAACTTAACATCTCTTTGAAGAGGTCCAATTACTTTGGCTTCACATAATGAGTCATTATCAGAATAAAGGTCAGTTGGATTTAGTCGTGTGAAAGCACAAATATTAAATGGATTAGGTAAGCTGTCAAATATAACCCTTCCTCCAGTAAATGTGTATGATGCTGTATCTCGAGGATTAATACCGATACTATCAAATATATCTTCACATCTTGGAATATGCATTCCTTGTGCAGTATAACAAATAGTAAATCTATGTAATTTTTCAGAACCATAGTTTCTTACTTTAACTTTTGGATAGAAAGTAGAACCATAAGTTGGAATAGGATTTGGAGTAAGGTCAATTGAAACTATTCCAGCATCTTGTTCTCGTAAAGCTCTTTTTATTTCAAAGTTATCTATTGCAACACCATCATTTGTTGATGTACCTGAACGGAACACAAATCGGAATTGAACGGTATTACCTAAGTAACGAGAAATACTTTGAAGAGAGAATAAGTGTTCAGTCCAAATTGCATTTCCTTTGAATCTGTTAGAGTCATCGTTATACCAGTTATGAGCACCAGGATCATTAATAACACCTAAACGAGCCCATTCACCTTCAATACCATATTTCTTGAAGTCAACATATACAAAAGTACCAGTATTAATTGCTCTACGCATCATAAAAGTCATAGTATCTGGTTTAATAAGTCCTATGTCAAAAATTGGAGAGTAAAGAATACTTTCATTATTTGCTGGATGCTTTCCGGAAAGTTTAGTTTTCCAACAATTAGGAGTTGAATAAGGTCCTTTGATTGTTGTGTTTGCAGGGTCAGGAGTTCCAAATTCCCAGCAATTGTCAGGAAGAAGAGGATTGCTATTTGGAGCATAAAAGTCATCATATCCTTCATCGTCAAATTCTGTTGCGTAAGGTATGGTATAGGTTCTAATAATATAAGTATTTTTTCTTATAGTATCATTTAGATGATAAGGATCATCTACAGCATCAACCCAAGCAACGAATTGAGTTAGACCAGTTGGTATGGTTGCGTTTGCTCTTAAAGTAACTTCAACTCTATCTGCAGGAGCCAATGAACCATTCCAGTTAAGAACATCAGGAGTTCCGTTCATTGTCCAATTAATTGTAGCGCTATTAAGAGTTGATGTACCAGTATTTCTCAAAACAACTCTGATATCATTATTTTGTACATTTAAGAAATCTCCAGGTTGAGTGAATTTAACTAATTCTGCATTTACAGGAGTAGTATTTCTAACTAAAACTTTATAATCTTCAACCTCACCAAGTGTTGGATTTTCATTTGCACCATATGGCAACATACCTCTACCTTGCCAAATCATAACTCTCATTCTTGTATAACCAGTTAGAGTATTTGCAGGAACATTAACTTTTCCTTTAGCTACAGAACCAGACCAAATTGAATCGTAGAATACTTCTTCTGTTTGTTCAAATATACCATTTCTATCCCAGTCAATAAATACTCTTGTCCATCCACCAATAGCATTTTCAGATTCAAGATTAGAAGGTTTGTCACAACTAATGTAAATTGAGTCATAAATTCCTTTAAATAATGTTACTGGAGTAATTGTGTTAGTATAGTCGGTATAAGCTAAACCAGAGTTGTTAGATGCATTATCCATGTTGCCCATTTGAACTCTTGTGATATCTAATGAGTTTGCATTTTGTGCAGCAGAATTAGGATAAATAGTATTTCCATTTTTAGCTTTTACTAACCATATTGAAGAAGTATCATTAACAGCTATTAAGTCATTAGGAACATCAACCCATGCACGTATTTTATAGTTTGTAATATCACTAAAGTCAGCTAAAGAGTCAAACTTATAAATCAAATGTCCATCTGGAGCAACAGCTTGTGTGCAACGTTCGGTTACATTTATAATAGGAGAATTTGCAGGAGTTGCTTTTTGGATACTATATGTTATATCAAAGTTTTGCATTGGCATAGTTCCAAAGTTTGAAACCTTAACTTTAATTGTATCAGCAGCAGTCATATATACCCATCCTTCTTGTGGAGGCTCAACAGGTCCTTGACCTAATAATCCAATTGCAGCACCATCAATATCCGAACGATTTAATAGAGTAACTCTTATTGGAGTATAGTAACTTTCACAAGGGAAGGATCCACTTAGGTTAACTCTCAAATAGAATGTTGAATCAGTAAAGAGTTGAGAGGTTCTGTATTTCATTGATTGAGCATAAGCAGTAGGAGAATAGAATGGAGTTGAGGTTGAATCAGCATACCATTTAATAGGAAGATTATTTATTTGAGTTGCCCAAGGTTCAGCCCATGTTCCATAATGAATTGCTGTGTCATGAACTATTGGAATAGGAGGAGAAACACGTGAGTTAACTGTAATATAAGCGGAAGTATCGTTTACCTTAACATTGTCTTTGTTAAGTGAAACAATTGTTCTTAATCTCCAAGTTGTATCATTAAGTCCAAGTGGATAAAAATTAGCTAATGTATTAAATGTATATACAAGTTGTTGGGTTTTGTGCATTGCTTCCCAATTAGTTGTTCCGTCATTGTAAGGGGTTGCAGGAGAAATCAATAATAATTCTCTTGCATAAATATCAGGTCTCCCTTCAACTTGATAGCTTAACCACAATGAGTCATTTAATCCAATAGATTTTTCTCCAACATTTTTAATTGTTATCTTAACAGGAGTTTGGAATAATTTACATCTATCAGTTACAGGAACAGTGTTGACTGCTTGCATGTTGTATGCAGGTATAATAGTTAAATTGGTGTGAATAGTGTCATTTATATGAATTGTATCACTGTTAACATTAGTATAAATACATAAATGCAATTTATCATTTACATTTCTAAAATGAAGTGGAGGGTAAAGTTGATCTGTAAGAGTGAAGTCTACTGAAGCTAATGATGAAATGTTTTGAATAAAAGATTCAGATATGCTTTGAATTATATCTGTAGTGTCTGCTTTGTATTTAAGTACTGCAGTTATTCTTAAACTGTCAATTCCATATAAACCAAAGTTTTTAACTCTAACAGTAACTGTTATTGGGTCATTTTCCAAATAATCAATAGTTGAGTCTGGAGAAATTATACTTGTTGGACCAAAGTCAACATTGGTGAATTGGAACTCATAAGCTCCAATTGTAGGTCTTGGAGACATAGGTCTAAAATTACCTAAAATATCTTCAACAAATCCATCTAAAGGTTCAGCAGCGCGAACTACTTCAGAAGGATAGATAATATTTAGTACAGAATCAGATTCAAATGGATTATATACAGAAATAGACATTGCATCTTGTGAGTTAGCAGTTTGCAGTGCAGCAATTGTTTGTTTATTTCCTAACCAATAAATTGGGTTAAATCCATTTGATATATAGTTATTGTTATTAGATGCCATAACTTGAGTTGAAGGATTAGTTACATAGTATGCAAATCCTTTTCCAGAGTTGTCGAGATTATTGTTTAGAACTTTAATTCTTGAACAGTTTGTTCCAATATTTAAACTCTTAGAATTTGCACTATTATTACTTGCTCTAACCTTAATTGTATTGTAGTATATATTAGTATTTGTTACTGAATCCATATTTAAACCAACATAAATTAGGGCTGTGTTTGTATATGTCCCACTTAGAGAGATTGAATTATTAGCTATAATGGCAGGAGAAAGTACAGATGCATCTACTCTCTTAACATCAATACCAGTTCTTGCAGCAGTACCTCCTTCAAGATATACATCATTCTTAATAATCTCTAAAATATTTGATATATTAGAAATTGCAATTGCTGATGAAATATTAGCATTAACATATTCTCTAAACTTATTCTTAGTAACATAAAGTTCTTTTATTCCTTTTACATCTATTCCTTTGTATGCAAAAGCATTGAAGAATGAATTTGTAATACTTAGTCTGTTAGAGTTTGAATCAGGAAGGTCAGAAGATAAACCTACTGCTCCTCCATTGAATAAAATATTGTTAAATGCAAGATTATTGTTTATTCCTGTAATATTTACTAATTTAGTTATTTCTGTATTTGGATTTGCTGTTGGAAGTGAGTTTAGAACAATAGATTTAAAAATAACATCTGAAGAATTATTTGTAATATCTACAACAGATGGATATGTGTTTGAATAATTTTTAAATTTAAGATTTTCAAATTTAATATTAGTAGCTCCATCCAATTTTAAAACATATTTATCAGTGTTTGTTCCTGCATTGTAGGTTATAAATACATCATTACTATCAGGTGCATTTCCTCTAAAGGTTATAGTATTACCATTTTCTGTTCCAGCAATTAATGGAATAGTTATTTGTTCGTTGTATCCACCAACTTTGGGATTGATATCAAAAACAACATGCCCACAAATACCAGAACTAATCAATGCATTTACAGCATCATTGATTGTTGTATAATCACCTCCTGTACCTATTACGAAATGAGATGTGTCAGAGTTGTTTCCAAGACAAGCTGAAAATTCAAAAGATACAGTATCATTTGAGTGAATTGTATCACAATTAAGATTAGTCCATGCTTTAATAGTGTTTATTCCTGAAATGAAAGTGTAGTTTCCAATTGTTACAGTTTGAGTATCGTTTAATAATAAATTACCAGTCCAATTGTAAGGAGCTTGTTCAACACCATTTATTTGCCAATGAATAGGAGTTGATGTTAAAGCAGAGGAACCAAAGTTTTCTAACTTAACTTTTATTGGAATAGAAATACCAGACATTACTATTGATGTTGCAGGATTTACAATTTGAGTTAATCCAGCTTCACATGATGGAGGAGGAGTAACACTTACAACAACAGGAGTTCTAACACTTGAACATCCAAATTTATCAATATCAAAACGAGTGTTAGGTCTTAATTTAAGATTCATTTGTGTTGGTGAACCAGTCCATAAACATGCATTTGTACTTGCATGTCTGTAAGATAAAACTGAATTGAAAGAAGTTGCAGAATAATAAGTTCTTATTTGTTTTGCAGTTGTTCCTTCTCTTGAATAACAAATTTCAATAACTATATTTGAAGTTCCATCATAATAGAATGGATCTGTAAATTGGAAACTTTTCCAACCTGTGTTGGCACTTGTTAAAGAGGCTGTATCATTATATACTTCCGTTAATCCACTAACCCATGTTGTTAAAGCTTCATCGTTTGTTGTTCCTATCTTAATAGTATAATCCAAAAGATTAGTTGCTCCAGAAATGCTCATGATATTAAACATTAAACCATTAATATTTCCTTCAGAAAGACCTAAATCACTTAGTTCAGAAGCTTTATATAAATATTGTTCTTTAACGTTTTTCATTGCAGCATTCAATGGAGATGGATATCCTGATAATGGATTTGCAATTGTAGAATCTCCAAGTTGAATAGTATCATATTCTAATAGCATTGAACCTACATAGAAGGTATCGTTTTCATATAATATAGGAGTAGTATAGGTAATTCTATCTAACTCATGATTTGTGAAATTAGAATTATACCATATTAAAACGTCAGTAGGATTAACTCCAGTAGCTGTTAGAGTTGCTGTTGTAGCATAAGGAATATTTACAGTAGATGCAATAGGTGAATAAGGAGTTTTTAATGAAATAATTTGCATTCTTGCAGTATCATTCAAATGAATTACATCTGTACTAAGATTAGAATTGCAAATTAAATCAAATGTCTTATCTGATGTGTTTGCAGCTAAATTAATTGTTTGCGGTATAATATAAGTTATTGTATCATTAGGAGCTACGGTAACATTACATGTGTCATATATAGTATTAACTAAAGTTGCACCATCATAAACTCTTAATAATAATGGAGTAGTGGTACAAGGACTTACTCCTGTATTTGTAATTTTAACTTCAACTTGTTCATCAGTTAGTGTACATACAGATGTTCTATTTACTCCAACTAATTTAATTGAGGCAACTCCAGGGTCAATTGATGGAATACCACTAACTTGTATATTGTAAGGAGTTTTAAATCCAAAGCATCCATTATCTCTTTTCCATATTTGTGCAGTATCTATAGTTGAAATTGTCAATGGGGTTTCAGCTACAGAAGGAGTCCATCCAGTGGAATCAACAGCACTTCTATTTGTTCTAATTAAACCAGCTGAACTTGCAGGAACCATTTTACCAGGTCCTGTCCATATTGAGGAAGGAACATTAGTTGCTGTATTAAATGTAGCTCCATTATAGGTTACTGCGTCAATTACAGTTCCAGAAGGATCTTTTAATAAAAATCCAGTTTTAGTGTTTGCGTTATAATTGGTTGCTGATCCAATAAATATTGTTTTTGATGAGTCAGGTGAACTTCCGTTAGCTATTTGTAAAACAACAGATGTATTAGGATATATATAATAATCCCCAAATGTTACAGTTTTATTCATATTTGCACTCAATGCAATATTATTTCCTGTTACATATGCAAATTGATATCCATTAAGATTAATTGCACCATTACCATAGTTTGATAATTCTATTGCACAGTTGGCAGTAACCCATGCTGGAAGATTAACTGTTTGACCTATTGCGTTTGTAAGACGTGAAATTTGAATTTCTGAAATCTTAAGCATAGGTGTTTCTTCTTTTCTTGAGAAATAGAATGTTGTATCATTATATAATCTTCCTGTTTGATAAGTGTGAGATTTTAAAACAGGTATTTCATCAGTGTTTCTTAAGAACCAATAAATAGAGTCATTAGAAGTAACTGAAAGAAGAGCAGAATCACCATAATTTATGGAAAGATTTTGAGTAGGTAAAGCAGTCAATTGAGCTCTTGAATTAACATAAAATACAGCAGTATCATTAGTTCTAATTGTATCTGCAGCTAAAACTGAAAATGCTGTAACTTTAAATTCTCTGTCAGCAGTAGTTACTGCAAAGTTATAAGGATTTCTAAATCTATATGTATAAATAGAGTCTGGAATAACTGTGTGATGAATGGTGTCTTTTTGAGCACTTGGAATTGTTAAATTATCAATCTTGTACCAGAATTTAAGGTTATTTGCTAATATAGTATTATTACTAATATTCTTAAATTGAATGTTAATATATTCATTATCTAATCCACAAGCAGAATATAATGAATTTCCATCTGCAGCAACTAATACATCCCCTCTGTCAATCCAAGCTTTCATTACATATATATTACTTGGTGGAGGACTGAATTCATCTGCACCAATACATGGTTGAGTAGTATTACGAGATCTATAATTATAGTCATCAATTACTTCTGCAATAGGAGTTCCTTTGTAACAAACATAAGTGTTAGTTGTTGAAAGGTTTTCAAATGAAGGGAATAATGGTCCATATATTGTACTTGCTATATCTCCACTGCCTCCTAAAGCTGAATTCCATTCTTCAAGAGTTGAACAATTTGTAGTATTATATCTCCATAAAATAGAACTTGAAGGAGATACTAAAGTGTTAAGTTTGTAATATATATTATTGCTAAAACTAATAACTGATTGAGTTGTAGTTTTTGCATGAACACCCACTCCATAACCATCACTTACAACAATATTATTTTTGATAGCTATATTTGTTAAAGGTTGGTTAGTAGAACCATTTCCTATAGCCATAGCAAATGAAAGAAGTCCATCTGAATTTAAATCTCGAGCATAAATATTGTTATTAACAATTTTAACATCATTACCAGACATAAAGTTAATACCAAAAATATTTGCAGTTGAAGGAGAGACATTATTGTTATGAATGCTAATTTTATTATTTGCTATAATTGAAGGAGTAGTGGATGCAAGAGAAAGGTTAACTCCAATTGCACTTACATTATTTATTATAAATTTATTCTTTGTAATAGCGAAGTTTTTGGAAGAAGAAATCATAATGTTATAGTTAGTATTGGAAGAAGTAGTTAAATTATTAATGAACTCATTCTTATCAATAATAACATCTTTTGAATAATTTATTGATACTGATTCATTGCTGAAATTAGTAAATAAAGATTTTTTGATTGTAATTCCTTCAGTTAAATTCGTTGGAGAATTTCCTTGAATGAAAATATGATTTAATACAGCCTTACCTTCAAATTTACTACTATCAATTGTTATAAATTTTGCAGCTCCAATATTAATGAAATAGTTAGGGTTTACATCAATTGAGTTTGGATTTCTAATAAAACCACAATCTTTAAACTCAATGTTTGATGTTTGATTGCTCATATCAATAATGTTTGCAACCCCTGGTCTTAAGGTATCATTTACAACCGCAAAGCTGTCAGCAGAATAGAAGTTGAATTTCTCAAATTTAAAATATTTTGCTCCAGCAAAATCGTAACTCTTATTTGATGTTCGAATAGGTTTTAAATTAACATACTGTGTTGGAGAAGCACTTGTGAACTTTATGTAGTTTGTAATAGAAGCTCCTACAATGTTAACAGGAAATACTAATGTGTCAGTGTAGAATGTTCCCACAGGAAGATTTAATACTTTAAATGTTACTGGTCCTGATACTCCACAACCTTTTAGCATTGCAAATGCTTCTTTGAAATTTTTAAATGTTCTATCAGAAGTAACTCCTGTAACATTTCCAATTGCATAAATTCCATTAAGAGGTCCATTACAAGATACTATTCCAAAATATTCACTTCTGTAAAGTGCAGTATCATTTTTTGGCTCCCAATCAATTTGATTAATAATTGAATCTGTCCATATCTTAACATGACGATATCCTGGAGTGAATGTTAAACCATTAGGAAGAGTATAGTTAATTGATCTATATCTGCTTGATGCTGGTTTAGGAAGCAAAAGACCTGTCCATGTTCCTGCAAATTGAGGAAGATTCTCATCTATTTGTGTATAAACTCTTACTCCAGTTAGTGTGTCAGAGCCAAAATTATTAATTTTAATTGTTATAGGAACATTTGTGTTGGCATTAACCACCATACTTAATGGACTAACTAATGTATCGTTAACACCAGCATCAAATTTCAATGTACAATCCTTCTTGAATACAAACTTAAAATTAGGTCTGTAACCAATTTGTCCATCAGAAGTGTTGAAAGGTGCATTACATGCTCCTGCATATCCACCTGTACTATACATTTGTCCAGTTAAATATCCTGTGGGAGCAACAATACTTTCTATTTTTGTTGTTCCTCCAGTAGTGTTATTAGTACCATTATCCCAACATGTTTTTATTAAAATATCACTTTCTCCATCCCATATAAAATAATTATCAAACACTAACTCATTCTCCCCAATTGGAGGTGCTGTCATTACTGCTGGCCCAACAACTTGTTGCATATTACCAGCATAAGGGTTTATTCCGGAAAGAATAGTTGAAGGACTTATATTTGCTATATAAACACTAAAGTCATTCATATAAAATGGTCCAGAAGCATTAGTGACTTTATAGCCTAATCTAAATATTTTCCCTGCTTTAAAACCTTTAGCTATCATTTCAGAAGCTTTATATCTAAATTGATACATGTTTCTTGAAGAGTTGGTTTTCATCATTATTTCCTGATTGGAAGTGCCACTGGTTTGAAGAGTCATGGCAGTATCCTCACTTCTAATGCTTTTAAATGAATTCCATCGATTATAAGAATATGGATAAGTAGTTTTGTTGTATATTACATCATTTGCTACAATTCTCCAATATGTAATGGAATCAAATCCGTTAAAAGGTATATATCCAATATAATGTCCATTTGTATCTCTTAGGGTAGATTTACTGATTGTTGGATTATCTCCAAATTTATATTCAACATAAATAGAGTCAGGAACTGTTGGAGCTGAAGATTGAAGGAAACCAATAATAGCATCAATCCTTACGTCAGAACAATTAGGATAGTTATAAACTCTTGGAGCAATAATATTTCCGCTTTGTAATTGAGGGATTCTAACATTATTCCCTACAGCTGAGCCTTGATATACTCTAAAATCATCAATATACCATCCTGAAAATGTATTGGCAAGTGATGCTTGAGAAAGTTTAAATCTTAATTTGAATGTAGTAGCTTCTCCTATTATTGAGTTAAGGTAAAATACTTCATGTTTCCAATATGAGTTATCTAAGTTAGTTTCTAATATATTAGTATTTCCACTCCAATAATTTGTTTTAACAAAATATCCTAACCAATTTGGAATTCCTCCTCCATAAGTAGGATCATATCCAGTTGGAGAACTAATACCTCCAGTAAAGGTTATAGGCATCCATGTTGCACCATTATTTGTGGAAATTTGAAATTCACCTTGACCTTCAGGGTTTTGAAGCATTGGAATATGATCAAACTCAATCCTAACTTTACAACCAGTATTTCTGGTAAGTGTTGGAGTTTCTAACCATACATCTCCACTTGCAGCATTTTTAAGTCTGATACTCTTAAGTCCACTGTTTTTAAGGGCAATGTTTGAAGTAACGTTTGTAGAATTGTTAGTATTCCAGCCAGCCGGAATTCCATTTTCAAAATCTGCATAAGTTATTAATGTTGGCTGAGCTATAGCAGCAATTCCACATAATAAAATACTTAACCAAAGTAAAACTACTTTTTTCATAAGAATTATTGTTTATATAATTAATATTTTTCCGTATCTATAACATATTCATACAATTAATATATAATTGTATGCGAAAATCAAATTTTTTGTAACCTACAAATATACATTATTTATGGAATACGTTCCAAACATTATAACAACTAAAAAAAACAAAAAGTAAACAACTTGAGAAAAAAATATTAAATTTGCAAAGTTAAAACAGCCATAACTAACAAATTATTAAAATAATAAAGGTATGAAAAAGTTAATCCTTTCATTTGTATTAATCATAATTTCAGCATTAAGCACAAATCTTTATGCTCAATCTCCAGAAGAAAGTTGTCAGATTATAGAATCAGAAATTAAGGGTGAAATTTATACTAAATTTTCTGTAAATTCAAATGGTATATTAACTTATGTTTGGACAGATGCTAAAAGTGATTCTGAAACAATACTAACAATTGATTTAACTAAAATAACTGTAAGTAAGGATGTTTCAAGTAGGGGGTATAGAGTTTTTATCAATTGTATTGATGGAATAGATTGCATTAATGAAAGAGGTAAATTGGGAAGTGATGAAACATATTATGCTGATTTTTCAAAGACATATTTACCTGCAAAAGATGAAAAAGGCATGGTTACAATCTACAACCAAATGATGTTCCTTTTGAAATTAGGTAACGCAAACAGATAGGGAAAATTAATTTCTTAAAAATACTCAATTGTCAGAAAAAAGTGTTATATTTGCAATATAAATCATTAAAGAAAACTATTTATCTATAATAAGTCCTATCTTAAGATAGATTTTTAACCTGAGATTTCTTAAAATAAAAGATGCACGTCTTTACACCCAAAAGATGTGCATCTTTTCATATGAAAGATGTGCATCTTTCGAGAATTATATCCTTGTTTTAATAATTTATATCCTTACTTTATCAAAATATAACCTTATTACAAAAGAATATATCCTTGTTTTATTTTGTTTTAAAAAGAAGTTGTAATTTTAAATGTTTTGAGAAGAAATTTATTATGTTTTTACATCCATTGCTTCTCTTAAACCAGAGCCAAGAAGAATAAAAGCTAAAACCAAAATCATGATTGCAACTCCAGGAATAATTGCCATATATGGAGCATCAAGAATTATATACCCATAGTTTTCTTTAATCATTGTACCCCATGAAGGCATTGGAGGTTGAACACCTATACCCAAAAAGCTAAGACCTGCTTCCTGCAAAATGGCTGTTGCAAAATTTGAAGCAGTAATAACTGTTGTTGCTCCAACAACGTTGGGAAGTATATGTTTAATAATAATTCTTGAATCCTTAAAACCTAAAGCTCTTCCAGCTTCAACAAACTCTTTCTCCTTTAGTGAAAGAATTTGCCCTCTAACCACTCTTGCAACATCAACCCACATTGTTAGTCCTACTGCAACAAAAACCTGCCAAAATCCTTTACCTAAAGCAAAGGTTATTGCAATGACAAGCAATATTGTAGGTATTGACCAAACAACATTAATCAACCACATAATCAAATTGTCAACCCATTTGCCATAATAGGCTGCAATAGCTCCGAGACTAACTCCAATAAGTAAAGAAATAATGATGGAAATTATACCGACAGAAAGACTAACTCTTGACCCAATCATAAGCTGAGAAAGCATATCTCTTCCATAACGATCGGTTCCAAGATAAAAGGTTTTTTGTTTGATTTTAAATTCAGTAGTATTTTTGTTTATTGCAATTATTTCTCCATTATTATTTGCTTCTCCAGTGTAGGTTTCGCAATATAATGTGTCTCCTTTTTCCCAATGTTTGTAAATAGGAGTGGAGCTATAAGGGTTTTTTGTACCGAAGGCTAAATGTTTAAAAAAGTTTCTTTTGGGAGCATTTTTATTGTCATATATTCTAAGAAAATCTACTTTGAAGAAAGGTTTTTTAGCAGCTATTTCTAAATATTGTTGATTAGCAAAAGGAGTTTGGTCTGGAGTTATTGTATAACCCAGAACTGCAATAAGAACAAAAAAACCTATAATAAACAAACTTAACATAGACATTTTGTTTCTCTTAAGTTTTTTCCATACTTCTGAATTAACAGAAGAGTAGTTTATTT
This sequence comes from Bacteroidales bacterium UBA5515, assembly GCA_002423895.1. Taxonomy (GTDB): domain Bacteria; phylum Bacteroidota; class Bacteroidia; order Bacteroidales; family P3; genus UBA10566. Next base: position 12,446 of record DIOL01000007.1, on the reverse strand, counting down.
CTTTAGGTTTTCTTGATTTAAATAACATTTAGAATGCTTGGTTGAAGATTAATAAAAACTTCCTATTTATTTACACTCATAAAAGCTAAAGCATAGAGCTTAATTTGCTTTACCATTGCAACAAGTCCATTACTTCTTGTGGGTGAAAGATGAGTTGAAAGTCCAATTTGTTCAATAAAAAACACTTCAGAATCATAAACATCTTTTGGAGTTTGATGATTAAATACCCTTAACAACAGAGTAATAATTCCTTTTGTAATTACAGCATCAGAATCAGCCTTAATGTCCATTTTACCATCAATCAATTCTGCATTAACCCATACTCTCGATTGGCAACCCTTAATAAGGTTAGCCTCTGTTTTGTCTTTTTCATCAATAATTGGACATTCTCTACCTAATTCAATAAGGTAATTATATTTATCCATCCAGTCTTCAAAAATTGAAAACTCTTCAATTATTTTGTTTTGTATTTCATCTATAGTCATAAAAATTAATTTTTTAGTTTAATTAATTCATCAATGTATTCTCTTGTGTTGGAAAGTCTTGGAACTTTATGTTGACCTCCCAATTTGCCTCTTCCTTTTAACCAAACATAAAAAGAACCTTTTGGAAGATAATTAATCTTAGGTTTCTGAAGAACTAAATTTTTATATCTTTTGGCTTCATAATCAGAATTGAGCTCTTGTAAAGAAGTGTCTAATATTTCTTCAAATTTCTCATAATTATTTGGCTCTTTTTCAAATTCTATAACCCATTCATGATACCTCAAATCACCCTCAATATATGGTCCTGCAGAATATTCATTCATAATAGCATCAGTAGCCTTACAAGCTATATCCAAAGCTCTATTTGAATTATCTGCAATTAGCTCTTCTCCACAAAGATTAATGTAATTCTTGGTTCTTCCAGTTATTTTAAAGCGATATGGCTTTGTTTGAGTAAACATAATAGTATCACCAATCATATATCTCCATAATCCACCATTAGTTGAAATAACCATTGCATAGTTTTTGTTTTTTTCAACCATTGAAAGATTAATTATTTTAGGGTTATCTTTTTCTATGTCTTCAAAAGGTATAAATTCATAGTAAATGCCATAGTCTAATAAAAGGAGCAAAGAGTCCATATCAGTTCGGTCTTGAAGCCCAAAGAAACCTTCTGAAGCATTGTATGTTTCCATATAATTAATGTCTGAAGGCAAAATATCTCTAAATTGAGATAAATATGGAGCAAAACTAACACCACCATGAAAGTAAACTTCCAAATTAGGCCATACTTCCTGAATAGTTTTTCCAGTATGTTGAATAACTCCTTTAAGCAAAACCAACATCCATGAAGGAACTCCAGAAAGAGAAACAACGTTGTTTAAAGAAACATCTTCAATCATCTTTTTTAATTTCTCTTCCCACTCTGGCATAAGAGCAATTTCTTTCTTAGGAGTACGGAAAAACTCAGCCCAATAGGGTAGGTTGTCAATTAAAATTGCTGAAACATCTCCAATAAAAATATCATTTTTATACTCGTTCTCTTGTTCTGAGCCTCCAAGAGCAAGTGAAGCTCCTGAAAATATATTGCTCTCGGAATGATTGTTAATGTATAGAGCCAGCATGTCCTTTCCTCCCTTATAGTGACACTCTTGCAAACTCTCTTCACTAACAGGAATATATTTGCTTTTGTTTGAAGTTGTTCCAGAAGATTTTGAAAACCACCTAATATCACCACTCCAAAGCACGTTTTCTTCTCCTTTACGTATTCTCTCGAAAAAAGGGAGTAATGAATTGTAATCATTTAAAGGAACTCTTCCGTTGAAATGTTCCCAATTTCTAATTGTTTGATAATCGTAATACTTTCCCCAAATGGTGTTTTTAGATGATTGAATAAGAGAGTTAAAAACATTCTCTTGAACCTCAATTGGATTTTGCATAAAATACTCAATTTGAGGTATTCTTGTTTTAATTATTTTATTAATTAACTTATTTACTATCATACTTACTACTATTTAGGTGCTTTTTTCAATAAGTATAAACCAATAAAGGTGAAAAATATTATTGGAATGAAAACTGAAACTATAGGAGGTAGATTTCCTTTAATTGAAAACACAGAAGTAACCTTCATCATCATAATAAATGCAAAGGCTAAGGTTATTCCAGCTGCCAAGTGCATACCAGTTCCTCCTCTTGTTTTTCTTGATGAAAGCGAAACTCCAATAAGAGTTAAAACTATATATGCAAGAGGGTTAATGAGTCTTTGGTACTTTTCAATTAAGTAGTTGTTAATATCTTTTGACCCTCTTAATCTTTCTCTTTTAATAAAATCATTCAGTTCTGAGAAGGTCATGGTTTCCACTTTGGCTGTATTTATATTAAATTCCGAAGGCTTCATTTTTAAATCTATCTTCATGCTGTCACCAACTATCAAATTCTCTTTCAAACCATTAATTTTTCTAATAGAATAGTTTACTAAAGTCCAATCTTTTTTTATAGAGTCATATATAATATTGTCAGCAGAAATCTTCTTTGTCAAAACATTCTTATTATTAAAGGTTTCTTTAGTAAACCTATATCCTGTAGAATTAAGATTATTAAAACTTTGAACATAAACTAAATTGTTCCTGTCGGTTTGAATATGAATATTCATGAGTTGATTCTTGTAGGGATTTCTCCAGTAAACTTTTTCAAACTCAATACGAGGCTTATTTACTTGTGGAATAAGAATATTTGTAAGATAAATATTTAAAACAGCAATTAAGATTGATGAGAGAAGGAAAGGTCTTAAAAATCTTTTAAAGCTAACTCCTGAGCTCAAAATTGCAATAATTTCTGTTCGTGCAGCCATTCTTGATGAAAGATAAATAACCGCAATAAAGAAAAAAAGATGACCAAAGAGATTTACAAAATAAGGGATGAAATTAACGTAATATGTAAATATTATGGCTTTCATTGGAGCTTCTCTTTCCAAAAAGTCATCAAGTTTTTCTGAAATATCAAAAACAATTACAATTAGAATAATAAGAGCAATAGCCAAAAAGAAAGTGGCTAAGAGTTGTTTGATTATATACCAGTCAATCTTCTTCAACATAAATCTTATAATCTATTTGAGACTTTTTCAACCATTTCTTTTTTCCATACATGAAAATCTCCTGCAATAATATGTTCTCTTGCCTGACCCACTAACCATAGGTAAAAACTAAGATTGTGAATAGTAGCAATTTGAAGAGCTAAAATTTCTTTTGCAACAAACAAATGTCTTAGATAAGCTTTTGAATAAATTGTATCAACGTAACTAACTCCCATAGGGTCAATAGGAGAGAAGTCATTTTTCCATTTCTCATTCTTCATGTTCATTATACCTTCAGAAGTGAAAAGCATACCGTTTCTTCCATTTCTTGAAGGCATAACACAATCAAACATATCTATTCCTAAAGAAATACATTCAAGTAAATTAGCAGGAGTTCCAACTCCCATCAAATAGCGTGGTTTATCTTTAGGCAAAATTGAACAGCAATAATCAGTCAATTCATACATATCTTCAATTGGTTCTCCAACCGATAGCCCGCCAATAGCATTACCTTCACAATTATATGAAATAATTTTCTCGCAGCTTTCTCTTCTAAGGTCTTTATAAACTGAGCCTTGAACAATAGGAAATAATGATTGAGAATAACCATAAGGACATTCGGTTTCATTAAATCTTTTAACACATTTATCCAGCCAATCGTGAGTTAAAACAAGAGATTTCTTTGCATAATCATAATCGCATGGATAAGGAGTACATTCATCAAATGCCATAATAATATCGGCACCAATAGTCCTTTGAATATCCATTACTCTTTCAGGAGTGAAAATATGTTTGCTTCCGTCAATATGAGAACGAAAAACTACACCATCTTCAGTAATTTTTCTATTATGACCTAAAGAATAAACTTGATATCCTCCACTGTCAGTAAGCATGGGTTTTTCCCATGAGTTAAATTTTTGAATGCCTCCAGCTTCTTTAATTATATCAATTCCAGGACGTAGATATAAATGATAAGTGTTACCCAAAATAATTTGAGCTTTAATATCTTCCTTCAATTCTCTAACATGAACAGCCTTTACACTTCCAACTGTACCCACTGGCATAAAAATTGGAGTAAGTATATCTCCATGAGAAGTTTTTATTGTTCCCGCTCTTGCGTTACAATCCTTTGAAATAGCGTCAATAGTAAATTCCATCAATAGTTATTAACAAAAAATGTTTAGAAATATTTTGACAAAATTAATATTAAAATGTGGATTTTTGATACTTTTGTTTGTTTTTATATCAATATTGACATGGATTTTTTAGATTATCAGTTTAACACAGTTGGTTTTTACTTTGCAATAATATTAGGGATAATTATTTTTTTTCAAATCCTCTACTACATCATTGTATATGGAAGAGTAGCATTTTTTAAAGAGCATAAATTAACTACTGATGAAAAACAGAATTTTTGCCCTTCTGTTTCGGTTGTTATGTGTGTTAAGGATGATGCATATAATTTAGAAAAGAAACTCCCAATTATTTTAGAGCAGGAATATCCAAACTTTGAAGTTGTGGTTGTAAATGATGCTTCAAAGGATGAAACAGAATATATGCTTAGAGTTCTACAAGAGATATATCCTAATCTTAATATTGTGAATTTATACAATAATGTAAATGGATTTTTAGGTAAGAAATACCCTCTTTCATTAGGTATAAAATCAGCAAAGAATGATATTATACTTCTTACTGAATCTGACACAATGCCTCTCAACTACAATTGGATAAGTACAATGGTGAAAGGCTTTAAGCAAAAGAAAGATATAGTTTTGGGCTTTACCAATTTTGAACAAAAGTCAACCTTCCTCAACACTCTTATGCAATATGAAAATCAAACCTCAGCCATGAACTACTTGGGTAATGCAATGCTCAACAATCCATATATGGGGCAAGGGCGCAATATGGCTTATAAGAGAGAATTCTTTTTTGAAACAGGAGGCTTTATATCTCAATACAATGTTTCAGTAGGAGAAGATGATTTATTTGTAAATAAAAATGCAAACTCTAAAAATACTGCAGTTGTACTAAATAGAGATTCAATAAATCTTGCTTCCCCAAAAGAAAAAAGAGAAGAATGGGTAATACAAAAGAAAAAGCATTTCAAATCCATGTCTCATTTTAAACTTAAAGACAAAATTATTTCAACCTTAATGCCTTTTGCAACCCTTTTGATTTATGTTTTAGTTGCTTTAAGCATAGTTTTTAAGTTCCCATGGGAATATGCAATTATGCCTTTAGTTCTTAAATACATTTTTCAAATAATAGTTTACTATAAATCTTCAAAAACCTTAGGAACAAAACAAGTAGCATTTCTATCCCCTCTTTTAGAGGTCTTATTTTTGTTCATTAATACTACAATTAGATTTTTCACGTTATTCACAAAAAAGATATAAATGGAAGTTTCATCAACCAACCTTACAGAAAAAGCAATAAGGGATTATCAACTTGTTTGTCAGGCAAGAGACCATGGTAATCAAAAGGCTTATGCTGACTTGATGAATACCTATCGAGAGCCCATATATTATATGCTTTTAAAGATGACTAATTCATCAACCGATGCTGACGATTTGACTATTGAAGCATTTGGCAAAGCCTTTAAATCACTTGGACAATATACTCCAGAATATGCTTTTTCAACCTGGCTATTTCGCATAGCAACAAATAACTGTATTGATTTCATTCGCAAAAAAAGAGCTAAGATAGTTTCTATTGACAACATTTACACAAGTTCTGATGGAGAGCAGATAGGAATTGATATTGCTTCCGAAACATTAGACCCTGAGGAAAAGATAATTGAAAAACAAAAAATCATAATGATGAGAGAAATTGTGAGTAGACTAAAGCCTCACTATAGAACTCTAATAGAATTGCGTTATTTTGATGAGCTTTCTTATGAAGAAATAGCACAACAGCTAAACCTTCCATTAGGTACGGTTAAAGCTAAATTATTCCGTGCAAGAGACCTTCTATATAATATTTTCAAAGAATCACAAGACAAGATATAAAAGTAATAATGAACTTTGAGTCTTTAAAGAATTCTAAGTATATTTCTTTTGCTAAAGAGATATATAACTCCTCTTTTCCTTTGGATGAGAGAAGAGATTTTGATTTAGTGATTGAAATGGTGGGGAAGGAAGGATTTGATTTTTATGTTATAAAATCATCTTTAGAGGATGAAACTCCAACAGGTATTATCAGCATTTGGGAGTTTTATGATTTTGTTTATATAGAGCATTTTGCAATTGATTTATCTCTTAGACAAAAGGGTTATGGCTCTAAGGTTTTGAATGAAATCATTAATAAATACTCTAAACCTTTTATTATAGAAGTAGAGCCCCCAACAAACGCAGAGGCTCTAAAAAGAATCAACTTCTATGAAAAACTAAACTTCTCCCTTTTAGACTTTAACTATCTTCAACCTGCCTATTCGCCAACTCAAAACGCACTCCCAATGAAACTTATGACAAATAATTGTCAATACTTTACCAATGAAAATATCCAAAAGGCAGTTAGTTTAATTCATAAAAAAGTATATAAAGTACTATAAATTAATACTAACACCACAAATTACCCAAAAGCCTGCTTGAGGAACATTTCCCAAGTCAAAATACTTAGTGTTGTAGATATTATTCAGATTACAATATATATTGAAGTTTTTCAAATTGTAGTTCAAGCTGATATCCATTGTTGTAAATGCTGGATAATCTACTTTTTGAGTGGGTTTCAAGTCTTCATATTTCAAATATTGCCCCATTCTTTTTTGATAGCGAAATGAAACTGTTGTGCTCAATTTATCTTTATATAAAGGCAGATAAAGCTGAGCTGTTAGCTTATCTCTAAGATAGTTAAGAGCATAATTGGAAATATAGCCATTATCTATTACTTCTTGATGCATTCTTGAATAATCAATCTTAAGGGTAGTAGGGTATTTCAATGAGCTAATCATTTCATTCAAAAATAGCTTAACACCCACTTCAAGTCCAAACTTACTTATTTGAGTTATGTTTTTTGACTCCCATTTATCATCAGGATTTTTCTTAACCCAGTCAATCATATTCTTACCTCCAAGCCAAAACCCTGAAACATAAGATAGAAAATATCTGTTTCTATACTTTGAACCTAACTCCACGCTTTCCGATTCTTCCTGTTTTAAATCAGTGTTTCCAATATGAGTTTTTGTTGTATAGTAAAGGTCTGTAAAGGTTGGCAATCGTGAACTTTGAGAATAGGAAGAGAATACATTTATATTATTATTTATTTTATAATCAACACTAAGGCTTGGGTAAAGCTTAAAAGCTTGCTTAAAGGAAGTGTTTTCAAAACCTAAAACACCCATAGCCATTGTAAAACCTTTGTATTTAATATTATGTTGAAGCATATAACTTAGGTTTAAACGATTATCCTTTTTTGTATAATCACCAATAGGGGAAGACATCATAAGACCTAAAACATTGCTTAAAATGCTTTCATTTCTAAGTTCCAAACCAAAATTAGTTAATCCTAATTTCGAATGATATTGCATATTGAGATTACTCCCCAATACGTCGCTTCTGTGATTATTGCTTTTACCACTGTTCTTAATCAGTTCAAACCTGTCATAATGCCTATTCCAATAAATAGAAGGTAAAAACTTAAGCTTGGAGCCAAATTCTCCCTTAACTGAAGCCAAAACCGATGAGGTGTTGTCATATTGATTTGGATAAGCAGCAGAATAGAAAGTGTTAGCCCCATAGTTTTTCCTGTTGTAGCCCAGTTGAATATCAATTTTATTCTCTTTTAAATTTACCCTTGAGCCATAGAGCAAATTAAATATTCTATAATCACTGTTATTTATATAACCGTCCGATTGTTTGTAGCCAAATGAAAGCCTGTTGTCCACATTTTTAATCCTATAAGCTCCACCAATCTCACCTGCAAACAATCCATAAGAACCACCTTCAAGTTTGGCAGAAAGTTCATTATCTATGTTTTTCTTAGTGATAATGTTAATCCCTCCCGAAAATGCAGAAGCACCATAAACAATGGCAGAAGGAGAGTGAAGAATTTCTATTCTTTCGATGTCAGAAATGTTGATTGGAATGTCAAAACTGTAATGACCTGTCTGGGGATTTGAAATATTGATACCATTCAGCAAAATTGCACTCTGGTCAAAAGAACCACCTCTAATAGAAACATCGGCTTGAACGCCATGAGAACCCCTTGTTTGAATATCTACTGAGGCAGCGTAGGAGAGAAGGTCTTGAATACTTTGTGGCTTAAGCCGCCCAATTTCTTCTCGAGTGATTGTTGTAACAATCTTTGCAACTTGATTTACAGGTTCATCAGCAGAAGCCCAAATGACCACTTCATCCAGGTTTTTCTCTGCAATCTGATTAATCTTAATGGTGTCTTTTCCTTGAGCTACAGCCTCTTTCTGAGCTGCACAAGTCAGAGTAGCAAAGCTCAAAACACCAATACTAACAATCTTATGCATACTGTTATATGCACTGTAAGACTTGTTAGCAAAACGTTTAAATCGAAAGACATTCTTTCTCTTTAAATAAGTCTTGTTCATGTTTTTTGTTTTTTAATTATTAATAAATTGAATTAACTTTTTGTCTTAAGGCTCTGAGAAAACAAAACCTCGAAACAAAGTGCAAAATTAAAAAAAAAAGCTTATTATTTTGTCTATTTGATAAAACTTTGTACTTTTGCACCCTCAAAAGGCCTCGTAGCATAATTGAATAGTGCATCTGATTACGGCTCAGAAGGTTGCAGGTTTGAATCCTGCCGAGGTCACAAATTTTGAAGACGTTATATTTAATATGGCGTCTTTTTTTATTGCCTAAATTCATTTTAAAATAGCACAAAAAAGTAAAAATATGAGAAAAAATCTCATATTTCTCTGTTTTTATGTATCTTTTTGTACCTTTGCATCGTTATAAATACAAAATAAATACAAAATTTTATGTTGATTAATTTTACAGTAGGTAATTTCCGTTCATTTAAAGAGAAGAAAACTTTAAGCATGGAAGCTTCATCCATTACCGAATTAAAGGAAAGGGTGATTACAAAAGGTAAGCATAAACTTCTCCCTTCTGCTGTTATTTATGGAGCTAATTCAAGTGGGAAAAGCAACTTGATTATTGCAATAGCAAAATTTAGAAATTTAATTATGAATTCAACTAAATTAAATTCAACGGATTCTTTAAATATAGAACCTTTTCTTTTAAATCCTAATACTGAGAAAGAACCATCTTATTTTGAAATTGAATTATTTATTGATAATAATATTTATAGATATGGGTTTTTAGCAGATAGTAAAAAAATTTATGAAGAATGGCTATATGAACGTAAAGATGGCAAAGGAAGAGAGAAGTGTTTGTTTATTAGAACAGAAGAAGGTATAGGTGTAGAAAAATATTTTAAGGAAGGTGAAGGATTGGAAGATAAAACTCGAAATAATGCTTTATTCTTATCACTTGTTGATAATAATAATGGATATATTTCGAAGAAAGTGTTTTTCGAAATCTCAAGTTTATTTCCTGTATCAGGAATAGACCATGATATTGTTAATAATAATTCAATAGAATCTTATTGCGATTTGTATATTGAATATAAAACAAGTATTGAAGATATTTTAAAAATGTTTGATTTAGGATTCAATGATTTTAAAATTCCATCAGATGTAGAAATTACTAAAAAAGTTAAATCGTATACAACTCATAATAAGTATGATAATAAAGGAAATATAATTGGCGATACTATATTTAATATGCGATACAATGAGTCTTCAGGAACAAATAAATTATTTGATTTAATGATTTTTATATGTGCATCACTTCGTTATGGAAATACTCTAATTGTTGATGAATTGGATGCTAAGTTACATCCAATATTAACTCGTAAAATAATTAGTTTGTTTAATAATTCAGAATCAAATCCGAATAATGCTCAATTGATTTTTGCTACTCATGATACAAATCTATTAAGTACTAAGATTTTTAGAAGAGACCAAATTTGGTTTACAGAAAAAGATAAAACAGAAGCTACTGACTTATATTCTTTGGTTGAATTTAAAGAACCTGATGGAACAAAAGTAAGGAAAGATAATTCTTTTGAAAAAGATTATATTAATGGTCGTTACGGAGCAATTCCATATGTAAAAAATTAGATTATGGGACAATTACCAAAATATAAGATGGAAGAGGCAAAACGAGCTCAACGTAAAGCCAAATCCGATAAAAAGAGGAAAGAAAATACAAGAAAGCTAAATGTGATTTTCTTGATTGTTTGTGAAGGGGAGAAGACAGAACCTAATTACTTTAATTCGAAAATTAAATATAGAAATTCAGATATTATCGAAGCTGATGTAGAAGGAGAAGGTCGAGCTACAGTAAGTTTGGTTCAAAAAACTATTGAATTGAGAGAAAAAAGTACTAAGCATTATGATAGAGTTTGGGCTGTTTTTGATAAAGATAGTTTTGACGATTTTAATGAAGCCATTAAATTAGCAGAAAAGAATAATATATTTTGTGCTTGGTCTAATGAGTCTTTTGAGCTTTGGTATTACTTGCATTTTCAATATTTAGATACGGCGATTACTCGCCAACAATATATAGGAATATTAGAAAGAGAGATAAGAAATCGGTCTAATGATAAGAAATACAAGTATGAGAAAAATGACCCTAACACTTATAATATTCTTCAACAATACGGAAAAGAGGAAAATGCAATTAGCTTTGCAAGAAAATTAGAAGAAAATTATAAAGGAGATTCTGATTATGCAACTCATAAACCATGTACGATGGTTTATAAATTGGTAGAAGAATTAAATAATCCAGAAAAAGTACTTGAAGAGATCTCTCCCTGCTGATTATTATCTTGCCTTGTTTAATTCCAGTTTCTCCGTCTGCAAAAAAATAAATATTTTATTTCAGAACAATTATTCTGCTATTCGTTGTGTGGTATATATTCTGCCACACTAATTTATTATTAGGATATGTTATCCGATAGATTATTGTTGTAAATGAAGTTACGGATTAAAAATCCTTATAGTAATATAGTGCGGGATTACAAATCCCGCACGACGAGAGGTCACAAATTTTGAAGACGTTATATTTAATATGGCGTCTTTTTTTTATATCTCAATATTCGTTGTGCGGTATTTGCAATGCCACACTCTTTTATTATTAGGATATGTTATCCGATAGATTATTGTTGTAAATGAAGTTACGGATTAAAAATCCTTATAGTAATATAGTGTGGGATTACTTATCGACCTTGTCGCTTTGCAAAGCAAAGAAATCCCGCACGACGAGAAATACTACACGAAGAAATTTATTCATTTTTTGTTGTATGGGATATATTATATCCCATGTTATTATTGAACAATAAGTTTCTTAGTTTGATTTATGCTTTCATTTACAATTCTAATAGAATAAACTCCCTTTGCATAAGTACTTAAATCAATCTCTAATTCATTCATTCCTTTATTGAATTTATGCTTTAGCATAATCCTTCCAATCATATCATAAACCAAAACATCAGCCTCAGAGGTTAAGCCTTCAATTTCTAATTTAGATTTATTATTTGTTGGATTTGGATAAAGTCTTGTTATTATATTATCTGTCTGAACATAGTTTAATCCTACATAAGTCTTACAAATCATATTAGTAAATGCACTTTCACATTCTTCATTTATTGATTTTACTTTATAGCAATAAGCTTGACCATTAGTTACAGCATAATCCAAATAAATTGGCATTGTTGTAGTTGTAAGAGAATCATTATTTCGATAAATAACATAAGAACTACCATTATCTTGCCAAGATACTTCAATGAAATTTGAATTAACTTGAACTGCTAAACTCTCTGGAATAAGAGGTATTGGCTTAACAGTTAAATTTAAAGCTATAATACTATCACATCCATTATTTGTTTGCATGTTTTGAGTGTATCTTCCTGTGGTATCAGCTGTAAAGCTAAATCCATAACCATTATAAATATTCCCTTTGCAAATTGTATCATAATAAGTTGTTATAGATGCAGTATTTACAATAAGAGAAAGATTAACTATGCTATCACATCCATTTATAGATTGTAAATTTTGAGTATAGAAACCAGCTGCATTAACATTAAAGCCATTTAAGGAATAAGTTTCATTACTACATATTTCTTCAATTATTGTATCATTATAAAGAGGATTAACAATTAAGCTCAAATTTACTATACTATCACAACCTTTTATAGATTGAAGAGATTGAGTATAAAAGCCTGTTACACTCTCATTAAATCCAAATTGAGAATAAGCTTCTCCATCGCATATTTCTGTAAATATAGTGTCATTATAAAGAGGATTAACAATTAAGCTCAAATTTACAATACTATCACAACCCTTATAAGTT
>DIOL01000034.1:21735-21997 GCA_002423895.1 Bacteroidales bacterium UBA5515 | reverse complement strand
TAGGACCAAAGGGAAGAAATGTTTTGATTGACAAAAAATTTGGTGCTCCTCACATCACAAAAGATGGAGTAACTGTTGCAAAAGAAATTGAAATTAAAGATCCAGTTCAAAATATGGGAGCTCAATTGGTAAAAGAAGTTGCTTCAAAAACTGCTGACCAAGCAGGAGACGGAACAACAACTGCTACAGTTTTGGCTCAAGCAATCGTTAATGCAGGAATAAAAAATGTTACTGCAGGAGCAAACCCAATGGATTTGAAACG
>DIOL01000034.1:21297-21563 GCA_002423895.1 Bacteroidales bacterium UBA5515 | reverse complement strand
GCAAACCCAATGGATTTGAAACGTGGTATTGATAAAGCTGTTGAATTGGTTATTAAAGATCTTCAAAAACAATCACGTGAAATTGGTGATGCTAAAGAAAAGATTGAACAGGTTGCAACAGTTTCAGCAAATAATGACCAATTTATTGGAAAGAAAATTGCTGAAGCAATGGAAAGAGTAAAGAAAGAAGGAGTTATTACAATTGAAGAAGCTAAGGGAGTTGAAACAGAAGTTAAGGTTGTTGAAGGAATGCAATTTGATAGAGG
>DIOL01000034.1:20552-21153 GCA_002423895.1 Bacteroidales bacterium UBA5515 | reverse complement strand
GAATGCAATTTGATAGAGGATATCTTTCTCCTTATTTTGTAACTGACACCGAAAAAATGGAAGTAGTTTATGAAAATCCTTTTATCTTAATCTATGATAAGAAGATTTCAAATATGAAAGAATTCCTTCCTATCTTGGAAAAGGTTGTTCAAACTGGTCGTCCTCTTTTAATCATTGCTGAAGATTTGGATGGTGAAGCAATTGCAACTTTAATTGTTAACCGTTTGAGAGCAAACCTAAAAATTGTTGCTGTTAAAGCTCCAGGTTTTGGTGATAGAAGAAAAGAAATGCTTGAAGATATAGCAATTCTTACAGGAGGAGTTGTAATATCTGAAGAAAAAGGATATAAATTGGAAGATGCAGCACTTGAAATGTTAGGTTCTGCAGATAAAATTTCAATTGATAAAGATAATACAACAATTGTTTCTGGTAAGGGAGAAAAAGATTTGATTGAAACAAGAGTTAATCAAATAAAATCTCAAATAGAAAAAACAACTTCCGATTACGATAGAGAAAAACTTCAAGAACGTCTTGCAAAATTGGCAGGAGGAGTTGCTGTAATTTATGTTGGAGCTGCTTCAGAAGTTGAAATGAAAGAAAA
>DIOL01000034.1:19177-20350 GCA_002423895.1 Bacteroidales bacterium UBA5515 | reverse complement strand
GCAACAAGAGCTGCAATTGAAGAAGGAATTATTCCTGGTGGTGGAGTTGGATACATTCGTGCAATTAAATCATTGGAAAAACTAAAAGGTGATAATGATGATGAAGAAACAGGAATCCAAATAATTCGTCGTGCACTGGAAGAACCACTTCGTCAAATTGTTGAAAATGCAGGTTTGGAAGGAAGTGTTGTTGTTAACAAAGTTAAAGAACTAAAAGGCGATAATGGTTTCAATGCAAGAACAGAAGTTTATGAAGATCTTCACAAAACAGGAGTTATTGATCCAACAAAAGTATCAAGAATTGCTCTTGAAAATGCAGCTTCAATTGCAAGTATGATTCTTACCACAGAATGCGTGCTTTCTGAAATTAAGGAAGACACACCTCAAATGCCAGCAGCTCCAGGAATGGGCGGTATGGGAGGAATGTACTAATAATAACTTTTCATAATAATAATTTTAACCCCCTTTATGTAAAGGGGGTTTTTACTTTTAAAATAAAAATAATATCTTTGCACTTTAAAATATAAACAAGAAAATAATATGATACAAAGAATTCAAACCTTATGGTTAGCCTTTATAGTTTTAATTACAGTTGCAACATTTTTCTTCCCAATTGTTGATTTTACTTTTGAATTTAAATCAATGCCAACTACTCAACATTATGGGCTTATGCCTCAAGCTTCAACTCCAGAAAGTGAACAATTTTTACAACTTACACCTGCTTGGAGTTTGGTTTTTATGCAAATTGGTGTTGCATTAATTGCACTTGTTTCAATTTTCTTATATAAAAACAGACAATTACAAGTTAGATTTGTAGCAGGAGGGTTATTGTTTTTGACAGTTTACATTGCATTTCTTTTATTTGTTAAGATAGATGGAATAGAAGGATTCAATTTATTTGGAGAAGGATTAAAACAAAAAATTACAAGAGCATACTCAGTTCCTGTTGTTTCGTATAATAAGATTTCAATCTGTTTTCCTATACTTCAAGTACTTCTGTTTATTTTAGCTCAAAGAGCAATTAGAAAAGACGAAAGAATAGTTCGTTCTTCAGATAGATTAAGATAAAATAATTTTCAAAAATGTTTGGTAGTTGTTGTAATTATTGTATCTTTGCACCCTTAAATCAAGATATGTCTTAATGACTTATAGGTCCCATAGCTCAGTTGGTTA
>DIOL01000034.1:13715-19053 GCA_002423895.1 Bacteroidales bacterium UBA5515 | reverse complement strand
TAGCTCAGTTGGTTAGAGCATCTGACTCATAATCAGGGGGTCCTTGGTTCGAGCCCAAGTGGGACCACGTTAATTGAAAAGGCCTTTAGTTTTAAAGGCCTTTTTTGTTTATATGTAAATAATGAAAAAAGTAGTTGTTTCAGTAAGTAACGATTTAATAACTGATAATAGGGTTGATAAAACATGTTCTACCCTTGTTGAGGCTGGCTATGATGTTCATTTAATTGGAAGATTAAAGAGAAATAGTCCTCAAATGAATAAAAGAAACTATTCTTATTCAAGAATGCATCTTTGCTTTTACACAAGTTTCTTTTTTTATGCTGATTTTAATCTTAGACTTTTCTTTAAACTTCTATTTTCAAAACAAGATATTCTTTGGGCTAATGATTTGGATACTTTATTATCAAATTATTTGGTTTCCAGAATTAAGAAAATACCACTAATTTTTGATTCTCACGAGCATTTTACAGAGGTTCCTGAATTAAAATATAATAGATTTGCAAAATGGTTTTGGAAGAGAGTTGAAAAAAGAATAGTTCCTCATTTAAAATATATAGTAACTGTTTGTAATCCTATTGCAGATTATTTTAAAAAGGAATATGGAGTTAATTCTATTATTGTTAGAAATTGTCCAAGGAAAGATAGTATTAAAAAGCTTAAATCAAAAGATGACTTGAATATGCCAGATAAACCAATTCTGGTTTGGCAGGGAGGTGGATGCAATATTGAAAGAGGAATGGAAGAATTGATCGAAAGTATGCAATGGATCGATGCTTATTTATATATTGTTGGAGATGGGGATGTTTATAATAATTTGAAGAATTTGGCTTCAAATTATGGAGTAAGAAATAAAGTTTCTTTTGTTCCAAGAATTCCTTTTGAAGATATGATGCAATATACTTTTAATGCAGATATTGGCCTTTCTTTAGATAAAGATACTAATCAAAATTATGCAATAAGTCTACCAAATAAACTTTTTGAATATATTCATGCAGAGATACCAATATTAATAACTCCTTTGAATGAAATAAAAACCGTTGTTGAAACGTTAGATATATGTGATTTTTTAGTTAATCATAACCCAATAAATATTGCATCTCAGATTAATTCTCTTTTAAATGACAAAGAAAAAAGAGAATTGTATTCTGAAAACTGTAGAAAAGTTAAGCAAATACTTTGTTGGGAAGAAGAACAAAAAAAGATAATAGAATTATTAAGTTGCATTTAAGATGTTTTCAATATTAATCCCTACATATAATTTTGACTGCTCAAAGCTATGCCAAGATCTTCATAAGCAGGCTTTAAAAATTGGAGAAGATTTTGAGATTTTGATTTATGATGATTTCTCAACAAAGAAATATCATCAAAATAAAGAACTTTCTAATTTATCTAATGTTATTTATAAAGAGCTTCCTAAGAACTACGGTCGTGCTGCAATTAGGAATCTTATGGCTAAGGAGGCAAAAGGGACTCATTTACTATTTTTGGATTGCGATGGAGAAATTGCATCAAAGAATTATCTTTGTCTTTATCATAAATTTAAAGATGAAGCTGATGTAATTTGTGGAGGGAGAATTTATCCTGAAAAAGAAAAAGTAAAGAGAAAGTTTTATTTACATTGGATTTATGGTAAAAAAAGAGAGTCTAAATGCAATAGATGTAATGCTAAGAGTTTTATGACAAATAATTTTTTAATAAGAAAAGATGTTTTTGAAACTTCTCAGTTTGATTCTACTATGTTAGGCTATGGACATGAAGATACTGCTTTTGGAGTTGATTTAAAGAAAAGAGGATTTAGGTTTAAAATAATTAGTAATCCTGTTATTCATATTGGTCTTTATGATGCGAATGAATTTATTAGCAATACTCGTAATTCTATAAGAAACTTGGTCGATATTATTGATAAAAATAATAATATTGAAGATTTCTTTGATATTAAACTTGTCAAAGCATATTTTCAAGTGAATAAATATAAGCTTAGAAATATTACTATATTTTTCTATAAGTTATTGAGGGAAATTATTGAATTAAATTTGAAGAGCAAACATCCTAATTTACATCTTTTAGATTTTTATAAATTAGGATATTTTTCTCAGCTTTCAAAAGAAAAGCAATCCCAAAAAAGTAGATAGATTTAAATAACTTTTCCGTTTTCGCAACAAATTACTCTTGAACGGAATTTTTCTATAACAAGATAGTCATGTGTTACCATAAGAATGGTTGTTTTGTATTCACTATTGATTTTCATCAACAACTTAACAATTTCTTCAGAAGTGATTGGATCAAGATTTCCAGTTGGTTCATCTGCAATTATTAGTTTAGGTTGATTTACAATTGCTCTTGCAATTGCAACTCTTTGCATCTCTCCCTCACTTAAACTATATGGCATTTCAGTTTCTCTTGATGCCATTCCAACTTCTTCCAAAGCAGAGGTGACTCTTGTCTTAATTTCTTCCTTGTCTTTAATTCCAATTGATTTTAGGACAAAAGCAATATTTTCAAAAATGTTTCTGTCTTGAAGAAGTTGAAAGTCTTGAAATACAATTCCAAGCTTACGTCTTAGCATTGGTATGTTTTTCTTCTTTAATTTATTTAGGGCAAATCCACAAACTTCTCCTTCTCCAGCCGTTAGTGGTATGTCCGCATAAATTGTTTTTAAAAGAGTACTTTTACCTGTTCCTGTTTTCCCAATAATATATAAAAATTCACCTTCATCAATTGTAAGGTTGACATTGCTTAATGTCATTTTCCCTTGTGATAGAGTGGCATCTTTAAGTTTAA
The DNA here is from genome assembly GCA_002423895.1 of Bacteroidales bacterium UBA5515. Taxonomy (GTDB): domain Bacteria; phylum Bacteroidota; class Bacteroidia; order Bacteroidales; family P3; genus UBA10566. Next base: position 16,272 of record DIOL01000034.1, on the reverse strand, counting down.
TAATTGGACTTAATTTTTCTTCTAACTTTGTTTCTTGAGCATCTTGCTCTTGTGTTAGAGGATTATTATCGATATTTGTTTCTTCTACTGAGTTAATTTCTTCTGACATCTTAATTTCTTTTTCATTAATTCTAACCTTCTTTTAGTAATATAGGAAACAGATATTACATATAAAATAAATAATACAACCATTAAAGGAATAAAAATATTGTCTGTAAATATTACTGAAAAGATAAGTCCAAGTGTAGAAATAATGATTGAAAATGTAAGTGTTATTAAGGTGCTAGTTTTGTGAGATGCGCCAGTCCTAAGAAGGAAGTGATGAATATGAGATTTGTCTGGAGTGAATGGAGACTTTTTCTTAAGAATTCTTGCACAGAAAACTCTTAAAGTATCGGCTAAAGGAATATAAAACAAGGTTACTACAATGCCAATTTTAGACTTTATTTCAAATCCAAATAAATTAAAATCATTGTGGTTATGACCATTAAAATTTATTGCGCAAACCATGGCGCTTGCAATAATTGTTCCAATGAAAATTGAGCCAGTATCACCCATAAATATTTTTGAAGGCTCCCAATTATAATAAAGAAAGCTAACTAAAGCTCCTACTATGCCAATACAAATTATAGTCCAAAAATTAGGATTATGAAATACTATTTCAGAGTTATTATTCCCAAGAATTAGGAAAAAAATAAACAGAGGGATTAATATAATTAAGGCTTGAGTTACTGCTTGTCCATCAATACCATCAATTAGATTATATGTATTAATGATAACAACAAAGAAAAATATTGTAACAACATAACTAAGCCAAAGAGGCAATTCATATATGCCTAAAAAACCATATAGATTATCAATAAGTATTCCCATTCTACATAGGAAAAGTATTGCAATAATTTCGAGTACTAATTTGTTTTTTGCAGTAAGGGAGTTCATGTCGTCTCTTACTCCAACAACAATTATACAAGTCAGGACAAGAATAAATGTAATAGCAGAATCAATATTACCATTGTTCGATAAATAAGGTAAGGCTACGATATATGAAACTAAAAATGAAACAAAGATAACTAATCCTCCAACATTTACTTTTAGCCCTTTGTGAATTTTACGTCCTCCTGAATGATCTATAACTTTATATTTTAGCATTAGTTTTATATAGTAAGGCATAATGAATAAAACTAATAATGCTGAAATAAGAAAACAATAAATATATATCATAGATTTACTTTTAAATTAAAGTGCAAAGATAAATATTTGAATCATTAAAAAAAAATATAATTAGAAATTAATGATTAAATTGCTCTCTTTGCCAGTATTCATTAGTAAGTCTATGCACGAAAGGTTTCTTGTAAATGGAAATTTATCAGAAAAACATTGAATGTATGGAGTAAATTTAATGTTTGAATCGTTTTCTCTCTTATTTGCAAAGAATTTGTTCCTGAAATCGTAATCTTGATTTATAATATTATAGTTTTGAGTAAATTCAATTTTTGTTTTAATGTCAAACTTATTTATAAAGTAGTATAATATATCTAAGTTCAGGTCAATAAGTTTTTCATATTTATTTGTAAAGAAATTTTTTATGTCGTCTTCAAAATATTCAAAATATATACTCTTGCTATATGCAGAAGTAATTGTTCTCCATGCTTTAATATTCCAATTCTCTGTATAAGAAATTCTAATTTCTGAAGTTTTTTGTTTTATATTTGTTGCTTTAATTAAAGGAACATTTATGCTTAAAATTCCGTTTGCTGAAAGTATGTATGTCCTATTACGAAAGGTTTGTTTTGGAAAGTTTTCACATGTTTCAATACTTATGGTGTCGAACTTCCTTAAATTCATAAAGTACTCTACATTAGGGAAGAAGAAGGCTGGGAATATGGGTGTAATGTTATTTTCCAAAGGTAACTGAAACTAGTTTATCGTCAATAAAATAAAAATCTATACTATAATCTTCAAATGAAATACGCATTTCTCCCCAATCTTCTTTTTCTTTTGTCTCATTAAAGATGTTATTCTTGATCATCAATTCTTCAATTTTTCTTGAAGTGCAATCTAATATTTTTTGTCCAAATATTGTTGCATCAAGATTATCAATATCAATGCAGGTTAATTTGCATGTCTCATTTGTTTCAAAAAATAAGCTTAATCCCAAGTTATCATAATGAAGAATTGTTGTCGGATAATCAATATCCTCTCCAATATTTTCAACATCATTTGGTTTTCCGAACAGCTTAATGGCTTGATCAATTGAGGAATTAAATGCTAATTCTCCAATGCCTTCTTTTAATTTTATTTCTAATTCCATATGAAAATCTATAAGATAAGTTTTTGCAATAATAAAGAATATTTACAAAAAAAACAAGTTTTTCTGCCATTATTTGTAAACGTGGAAATAAAAGACAAAATTATATTTCTGATTTAAAGAGATATAGAGGAAATGTGTATTAAAATTATTTGAAAAGATTTGCCAGTAATAAAAAAAGAACTACCTTTGCACTTCCAAAACAAAACGACTAAGTAGCTCAGTCGGTAGAGCACATCCCTTTTAAGG
>DIOL01000034.1:509-13587 GCA_002423895.1 Bacteroidales bacterium UBA5515 | reverse complement strand
GGGTCCTGGGTTCGAATCCCAGCTTAGTCACTAAGATATAATAACTTTTTTACGTCACTCTCTTTGTGAAAAGCAGGTGGCGTTTTTTTTATTTTAAAAAGTTCCTGAGTTATAAAAAATAATCACCGACTTTTTCTACTTAATCACCGACTTTTTTGAAAAAGATCCCGTTTATTTTTAACTAAGCTTCGTTTATTTTCTGAAATGTATTTTCTATTATCAATTAGATTCATTTTTCTGATTAATTAAATATTTTTTATGGTTTTGAAAGTTTAAGTCTTATATTTGCAAAACAATTTTAATAATCATTAATCTATATTGATATGAAAAAAATATTCTTTTCTTTAATAATTTGTTTCTTTGCTCTGCAAATTAATGCTCAAAATGATTCAATTGATGTTCAGCACTACGACATTAATTTGGATATAAACAATTTAATAAAAGGTAAACATAAAGGATATTGTATTGTTAAAGCTAAGGTTGTTAATCCAACAAATAGAATTATTAGGTTAAATCTTTTAAATCACAATGTAGATTCTGTTTATGTGAATAATTCACCAGCAATATACTCTTATCTTTCTCCAAATTTGAATGTTTCTATTCCTTCTTATGTTCAAAATGATGAAGAGGTTGAGATTTGTGTTTGGTATAATGGTGCTCAGGTAATTGAGTTGTATGGATGGGGAGGAATTCATTATAATCCAGATATTATATACTCTTTAAATGTTGCAATAATGGATGCTCAACACTCTTTTGCGCGCAGTTGGTTTCCTGCTCAAGATTATTTTAGTGACAAAGCTACATTTAATTTAAACATTACAACTCAAAACACAAGAAAAGCTATTTGTGGAGGTCTATTAGACAGCATTTCTGTTGTGTCAGATTCTTCTTCATCATGGCATTGGAGAATCCCACAAACAATAGCTCCATATTTAGTAGCTGTAACCATTGCAGATTATTGCTTAGTTGAAGATACCATTCAAGGAATTGCAAAGAATTTTCCTTTACAAATTTATTGTTTCCCTGCAGATAGTGCAGCTGTTAGAGGTAAAGTTAGTTTAATTAAAGATGCTTTTCACGCTTTAGAAAATAAGTTTGGAGAATTTAGATTTAATAGAGTTGGATATTGTGTTACTCCTTTGGGGAGCATGGAACATGTTGATAATATTTCATTGGCATATAGTGCTGCAGTAGGACAGGGTGATGAAAATAATAGTAATATAGTTCATGAGTTAGGACATAGCTGGTTTGGAAATTATATGGGAGGAGAGTCTGAACTTAACATGTGGATTAAGGAAGGTTGGACCTCCTGGAGTGAGAATATATCTTTTGAAGGACATTATGGATTAGAACATGCCAAGAATTATTTTAGAAATAATATGGAAATGGTTTTAAATAAACTGCCAATTGATGAAGGATACAGAATTTTATATGGAGTAACTGGTACTGATGTCTATTCAACTACTACTTACAGAAAGGGAGCTGCAGTTGTACATACATTAAGAGGATATTTGGGCGACAGCATATTCTTTCCAGTTGTCCGTTCAATGCTTAATAATTATGGATATGGAATTATAAATACTTTCCAGATGAGAGATTATTTATCTTCTGTAACTAATATTGATTTAAATGATTTCTTTAATTTCTATGTTTTAGATAGCGGATATAATCATTATTCAATTTCAAATAAAATATTCAATAGTAATATTGCAACAATCACAATAAATCAAAGGACAGTTGCTAATGCAAATGGAGGTTGCCAGACAAGCAGAGTTCCAGTAACATTTATTGATGCTGCCTGGAATAAAGAAAAGAGATTAATTGAGTTTAACGGTTTAACTTCAACACAGAATATTAATCTAAATATTATCCCAGTCAACTGTTTTGTAGATTTGGAGGAAGAAATAGCTGATGCAACAATTGATAACTATAAAACTATCAGTGGACTTGGAAGACAGGATTTTGCAAATACTTATTTCTATGCTAATGTAAAAAATAACCCTGACTCAATTTTACTAAGAACAACTCTTCATTGGGTAGGTAATGAAGATGAAAAACCATTGCCAAACGGGATAAAAAGAATAAGTAAAAAACATTATTGGACAATAGAAGGAGAAGGGTTGGAGAATTGTGAGCTTGAAGGTAATTTCTTTTATAAGATATTAGCTGGAGCAAATAATTTTGATAATGAATTAGTAAATAAGTATTCTGGGTTAGATTCTCTGATTCTTCTTTATAGACCTAATCAAGATTCAAATTGGATTGCAGTGAAAACTTCAAGACCTAACAATACAGAAGGATATTTGACATTAAATTCACTTTGGAAAGGAGATTACATAATGGGAGTAGGAGATATAAATATAATTGGATTAGCAAATACCAATCAAAATTCTCCGCAGATGAAAGTTTATCCTAATCCAGCAAAAGAAAATATAAATATTAATTTTATTGATTTAAATCAGGATTTTGATTTGTTTATTTCTGACAATAGTGGAAAAATACTTTATTCAGATAAAGTTAAGAAAGGAACAACTCAATTAAAAATTGAAAATAAATTATCTTCGGGTTTTTATCTCTTAAGGCTTGTTTCTGAGGATAAAACATCACAACTGAGAGATAAAATTATCATTATTAAATAAAAAATATTTTCTTTAGTGTTTACTTTTTTTCTAAACGAGTTGTTATTATAGGAGTAAAGGATTTATGAAAAAGAACGAAAAGGAATTATTAAACTTAATAAATCTTTGCAAACGTAATGACTCAAGAGCGCAAAAAGAACTATTTAATTGCTACAAAAATCAAATGTTTGCTTTATGTTTGCGATATTCAAAAAGTAGTTCAGAGGCAGAGGATATGTTAATGCAAGGATGGTTAAGAGTTTTTAGTAAAATTGATTACTTCGAAATAACCAATGAGTTTAAAATTAGTCATTTTGAATCATGGCTTCAAAAAGTAATTATAAATAATGCTATAAACACATATAGAATTAATAAAAAGTATAATACTTTAAATGATTTTGAGGAAGTTGTAGAGAATAAGGATTTTAATTTGTATGAATCAGATTATGTTTTTTCTGAAGAAGAATTAATAAGTTGTATTCAAACATTACCCAATTCATTGAGAGTTATTTTTAATCTTTGTGCAATTGATCAATATAGTAATAAAGATATTAGTGAGATTTTAAACATGAGTCAGAACAGCGTTAAGAGCAATCTTTACAAAGCTAGACAATTGTTGAAAGAAAAGTTAGAAAAAATAGAAAAGAGGAAAAATGAATAATATAGATAATATTTTTAGTAAACTAAAAGGTACAGAAAAAGAGGCTCCTGATATTTGGAATAAAATAGAATTAGAACTAAATAATCCAAATAATATCAGTAATAATGCCAATCAAATTACTCCTAAACAAGGAGGAATAAAGGCATTAATAAATAAAGCTTTGAATCTTTCTACTACTATTAAAACAATAGGAATTATAACTGCTACATCAATAGTTGGAGTAGGAACATATTTAATTGTAAATAATAATTTGCAAGATAGTCCGGTAAATAATAGAATTAATATAGAAAATAATATTTGCACAAATAGTTCCGAACAAATTTCAACCCAGGATACAGATAAATCCAATAATTTAAATAATAATTCTCTGAATAAAAATCTTTCTCTTGAGTCAAAAGAAAAAATAAAACAGGAACAGAACGAAGATGTTACAATAGGATATAATATTGATGATGATCCACGCAAAGTATTGTCAAATGAAAATTATACAATAGAACCAATAAAGAATAACACTAATACTTCAGGATTTATTAATAATAAAAAGATTAAAATTGCAGAACCTGAAGAGGATAAGATTCTTCCATCAGAAGAAGAAATTCCTGAATTCGTTGCCTCTAATGTAATTACTCCAAATGGTGATGGAATAAATGATTACTTTGTTATTAAAAATGTAGATAAATTCCCAGAAAATTGTATTGTTATTTTTGATGGAAGAGGAAAAATTGTTTATAGATGTAAAGGTTATAAAAATGATTTTTCTGCCTTAAATCTTCCAATCGGAACATATTTTTATAAATTTGAATACAATAAATTAGGTAAAACTATAAGTAAGCCAGGAAGCATAACTGTAATGCAATAAGAAGTCAATTATCCTTTTTTTTTGATATAAATATTCTTAATTTTACTTGAGTAACACAAAAAGTTACTAATATTGCAAATTATTTTTTGCAAAATATTATGAACCCAAGAGTAAACAAAAAAAGAGTAATAGTTAGCTTTAACAAGCTCAATTCTGAGCAAATTCTTCAATTTAGTGAAGCTTATCCAGAAGGTTATGCATCACATATACAGAAAATAACTAAGCCATCAGGAGAAATAATTTATGTTGTTCCTTTGGATACAGAAGATGCTATCTATATGGTTAAAATAGATGTGAAAGTTGATCAAAAACTCACTGAAGAAGAATACGATAAGGAAATATTCAGTCAGACTAAAGTGCCTGATTTTGTAGAAGAAACCCCAGAGGAAGAAGAAGAGGATGAAAAACCATCTAAGGATACTTTTGTTCTAATTCATGGGGATTATTCTGATAAATTAGACGATGATGAAGATGACGACGATGATGAAGATGAAGATAAAGATGAGGACGATGTTGATGTTGATTAAAATATAAAAGAATGAACATTTTTGAGAAACAAAAAGAAACCCAAGATAAGATAAAACAAGCATTATCTAATGTAAAACACTTAGTTGCAGTAGGTAGTGGTAAAGGAGGAGTTGGTAAGTCTACAGTTGCAGCCAATTTAGCAATATCTCTTGCTAAACTAGGATTTAAAGTTGGTTTAGCAGATGTTGATATTTATGGCCCTTCAATACCTACACTTTTTAATATAGAAAATCAAGAAGTTGCTGGTAGGGAAATAGAAGGAAAAGTATATATTGAACCTATTGAGAAATTTGGAATAAAACTTATGTCAATAGGTTTTTTTGTCGATAACGATAAAGCTCTTATTTGGAGGGGCCCAATGGCATCGAATACAATAACTCAATTAATTTCAGATACTCTATGGGGAGAGTTGGATTATTTAATTTTCGATATGCCTCCAGGAACAGGCGACATTCAGCTTACCATTTCTAAAGATCTTCCAATTTCTGGAGCTATTTTTGTTTCAACTCCTCAAGAATTGGCTGTTGCAGATGTAAGAAGAGCAGTAAATATGTTTAATAATAAAGATATTAATGTTCCAATATTGGGTTTGGTTGAAAATATGGCCTACTTCACTCCAAAAGAATTACCTGATAATAAATATTATATATTTGGTAAGAATGGAATCAAAAATTTAATTGATGAATTAAATCTTGAACTTTTGGAACAAATACCAATAACTGAAGATATTTCTCAAACAAATGATAGTGGAAATCCAATAAGTTTGGATAGTGATGCGTTAGAAACAAAACATTTTATGAGTTTAGCATCTAAAATAAATAAAAAATTAAATAAATAAAATTATATGACACCACAAGAAAAACAAGAATTAGAAATAAAAGTAAAAGAAGTACTTAACAAGATAAGACCATATCTTCAAAATGATGGAGGAGATCTTCGTTTTGTTGAATTGACAGATGATAAAGTAGTTTATGTAGAGCTTCAAGGACATTGTGGATCTTGTCCTCATGCAATGATGACTCTTAAACAAGGAGTTGAACAAGCTGTAATGGAAGAATTACCAGAAATCAAAGCTGTAGAAAGGTATATGTAATATGATATATACCAAAACAGGAGATAATGGCACAACCTCACTTATTGGAGGAAAGAGAGTTGATAAGTTTGACCTTAGAGTAGAATGTTATGGTACTCTTGATGAGCTAAATTCTCAAATTGGACTTGTTAGAGACTTAATAATAAAAAGAGAGAAAAAAGGAGGAAAGACCAAATTAGAAGCTGAAAACAATAAAGTTGTTCAAGATCTTCTTAGAATTATAAATTCTATGTTCAAACTTGAATCAATTATTGCTTCTTTGCCTGAGAATAAGGAAGATGCTGATGAAATTTCAAATCACTTTTGGAAAGATTCTTCTTTAGACTTAAAATGGCTTGAGAATATAATTGATGAAATGGAACAGAAGTTGCCAAAATTCAAGAATTTTATTCTTCCAACAGGTTATTATATTTCTTCTCACACTCATATTGCTAGAACAGTTTGTAGAAGAGCAGAAAGATTACTTGCAAAGCTAAATAGTGAGAGTTTTGTTTCCGATAATTCATTGATTTATATAAATCGTCTTTCTGATTATTTGTTTTGCCTTTCAAGATTTTTGATGAAAGAATACAAACAAGATGAAATTTATTTTCAAGATTAATTTAATCGGCGTTTAATTAAAAATAATCACCGACTTTTTTAAAATAAGTCTCAGTTATTTTTCAATAATCGAGACTTATTTTTTTATACAATAATTAGAAATTGTAGAAGGATTGATTGAGGTAAGAATACTGCAAAATAAATTTCTTTAGTAAAAAGAGTATCGAAAATTTGTTTGTTAATGAAATAATATTACTTTTGCAAAAAATTTAAGGTATATACTTAATTTGTTTTTGTACTTTTAAATATTATTGAACAATGTATTGGACATTAGAATTGGCTTCAAAATTAGAAGATGCCCCTTGGCCAGCAACAAGGGAAGAATTATTGGATTATGCTTTAAGAAGTGGTGCTCCACCTGAAGTTATCGAAAATCTTACTGAGATGGAAGATGAAGGAGAAACTTATGATAGCATCGAGGAAATTTGGACAGACTATCCTACGAAGGAAGATTTCTTTTTTCATGAAGATGAATATTAAAAATTTTTGTTAATAACTTGAAAGCGTTCTGATTTTTCAGAACGCTTTTCTTTTTCTATTAATTTCTTTTTATATATTTGCATTGACAATTAACCCTTAAAAAATATTTAGTTATGAAGAAATACTTACTTTTTTGTCTTTCATTTTTATTAACCCTTACATTATTTTCTCAAAATATTGGAATTGGGATGAAGGGCTTTATTAATAACTATCAGAAGAAGTCTAAATCAATTTTTTCAGAGAAATACCAAATAAGAAATATTGATGGAGTTGAATATTTATCAACAATTATTAAGGTTAACAGCAACTTCCAAGATAAAAGCATAACAGAAATAGGTTGTAAGATAGGTTCAAAATTTGGAAATATCTACACTGTTTATGTGCCAATTTGCAGAGTAAATGAAGTGTTGCATTTAGATAATATTATTGATATTGAACCTTCAAGAAAGATTAATGGTCCATTATTAGACAAAGCAACAAATGATGTAAGTGCAGATTTAGTTTGGCAAGGATTTGAACTTCCACAGGGCTATACAGGTAAGGGAGTAATTGTTGGAGTAACCGATTGGGGTTTTGATTACACTCATCCAATGTTTTATGATACTACAATAACAAATTATAGAATATTGGCAGCCTGGGATCAGTTCAGAAATCAAGGACCTGCACCTGATAGTATGTTTTACGGAACTATGTTTTATGGACAACAAGCTTTACTGCAAGCACAAAGTGATACATTAAATATATATAATATAGGAACTCATGGAACTCATGTAAGTGGTATTGCTGCAGGAGCTGGAGCAGGGACTCAATATAGAGGAGTTGCTTACGATTCAGAATTGCTTATGGCAACTTTCCTTATTGATGAAGCTGCAATTTTAGATGCTTATTCTTGGATGAGAAATGAAGCAAAGAAAAGAAATAAGCGTTTAGTTATTAATGGAAGTTGGGGATTATATCATTTTGGAATGATGGATGGAACATCATTGTTGGATCAGGCAGTAAAACAATTGGCTGATGTGGATAGTGTAGTATTTGTTACAAGTGGAGGAAATAATGGAGATAGTAAGTTTCATGTAAAGAAGACATTCGTAAATGATGATACAATATCTACAGGGATTGGTTTTGATTTACAATCTAATAGTGAAAACTACTGGGGACAGACAATTACTATGGCTGGAGACAGTACAAACAGTTTTGCTTCAAGACTTGAGTTTTATAATAATTTCTTTGAATTAATTTATTCAACACCTTGGGTAAATACTTCAACAAATGATTTTATTAATGATACTTGTGTTATTAATGATGGAGATAGTTTGATTTTTAGAACAACAACTTCTTCTTCAACTCCAATTTCAAACAGACCTGTTGCAGAATGGGAGGTTCGTTTATCAAATTATACAGTGGGGAAATACTTTGTTGTGCTTTCAACAACTTCACCACAAGGAACAGTTCATGCTTGGAATGTTGCTTGTTTGAGTACAGGAGTAGGTAATTGGGGAATTGATTTTGCAAGATATAAAGTAAACCATATTTTAGGAGATACTCAATATGGTGTTGGAGAACCAGCAGTAGGCGATGGAATGATTGCGGTTGCTGCATATAATTCTCAAATCAGAGGTTCTACTTCAGGAGGAGCTAGAGCCGGATTCTCAAGTATTGGGCCAAGATTAGACGGAGCTTTAAAGCCAGAAATTGCAGCTCCAGGAGTTGCAGTAATTTCTTCCATTTCTTCTTATTCAACAGAAAGTTATCCAAGCATTAGAGATGTATATTTAAATGATAGAACATATTCCTTTACAGCACTATCTGGTACATCAATGTCTTCTCCAATGGTAACAGGGATAGTTGCTCTAATGTTAGAAGCTAATCCAGATTTAACTCCTATACAAATAAAACAAATTTTGGAAGAAACAGCACGTGTTGATTATTATACAACTTCTACAGTGCCAAATAATAGTTGGGGTTGGGGAAAGGTTTCTGCACTAGAAGCTGTTAAAAGAGCAGTGGATTTGATTGGGTTAAAAGAGATAAAAGAAGATGTTAAATTTGAAATTTACCCTAATCCAGCAAAAGATGTTTTAAATATAAATTCAACAAAGGATGTTAATTTAATAGAAATATTTGACATGCTTGGAAGAAAGCAAATTTCAAAGACAGGTAACCAAAAACAAATAGATGTATCTTCTTTAAAAAGAGGAATGTATATTATGTCTATTGGTTTGGATGATAAGATTTTAAGGCGTAAAATAATAAAAAGATAGATTTCTTATTAGGTAATATTAAAAATTATAGTAATTTTGAAGCTTGAAATAAGTAAGAAGAAAATTAACATAAAAAAATAAATAGATATGAAATTTCCAGAAAATTTAAAGTATTCAAATGACCACGAATGGTTAAGAATAGAAGGCGATGAAGCTTATGTAGGTATAACAGATTTTGCTCAACACGAATTAGGAGATATAGTTTTTGTTGATGTAGATACTGAAGGTGAAACATTAGATAAAGATGAAATTTTTGGTTCAATTGAAGCTGTTAAAACTGTTTCTGATTTAGTTCTTCCTGTTGCTGGAGAAGTTTTAGAATTCAACGCTGAATTGGAATCTAATGCTGCAGCAATTAACACAGATCCATACAACGCTGGATGGATAATTAAGATTAAACTTACTAATCCTGCAGATGTAAATGATTTAATGGATTCAGTAGCTTATACTTCATTTATCGGACTATAATATTATTATTAAAGATATGAAAAGATGCTTGGATGTAAATTTCCTTGCATCTTTTTTTATTCTTTCTTTTTGAACCAATTAAATGAGTAAAAAATTAAATTTAATTTTTTTTATTTTGTGGGTGGCTTTAATGTTTTTTGCAATTTTAGCTCCTTCAGAATCATTGCCTAAAGATATTGGTTTTTTCTCTTTTATCCCTCATTTCGATAAATTTGTTCATGCCATAATGTTTGGTGGTTTTGCTTTTTTATTATTTGGACTGTTTTCGCCTTCCAAAACAATTGCTCATTCCTCTAAAATAACAATTTTAATATCAATCTTTTTTGCAGTTTTTACAGAATTAATGCAATTTCTTCTTGGTAAATATATTCATAGGTCTTTAGAGTTTTTGGATGTTGTTGCAGATATTTTTGGAATCGTTTTAGCAATAGGTTTATGTGTTTTTATTGCAAAAAGAAAGAAAAGAGATAAGGTTTGGAAAAGGTAGAAAATAAAAAAAATAAAAAAAGTGTTGCTAATAAAAAATTAATTTCTATCTTTGCAAACTCAATTAGTGGAAATAATAAGAAAAATATAAACAAGTAGGTATTAAGATATGTATTTAGAAGCCGAAAAGAAAAAAGAATTTTTTGCTCAATATGGTAAATCAGAAAAAGATACTGGTTCAATTGAAGGGCAAATAGCATTATTCACTTTTAGAATTCAACATTTAACTCAACACGTTCGTGGAATGAAAAACGATAAGTTTACCGAACGTTCATTGGTTAGATTAGTTGGTAAAAGAAGACGTTTGTTAGATTATCTAAAAGATAAAGACGTTGTTAAATATCGTGAATTAATCAAGCAATTAGGTATTAGAAAATAATATTTCAAGTACTTATATAAAAAATTAAAAAGGCAATTAGCTTCTAATTGCCTTTTTGTGTATAAAGTAGTTTAAGGAGCAAACTTAATAAAAAAAGAAGTAAGAAATAATCTAATTTGGCTCCAATTAGAAAGAGGTAAAATAATAGAAAGAAAAAGATGCAAGCAATCAAAAAAGTCTTTACAATTGAAGACGGAAGACAAATTGAAATTGAAACAGGTAAATTAGCAAAACAAGCTGATGGATCAGTAGTGGTAAGAATGGGCGATACAATGCTCTTGGCAACTGTTTGTGCTAAAAAAGAAGCAGGTGAGAATGTAGATTTTATGCCACTAACAGTGGAATATCAAGAAAAGTATGCAGCAGTAGGACGTTTCCCTGGAGGATTCTTTAAAAGAGAAGCACGTCCTTCAGAATATGAAATATTAATTGCTCGTTTAGTAGATAGAGCTCTAAGGCCTCTATTCCCAGAAGACTTTCATGCTGAAGTTCAAGTTCAAATTACTTTAATATCAGGAGATCAAACAACTCCTCCAGATGCTCTTGCAGCCCTTGCAGCATCATCTGCTTTGGCAGTATCTGATATTCCTTTTAATGGACCAGTATCTGAAGTAAGAGTAGCATATATTGATGGAAAATTTGTAATTAATCCTTCAATAGAAGAAATGGAAAAGGCAGAGTTGGACTTGATTGTTGCTGCAACTGAAGATAATATAATGATGGTTGAAGGTGAAATGAAAGAAGTTTCTGAAGAAATGATGTTAGAAGCTTTAAAAATTGCTCACCAATCAATCAAAACACATTGTCAAGCAATTAAAGATTTGGAACAAATGGCTAATAAAACTCAAAAAAGAGAATATTGCCATGAAACCAATGATAAAGAACTTGAAGAAAAAATACATAATGCTACATACCAACAATGTTATGATTTTGCAAAACAAGGAATACCAAATAAATCAATAAGAGCAGAAGGTTTTGCAGCAATTAAACAAGCATTCATTGACACACTAAGTGAAGAAGAAGCATTAGAAAAAGAATTTTTGATCAGTAAATACTTCCACGCAACTGAAAAAGAAGCGATGAGAGATATGGTTTTAAACGAAAGAGTTCGTTTGGATGGAAGACGTTTAGATGAAATTCGTCCAATTTGGGCTGAGGTTAATTACCTTCCAACTCCTCACGGTTCTGCAATCTTTACTCGTGGAGAAACACAATCCCTTACAACTTGTACACTTGGAACAAAACTTGATGAACAAATTATAGATGGAGCAATGATTGAAGGAAAGAATAATTTCATTCTTCATTACAATTTCCCTGGATTTGCAACTGGTGAAGTTAAAGGAAATAGAGGATTGTCAAGAAGAGAAGTAGGACATGGTAATCTTGCAATGAGAGCATTAAAACAAGTCCTTCCAACTTCAGAAGAATGTCCTTACACCATAAGAATTGTTTCCGATATTTTAGAATCTAACGGTTCTTCATCAATGGCAACTGTTTGTGCTGGATGTTTGGCACTTATGGATGCAGGAGTTCAAATCAAAAAACCTGTATCTGGTATTGCAATGGGATTAATTGCAAAAGATGGGAAATGGGCTGTTCTTTCCGATATTTTAGGAGATGAAGACCATTTGGGAGATATGGACTTTAAGGTAACTGGAACCGTTGACGGAGCAACTGCTTGTCAAATGGATATTAAATGTGATGGACTATCATATGAAATTCTTGCACAAGCACTTTCTCAAGCAAAACAAGGAAGACTACATATTTTAAATATTATTAATAATACACTTCCTGCACCAAGAGAAGACTATAAACCACAAGTTCCAAGAGTTCTCCAAATTACTATTCCAAAAGAATTTATTGGAGCAGTTATTGGACCTGGTGGAAAGATAATTCAAGAAATGCAAAAAGAAACCAAGACTACAATTGTAATTGAAGAAAAAGGTGAATTTGGAGTAATTGATATTGTATCTGTAAATAAAGATGGAATTGATGCAGCTTTAGCAAGAATTAAAGGTATTACAACTGTTCCAGAAATTGGACAGGAATACGAAGGAGAAGTAAAAAATATTCAAACATTTGGAGCTTTTGTTGAATTTTTACCTGGCAAGGATGGCTTATTACATATTTCTGAATTAGCTTGGGAAAGAGTAAATAATGTTGAAGATGTTTTGAAGGTTGGAGACAAGATTAAGGTAAAACTTATTGAAGTTGATAAAAAGACTGGTAAATTTAAACTTTCACACAGAGTACTTCTTCCAAAACCAGAAGGATATGTTGAAAGACCACAAAGAGAAAGACCAGAAAGACCAGAACGTCCAAACAACAACCGTCCAAATAATAACAGAAACAACTCTGAAAGGCCTAAACCACAAAAGCCAGAACGTCCTTTGGATGAAGATTTCTACATTTAAGAATTAGAGATAAAACATAGATCAATAAAGAGAATAAGAACAACAACTTATTCTCTTTTTTTGTTCCATTAAAAATATAAAAGTACACATAATAATTCAAATATTTTTAGTATATTTGCAAAGAAAAAACAAATGTAAGTTTATTTAAGGACTATTTATATAAGAGCCCTATTTCTTAAAATAAACTTTCTTCCTTTAAAATTAGTTGAAAAAAGATGCACATCTTTTACC
>DIOL01000034.1:0-391 GCA_002423895.1 Bacteroidales bacterium UBA5515 | reverse complement strand
AAAAAGATGCACATCTTTTACCATGAAAGATGTGCATCTTTTGTGGTGAATGATGCACATCTTTTGGGTAATAACTCCTTATTTTAGAAGTTTTAAACGAAGAGTTAACATAATAAATTCTCGTTTCAATAGAATAACTCCTTATTTGATTTTTCTAATACCGGCTTTTTGGTGAAAAATGCAACACTTATTGTTGAAACAAACTGGACTTATATTATAAAAATACTAAGGTTTATTCAAATAATTAATTCTTGCAATAAAAACTACGTTAATAAATCATTCCCAAAAATAACAAAACCAGTCTAAAACACTCTTTATTTGATGCAAATAGAGATAAAATCGCAATTTCTTAGCAAAAAAGATTAAAAAATATTTGGTAGTAATAAAAAAG
>DIOL01000023.1:32031-105676 GCA_002423895.1 Bacteroidales bacterium UBA5515 | reverse complement strand
AATGAATTTGGTAAGAATAGTGGAATTTCAGGAGAGACTACCAAAAGAGAATCATATATTGTTCCACAATTGGTATAGATTGATAAGTAGTAGCTACCAGGATAAGTAATATGGATTATTGGATTTGTTGAGCCAGTATTCCAAAAATAAGCCAAACACCCTTCGCAAGTAGCATCAATTACTATTGGATATTGTTCTGCTACAACATACTTATTTTCAATTACAGAAAAATCTTCAAACAATTGTTTTTCGCTTAAATAAAGTGTAATTATACTATCACAACCATGACATGATTCTAAGTTTTGAGTATAAACATCAGGTTGCGTACAACTAAATCCATATGAAGTATAAATTCCTCCTTCACACATTGTGTCATAAATCACTTGATTATATTTATCCCAAACCTTTAATTTAAGCACAAACACACTATCACATCCTTCTTCTGTAACAAAACTTTTAATGTAAGTTCCTTGCACCGATTCTTGAAATCCATGATTATTATATATTTCACCTGAGCAAATTTGTGCATTAATAGTGTCAACATAAAATGGCTCTATAACTATGTTCTGAATAACTGTATCAATGCAGTCTCCATCATTCATAAATGCAATAAGTTTAACTGGATAAACTCCAATACTATCATAAGTGAATTTTACTGTATCAAGGGTTGAAATGCTATCATTATGGAAAATCCATTGAATTGAATCAATATGTTTATATCCATTTGGATAAACATCGCTATTTGAAATTATGCTCGTATTAACAAATGTAACTTCACGAGTACAACGATCAATAGTGTAGGAGAATTGAGCAAAAGGATAATTTCTTTCTGCAATGTATTTCATTAGAACATAGCAATATTCGTTTTCTTTGGAAATACATTTACAATAAAAAACTGAGTTATCAACCAAAACAGTAATTTGTCTTTGTGTTGAAATTATAGTTGTTTCATCTCCTTCCTTATACCACTTATAATAGAAACCTTTAGGAGCGGTTAGAGTAGTTGAATCAACATTTCCGCAACTGCTTTGAATATCATCCTTTCTTTCGCAATTTAAAGTAAAATAAGCATAACCGAAATGTCCTCCTTCTTCACAATCATAAGTTGTCAGTTTTATTAATATTCTTTGTCCATGATATTGTGCAAGGTCAACTCCCATTGTTGTCCAATCTTTCCAAATAACATTTCCGAAAGAAGTTGATGCACTATTCCAACCCAATTCACCACTTGCATAGAAATTAGTGTATCCACAAAATTGATCATTTATTCTTCCGTCTTCTGAAATAATTGAAAGAGTGAAACGTGGTTGATTACTAATAGTATGATTTGGGTCTTGAAGAACAATTGCATATTTAAGAATCATCAAGTCAAAATTATTAGTATCAATATTATATTGATATGTTATGCTTTCTGCTTGAGCACCAACTTCCCAATTTCCCAATCTAACAGATGCAAGCTCTCCAGGAGGTATTGTGTGAAGTAAACTATCTGTTCTTGGATCTCTTTCTAAAGTATCTTTATGTATTGTATGTCTGCTTAAAATGCTTTCATATCCATAATCAATTAAACCTGTTCTTTCGTCTGGATTATAATAGTTCCCATAGGTTGTTGTACAATTAGATCCTCTTAAATCTAAAAAATCAAAACAATTATCCGCATAAGTAAAAGCTGCAACAGGTGAATTGCAGCGATAATCAAAATTATCACAATAGGAATGGATATTAAATTTATATAATGTTGCA
Source organism: Bacteroidales bacterium UBA5515 (assembly GCA_002423895.1). GTDB lineage: Bacteria > Bacteroidota > Bacteroidia > Bacteroidales > P3 > UBA10566. Next base: position 103,933 of record DIOL01000023.1, on the reverse strand, counting down.
AATTCGAGATTAGTTAAACTAATAGAATTTGTATGAGTAGTATCAATTCTAACATTTGCAGGATTATCCATAGGATAATACTCAACAATCCAACCTGGAGATGCAAATTGGACCCAAGAAATATCTACTGAAGTATTTGTGATATTAGTAACGTGAGGGCTTATGGCTTTTGGACATTGACATTCAAAAGGAGGTGGAGGCGGACATGGGACACTAACAGAAACAGTATTACAAACAGAATCATATTCTGGACATTTACTTGATACTGTAATTCTATAGCATCTAATATCATAAGGTAAACTATCAAAAACATAAAATGGATTATTAGTTTCGTAAGTTATTGGAAATCCTCCTGGAGGAGTAAGAGTAACTGTCCAAATGGTATTAGTGTCTGATTCTACCCAATCGGCTCTTATTGTTAGGGAATCAAGCTTTTCTGTATTCAAAGCTCCAGCAGGTGGGCATGGGCAAAGAGTCTTAAAACATACTGTTAAATAAGAACAAATAGTTATTGGTTGGCAATCGGAACGAATTCTAAAACAATAATCTGTATAAGGATCCAATCCAGTAAGATTTATAGAATTTGAATTGGATGAAAAAGTATTTTGACCATTAGGCATATTGTTAGAAAGACATTCTATTATCCAGTTTGTATTTGTTGAGCTTCCTGTCCAGTTTAATGTAGCTGAAGTTGTTGAAATTTCTGTTGTATAGAAATTTGTTGGTCTTGGACAAGAAACTTCAAGACAATTAATAGCAAAACCAGATATTGGAGTATCAGAGTCTGTTTCAAAACGTAAAGTAACTCTCGGACTACTGGAACATATGTTAATTGAACCACTATTACATAATGTAGAACCAAGTTGTATTGTTGACATAGCACCTCCATCAAAAATTGTAAGCTTTGCTTTAGAACAATTCTCCAAAGTGAAGGTTCCTGTAATATAGAAATAGTTATTACTATTGTTTGCAATTACTGTAAATGAAGAATTACAATGACCATTATAATTGCCATTAGCTCCTCCATCATCATAAATTGTACAATTACTTGATGTTTGTTCTTGATGACCAGTAACGGTCATGTTATATGACTGCGCAATAAGTGTTATTGTACTTAAGAAGAAAAACAAAATAACTAATATTATTTTCTTCATCAGTAAGGTTTATATGTTTATTTTTATTACAAAATGCTACTTTCCTATTATAACACCATTTTCCGCTCTTATGTAACCAAAAATTTTAAATATTTTATTCTAAAAATTTCAACTATCTATAAAACAATAAAATAAAATTAAGTTTATTTTATTTAAATTGGTCGAACAAATATCTTGCTTCCTTCTATTCTTTCTATTTCAATATCAGTGTTTGGATCAAGGAAAGAAGCTGTTGTGAAGGCTTCAAATCTTTGAGAATTAATTTCAACAGTTCCTGCTGAAGCCAATCGAGTTATTGTTTTACCTTTATCTCCTACCTTAAAATCTTCATGTTTGATGTCGTTTGCCTTACTATCTATTGATTTATCTAAGGCAAATCTCTTCCATGTTTTAGCTCTTAAAGAATAAATTAGAAGGATTGCACAAATAATTAATGTAACAAACAAAGAAATTGTTCCCCATGTTGTTCCATATTCCGCATAAACTCTAAAAATTCCATAAACAATCATTGCCAAACCTGAAATTCCAGCAACTGTTGTTCCTGGAATTGCAATAATTTCTAAAATAACTAATACTAATCCTCCAATAAGGAATAACAAAATAAAGAATAAGTCCATAAACAAAATATTTTATCTAATTTCTACTTTTAAATCTTTTTCCACTAAGGCATGATACATAATTAATAGCTCATCATAACTTCCATGCTTAACCGTGCATAAACCTTTTCTATCAACAATGTATGCACAATTAGAAGCTTGTTCGTAACTCAAACTGCAAATTGCAACCAAACAATCAATAACATATTCAAAAGTGTGAATATTATCGTTGAAGAGAATCAATTCATTACCTTCTTCGCTAAGAGAATCAATACAATTTACTTCTTCAGGATTTGATTCACCATAAATATCTCCCATTGCCTTAATATCTTAATTTAATAAGGCAAAGATATAAAAAGATTCTATATATTTCAATTATTATTTAGAAAAAACTTGATATAAAACTCCTCAAATCTTGTTTTAATCTAACAAAATAAAGGAAAAAACTATTTAAATAAGGAGTTGATCTCCAATTCATGGCATGATATTTTCAGAATCATGGCATGAATTCCTCCAATTCATGGCATGAATTCGGTCAATTCATGGCATGATTCCATACAATTCATGGCATGATTCCATACAATTCATGGCATGAATTCGAGTATTTCATGGCATGAATTCGACATTAAAGTCAAGTTTAAATAGTTCAAAGCCTTATTCTACTACATTAGAATAAGGCTTTGAGAGATTTATATAAAGATTATTTATTTTTATCCTTTGTCTTTGCTATGAAAGCAAAAAGGAAAAAAGAATAGAGGTTTAAGTGTTGAAAGTTTTACATTCTTTCTGGAACCTTAATTCCTAAAAGCTCCATTGAAGATTTAATTGTATTTCCTACAAAAGCACAAAGAGCAACTCTCATTCTTAAAATATCCTGATTTTCTTCTTTTAAGATTTTAGTATCTTGATAGAAGGCATTAAAACTCTTTGCCAAATCATAAACATAATTTGCAATAAGAGCAGGAGAAAATGTTTGCGCTGACTGTTCAACAATATTTGGGAAAGAATATAGAATTCTTACTACATCAAGTTCTTTTTGATTCATTTCCAAAGAAGAATCTAATCTAAGAGTATCAAGACTAATGTTTTTTTCTTCTTGAGCCTTCCTTAAAATGGAACGAATACGAGCATGAGTATATTGAATAAATGGTCCTGTGTTTCCATTAAAGTCAATTGAATCCTTAGGATTGAAAGTCATATTCTTTGAAGGGTCAACTTTCAAAATAAAATACTTCAATGCACCCATAGCTAACATATAGTAAAGCTTTTCAGCCTCTTCAGAAGTGAAATTATCTATCTTTCCATGCTCCATTGTTTGTTGCTTTGCAGTATTTATCATCTCATCAATCAAATCATCAGCATCCACAACAGTTCCTTCACGTGATTTCATCTTACCTTCTGGCAATTCAACCATACCATAGGATAAATGATAAATGTTTTCAGCCCATTTATAACCTAATTTTTGAAGAACAAGCTTAAGAACATTAAAATGGTAGTTTTGTTCATTACCTACAACATAAAGTAATTTATCAGAATTAAAATCATCGTGTCTTAAAATAGCAGTTCCAAGGTCTTGAGTCATATAAACAGAAGTTCCATCAGCTCTTTGTAAAAGTTTTTCGTCCAATCCATCATTTGTCAAATCACACCAAACAGAACCATCTTCTCTTTTGTAAAGAACATCTTTTTCTAAACCATTCTTTACAATATCCTTTCCTAAAAGATAAGTGTTAGATTCATAGTATACTTTATCAAAATCAACGCCCATTCTGTAATAAGTTTCATCAAATCCCTTATAAACCCAAGTATTCATCTTTTCCCACAAAGCAATAGTGTCTTTATCTTTTGCTTCCCATTGTCTTAACATTTCTTGAGCCTTAAGTAAGATTGGAGCTGTCTTTTCTGCAGTTTCTTTTTCAATGCCTTTTGCAAGCATTTCTTCAATTTCTTTCTTGTATTGCTTGTCAAACAAAACATAATACTTACCAACCAGATGATCTCCCTTTAGTCCAGAAAGTTTAGGAGTTTCTCCATTGCCAAAGAGTTGCCAGGCAACCATTGATTTGCAAATATGAATCCCCCTATCATTAACCAAATTCACTTTCTTTACTGCAAAACCATTAGCTTTTAAAATTTCAGCCACACTCCAACCTAAAAGATTATTTCTAATATGTCCTAAATGTAAAGGCTTATTAGTATTTGGAGAAGAATATTCAACTACAACAGGCTTTTCTTCTCTTATTGATTTATAACCATAGGTATATTTATTCTTATTTGTATTAACAAAGTTAATCCAGTATTTAAAAGAAACCTCAAAGTTTAAGAAACCCTTAATTACATTATAACCCTTTAGTACTTTTTCATTGTTTCCATCTATGCAATCTTCCAAAACAAACTCTCCCATTTGCTTTGCCAAAACTTCTGGTGATAGTTTTGCTTGTTTAACAAAAGGGAAAACAACTAAAGTAAAATCACCAATAAATTCTTTTTTGGTAGGAGTAATTAATATATCTTTTTCTTCAATTTCAATAGAATAAAGAGAAGAAAGTGCTTTTTTAACCGAAAGTTTAATCAATAAATCAATCATTATTAAAAGTTTTAATCAAAAATAATTTGCAAAGATAGGGAAAATAAAAAAGACTAAACAATAAAAAAGCGAGGCATTATAAAAATACCTCGCTAAATTACAATATAGCCTAATGATTTAATTTTTCGATAATTTTTGAGTAAAGTTAGTAGTTTCTCCTTTGATTTTGATTACATAGATTCCTTTTGAAAATGAAGTACCATCAATAGTAAAATTATTATCTCCTTTTGAAAGATTTATTTTATCGCTATATACAGTCTTTCCAACACAGTCTGTTACTATAATTTCAACATTTTCTGTATTTACAGAATTCAAGGTCACATTCCATTTATCAAAAGATGGATTAGGATAAACTTTGATTGAATTTCCATTTGTTATATTTGTAGGTAAAACTTCAGAAATTTCATCTTTTTTGCTTTTAGTTGGTACATTTTGTTGAGATGGATCAATACATAAAGTAATTTGTTTATTACAACTTTGATAGTTTGTATAAACATAATGATTAACATCATAAGTACCTGATGAGAAAGGATAACTAAAAGAAGATGAAGTAGAGGTATGAAGAAGATCCCCATTTTCATTATACACTTGCCATGTATGATTTCCATTAGTATTTAAAGCTGAAAATGTATAAAGATTTTGATCTGTAGAAGAAGCACATACTGTAAATTCACAATCAATTATTGGCTCGTAAGTCACAGTCAATTCTGGCCTTAATGCTGGATTAGTATTATCACTAGATGCAAACAACATAGAACGTTCTGCAGATTCATTTGCCAAAACCATCATAAAACCATTATTATCACTATTATTCATCATTAAGTTTAACATATTAACTAATTGAGGAGCTACATTTAAAGAAGAAGTTATAGTAGCATTATAATTCCATTGAGAAGATGATTGATAGATTTTAACTCTGTCCGTAGTAGTAGAACTTGGTTGATTAATCCAAGTAACTGTACTTTCATCCCAAGAACTAGTTATTCTTTGAAGCCATATATCATTATTTATCAAACATCTATCTTCACATACAGGATAATTTCCTTGAGGGAAATTAGTACTACTAAGAACTCCATAAAATTTTAGTACTGCATTTGTTATCAATGAATTTTGTGGGATAGATGCTAACTGTTCGAATTTAATTAAAGAACGTGCATTATTATAAGTATTCTTTAAATTATATGTATATCTCATTGCCATTTCTGGTAATTCTCCAGCATTATTTAATGATAATTCATTATTACCAACTACCAGTCTTCGAATTACAGCATCTTTTCCTATAGATGCATCTGGTTTAAATGTTACTGTTGTCTGAGAAAAGACATTTATTGATGCAGTAAGCAATGCTACCACAAACATATATTTTATATATTTTTTCATATTATCTTCTTTTTATTTTAATTATTTTTGATTATTTACTGCTACAATTTATTAGTGAACACAAATAGTTATACATTTGGTAAGTTCATGAACTTGGTTAAGAACATCTTGAGAAATAATTTTATGACAAACTTGATGGGTTCCTGGTGTTAAATAAGCACTAAAACTTAATAAATAAGTATTGCCAATATTTTCTGGAACTTGATTTCCATCAATAGTCCATTCATGGTCGACTCTAATAGTTGAGTATGGAGATGAATCAAAAGTATATTCATAATTTCCATAAACATCAACTTTTGATGTATTAATACAATAGGTGAAGTCAGGTATTGAATAACTAATATATATTTGTGGTCTATATTTTAAAGCATCTTCATTATTATAATCACTTGATTTGAAAGCCATGTTACGGTTTCCATCTTCATTTTTTAATTTTAGCATAAATCCATAATTACTACTTGGATTTGAAACCATATGTTGAACCATAGCCATTAAAGACCAAGTGTTTGGAATATTACATAAATAATCAGACGTAGAATTAGATTCTGTAACTTGCACTCTGTCTGTTTGAGTTGTTTGTGGTTGATTATTCCAATTAACAGTTGATTCTTGCCAGTTTTGAGTAACTCTTTCTAACCACAAAGAATTGTTTGTGTTAGTATTATTAGGAGGACAACTATTTCCTAAAGGAGTCATACCACTTATCCCTCCACGAAAAGAGATATCAACAGTTTCAATCCCAACATTTGAAGGTATTGAGCTTAAATCAAATTGAATTAATGCTCGCATAAGATTTGTAGTTCCCGATGCCAGCATTACTAGATCTTCATATGATCCGTAATTTGCAGAAGGATTACTTGAACTAATAAATGCATCTTTCCCTGTAGTTGGATCGGGTTGAATTATTACCTCTACACCTATCAACTGAGAAAATACATTTGATGTATTAACTAAAAAAATAGCTAATAACAGAAAAGAAAAAATCTTTTTCATTTACAATAATTTTTAAATAATAAGTCCTTTTTTTAACCAAACAAAGAGACAGGACTTTTTAATTCTCTAAGTTTACATAAATAATTCTGCAAATATATATAAATAATATTAATAAACAAACTTAGAAATATTTTTTTTAAATATTTCTAAGTTTGTTTGGAATTATTTGATTAATTTGAGGTTTATTTTATACGTAATCAGCCTCTTACAAAATCGCAAGAATTTTGCAATAAATAATATTTATACTGTGTAGAGATTATATGTATCTTCATTCTCAGCACATACAAAACTAATTAAGATTTATAGGTAGAAGAATATCATAAAGATGATAACATATATACAAAAAATACATAAAAAAAGTCGCTCCTTATTTAAGAAGCGACTTTTTTAAATAAAGTTATTTTAAAACTTATTCAACAACAATTTTCTTAGTTGCTAAACCAGCTTCAGTAAATATCTTAACAATATAAGTTCCGTTATTGAAATCAGAAACGTTAACAGTTGTTGCATTTCCGTTTAAAGTATTTTCATAAACTTTTTGACCTAACATGTTAAAGATTTCTACTTTTTCCATATTGAAAGAAGAAGCTAAAGTAACTTGATCTTTTGCAGGGTTTGGATAAACATAAGATAATGTATTAACATCAACATTATTTAAACCAGCTCCATCAATAAGAGGGAAAATCATCATATCTACATCTAAACCACCCCAAGCATCATAAATTGATACCCATGCTCTTGAAGTCATAGTTTCATCAGTATAGCTATAAGAAAAAGATTTATCCCCTGATGCCTTACCATCTGGAGTTGTTCCAATCAATAAGAAGTCAGAAATAATTGTATCTTGTGTTGCATTAAGCGTAAATTCAGGAACTGTGATTACAAGTGCAAAATCAGACATATTTTGAATAGCAGGTAAAGTAAAAGTTGCTAATGCAAGACCTTCATTGAGAACATCACTTGCAGTGTTTGAATTGAAGTTTACAAAAGAAACCTCATTTCCAACTGTTGTAGAGGTAGCTGAATGTAAAGCAGCCTTAACCTGAGTTCCAGTTGTGGTTAGTGTAGCTTGTCCCAACATAGCAGCAATACCCTTTACAGGAACATTCCAACCAATATTATAAATTTGAGCATAAGCATTATCAACCCATTGGTTAGTTCCAGTAGCAGCTGTCCACAATTTAGTTTGGTCAGAAAAATATAATGTTGCACTATCAGTTGTAAGAACAAAATCATTAAAGCTATTTGGATATAGCGTATAATCTTTTGTTTGATTAGCAGAAACCTTAACCTTCATAGGAGTTAAGTTACTGGCATCTTTTACTTGAGCAATTGCTCCCATTGTTAATCCTAATGAAAGGATAAAAAGTGTAATTTTTTTCATTTTTTTCTTTGTTGAATTATTAATTTTTTAAACTATAATTTTAAGCTGCAAATGTACATTATTTTTTTTATTTGAAGATAAAATAATCAATATTTATGCAACAAAATAAGAAAATCGCTTAAAGGAGGAAATAATATTATCTTTAAACTTAACTTTTGACATTTCTAAATAATAGGAAATAATCTTTTGAAACTTCTTATTAATAAACAAAAGAAAATATTTAAAGAAGATAATTCAACTGTTTATTCTAACTATAAAAACAAATAATTTCATATTATAATTGCAATTAATTGAAAATTTATTATATTTGCCTCGTGTTTGAGTTTGAAAAAAATTAAAAACAAAATAATTTATTAATCAACATCTATGTTTAGCAATAACATAGATGTATAAAACAAATTAAAATCATGAAAAAAACTTTACTTTTTCTTTCATTAATTATGTGCTTTGCTATTGTTAATGCACAAAATGTTAATGTAGAGCAATTCAAAAAAAGTTCATTAAGAACTGAACAAACAAAAAAGGCTAACCCTAAGCAAATACTAAAAGCTTTAAAAGAATCCAATCAGGTAAAAACACCTATACCTACAGGATATGCTCGTGTTACAATGCTTGTAGAAGACATTTGGGGTGACGGAACAGGAGTACAAATGCTAATTGACTCTAATGCAACTGCATATGGAACTATTATTCCTACTACAGGATCTTATTCTGACACAACTCAAGCTTCAATAAATGCTGCTATTGCTTCATATTCTCAATATGAATTTAAAATACCACAAAATGCTGATGGAAATTTAACAACAACAAATATGTTATTAAATACAACTGTTTCATTAGATATTCCAATTGGCACTTATGATTATTGTATAGTTAATCCAACTCCAACAATGACAGATCCATCAACTGGTACAGTTTATCCAGGTAAAATATACATGGCAAATGGTGATGCTGCTATAGGCGATGATTTCACATTTGCAGACGGAAGAGCATATACTTTTTATGTAGGAACTTATGCTCAAGTATATTTGTTACAAGAAAATGATATAACAGTTTATGATATTGAAGCACCTGCATCAGGCACATTAACATCTACAGAAACAATTTCTGTTTCAGTTGGTAATATTGGAGGATTAGAAGCTACAAATATTCCAATTGTTTGTAAAGTAAATGGAACAACTTTGAATGCAACAATTAGTTCATTGGCAACTTTAGCTGACACAGTTATTAATTTCACATTTGATTTGTCTACTTTAGGTAATTATTTTATTTATGCATATTCTTCATATCCAAATGATGCTGATAATGCTAATGACACAATGTTTATTAGTACAACTTGTGAACCTGCTGCATCAATTGCTTGGAATTTCAACGATGGTTTACTTCCTGCTGATTGGAGAATAAATAATATTGATGGTTTAACACCTCACAATTCCAATATTTTTCCTAACAATGAAGCTTGGGTAATCCTTCAAATGGACGAAACAGATTATGTTGCTGCTGCAACTTCATGGTTTGAACCTGCTGGACAAGCAGACAGATGGTTAGTTACAAGTAGAATAAATCTTCAAGGAGATAACTCCTTAAAATTCGATGTAGCTTCTTACGAAGAAGAATATCCTGAAAGTATAGAAATTAAATTATCAACTGGTGGAACAGAACCATCTGACTTTTCAACATTACTTCAAACTCTTACAGATATTCCTGCTGCATTTAATTCTCAAACCATTGATTTATCAAATTATACAGGAACAGTAAGAATTGCATTTAGACTAATTTCAAATGACAAAAGCATGGGATTTATTGATAATGTAAAAATCTTAGGTCAAGCTTTATCATTAAATGAAGTTGAAAACAATGTTACTTTTGGAGTTTATCCAAATCCTGCTAATGATTTCTTAACAATTTCTGATGCTAATGGTGCAGAAGTTAGAATTCTTGATATGTTAGGAAGAACTTTGATTACAAAATCTGTTAAATCTTCTAACGAAACTATTTCAATTGACAACCTAAATAATGGTATGTATATGATTCAAATAGTAAAAGACGGAAAAACTTCTACTCAAAAACTTATTAAAAAATAATTTTTTGAATTAGATTTTTTCTAATAAGGAAAGGAGTTGAAATTATTCAACTCCTTTTTTTATTAGTTTAATTTACACTTCTTATTAATTCTATATTTGAATTCTATAAATTGCTTCCAATTATATAAACTATTAATATTTTATTTTGTTATTTTTGAAAAAAGATTACCTTTGCAATAACATTATTAAAAACATGTAAAATGAAAACAGTAAACAATTTTTTTAGCCTTTTAATTATTATTACATTTGTATGTAATTCTCTTTTTGCAATTCCTGCAGATAATACTAAAGTATTGACAAAGAAACAGTCAAATGGTAAGATTATTTCATACACCTTAAATGGTGATGAATTTATCTCATGGGCGACGTCTTTGGATGGATATACATTATTAAATAATAATAAAGGAGATTTAGTTTATGCAATAAAAAACAGAGAAGGCGAATTGGTTCCTTCTGATGTTTTGGCTGCAAACAATATAGAAAGAACAGTTGAAGACAATACATTTCTTTTATCAATTGAAAGAGGATTGTTTTACAGTGAAAATCAATTAGAGAGAGTTAAACAAAAAAGGAATGAAAGATATAGTAATAAAACAGTTGAAAGAGTCCCTACAACGGGATCCCCTAATTTTCTTGTTATTTTAGTAAACTATACTGATGTTTCATTTGATACTACAAAAATAAATATTGTTAAAGATCAAATCAAAACTACAAATTATACTTCTAACAACAGAACTGGTAGCGTAAAAGATTACTTTTATGACAATTCTATGGGTAGTTTAAATGTTAATTTCACAGTAGTTGGTCCTTATACTCTACCTCAAGATCAAGCTTATTATGGATCTAATGATGCTTATGGATCCGATTTATTACCTCGAGAAATGATTTATGATGCTTGCGTTTTAGCTAATAATGATGTAAATTTTCAAGATTTTGATAATGATTCTGATGGAATAGTTGATATGATTCATGTGATTTATGCAAGTCAAGGAGAGAATTCTGGAGGTGGAGCAAATGCAATATGGCCTCATAGTTGGGCATTGCCACCGAATACTGTTTTAGATAGTGTTCAATTTTACCGTTATTCATGTTCATCAGAATTATCTGATTCAATAAGTTGTGATGGTATAGGTACTATATGTCATGAAATGGGACACGTTTTGGGATTACCAGATTTTTATGATACAGATTATGCAGGATCAGGTGGCAGAGCTATTCATTTAAAACATTGGGATGTAATGGCATCAGGTAATTACAATAATCGAAGCATTACTCCTCCAAATCTAACTGCTGTTGAAAGAAATTTATTAGGTTGGTTAAATTTCACTCTAATTTCTGCTGATTCCACAATTTGTGTTTTACCAGCTATTTCTGACAGTAATATGGCATACAGAATTAATCTTCAAGATAACGAGTTTCTTGTATTTGAACATAGAAATAAGAAAAAATGGGATGAGTATGCACCTGGAAAAGGAATGCTTGTTTATCATGGAGACCAGACAAAAATTGATAATTGGATAAATAGCAGAAGTAATACTATTAATACAAATCCACTTGATAGAGGTTTATTTATAATTCCATCTGCAGGTGATTCTACTGAAATTGATTCCGATTCTACAACTTTCCCAGGAAGTAAAAACATTGACTTTCTATCAAACATCAATCATAAAAATGGTAATCCTACTGGAGTTAGTTTATCAAACATAGGTTATGCACAAGATTCTACAATTAATTTCAACTTAATAAATAGCTTTCCTCATATTAGTATTCTTTCACCAACAAATATAACAACTAATTCAGCAACATTAAATGGATCTGCATCCGGAACAGATATTACATCAATGGGATTTGAGTATAGAATGGTGGGAGATACTTCTTATACATCTCAAACAATTAGCTCTTCTACAATGCAACTCAATTTAACCAATTTACTTCCTGGCACAACTTATGAATACAGAGTATTTGGAATAAAAAATTCTATTACATACTATACTTCAATAATAGAATTTAATACTGTTTGCTTAAACAATTTATCTTTACCTTATAATCAAGGATTCGAAGTTGCAACTCTACCTTGTTGGCCACAACAATCTTCTAATAATAATTTTATTAGTATAGTAAGTGCAGGAACTGTTCCAACTTGCTTACCTCATAGTGGAAACAGAATGATTAAATACGGCTCAGCTTATATAAGTAATGGTCATTGGGCAACAATTTCAACTCCAGAAATTAACATCCCACATCAATACCATCAATTCAGTTTTTGGATTTACAGAAATTTCGGTTCTTATTCAAGTCCAAATGAAGGAGTTGAAGTTTATATTAACTCAAATAATGATTTGAATGGAGCAACACTTTTAGGATATATTTCTACAGACAGAACCACTACACCTGTTGAAGCAACTGATGATTGGTATAATTATTCATTTGATTTACCTGCTGGAACTTATGGAAACAAATATTTTATTTTAAAAACAATATCTGACTATGGATATAATATTTTTATTGATGATATATCCATAACTCAATCTCTAAGTCAAATCCCTCCTATGGTATTTACGGATTCTATTTCTATGTCATCTTCAACAACATTTTATGGAACTTATATTAAAGGAACAGATGAAATTCTATCTAAAGGATTTGAATATAAAACCACTACATCTACAACATGGGATACTATTTTTTCACAAACAAATGACACTCATTTTTCATCATCTTTAACAAACCTGCTTCAAAATACTCTATATAATGTAAGAGCATTTACCGAAACTCAAACAGAAGGAACAACATACTCTGTAATTGATACATTTTTGAATCAAAACTTAGGAATTAATTCAATAGTAAACAATCAATTAATAATGCAACTTTATCCAAATCCAACTACCAATACAACAAATCTTATTATTGAAGGAATTTCAGATGAAATCAAAATTAATATTTCTGATATTCAAGGCAGAGTTATTAATTCATATGTAGTTAATCCAATTAATTCAAAAGTTATTCAAAAGATTGATTGTTCAACACTTTCTAAAGGTGTTTATTTTATCAATATTATCAATCATTCAATTAATAAAACGCAAAAACTTATAATCAAATAAAAGTCTAAAATAAAGGAAAATATTATCTTTGCCTTTGTAAATTCAAAAAAGTATAAAAAAGAACAGAAAATGAAATTAGCAAAAAAATTTTTAGGACTTATCCTATTACTAACAGCATTCAATTATATTACAATTGGAGCTCCTGCAGATAACACTCAAATTTTCTCAAAGAAGCAATCTAATGGAAAAATAATTTCATACACAATAAATGGAGATGAATTTATCTCTTGGGCTACATCCTTAGATGGATATACCTTATTAGGAAATAGCAATGGAGATATTGTTTATGCTGTTATAAACGAAACAGGACAAATGGTTAAATCAAATGTTTTGGCATGTGATTATCAATACAGAACAATTGAAGATAATATTTTTCTAAGTACAATTAAGAAAGGATTATTCTATAACTCATCACAAATAGAACGTTTCGAACAAAATAGAGCACAACTATATTCCGATAATTCTCAAAACAATACCCCAACTACAGGAACACCTAACTTTTTAGTAATTTTAGTTAGCTTTACTGACATTCCATTTAACTCTGCCAATGCAACAACAATGCAAAACCAGATTTCTCAATCTAACTACACAACCTCAGGAGCAACTGGAAGTGTAAAAGATTATTTTTTTGATAACTCTATGGGATTACTTAATGCCAATTTCACAGTTGTTGGTCCATATACTCTAAGCCATAATCAAGCTTATTATGGAGCAGAAACAGAATACGACCATGATTCTCTACCAAGAGAAATGATTGCTGAAGCATGTTCATTAGCAAATCCAAATGTTAATTTTGCAAATTTTGATAATGATAATGATGGAACTGTAGATATGATTCATGTTATTTATGCTGGAAGAGGACAACATAATGGAGGAGGCACAAATGCAATATGGGCTCACAGCTGGACTCTACCAACACTTCCAAGCTTTGATGGAGTTAATGTATATAGATATTCCTGCTCAAATGAATTAAGAACAACAACTTCTGTTGATGGAATTGGAACCATTTGTCATGAAATGGGACATGTTTTGGGTTTACCTGACTTCTACGATACTGACTATGAAGGTTCAGGAGGTCAATCAATTCATTTAGGCAATTGGGATTTAATGGCAAGTGGCAGTTATAATAATTCTTCCAGAACTCCTCCTTATCTTTCTGCTTTGGAAAGACAAATTTTAGGATGGCTAACCCCTGTTACTCTAACTGCAAGTACTTCCAATTGTACTCTACCTGCAATTTCAGATAGTAATAAAGCATATAAGGTTGTTTTAAGTGAAAACGAATTTTTTATGTTTGAACATAGAAATAAAAAAAGATGGGATGCATACACTCCTGCAAAAGGAATGCTTGTTTTTCATGGAGACAATAATTTAATTAATCCTTGGTTAACTTCAAGAATAAATGATATTAATGACGATCCTTTTGATAGAGGATATTTTATTATTCCTGCTTCTGGAGACTCAACAAATATTAACTCTACAAGTACAACCTTTCCTGGTTCAACAAATCAAACAACCTTTATTAACTCTACTTTAAAAAATGGAACTTCTACAGGGAAAGCATTAACAGGTATTGCATATGGAGCTGATTCTGTAATTACTTTTTCTTATGTTAACAATACTCCAACAATAACTATTTTACCTCCAACAAATATAACAACAACAACAGCAACTCTAAATGGGAACGTTACAGGTTCTGGTATCACTTCAAAAGGATTTGAATACAGAGTATTGGGAACTGCAAACTTCACTCAACAAGCAGTTACTTCCAATCCTCTTCAACTTACATTAAATAATTTATCAATCAACACAACCTACGAATATAGAATTTACGCTACAACATCATTTGGTACAATATACAGTCCAATTGAAACATTCTCTACAGATTGTGGATTAATAATAAATCCTCCTTTCACTGAAACTTTTGATGCATATTTAAGTTGCTGGAATCAAACTTCATCTGACACCAATCATTTTAATGTTGTTACTAATGGTACTTCCCCAAGTTGCTCTCCTCATAGTGGTACAAAAATGTTAAAATACAATTCTTATAATATTTATGATAATAATTGGACAGCTCTCTTTACTCCAAAAATTAATTTCAATAGCAACAATTCTTATAATGTAAACTTCTGGATTTACAGGACAAATGGCACTTACTCCAATCAACAAGAAGGAATTGAAATTTATTTAAGTTCATCTCAAACTCTTAATTCAGCAACCTTAATTGGATTTATCTCAAATGACAGAATAGCTACTCCTTCAATGAGCAGTGATGGTTGGTATAATTACACTTGCAGTCTTCCTGCTTCAACTACAGGTAATAATTACCTGATCTTTAAAGCAATTTCAGGATATGGTTACAATATTTACATTGATGATATTTCAATTACACAAATTACAATCAATACTCCAACAATATCTTATAATTCAACTACCAATATAACCCATAACTCTGCAACCTTTAACGCATCTTTTACTCAAGGAGACCAAACAATAAGCTCAAAAGGTTTCAAATATAAATCTCAGAATGATGCAAACTGGACTACATTACAAAATTCAAGCACAACCTCTCCTTTTACAGGAAATGTAACTAATTTGAATCCTAATACAACCTACTATGTAAAATCATATATTACAACACAAACTAACAACTACGAATCAGCAATAGATACATTTATAACTCTACCAATTATATCACCAATTGTTTCAACTGACACTGCGACACTAAATAATTCCTTATCAGCAATTCTTTATGGAACATACACTCAAGGAACATATTCAATACTAACAAGTGGTTTCCAATACAAAAAAAGTAATTCAAGCACTTGGACAACATTATATCAAACTACAAACAATCCTGCATTCTCCAACACAATTAATAATTTAGATCCAAATACAACATATCAATACAAAGCATTTGTAAGTAATATTACTGCATTATTTTATGGAGAAACTAAATCTTTTACAACCCCTGTTATCCCTCAAACCGTTACAACAAATCAAGCGTCAAACATTACTGCAACAACAGCAACATTAAACGGAACAATTACTGCAGGAAGTGAAACAATAACTTCTCAAGGTTTTGAATATAAACTTGCAAGTTCAAGCACATGGACAACTATAACTGCAACATTAAACGGAAATGTTATAACTCAAAACTTAACTGGATTAACACAAAATACATCTTATCAATATAGAGCTTATGCAACAACTGCTTCAGGAACTGTTTATGGTACAATTGAAAATTTCGCAACTCTTGTAATAGTTCCTCCAACAATTACAACAAATCCTGCTACAAATATTTCTCAATATTCTGCTACACTTAATGGAACTATTAATTCTGGAAGTGAAACAATTACTTCTCAAGGTTTTGAATTTAAACTTTCAAATTCAAGTACATGGACAACAATAACAGCAACATTAAATGGAAATGTTATAACCTATAACTTAACTGGACTTAATCCTAATTCATCTTATCAATATAGAGCTTATGCAACAACAACTGTTTTTGGAACTGATTATGGAATTACTCAATCTTTCTTAACTCCTGAATTAATACCTCCAACAGTTACAACATATTTAGCTTCCAATGTTACTGATAATTCTATCACATTAAACGGTACAATTATTGAAGGAAGTGAAACAATTACTTCTCAAGGTTTTGAATATAGACTTGCAAGTTCAAGCACATGGACAACAATAGCAGTAACATTGACTGGAAATTCAATAACCTATAATCTGGAAGGACTAGCATATAGTTCAACTTATGAATATAGAGCTTATGCAACAACTGCTTCTGGAACTGTTTATGGAACTATTCAATCTCACACAACTCCTGAATTAATACCTCCAACAGTTGTAACAAATGCTGCAACTCCAACATCTGGAACTACAGCTACCTTAAGTGGAAATATTACAGCTGGCACAGAACCAATTTTAGCTCAAGGATTTGAATGGAAACAAACAAACGCAAGTCAGTGGGAAGAAGTGTCTGCAACATTGAATGGAGATGCTATTACTTACGACCTGACAAACTTAATTCCTGAACAATCTTATCAATTTAAAGCAAGAGCAACAACTGCTTCAGGAGTAACTTATGGCTTAATCGAAACATTTACAACATTAGGACTGATTGAAGTTGAAAGAAAAGAAATATCAATTACTATATATCCAAACCCGACAAACTCTACTTCCAATCTAAAGATTGATAATTTATATGGAAATATAATGATTAGGATTACTGATGTAAGTGGACGAGTTTTGCAAAAGATAGAAGAAAATGTAAATAATGGATATGAAACTCAAATTGATTTAAGTAATTACAGCAAAGGAGTATATTTCATTAATATAACAACAGATAAGACTCAAAGAACAGAAAAACTTATCCTTAAATAAATATCCTTAGTTTATTCAAAAATAAGTCAAGGATAAATAAAAATATAAGCTGACTTTTTCAATAAAGATGCCGACTTTTTCAATAAAGTCGGCATCTTTTTTTATTAATACTATAATCTTGTCTTTCTTTTCAAATATCAATTGACTAAATATTGTGGAAAAGTCCTTTTCTTAGAAAAATTAAAAGCCAACTTTATCTATCCAAACGATAGATATATCTACAAAATGGAGAATTAGAAATAATTAAATAAGACTTCAATCTGGAATAATGCCATTATATTCTCCATATAATGCCATTAAACCAATCATATAATGCCATTATACTTCCAATATAATGCCATTAAACCAACATTATAATGGCATTATATCAGATTTAAACAAAGTCTAATGAGTTTAAAAGAGCTCATTTAGTGAGTTTTATAACTTGATAAAATAGAATTTAGAAAGACTTTAGACGAGATAAATATTATTATTTCTATCTCCTTACTTTATTTTACTGAAACCTTACTTTAATTTACTGAAACAGCGTTTTATTTTACTGAAATAAGGTTTTATTTTTTTACTTATGATTAGGTTGAAAATACTTCTACTTTAATTATTCCTTAATAGAAAAAGCTCTTGTTTCTGAAAATGAGTTTGTTCTAACAGTTGCTTCGTAACTACCTTTTGGAAGAACAGAATAATCATAAACTATTTGAAATCTATCTGCTTTTGGATAAACTGTTTTTGAAACAACTTCTTTAGTTTTTCTATTCTTAATTTCCAAAGTCAACTCCTCCTCTACTCCATCTTTCAAAAACACAACAAAGGTATAAGTCTTAGCTTTTGTATCTGGAACTTTAATTAGCTTTGACTCCCTATGTTTTATATCTTTAGAATCATTGTTAATTTCAAATTCATAATCAATCTTACAGCCAAAATCTGGTTCAAAAGCTTCTAATAGTTTTGTTTTATCCTCATTATATATATAAACATAACCATTTCCCTGCTCTCTATTTGCCCACCAAGAAAGTCCATCACAATCTGAATCAGTAAATAATAAATTATAATATCCCTCTTTAAGTTCTATAGTTTCATTGTATTCTTTATTATTTTCAAGTTGTGTTCTTTCGTAAACCTTATTACCAATAGAATAATTATCTATAATACATGCTTTATTTCTTGAACCATCATTATTTGTTTTGTATGTAAGAATAAATTTTTGAGGGAGAAAATATATAGGTTCATCTACCTCTTCTACTGCCATCTTGTAATTAATTGATTTCTTAAAGAAAATATCATGAGAAACATGATAGCCTGGTTGTTCAATTTGAGGAGTTTTATAATATTCAAAATCAATATCTACAACTGCTTTCTTCCCTTTAATATATGGAGTCAAGTCATAAAGATATTCATTAACCACAGTTCCTGGACACCAACCTGCACGATTATATATCCAGGTACCTCCTTGAGGTTGAATCGGGTTACATCCGCAATCATCTTTCCAAATTGATTGTGTTGCTATTTTGTTTCCATTAACCTTATAATAAAAATCCTTTTTCAAAAACTCTGCTGCTGCATTGGTAGAATCGGCTCCATGACCTGAAATCATTACTCTTGCATATACTTTCTTTGTTCCTTTGGGAAGAACAATTTCTTTTGGAGTTACATAATTATCAATTGGATTTTCAATATTACCATAAGGGAAATAACCATAGTGAATATTTTGAGTTTGAATTGATTTATTCTTATATTTCTTATCCAAATCAAATACAAAATCAGTTGTAGCTAAAAAACCATCTTGATAACCTTCATAAACTACAACAATATCAACACTATCTTTCATTAAAGGCAAATAGTTTGAAATATCCCATTCCCATTCAGGATTCCAAGTCTTTGCATTATCTCCTTGATTATATGCACCACTATATGGAGTTATCATTCTTCCCAACTGATAGTTTACTGTATCTCCTTTTTCAGTAGTTCTTAGCAAAACACTAATTGAATAGTCCCAATCACTACAACCACTATCAGGACAATTAAGATAAAGATTTAAAGTAATATTACTTATATTTTTATCCTTGACTGGGAATAAGACCTTTTTAGAATATTCTCCTTTTGTTTTTAAATGTGTTTTGTCGTGAACTCTAACCTTAAAATTATTTGATTGTGCAAAAGATGAAAACGATAATAAAAGGAAAAAATAAAGTAAATAATGTTTCATTTTGAATATAATTCTTATTAATAATTGGCAAAGATAATAAGTTTTTATGTAGTTTTGTAATTCAAATACTATAAAACATTATGCAAAAAGAAATCATAGAACAAGCTTGGGAAAACAGAGAATTGTTAAAGGAAAAGGAAACTCAAAATGCAATTAGAGAAATTATTGAAGAACTGGATAAAGGAAGAATTAGAATTGCTGAGCATAAGGGTGATGATTGGACAGTTAATGACTGGATAAAGAAAGCTGTTATCCTTTACTTCCCTATTTGTAATATGGAAACCTTTGAAGTTGGACCTATGGAATTCTATGATAAGATACCTTTAAAGAAAGATTATGCAAAGCTTGGAGTTAGAGTTGTTCCTCATGCAGTTGCCCGTTATGGTTCTTTTTTAGCGTCAGGAGTTATTATGATGCCTTCCTATGTAAATATTGGAGCTTATGTTGATGAAGGAACAATGGTTGATACATGGGCAACAGTTGGTTCTTGCGCTCAAATAGGGAAACATGTTCATTTAAGTGGTGGAGTTGGAATTGGAGGAGTTTTGGAACCAGTTGGAGCAAGTCCAGTTATAATTGAAGATAATTGTTTTATAGGTTCACGTTGTATTGTTGTTGAAGGAGTAAGAGTTTGCAAAGGAGCTGTTTTAGGAGCAAACACAACTCTAACTGCATCTACAAAGATTATTGATGTAAGTGGCAAAGAACCTGTTGAATATAAATCATATATTCCAGAAAACTCTGTTGTAATACCTGGTAGCATAACAAAAGAATTTCCAGCAGGAAAATATAATGTTAACTGTGCATTGATTATAGGAAAAAGAAAATCATCAACAGATACCAAAACATCTTTAAATGATGCTCTAAGAGAGTTTAATGTTGCTATTTAATCAACCTCTTTTTTCAATTTCTTTATTTCTCGGTCAAAATCTGAAACATATTTAATATCTTCAGCTTTGCGATACTTTTCATATTCTAAACGAGCTTTATTTAATGCTTGTTGATGGCTAATGCTACCTGAATTATCAAGAAGTTCCTTTTCACTTATTCGTAAAAAGTCATCCAATTTATTTATCCAATCTTGCATTTTCATTGGTCTACCATTAGTAGCTTGTAATTCTGCAAAGTCAAGATACATAGAGACTATAAGATTAAGTTGATTTAGTTCATCTTCTGAAAGATAATTTTTAGCAATACTAACATCATGCTGTGTTATATAGTTTCCTTTGAAATTTGTTAATCCTAAAAAAGGTTTTCCTGAATCTGCTCTATTATGAATAAGCTCGGCTGCTGTATTTCCATGCACAGCGTAATGCATTTTGTTTTGTACGGTAGCAAAGAAATGTTTTGTTAATTCAACATCTTTTCTATAGTCAATACTTGTTGAATAAATATCAGTAATTTTTTGATAGAAATTCCTTTCACTGCTTCGAATATCACGTATTCTTTGCAATAATTCTTCAAAATATCTACTCCTTCCACCCTCTTGCTTTAGTCTTTCATCATCCAATGTAAAACCTTTTACAATGTATTCGTGTATTCTTTTTGTAGCCCAAATACGGAATTGAGTTCCTTGAACAGATTTTACACGGTAGCCTACAGAAATAATAACATCAAGATTATAATATTCAATAAGTCTTTCAACCTCTCTTTCTCCTTCTAACTGAACTGTCGCAAATTTTGCGACAGTTGAACTCTTATCTAATTCACCTTCTTCAAAAACATTGTTTATATGCTTACCAATAGTTTTTACATCACGATTGAATAGATTTGCCATTTGTTGACGGTTAATCCATACAGTTTCATTTTGTAAATGAACATCCAATTTAATATTACCTTCTTTATTTTGGTATATTATAATATCTTGATTACTTATTTCTATCACTCTTATACTTTTCCAAAGTTAAACTATATAATAAAAACCAATATATCTATTTTGATTTCTTTCTAAACCAACTGCAACATTTTTTCTTCTCAACTTTTGCGGGTTGTTCTACTTTTTTAGTTTGATTATCAAATTCTTGTTTTTCACGATTCAAGCGAATATCTAATTGCTTCTTGCTAAAAAACAATTTGGGTTTTATATTTTCTAAAAACTCCAATTCTTCCTTACTCCTTTCTTCCTTATTGCAAGCTAAAATCTCTGAAGGAACCATATCTCCCTTACTATCCAAAACAGCATAAACCCAATTTCCATTTTTATTAGATAAAAGAGAATATTCATCAAGAGTAGTTGCCCAATTAATTCTTTCATCCCCTTGAAGAATAAAAGTTAATGTCTTTCCATTAGGTTGCTTAATAGTAATAGGTTTTTTATCTGCAGGAACAGCAAACAAACTAACAGAAAACAATATTGCCAAAACCGCAATCAGTGATTTAATTTTCATAATTTAAAATTCTTTGGGTTAAGAAATATTAAAACTCTTGTTTTTTGAAAAACATTTCCATTGCTTTTCTACTTTCTTTGTCGGTGATAACTTTTAATTGGGTATTTGGATTTAAAAGAATTACATAATCTTCTCCAACCTTATCGCCAATTCCTTTTAATGCTTTTAAATTTGAATAGAACTGCATCTTTCCATTTAATTGAATAAAATTATCCAATCCCAAAAGGTCAAAAAGCTCATCTACATTATTTATGCATGAAATTTCATTAGCATTAAAAAGAACTATCTTCAAACGTTTACCTGTTTGATAAAAGTAAGCAATATCTTTTGTTTCTACCATTGTGTCTCCTCTACCAAAATCAAGTCTAACTTTTTCACTTTTCAAAATATCTTTTTCCCATAGTTGAGTTTTAACGCAATTACCTATACTATCGAAATACTTCCAAGAGCCTTCCATTTTATCATCACGATATAAACCCTTAATCTTTATCTTATTAAAGTAGAAAAAGTCTTCATACACTCCATCTCGTTTTCCATCCTTAAAGGTGCAATAAAAATAACCCCTGCTATAAGTATTTTTAAAGAACAAACCATGTTTAATTTCATTCTTATAAGTTACTGTTTCAACTAAAACCTTATCTTTATCCCAATAGTTTGACTCTCCATTTTTAAGTCCTTTTGTATATCTTTCTTCTCCAATCTTATTGCCCTTCGCATCATAAAATATCCAAAGGCTGTCTTTTTTCTTGTTAGCATAAAAGCCTTCAGAAATTAATCCTCCTTCTTTATTGAAAAACTTAACTGTTGCAAAACTTCCTTTATTCTTATATTCTGTTTTTGACTTAATTGTCTTTCCATCTTCAAAGTAGTGAGTAAAGAGTCCATCCTCATAGTCATCTTTAAAATTACCCTCATAAATCTTGTTACCATTCTTATCAGACTTTGACCAATAGCCTTGTTTTCTTCCTTTCTGGTCAGTTTTGTTTTGAGAATAAATATCTTGCTGTGTAAAGCCAAAAACCAATAGAACTAATAATAAACTAATTTTTCTTTTCATTTTCTAAATGTTTTGCGTAATCAATTAAACTGTCAAATCTTTTATTTATCAATCTGCAATTCTTTCTTGTTTTTTCCAATGAACTGGAAATAAAGACTGTTTGCATTTTCAATTTCTTTCCAAATTGCATATCGGAAATGGAATCTCCAACCATAACGCTTTGTTTAAAGCGAATATCCTTAAAATCTTTTCTTGCTTTTAATCCCATTCCAACACTTGGCTTCCTGCAGAAATGATTTTCTTTTCTAAAAGCAGTACAATAATAAATATTATCTATTCTTCCATTATTCTTTTCAATCTCTTCTTTCATTTTCTTATGAATTGAAAGCAAATCACTCTCACTCATAAGTCCTTTTGAAACTCCTTGTTGATTGGAAACTACTACAATGGTATCAAAATATTTAGCAAATATACTAATTGCTTCTAAAGCTCCTTCTTCAAATTCAAATTCTTCCCAAGTTTTTACATAATCGTCAATCAAACGAACGTTAATTACTCCATCTCTATCCAAAAACAGGGTTTTATATTCTCTTTTTCTCATTTCTCTTTTTTAATGACGTTAAGGACCTTAATGTTTAAAGTCCTTAAAAAAACTTTTCTTTCTATCGAGGGAATATTTCTGCTTCTACTAATTCGCAAAGAATATGCCCAACCATAATATGACATTCCTGTACTCTTGGAGTATCTTTGGAAGGAATATCTAAAATATAATCAGCTCCTTCATTCATCTTTCCTCCTCCATTTCCAGTAAAGCCAATTGTTATCATTCCATTTTCTTTTGCCTGTTCAAAGGCTAAAACAATATTTTTAGAATTTCCAGAGGTTGAAATACCTACCAAAACATCCCCCTTATCTCCCATTGCTTTAACCATTCTGCTGTAAATTACATCATAAGAATAATCATTAGCAACAGCAGTTAAATAGGAAGTATTTACATGCAAGGCTTCTGATCTTAAAGGAGGACGATCATAATAAAATCTTCCTGAAAACTCAGCAGCCAAATGTTGACTATCTGCAGCAGAACCTCCATTGCCACACCAAAGAATCTTTTTTCCATCCTTCAATGCCTTAACCATAACATCTTTCACCTTTTCAATTTCCATTAAAAAGGCTTCATCTTTAAGCAAAAGAGTTTTTAGAGATACAGATTCTTCAATTACCTGTTTTATTCTTGTCATACAATTAATTTATATTTGATTTCTTATGAATTAAATAAGTATTTCGGCTTGAAGAGTTTCTTCCAATAAGTTCTCCTAAGAAACCTGTAAGAAAGAACATTGCTCCAAGAATCATAAGAACTAAAGACAGATGAAAATATGGACTATCTGTTACAAGTCGCATTGGTAGTTGATTAATACTTGCAATAATTTTTTGTGCTCCCAAAATACCTGCTGACAAGAAACCTAAAAGAAACATAACTGTTCCCCATAATCCAAAGAAATGCATAGGCTTTTTGGAGAATTTTGAAACAAACATAATGGACATAAGGTCTAAATATCCATTAATAAATCTGCTCATTCCAAACTTACTCTTTCCAAATTCTCTTTTTCTATGTTGAACAACCTTTTCTCCAATATTTCTAAAACCTGACCATTTTGCAATTACAGGAATATAGCGATGCATTTCACCATAAACTTCTATTGATTTAACTACATCTTTCCTATATGCTTTAAGTCCACAATTAAAATCGTGAAGTTTAATTCCTGTTATTTTTCGAGTTGTGGCATTGAAGAGTTTGGAAGGAATATTTTTTGCAAGTTTTGAGTCATAACGTTTCTTTTTCCATCCTGAAACCAAATCAAAACCATCTTTCATTATCATTGAATAAAGTTCTGGAATTTCTTCTGGAGAATCTTGCAAATCGGCATCCATAGTTATCACAACGTCTCCTTCACAATGCTCAAATCCAACATTCAATGCTGCACTTTTACCATAGTTTCTACGGAATTTTATTCCCTTAATAGAATTATTCTCTTGGCTTAATGCTTCAACCACTTTCCAACTTCCATCATTACTTCCATCATCAACCAATAAAACTTCATAAGAAAAGCCTTCTCTATCCATAACCTCTTTAATCCATTTGGTTAAATGAGGTAGAGATTCTTCTTCATTAAATAAAGGTACAATAACTGAAATATCCATATTTATTATTTATTAATCAACGTTTTTATTTTCTATATCTTCTTTATTCTGCAATTTTCTTTTCTTGTTCATAAGCAAAAATGCAATAATAAATCCTGATAATATACTTATTAGAGATACTATTAGTATTGAAGAAGCAGCAATTGAGGAAGGTTTAACCATAGACTCAATCTGCTGATCTGTTAAATTTGCATTTGTTGAAACAGCTCTTTGAATTTCAAAACAACGATCTTGGAATGCAGAATCAATATAATTTGCATAAACAAAAACAAACATTCCATAAATAATTGAGCCAATAATTCCAGAGCCAAAAGCAACAAAATAACTTTCCTTATATGATATTTGCTTTTCCTTTAATCCTTTTCTATAAAGCCATACTCCAAGATAAATTAAAAACAATACGCATATTATTTCCCAATAGCTCATTATGCTTGTTATAGGCTTATTTAAAACTAAACGAATTAGAATAAAAAGGGATAAACCCAAGCCAATTAATAATCCGTATTTAATAATTCCTGAAAAGTAGTTTCCAGCGAATTTTGTTTTTGTTTGTGCTTCCATTATTATTATAAAGTATCTTTATTCTCTTGTTTTTCTGATGACTCTTCTTCATTTTCATCTTCTTCTGGAGTATCTTCTTTTACATCCTTATATGGGACATAATCATTAAAGTTTTGTTTATTTTGAGTCTGATTAGGTGCTCCAAAAGTAGGTCTTGAAAGAAGGAATGAAAGAAGAAGCACATAGAACAAATTACCAATGAAAGTTGAAATATAACTTGAAGGTAAAAATGAAATTTGAAATAATCTTTGAAACTCATTATTTTCAAGAACATTAAAATCTAATCCCATTTCATCAAACATATCCTGGTACATTATAAATAGATTGTCATAGAATAATGGATTAAGTTTTAATGTATAAATGGTCATATACAATGTTACAAACAATGCAATAACCAGACACATTACAGTACCTATTGAAAAATACTTACCAAAAGAAAGGTTTTCTTTTGCAATGTTTTTCTTATAGTTTGCCATTGCCCAACCTATTCCAAATACTATTATGAAAGTACCAAGTAATGACCAAAAGAAACTACTTTCAATTTTCATTAAATACCCTAAAAAGTTGTAAAGGAAATAAATTCCCCCAACTATAGAGCCCCAATTAAATCCATATTTCCAAATATTCTTGCTTTTCATACGTCTGTGTATATTTTTTAATCTGCAAATATAAGATTTTTATAGAGAATACTTGACCAAGATTTGGAAAAAAGAATTTACTCCATGTATTATTATCTCTACTCAACTATAATTTCATCCAAGAATACCCAACTTGTTCCTCCTTCTGAAGGATGCCATGAAGGAAGAGTTTTAGTTCCTTTTACTTCAAACTTTACGTATCTGTAATCAATATCTTTTGGAGAAAAAACATATTCCTTAATTATATCTTCATATTTTTGAATATCCCCAATTTCAACATTTCCTACACTAACATATTCCAACCCATCTTTTGAAACAAAACACTCAACCCTGCTGGGATGCAATATCCAACTCTTTGGAGAATATAAAGAAGAAAGTTTTATTGTTTTGTTACTAACAACTTGTTCTAAATCCAAAACTAAAATAAAATCAACACCATGCCAACCCAACCAGTGTATTTTATATTCCGAATCTCCCCTAACCCCATTTGTAATAGTTGACATATTACCTTCACTATATAATGGACTTTGATTAGGCAAAGAAATAACTTTCTTTTCAAAAGCAATATTGTTTTCTACACTTATATCAATAAATCGCTTGGTTGATTTGTAGTATTCTATTGGTAATAGATTACTTTCATTAAGATTTCTGACTTTAGCATTAAAACAAGTGGAATAAAAATCTTCAAGAATTTGACTCATATCCTTGCGCAAAATATATTTACCCTCACTGTTTTTTGTATACCATCCTCTTTCTCCAAACATATCAGCCTTACCAATTTCCATAATTGCAAACCATAGTGGCAAACGTGCAGTTCTTACTCTTAAAAGACAAACAGAATCTTCCTTAACTGCTTCTTCTGCCTTATCAAATATTGAAGAATAAATATCCATCTTATCTTTTGAAAGAAATGTTTTTGAATAATTAGTTGGTGGGGCATAAATATCTAAGAATACTTTTGAGTTTTGTCCATAGTATTGAAGAGTATCAATATATTGTCTGATAAAAGTAGAAGCCTTTCCATAATAACCTTGCAAAAACTCATTAATAATTGAATCTTGATCAGCATTAATATCCCAAAGCAATTTACTTATCAAATATGTTTTTAGTTCTGCAAACTCATGTCCCTGTTCTGAATTGGCTTGTTGAAAATGCTGAAAAGCGTTATTATCCATAAAAAACTTCAGATTTGGCTTAATAACATGGAAGTTAGGAAATGGAGAAACAGAATAAGCAAAATCCACATTATAATCCCAAAGGAATATATTCTTTGTTATCTTTCCCCAAGCTTGAATATCCTTTGCAAAAGTTTGAGCATTTGGATTCTTTTTTAATGCATCAATACTTGACTCTTCTATTGTTTTATTCCTGTCCTCTTCAATTGTGCAAAGCATAATTTGAACATTCTTCTCTGGCTTAATGTATTTGGGAGCCTTTCGAGAATATTGATAAGCTAAAGTGGAGATTGTTTTATTTGGGAATTCTCTTGCAACCTTGTTTACAAATTCAATCAGTGCACCTGAAGGCGACTCTTCTCTTTCATTTTTCTTTTTACATTCTGGACAGGTACAATAGGAAAAATTATCATTCTGACTAACCGACCAAACTTTAGCATTTGGTTGTTTTTTCATTTCCTCCCTCAACCTTTCAACAACAATCTTAAAAACATCCTCATTACTTAAACATAACTGGTCATGCATTCTCTTTCCATTAATAAGAGAAAAATATTCAGGATGAGTTTCAAAATACTTAGCCCTTGGCACCAACTTTTCAAAAGTATGAACAAAGAAGCCTTCAGCAAACATATCCTCCTGCAAATGTTGCTTTAACCAATATCGAAAATCCTTATTCTCACGAGTAAACTTAGATTGAACTTGACGGAAAGTGTTTTTAGAAATATAAGAATAATTCAAATCTTTAACATCAAGAATAATATCTTTCTTCTTAGGATAAACCTCACAATCAGGAGTAAACTTTCTAATACCAATATGTTTTTCAAGAAAATCTACAACTGCAAAATGAGGATTATCATATAAAAAATAATCTTCTCCATAAATAAATATTTTCTCCTTATCAGTATAAACCCTATATCCATAACCCATTTTCATTTTATCTGGGTTAAATCTTTTGCTAAAAGAAATACAAATCTCTTTTTTCCTCTTCTTTGATAAATCATCAACAATTGGAATAACACAATTAGTAACCTTATAGATATCACTCTGTAATAATTGTGCAGAATACAAAATCCACTCAGAATAATTAGAAGGAATAACAATAACATAATCACTCTTCCCATCCTTAACCAAAGTTAATTTATCTTTTTGAGCAAAAGAACCTATGCTTAAAACTAAGCACATACAAAGTAGTAGTGTTTTTTTCATAATATTAATCTTCTTCTTTAGGTTCCCACATATCATAAGGGAACCATTTAATTTTACCTTTCTTAGTTTTCTTAATTACTCGTTTTTTAATTTTTACCCACTCCTTTAACTTTTCATCAAATTCATACATACCTTTTGTATCTAAAACAATTATTCCTTTTCCGCAACATTCTATTATCTTTACTTGAATTAATTTATCCTTTTGATTTTTTGCCAATACAATTCCTTTTGCAACACACTCTTCATTAAATCTTTTATTCTCTTGTTCATCACTCATATAGCCATAAATATATCTATAAGATATTGTATCCCCAATATTAAACTTATTAAACTCTTCATTTTTTGTTTCTTCTTCTCTTTTTCCCATTTCAATCCAATAATCTTGATAATGTTTAATTTGTTCTTCAAGCTTAATATCTTCTCCTTTTAACTGTCTATGATATGATGTTAAAATAATTCCAGATATATCATCAGGGTGATAAATCCCCATATCATTAAAATAATAAGATAACCTACTTCCTCCCCATAATTGCCAATTATTTCTTAACCACATACCTAATCCAAAATGATAATTTGAAATTAATTCCTCTTCTTTAACTACTTTAATAATATTTTTATCAAAGTCAATAATAAGAACATTAAGTTGTTTAAAGCAATCATCAAGGTCTTTTGGAATATATACTCCACGCAAAGTATCTATTGTCTTTCTATTCTCATCTTCATAAGCATACCTTTTAGATTTTTCAATATAAGGCAACAAAATTTTCTTTTCATCTAACTTCCCATTTATTAAATAGTATTTAAAAGAAGACAATAATACTTGTTCATGAAAATATTTTAATCCTTTCTTGCTTAAATAATTTTTAAGTTTGGAAGGATTAGTGGTCCATTCAAAAACATATTTATCATCAATTGTTACCTTTGAACTAGGATAAAAAAGATTTTCAAGTAAATTATCATCTGTTTTAATAACACTATCTTTAAGGGATTGAGAGGAAACTTTATCTAAAAACTTAACAGCTTGTTTTAGATTTTTAGGCTGATAAATTTCTTGAGAAATACTTACTAAACTAAGTATTAAGCATAAACAAAGTAAAGCTATCTTTTTCATAGTTTTTATTATTGATATAAATTCTTTTTGGAGGTTTGTTTCAATTGTAATTTAGATAACATAATAGCTCCAATATATTATTTCAACAAATATACAACTTTTTTAAATATTTCAATTAGTAAGATATATTTTTAGGTAAAGATATTATTTATTACGGAAATAGCACTAAAGTATTATAATTGGAATTGATAAATAAACGCAGTTTATGTAAAGATATCTTCCATTAAACTCAAATATAAATCTATGATTATAAGGTTTCAAACTATTCAGATAAGGATACAATCTGATATAATGGCATTATATTCTCCATATAATGCCATTAAACCAATCATATAATGCCATTATACTTCCAATATAATGCCATTAAACCAACATTATAATGGCATTATATCAGATTTAAATAAAGTCTAATGAGATTTAAAGCTTATTTTATTAGTTCTTAAGCTTAAGAAATGGAATGTTTTTAAGATATAAATCAGACAAATAGTTTTTTAAATAGAATTCTTTTAACGCTGAAAGTATCAATAGATAAATTCTATGTCTTTTATATCTAATCGTGAGCCTGGCGCTCCCCAAAACATATCGCCATAAGCACTTGAGGATAAGACAACAATTATATTATCAACATTTGCTGTTGGGGGCGCGTATTCTTCACTCATTTGAATTTTATCAAATCCTGTTCCATTTTGAACAAAACGATAGAAAACCAACTCCCCTCTTGCTCCTCCAATTTTCATATATGGTTTTTCTAAAAGCATTTGAGCCGATGGCTGACCATAAATAAATGGAAGGGTTATTTCCACAAAGCCTGATTCATTTTCAAAGCTACCTATTGAGTCTCCTGTTCTAAGCCATGCAGTGGCAACTCTATAATATTTGCTATTATCCATATTTCTGTTTTGAAGCATAAAATATATCTCACAAGAATCCTTGTATGGTCTTCCCAAAGCATCATTTTGTAAAATATCTCTTGCATCTCCATCTTTCATAACCATTCCTGGCCTATATCTAACCTTGAATTTAACTGCCTGAGGTTTATTATAGAAGGCTGTTCCAAAGTTTATAAGTTTTCTTGGATTGGGATCACTGCCATTTGGCAAATGAGAGTAGTTGAAAAGGAATTTCCCAGTAAATAATGCTCCTGTAACAACTGCGGAATGCATCATTGCTCCAATTGGATAAAGTTTTGTTTCTATGGATGCATAATCTGCTGAAACCACATCTGGCTTTGGATTAACTGAAAAGAAACCTGTTAGGGTGTTTGCTTTAGCTGAGTGTTGCCAAGGTGAGAAAATATTTGTTTCTCCTGGGAAATAGGCATAGGTTGAGCCAATTTTAATATCGTTTCCATTTTCATCCTTTGCAATTGTCCATGTTTTCATATCCGAATAGGCTAATTGCAATGGAGCATCAGCATATCTTACTCTTATAACCCAAACCTTTGAAACCTCATCATCTTCTGCTGTAAGTTTTAGATAAACTTCATTGGTGAAATTTTTTATCTTCAAAGCATCTTTATCTGCTTTTGCAAGAGAAGAATACTTTGCTGACATTACAGTCAAATTACTTATATCCAAAGATATTGGAACACTTACTTCAACTATTCCAGTGTCAGTCTTTCCTCCTTCAATTATTCTGTTATTTATTTGTCCCTGAATATCAAAAACCAATATATTGCACTCTTGAGATTCTTTATAATATTTTTCATCAACACATGAAAGAAAGATTGTTGATAATAGGAACAGGGATAATAATATTCTTTTCATATATTTAATTTTTCTATTTGTCCACAGATTTATTTTTTCTTTTGTCCACAGATTTGCACAAATTTTCTCAAATTTTATATTGCTTAATTTTAAAATTTGCACAGATTTATAGGATTATTTCTTTTGTCAGAATCAGGATTTTCAGGATTGAGAGATTAATAGGATTTTATCTATATTAGAACAATCCGAGTTAATCTGTGTGAATCTGTGGATAAACAAAATTATATTCCAAAATAATAAGCAAAGCCAAAGTATATCTTTAATATATTGAATTTAAAATCTATTGCAAAGTCGGAGCCTCCTCCATTTTTTATTTCATCTTGCTTAATAAAAGTTCTATTGTATGAAATCATCACTGGATTAAAAGCAAATTCAAACGCAAAGCCCTTTTTTAAGAAATACATAACTCCAGGAGAAAGACCAAGACTTAGTTCATGGGTTGTTTTCATTGATTTCTTAATATCCATACCTCCATCATAAACATCTCTTGTTAGAGAAGAAATATAGTTGTAAGAAATATTGGTTTCGTTGAAAACAAAAAAGCGATTCCCTGGTCCAAAAGGCACATAGTTTTTAACTCCTGTTCCTATTTCAAAATTTGTTGTTGCAGTATTGGTACTGTAAGTTTGGGCTTCAATCAAAAGAGAAAGTAGATTTGAAGAAATTGTATATTTCTGATCACTGAATCCATAATTAACCTTTGCTCCCCAAGCAACATTTTCAGCAATAAACCAAGAGCCTGAAAGAGCCAACTCATAACTAAAATTCTTAACCTCATCCAAATCAACAATAGTTAAGAATCTGTCATTTTCAATATCTTTCTTTGAAAGCCCAATTCTAAATCCAAAATGTTTAACACCTTTATTAAGGATTGATTTTGAAGTATTGAAAAGAGAATCAGATTGAGAAAAAGAATTAACGGAGGAAATAAAAAATAGAATAATTAAAATATAAAGTCTTCTCATAAAACAACAATTTAGTTTATTAACTTTATTTGTTTAACAATAACCAAAAGAGAAAAGTCTAATTTGGTATTAGTGAGCAAAAGTACATAATTTATTTCTATAAGTTAGTGATAAGTTGGAAGAATTATGAAATTCAAAATTCATCAGCCCAATTTTGACAAAAAAATAAGGGAGGATGAAATCAATCATCCTCCCTTAAGAATCAATTTGTTTTAACAAATATCTTATTTAATTTCTGCCATTCTGACAAATTTAGCATCTACTCCATTAGGGTCTACAACTTGAGAATCTATTGAAAGTAAATCTTTGTTAATACCATATTTTTCAACTAATAGTTTATAAACATTTTGAGCTCTCTTGCTAGCTAATTTTTCGTTTACTTTCTTTTTACCAGTTGTTGAATCAGCATAACCTTTTATAGAATATTTTTTGTTTGAATTCTTAATATTATTTGCAAAATATTCAAGATTAGCAGAGTTCATATCATTTAAAGTTGTTTTTCCTATTTCAAAAAATACTTTTAATCCAACTTTACATTCTCCTTGTTGTGCATTATTATTAGTAGAAGAAGTATTTTTATTATTCTTTAAATCGTTGTTTTCTTTTTGTAGTTGAGCATTCTTTTGTTTTTCTTGTTCTAAAGCTTTGTTTAAATCATTAGCTTTTCTTTGTTGTTCAGCAGCAGAATTCTTTAAAGCATCATTTTGGTTTTGAAGTTCACTTTCTTTTTGAGCAGCTTTCTTTTCAACTTCAGCTATTACATCAGGAGTGATTCCTGCTTTAAATTCAGTTTCTTTTCCAAATTTATAAGAAATACCAGCTGTTAAACCAATTGTTCCTTCTAATGGGAATCCTCCAACAGTGCCATCAAATCTTTGGTTAACAAGCATTCCTTTTAATTCAAGATTGATATCTAATTTTTCATTTACTCTAAATTGATTAATCAAACCAGCACTAAAAGCAAATTCGTTATCAGCAATACCATCATCTAATACTGCAGCCCAACCAAATCCAGCAAAAGGAATTAATTCATAACATCTTTTTTCATTATATTTTCCAAGTTGAGCAGAAATATTAAATAAGAAATCAGCATGAAGATTAAAATAACCAAATCCCATTTCATAAGTTCCATCATCATTAGGGTTACCAGAAACATATGGAGATTGAAGAGAATTGTATCCTCTTGCATTAAATCCTGTTAATTGTAATCTAGTTCCCATCACAGGAGTAAACCATTTTCCAACTGCAATATCAAATGCAGGAGAAATATGACCAAAGAATGAACCAGTGCTATAATTTTCACCTAAATAGGTTTGAGCACCAACTCCAACAGAAAAAAACCAATTGTCCTTTAAAGAACCTACCAGATATGACTCGTTTGGCTTTAATTCTTGCTTTTCTGCTTCTTGAGCAAAACTAAATACTGACACAAGTATAAATAAACTTGTAATGATAATTTTTTTCATCTCTTTCATTTTTAATTTATATTCAATTTTGAAACTTCATTTTGTTTGATACGAGCAAAAATACAATATGTTTCTTAAAAAACAAGCTTTTTAATGTTTAAAATAATATTAATTTTGAACGCTATACTTTTAAAGTCACTAATTATAAGACTTGTATGACTATTATTTTTAGCAGATAGATTTTATCAATAGGCCAATCTTCATCAATTATATTACATAAAAAGTGAAGGTTATTTCCTAATTTAATTTAATAATATCTACTTTTCCCCAATCAATTTGCATATCTGCAGAATCAATATCTATAAATTTATAATCCTTTATTAGCTTTTGGAATTTTGAATTAGAAAATCTCAATCCATAATAGGAGCGAAATTTCTGATTAAATGATATTTCTTTAATAAGTGGTTGCTTTGAATCCAAATCTCTTGGGTGTATATAAGCTAAGAAATAATCCGAATCCTTAATCCAAGAATTTAATAATTTATAAGGAAAGAACCTGAAATAACCTCCCCCACTGTAAATAACTCCTTTAGATAAAACTCTTTTGTAATTAATTGGAAACTCCTTAATCTTAATTCCTTTATATTCAATCAAGCAAGGATAAGTCTTTGAAATATTAACTCTAAAATTATAAGGCAGGAAAGAAGAATCAATACTAATACCCAAATCATTCAAGACCTCAAAAGCCCATAATTCATTCTTTCCAATCGAAAAGCCAGGAGCACGAAAAGCCCTTACCTTTTTAGAAGTCAAATCCTCAATCAGAGAAACAGAAGAATTAACCTCATTATAAAACTCATTCCTGTTTAAACTACTGACTAATTTATGACTCATCGAGTGAGAACCAATCTCATAATCCTTAGCAATTCTTTTTACTATATCAGGATAACGCTTAGCAACCCACCCAACAACAAAAAAAGTAGCCTTAATATCATTCTCCTCCAATAAACCTAAAATCCTATCAACATTCTCATATATCCTAACCTCATAATTCTTATACTTCTCCCCATAATCCAAATCCTCAAAAAACTGAAACCACTCCTCAACGTCAATTGTTAGAATATTCATTATCTTAGAAGTTAAAAGTTAATAGTGAAAAGTGAAAAACATACCCCTCAATCCCCTAAAGGGGAAGTAAGAAGAAAAATTCGAGTAAATTTGTGCAAATCTGTGGACAATAAAATCAAGAAAGGTACCAAGAATAAATTTTTTCAATTCCTTCGTCAATTTCAATTTTATGATGCCAGCCTAAGGAATGGAGTTTTGATGGGTCGGTTAGTTTTCTCATTGTTCCATCAGGTTTATCTTCATTAAAGCGAATTTTGCCTTTAAATCCTATCTTTTGAGCAATTAAATAAGCTAAATCTTTTATGGCAATTTCTTTTCCAGTACCAATATTTATATGGCAATTTCTAATCTCTTTAGTGTTTTTGGGTTTAAGGTCTTCATAATTCACATTTTCCATTACAAACACACAAGCATCAGCCATTTCCTCACTCCAAAGAAATTCTCTTAATGGTTTTCCTGTTCCCCAAATCTCAATTGAAACACCTTTATCAGAAACTGTAATTCCATATTTATTTAACTTCTCTAAAACCACCTCTTTCTTT
The DNA here is from genome assembly GCA_002423895.1 of Bacteroidales bacterium UBA5515. GTDB lineage: Bacteria > Bacteroidota > Bacteroidia > Bacteroidales > P3 > UBA10566. The sequence continues at coordinate 67,972 of DIOL01000023.1, read as the reverse complement.
GCATTTCCATCAACTCCTTCAATTGGATATCTGTTTAAGTCAATAACTAAACCTTCCCAATCATCATTCATTAAACATTTACCTAAATGAGCTTTACGAACCAATGCTGGTAAAACATGACTTCTTTCTAAATTAAAATTATCATTAGGACCATAAAGATTAGTTGGCATCACTGCAATAAAATTTGTTCCATATTGAATATTGAAACTTTCACACATCTTTAAGCCAGCAATCTTGGAAATAGCGTAAGGCTCATTGGTATATTCCAAAGGACTGGTAAGAAGATAATCCTCCTTCATAGGTTGAGGACAATCTCCAGGATAAATGCAGGTTGAACCTAAAAACAAAAGCTTCTTAACTCCATATTTATATGCAGAGCCAATAACATTATTCTGAATCTGAAGATTATTAAAAATAAAATCAGCCCTGTAAATATTATTAGCCACAATACCTCCAACATGTGCAGCAGCCAAAAAAACATAATCAGGTCTTTCCTTTTCAAAAAACTCCTCAGTAGCGGTTTGATTTCTTAAATCCAGTTCTTTTGATGATCTTAAAACAAAATTTGTATAACCTCTATCTTTTAAATTCTTCAATATAGCAGAACCAACCAAACCATTATGCCCTGCAACGTATATCTTACTATTCTTTTCCATATTTCTTATTTCTATCCACAGATTTTCTTTTCCTTTGTCCACAGATTTTCACAAATTTTCTCAGATTAATATATTATATCTATTAAAATTAAAAAACAGAAATCAAATTCGTGTTAATCTGTGTAAATCTGTGGATAAAAAAATTAAATCTGTAGACTATAAACTATCTAACAATTCTTTTATATTGCAAGCTATCTGTTCCAAAATTAACTATTAATCCTATCTTCTTATTTGTAGCACTTAAATAATTTATTAATTGAGATATATGTTCATTTTTAATTCCATCTAATGCTTTTACTCAACAATAATATCATCATAACAAATAAAATCTGCAATATATTTTTTAGTTAATAACTTATCTTTATAATAAACATCTATTTGCTTTTCCCTTTCAAAAGGAATGCCTCTTTCAATAAATTCAATTTCTAAAGCTTCTTGATATATAGCTTCTAAGAAACCTCTACCAAGACTTCTATGAACTTCCATACAAGCTCCTATAATATAATAAGTTTCTTCTTTATAAGGATAATCATTTAATAAATCAGGCATAATTTTATTTTTATTTATCTTTTGTCCACAGATTTTCTTTTTATTGCCCACAGATTTTCTCAGATTTTCTCAGATTATTATATTATATCTATTAAAAATAAAAATTATTCGTGTTAATCTGTGCAAATCTGTGGATAAACACTAAACAATTTTTATATCATTTTCCACCATTATCCTCACCAATTCCTCAAATGATGTCTTTGAAGGGTTCCAACCAAGGAGTGTTTTTGCCTTTGTAGGGTTGCCTAACAATTGTTCTACTTCTGCGGGACGGAAATATTTTGGATCTACTTCTACCAAAACCTTACCAGTTTTTACATCAATACCTTTTTCACTCACTCCTTCTCCCTCCCATTTCAGTTCAATTCCTGCATGTTTAAAAGCTAAAGTACAGAACTCACGAACAGTATGATATTCACCAGTTGCAATAACAAAATCTTCAGGTTTTGAATGTTGCAATATCAACCACATACATTCAACATAATCCTTAGCATATCCCCAATCTCTTAGAGCAGAAAGATTACCCAAGAATAATTTGTCCTGTTTACCTTTTGCAATACGTGCAGCAGCAAGAGTTATCTTACGAGTTACAAAAGTCTCACCTCTACGTTCACTCTCATGATTAAACAAAATGCCATTTACAGCAAACATACCATAACTCTCACGATAGTTCTTTGTAATCCAAAAACCATAAAGCTTAGCCACTCCATAAGGAGAACGAGGATAGAAAGGAGTAGTTTCACTTTGAGGAACCTCTTGTACTAAACCATAAAGTTCAGAAGTAGAAGCTTGGTAAATCTTGCATTGCTTTTCCATATTTAAAATCCTTACAGCCTCCAACAAACGCAAAGTTCCAACAGCATCTGTTTCTGCAGTATATTCAGGTACATCAAATGAAACCTTAACATGGCTTTGGGCAGCAAGATTATAAATCTCATCAGGCTTAATAGACTGTATAATTCTAATCAGAGAAGAAGAATCTGTCATATCCCCATAATGAAGATTAACAGCTCTGTTCTTACTCATATCCTTAATCCATTCTTCCAGATAAAGATGTTCAATCCTTCCAGTATTAAAAGAAGAACTTCTTCTTAAAATACCATGAACCTCATAACCCTTTTCCAAAAGGAACTCAGCCAGGAAACTCCCATCCTGACCAGTAATCCCAGTAATTAATGCCTTTTTCATATTATTTTTTTGTTTTAATTATCACTTTTAACTTTTAGTTTTTCACTTTATTAACCCCTAACCCCTAAAGGGGAATGACTCAAAGCGGCAAATAAATTCGTGCTTATTGGCTTGCCGCTTGCCAAAGCAAGAATCCGTGTAATTCGTGGACAAAAATAATTATACTCTTGTTTTCCAAATTGCCATAGGATGCAACCTAATTCTATCTAATACTATACTATCATTAAAAAGTAATTCAGGTTTATAATGCTTATTATTAAACTCCTCAATATATCTAATCTCTCTATCGTCAAAATTCATAAGCTTAATAAGAAAATCTTTAACATTTGCTTTTGTTCTTTCAAAATCAAAATGCTCTGATTTTCTAAGCATAGGTATAAGATTATCTCTAATTTGTTTATATCCTAAGTTATCAATTGAATTAAAATTATAATGAGTTTTACATTTATCGCTACCACCTATTGTCAAGTAAAAAATTATAACCTTTCGTAAGGAATCTAAATCATCCTCACAAAAAACATTATTTACAATCATATTATTCACATCATAAAGATCTCGAGGTGCTGTTCTTTCAATCAAAGCCTTAATCTTTCCTCCAAATAATTCTAAAAAAGATAAAGTTTTCACATTAAAAGAAGGAAGAAAACTAATATTAGAGTTTGAAACAACAGGAGGATAAATATGATTCCTCATAGAATAATTAATCTCAATTTTAATATTATCTCTATTACCTACGGAGTTTTGATAATTAAAAACCCATGAGTCTAAAGAGTGTGGATTTTTAGAATTACTATTCAAAACATAGCCCTGCAATCTCATATAACCTTTAATATCATCATTTATTTTCTCTCTATATAAGAGCATTTCCTCTTTTGAAGTCTCAATATTAAAATCCAAATCAATATCAACTGATAATCTTGGCATATCAAATACAATCAAATTAATAGAAGTACCACCTTTTAAAACCAAAGCATCAGACAAAAGAGGATTTAAGTTAATATATTTCAGAACCTCAATAAGCCTATATACTTTTTCTAAATTATCTCTAATAAAACCATTGTTTTTAGAAATAGCATCTAAATCTTTTTTACTATACAAGCTCATTATTACCTTGTTCTAAGTAAGATAAAATATTCTTTGGAGCATAGATATTCCAAGAATTATGAAAAAAATTAGATTCATTCTTGTCTGTAAGATAACCAATATGTTTTTTGCCATTCTGTGCACAAAGCTCAATAAAATCATTACTTAATTTCAATTTCTCTTTAAAAGGCTCAAGTACAAAACCTACTTTCTTATAAAGAATAGATTTATTATAGACAGCTAAATACTCAAGCAATTTATTTTCATTAAGATATCCAATCAAACTCAGACAATGAACCAGCTCCTCAATCCCTCCAGCACGATCAATGCGATCAATACAATCAACAATAGTTCTTTCTAAATTAGTAACCCTTACAAGAGAATCCATACTCGGAGTTTCCACGCCTAAATCAATTATAGACTTAGAGTAAAAATATTGAATATTTTCAAAATCAAAACTATTAAACCGAGAACAGCTTGAAATATAAATATCATAATATATTTGGTGAGCAATACCATAATATTCAAATGCAGAACGATAGGAAATATATGAAGAAGAAGAAATATTACTAGCAATCTCAAACTTATTTGCCACTGTAACTCCAGTAGCCAAATCACAGACACTATATAAATTCCTTCTAATTTGTATAATCAGATTTTGTTTTTTGTAATTTTGGAGTAAATCCTTTGCTGAGTTAACATTATTAGTTAATCCAACAACATCATTTAAAGTAAATATCTTTTTCTGATGAAGTACACCCAAATATTTCTTCATAATATTTTAATTTAGCCGCAAAGATACGGAAAAACACGTAACTTCAAACAATAAAAACAAAATAAATTCATAAATCTATATTATACCTAACCACTTATTATTTTCATCTTCTTTTATTGATAAAATTGTTTATGCATTCTGAGAGGCAATAATTTTCTACAATCATTGATACCTGAGGACATTTTGTCCCTATGTTAGCAGAAAATTAAAAATCTTTTACAACTTATTTCCAGTATTTACATCAGAATAATACAACTTTTTTCCACCTATGTCAATAGAAATTTACAACTTTTTGCACATCGCTCCCTACACTCCACTTTTATCTTTTCACTTTATTCACCCCTAACCCCTAAAGGGGAAGAATAAAGAATTAACCATTAATCATTCATAATTAACCATTAATACCACCCCTAACTCCTAAAGGGGAATGACGCAAAGCGGCAAAATCCTATATAATCGACTTTAGTCGCTTGCCCTTGCAAGAATCCTCTAATCTTGAATAATCCTGATTCAGACAAACAACAATTTAAAAATAAAACAAGAACAATTTAAAATTCCATCTCTAATATTTTTGGTAAAAAGCCAAACAAATAAAAAGGAATATTCAATAATTTAAACTCTTTTCCACTTATCGTTTTAACCTTATCAACAGAATATGGCTCAGACCAAACACGAACACCCAACCTACAATCTTCACTATTATCAACAAAAGAATGTAATGAACGCAGATGTGAATTATGACCAGTTTTAACTTCAATAGGAATTATATGAGAATCATAATTAAAAATAAAATCAACCTCTGCACTCGAATTAGCCTTAGCCCTTGTCCAAAAGAATCTTTTATTACTTACCCTATTAGATAAAGTCAATAACTCTTGAGCAATAATATGTTCAGCTAAATGTCCTCTCCAAGCATCTAATATATCTTTTGCCCCAAACACCTCTTTTTGAATATTGGCAGCATAGTTAACTAAACCAGAATCTAACCAAATAAGCTTAGGAGAACGTTTTCTTTCAGGCAAAACAGGCAAACAAGTTTGAGTAATTGGATAAACTAATTCTAAAAGCATAGCCTTCTCTAAAGTACGAAAAGCCTCTCCCATTTCTCTTGATTTATATTCAGAACCAGCAAAACCATTAAATTTAATAGATTGACCAGCCATAGCCCACCCTGAAGTCAAAATATATCTAATAACCTCCATTTGAGTCCTGTTTGAAGCATATTTTTCAATATCATCCCAATAACCTTGCAATAATGACTCATAAATATCAGCAAGTGAAACAATATCCTGATTAATAAAATAAGATTTTACAATTTCAGGCATTCCCCCAATTAAAGCATAGCGATTAAAAGACGAAATCAATTTATCATGAAAAACAATTGATGAAGTTGGAGAATCAGAAATTCTTTGCCTTAACATTTCATTACCCTCAGCAACCATAAACTCACGAAAAGAGAAAGGATGAATAGCCATATATTCTACCCTACCAACAGGAAAAGAAATATGAATATCAATCAAACTCTCCAGCAAAGAACCAGCAGCAATAACAAAAACCTCTGGCATTTCCTCATAAAAATAACGTAAACGAGCTACAGCCTTAGGAGAATTTTGAATTTCATCAATAAATATTAATGTTCGACCATTTTTCCTTTGAATACCCTTAAAAGCAAACAAATCAATAATTAGGTCATTAATAGAATTGGAAGACTCAAAAATGGCAGAAGCTATCCTATCTTCCAAATTAACATTAAGAAAATTATCAAAATCCTTTCCAAAATAATTAACAACAGTAGTTTTACCCACCTGACGAGCACCCCTTAAAACAAGAGGTTTCCTGTTAGGTTTAGAAGCCCAAAGTCTTAAGTCATCAAGAATATCTCTCTTAAACATAAATCAATCCATTAAAAATCAAATGCAAATATACACATTTGTAACATAACAAGGGCAACATCACAAGAATTTTGTCCCAATTACAGGGCATCAAGTAATAATTTTTGTCCCAAATATAGGGATACTTACAAAATTTGATGTTGCTTCACAAAGGATTTATTAATTGGAAAATTGTAATTTTTAATTTTTCACTCTTCACTTATAGTTTTTCACTTTAATTACCCCTAACCCCTAAAGGGGAATGAATCAGAAGAAATTTTATCTTTAAAACCGACATTTTGAATTTGGCGTTAAATGGAAGAAGTTTTAAAACGTAAAGAAAGTTTATACTGTCTGAGCGAAGTGAGTTTATAAACTTTTAGTTTTAAAATTTATGGAATAGCCAAATTTGAACAGTCTTGATCTTTTGTTACTTTTCTATCAAGAGAAAAGTAAGTAAGAAAAAAGTCTTAAACTAAGATAAAACTGATTTAATGTCAAACTATGATTTTTTACCCCTAACCCCTAAAGGGGAAACAAGCAAAGCAACAAAATCTGTGCAATTAGTGGACAAAAAAATAAAAGAATCTGTGGACAAAAAACAAAAATAAGCGTTCCACAAAAAAGTAAAACGCTTATCAATATTGCGGAATAAAAACCAAACAACACAACTCCTCAGAGTTACTGAGTTAATTATTCCCCTTTAAAAATCTCTTTGTTTAATTGTGGCAAACTAGGAAAAACCTTATAAACCAAATCGCTCTTTGGGAAAAGAATTACCCAAACTGTAAGAAAGATAATCATAAAATCAACATATAGTGAGCGATTATTAAAATACCATTTCTCTAATTCTCCTTTATGAGGTTGAACATATTGTCTGCTGAATTCTATATATTATTCACGTTTTAATTTAGATGGAATATGAGCATTTCTTAATATATCTCCAAAATGACTTGTAATTCCAATATTTCCAATTAATTCAATACCAGTTTTATTATCAATCGTTTTAAGAATTTCACGAAGTGACTCAAGACCTTCTTTAACATAAAATTGTATATATCTATCAACTTTCCCAGGATAAATAATTTTTGAAGTTGATATGATTGCACTTTTCGATAATTGTACTATCCAAACATTATTTCCATCATAAACCCATTCAAAGTTTACTTCACCTAATTGATTCTTTAATAAGAAATATATTTCATGAATCATATATTTAACATTTATTGGAATATCTACAGGGGAAGCCTTACCAACCATAAAAGCATCTCCAAAACTATCAACTCCTTCAATTATTAAATCCTTTTTTGAAGGGACTGCTGCTCCTGAATATATAGCATCAACACTATGTTGGGACAGTATTGAAACTACAGGATCTAAATCTTTATTTGACATTAAAGCAAATGGATCTCTCCATCCAAAGTAAGTAGGAAATTTCCCAGGCATCTTTTCAAACGGACAAGTCCTTAACCATATTTCTGAAATACCAGTATCTTTTCCAAAAACAAATGGCTTAATATTACGTGATATTAATGTAGATTTTGGCACATTAGCACCAAAAGCATCTGCTATTAGTAGTCCAAAAGCTTTATCACCAATAAATCTACTAAAATTATTTGGCCAACTTATATCAAAATCTGTTGTATATTTATGTCCTTCTTCAACTTCCCAAATAATAGTATGTGTGTTTTGGAATCCTCTTCTTTTTGGATGTATACTAAATTCTACACGTAATTCATTTTTAAAGTTTAAATTTGGATTAAAGCCATAAACCGTATTTAAGATATTAACACCTAATTCACGTGGGAGAGAACAAAAACCAGGTTTCTCAACACATTTAGGAGTATCATTAGGAGAAAATTCAATAACATCATTCATTACTACACCAGAAACACCTCCATCGTCAATATCAATAGTTTCATTTACAATTGTATAATATCCATCATTTGCAAGTTTAGTCAATAATTCTTGAGCTTCATTTACATGTTTAATCCCATAATAAAAAGGATTACCTTTAGATACACCTTGTTTAAAAGTACGTATATTAATAGACTTTTCTTGAGAATTATTAATTAATAGCTCAAGTGTTTTTTCAATAGTTTCACATATTTCATTTGGAGACAATCCAAATATCCTAGAATATCTTGGAATTAATTCATAAGGAGTAAAACTAACAAACTGGGCTACATTAAATGAATCTGCAATATAATTAAGTACTTCATCTTTATATTCTAAATTTCTCTTTACTTCTAAACTAAATTCATTTATAATATTACTTACACTCATTTTGTATTTCTATTAATATTTGTTTTTGTAAATCTGTATCTATTCCTATATTTTCGTATTCTGAAATAGCTATTTTTATTTGATTTATTGCCCATTTTTTATCAATACTATTTTGATTTTGATCTACAATTTCAATACCTTTTTTCAATCCAACATAATATTCATATGAGCATCCTTTAGAATAACTCCATCCGTCGAGAAATATTATTTTTACAATACTTTTTTTTATTATCTCTCCCCAATAATACAAATATTCATCTTGACTCCAATTAGGCATTTCTAATGATGCAGGTTCAATAATTGAAGTATTATATTTTGATTTTAATTCATTGTAATATTTAAGTATAAGAGATAAATTAGGTTTTACTATTTCATTATAATGTCTATGTTTATATATTTCACCACTTGTAAATAAATCGATATTCTTACTATACCAATTAATAAAATCATTTCCTGTGGTAATCGGAGCTGAAATATAAATAGCATTATTATTTATATTAGAAACTGTTTCAATTACTTTCGAGTCAATTATTAATTTATTAGTAATATTTAAGCTTATCATTTTTTAAACAAATCTATAATCAAATTATATACTTCTGTGTCTTTAGAAAAATAATCCTCAATATCGAATCCAGGTATATTTTTGATTCTATTTATAATTTCATTTTCATCATCATTCAATGTCACATCAACTTCTTTTGCTAAATAAACCAATGCAAGAAATTCTTTATACGGGTAAATTGAAGAGTCAATTTTTTCTAATTTTCTTTCTACATTATCATTTACTTTTTCAAAAATGATTTTAGTATCTTCTTGAAAACGCCTTTTATAATTTGACAACTTAATGGTAGGTGGATTTGTTTTGATTTTATCTAAAATAATATCTTTTAATGCTCTTTTATTTTGAAATTCAGAAATAGCATTCTTCAATAAGGATTGCAGTTCAGTATATGAAAAAAAACATGTCTGATTCAGAATATCATTTAAAGCTGTCTCAATATATTTAGTAACATTTTTTTCTGCTGCTATTTTATCTATCAATTTCTTTCGTTGTTCTTTATTTAATGTATTTATGAGATATTTATGATCTATTCTTCCTGCTCGTTTTATAGCTGAATCTATTCTTTCTTCATAATTAGTGGCTACAATAAAGATAGATTTTTCTTTCGTTCTAAGGTCTTTAAACTTCACCAACATGCTTGGTGTCATAAATTGATAGAAGTCGCTTTGATTTAAATAGAAATTTGAATCTCTATCTAAAATTAATCTATCAATCTCATCAAATAGAATAACACAGTCTTTTTGCTCTTCTAAAGTTTTGAAAATATTTTTAGCTCTACCTTCAATATCGGATTCACCATGTTTAATAAAATCGCTTGGAGTAATAGTTATTAATCTCCATTTTAAATTTGCTGCAAGCTGCTCAGCTATTGTAGATTTCCCAGTTCCTGGAGGTCCATACAATAACATTGAAAATGATGATTTTTCATTTTTTTCTCTTTTTTCGATGAATCTATTATATATATCTTTATAGCAATTATCATATCCTAAATTAATTCCAGTATCAAAAAAATCATTCCATTTTTTATCATTTTTCCCTATAAACATTTCTTTACATGAAAGTCCCGACTTTTTTAATGATTTATAGGCTATTCTTTCTTGTATCATACTTTTGAACGTCATCAGATAAGTTAATACCTGAGCCGTTTCCCAAGGATGAATTATATCTTGCTCTTGTACATGCTCCGACCTCCATCCTTTATATGTTTTTCCTTTAATATCACATTGTGACACATTAGATAGTAACCATTGAGAATAATTATTAAATATATCAAAATAATTATGGAAAAAATACAGATTACTCCTTTCCAATAATTTACAAATCCTAAGTAATGAACTAGCTACTTCAATACTTAAAGGGAGCAAAACATCTCCTTGAGGCGAAGTCACAAAAGGTTTTAATGGTCGCCAATATAGGTTATTTTTTTGATTAGCTTCAAGTATTTCAAATATTTTTTTTACTAAATTTTCATCAACACGTTTTTTCTCATCCAATAATAATATACATTCCAATGACATAACAAGTTCTGCTGTGTCAAACAAAGAATTTTTAATTGTATAATGACTTATTTGTTGATTAATTCTATTCTGCAAATTAATTAATAATTGTGAAGTTTCTGGTTTAACTTCGCTATCATAGAAATTTTTGTTTATTAAAGTCTTATACAAATATATTACTCTAAGTAATGGGAAAATATGATTAGATGCTTTTCGTTTTTTTCCATCTTTTTCATCTTTGAAATCCAATACAGGCAAATGCGGAGCTTCAAATGATTTCTTAATAATTGCCTTTGATATTTCTATCGTCTTATCTTTTATTTCATTGAAAACATCTTCTTCACCCTCTTTTTTGAATAATTCAACAAGCCATGATAAAGTAAGAGGGTCATTATTTCCAAAAGAATTAGATTCAACAATTACATCCTGATTATTGTTACGATCAACTATTTTTTTACACTCAGAAGATATCAATTCATAATATTTATCTATATAAATTTTATTAATATTCTCTTTTTGATTCTTATTAAGATCCCACTCTATTGATGGTAATGAAGGAGAATTAATATCAATATGTCCAGAAAGCTTTGCCAATACAAAAACAATCATTGAGTTTGTACTAAATGAATATTTTTTACTAGATTCAAACCCTCCATCCTTATCATTTGAAAGTACATAAGGATAACCATTTTTCATATTAGGCCTACATTTAGTTAGTGTTTCTAAAACATCTATAACTAAATCATCAATTTCTTTTATTCTATTTTTCTCAACTATATATTCTCCTTGAAAATATTCTTCTATTATATCCATGTTTATCTGTAATTTATTTATCTATTCTATCACAAGAGGTTTATCTTTTTTATTCTTATTAGTTGGTATATATATATATATATTATTGATTGATGAAAAAATCTATTATCAAAACTATTTAAAAATTACAATTTAAAAATTGACTCGTCCAAACGAGGAAGCGAAGGAAAAACTTTATAAACCAAATCACTCTTTGGAAAAATGATTACCCAAACAGTTAAAAAAATAATCATAAAATCAACATATAGAGAGCGATTATTAAAATACCACTTCTCTAACTCACCTTTATGAGGTTGAATATATTGTTTGCTGAATTCTACTGGATCCTTTGCCTGAGAAACATAAAACTCTTCATCTCTAAAGATTACTGAACCAATTCCTGAAAGACCTGGAGTCATTTTAGAGATACAAGCCTTAACATCTTCAGAATATAACTCGTAACCCTTTTTCACCAAAGGACGAGGACCAATAATAGACATATTTCCAATCAATATATTAATCAATTGAGGTATCTCATTAATCTTAGTCTTACGAAGAAAACCACCCATAGGTAAAACACGAGGATCATTTCTTGTAGTAATAGTACCAGTACCAATATTAGGACTATTCTTAAGCATAGTTGCAAACTTCCAAATCTTAAAAGGCTTACCTCCCTTACCTATACGTTCCTGAAAATAGAAAACATAATGCTCCCCAGTCAAAAGCAAACCGATAATAACCGGAATTAAAAGAGGAGAAAGAACCAACAATGCCAACAAAGACATTGCAAAATCAAATAAACGCTTTATTACTTTATAAATCATAACATACTATTTATTAGTCTGAATCAGGATTTATGGGATTATAGGATTAGCATGATTCATTTGGATAATCAAAATAATCTCAAAATCAAACAAATCAAGATTTTTGAATGAATTTATTATTATATATCTTTTTAAATTGTAAACTTCTTGCTCCAAAATTAATTAATAAACCTATCGGCAAATTATAAGCAACTAAATAATTTTTTATTTGAGCTATATGTATATCTTCAAGATTACTTAAAGCTTTTAATTCAATGATTATTTTATCTTTAATAATAAAATCAACTCTTCTTGTTCCAACTTCAACATCATTATAGTAAATCTTCTGCTCTATTTCTCTTTTATGCTCTATTCCTGATTTATCTAATTCTATTGACAAACATCTTTGATAAATTACTTCTTGAAATCCATTACCTAAAGTATTATGAACCCTCATTGCACAACCATTAATCAAATATGTTAATTCCTCAAAATCATTCATTATTAATAATTTTTTCTTTCGTCTGAATCAGGATTTATAGGATTTTAATTTGCATGATTTTTTTTAGAATAATCAAGGAAATCCCAAAATCAAGCAAATCAAGATCACATTTTTGAGTCTAGATTTTTCCCTTTTTCCTCATGCTCAAAGTTAGGGATAAACTCTTTTAATAATTCCACCACATCCTTTTTTTCAAAATCCTTTCTTTCGAAAAGTGCAGTCATTTTAGAAAAGAACTCTTTTAATTCTGCTTCTGGTCGAATAGAATAATCCTCAATCACACCTAATGAAGAAAACCTTTCCATATTAAGCTTTTCTCCCTCAATATAAAACTCTTCAAAACCTTTTTCTCCAGTAGTATCGCTTGAGAAATAATAAACAGGATATTCCATAGAATCTTCACCCATCTCAAAAGCAAATTTTCTTGCTTCTTCCTCACTCTTGCAATATTTTACTTTATAACCCAAATCCTCCAAGAACCTATCAGCAATAGAAGAGAAAGTCATCATCTGTTCTTCACCCAACTTTGGGAAAAATATTTCACCAGTTTTACCTAATATACAAGCCAACATACAAATTTGACCACTCTCATCAGGAGAAACAAAATAACGCTTAACATCACTTGGAGAACTTAAAGGCTGGCGTTTCATTAATCTATCAATAAAACCAGCAAGCAAAGAACCATTAGAGAAAGCAACATTAGCAAATCGAGCAGTAGAAACCTTAAACTTATTAGAATAAGACATAATCATTTCCTCCATAACCTTCTTACTACAACCCATTATATTTACAGGATTAGCAGCCTTATCGGTCGAAACACAGAAGAAATGCTTAGGAGTAAACTCAGCTAACAACTCCATAAGTCTGCGAGCCTTTAAAACATTATTTTCAATCAAAGCCTCAACCGAAAAATTATCCTTCTCACTCCTAACATGTTTATGAGCAGAAAAATTAGCCACAATATCAAAACCACCCTCTTTCCTAAAAATCTTCTCAAAAATAGGATCGGCAAAACTAAGTGGATAAGTTCTATAATCCTCAGGAACAAACATACCATAAGTAGAACGAAGATCACGAGTAAGCTCAGTTAAACCATTCTCCGAAATATCCACAACAACCAATTTACTTGGCTTAAAAGGCAAAATAGCACGAATATAAGAAGAACCGATAGTCCCAGCCCCACCAATAACCAAAACACTCCTACCCTCAATCTCCTTAGTTAACTCCGCTCTATTTTTCTCAATATCTTTCAAAAACATACTCTCCGAACGATGAGTAATATGTTTTGCAATAAAATTATTTACGTTTATCATAATAATATAATTTTTGTCTGAATCAGGATTAACAAAATTATTGGATTAATAGGATTAATCAAGCAAAATCCTGAAAATCCTAACAATCCTCCATAATCCTGATTCTGATTAAGATTAGTAATAAAGCTTCTTCTTTACGTTTTCGTAGTAATTAGGAATAATAACAGTACTTGGAATATTGACTACTCTATCTTCCAACCATTCTGAATTTGAGAGGTCACCACATTGACAACCCTTATACATATCAAGTTTATTATTCAACACCCATATTGGACGGGTCATAATTCCTTTTTCATTAGTATAGGTAAGAAACTCGTCTCTTGCTTCTCTATCCTTTAGAATAACAGCATTAAGCCAATAATTAGAACGGGAATCATTAGGTTCAACAAAAAACTCAATATCTTTATTATCCTTAAAGAAAGTAATATACTTATCCGTTAGCTTACGTTTTTCTTGAATAAAGAACTCACATTGTTCAATCTGACCAAGACCTAAAGCAGCAGCAAGATTAGTTAAACGATAATTATAAGCAGTATAATCATGATTATATTCCCAACGATGAGGAACCTTAGCAGTAGTAGTAATATGCTTAGCTCTTTTTGCCAACTCTTCATCATCAGTCAAAATCATACCACCACCACCAGTAGTAATAACCTTATTACCATTAAAACTTAAGGCACTAAGCTTACCAAACAAACCAGTATGCTTACCCTTATAATAAGAGCCAATACTTTCAGCAGCATCTTCTACCAAAGGAATATTATACCTCTGGCAAATATCAGCAATTGCGTCAATCTCACAAGGATGACCGAAGGTATGCATAGGAACAACAGCAGCAAAACGCTTACCAGTCTTATTATTATAAGAAAAACCATCAGCACCTTTTTTAACATTCTCTTTCAAAAACTCCTCAAGCTTAACTGGACACATACCCATAGTTCTTTTACTCACATCCACAAAAACAGGATTTGCACCAGTATAAGTTATAGCATTACAAGTAGCAATAAAAGATACAGGTTGAGTAATAACCTCCTCACCAGGACGAACACCTGCCAAAAGCATACAAATATGTAAAGCCGAAGTACCATTAACAGCAGCAACAGCATATTTACTCCCTGTAAATTCAGCAACAGCCTTCTCAAACTTATTCACATATTCACCTACACTCGAAACAAAATTCGAATCCATAGCATCAAGCAAATACTTTCTCTCATTCCCAATAAAACGAGGGTCATGAAGGATAATAAACCCTTCCTTATCATTAAAAGTTTCCCTAACGAAACTTACAAAATCTTGGTAATTCATAATAGATTAATATTAATACATTGATAAAACAAAGAACAAATTATCTCTTTATAAATGGCAATTTAATTAATCCAACTAAAGAACCATAGCCATAAGATAAATGCAAAGTAATAAATGAAGCGAGTAAATAAAAGAAGTTTAGTTTCTTTGATAAGCTTAATTTAATGCTAATCATACCCAAGGCTAATAGATATAATAGAAGCGATAAGATAGAAAGAATAATAAAAGGTAAATAAATCAAAGATAGTAGCAAAGGTATTATTAAAGAAAGTAAGAATAGGAAAGGTATAAAATGTCTAAGAGATAATGATTTTAGCTGATTAGTATAATATACAGTAAGAATGTTCCATTTCCCATTTGCATAATTATTTTTTGATAAACCTCTATATGTTTCTCTTGCTAAATAAGTACAATAAGTATCAGGTACAATAAATATCTTTCCTCCTCCATTAATTATTCTTTTATTTAATTCTATATCTTGATTTCTCACTATTCTCACATCATACAATCCATATTTTTCAAAAACATCTCTTCTCCAACAACCAAAAGGAACAGTATCAACTTCTTTAACCTCATTTACTCCTATTCTAAAAGTTGAATTTCCAACACCAAATTTATTACCCAAAACCTCACGAATAGCAAGAGTTTTAGGAGTTTTATTTAAAACATCAGTCTTGCAAACCACTCCGACATTATCAGCACCTAATTCACTTAATCTTTTTGTTAAAACTGAAAAATAATCCTTTTGATAAAATGAATGAGCATCCAAACGCATTATTATATCACCCTTTGCAGCCTTAATACCAATATTCATTGCATAAGGAACAATCCTGTTGGGATTATCTAAAAGAAAAATAAAAGGATACATTTCAGAATAAGAAGAAATAATACTACGAGTATTATCATTACTCATTCCATCAACAAACAAAACCTCCAAAGCATCCTTTGGATAATCCTGTTCTAAAATAGACTGAATACAATGTTCAATATATTTTTCCTCATTATAAATTGGAACTATTACAGAAAGCATAATTTTTTAATTTCTCACTTAATATATTATATAGAAAGTAGATAATGAATAAAAGTAAAAAATAATATATCATATATTTAATCGATTATTGATTAAGATATTTTAGTTTCGAACATAATTTATATGCTTCACGTTGATATTTATATGTTCTCAAAAAAGAATATTTATTCATTGTGGAATGTTCATTATGAAATACTTTTAGCTTAGGAGTATATAATATTTTCCCGTTTTGACTTAATACTTGATTCCCTAAAAGAATTTCTTCTCCAAATAAAAATGATTCAGATGGTAATTGGTCAAAAAAATCAAAATAATTTTTAGTTAAAATATAACAAGACCCATGTCCTGCATTAACATATTGTTCCACATCGAAATTCTTTCGATTTTTTTCTGACTTTTGAAAATTTAAAATATCAGTTATCAACAAAATCAATTTAGCTAAAACATAATTAGAATAATATAATCTATAAATTATCTTCCTCAATAGACTGTATTCTTTAATAAGATAAGGATTTTGATGAATAGAATTATTCTTAATTATATCAGGTGAAATAACAAATACATTTTTCTCACATTTTAATTTTCTAATCTCATCAAAAAAAGAACTATTAAAAACTAAATCATTATTACCTATTACAACATAATCATTTAAATGTACATCTATATTTTTAATCCCAATATTTAATCCTGGGAAATAACCAACATTACACTCATTTCTAATTACAATTATATCATTATATTCATATTCATCAATAAATTTATTTAAAATCTCTATCTCATTTTCATTTGAATTATTATCAACAATAACTATTCTTTCATAGTTATTATTTTTAATTATTGAATTCAAGCAATTAATTGTTAATTGCGAATTATTGTAATTGACAAAAACAAAACTACATTTCATAATTTAAATCTTCTTTAAGCATTTTAGAGTGGAGAATAAAAATTAATATTAACAGTAATTCATACACTCCTCTACTATACATTAGTAATAATTTGTAATTAAATAAGAGAATTAATATTAAATACACTATAATAAAAAATTTATATTGTTTATCAAAAGTATTATTTATGTGTTTTTGTCTTATAACGTCTTTCGCTAATAAATAATGCAGCATTAATATTAACCATAATCCTATAAGACCAATATTAAATATTATTTTAACATACCCAATATCAGTATTTGTAACAACATCAATTGGTTCAAGACCATACCCAAAAAATAAATTCAAATTATTATCAGGAAAGAAAAGCATATCTCCTTTTAATTCCATTTCTGTTCCAAAACCATAATCATAACCTTCGGATACATTTCCATGTATATTATATTTTGAATCACTAAATAAAGAGGTTGTTGAAGCAATAATAGGCAAAATCAAAATCAAGACTATATACAACCCAATAAATAATGAAATAATAGGCAACAACTTCTTTTTATATGATATCCTCTTAATTACGTATAACATTAATGTGAAATATATAATAGTCCCAAAAATCATTGCTAATCTCGATATTCTGATGCATGATACAAAAGATAATAATGCAAAAATAAAATATATATTTTTTGCTTTTGATATATATAGCAATGAAAAAAAAACAATACTTAGAATAGAGATTAAAGCAGCAAAGTCATAAGAACCTGTCAAACCTAAATTTCTAATTGTAACGTATTCAAACATGCTAATATCTCTATCAAAATTAAATATTGGAGCAATAATAGAATTCAAAGAAGGAAAAGCCCATTGTAAATAGATAAAACAAACATGAAAACCAAATACTAATCCCAATGAATTTAATAATATTTTCGTATTTATATTTATATTCCAACAAATATTACCAATCAAAAATGTAACAACTAAATTACGTATATATTTAAGAAAAACATAATTTGAATAATTATAATTCGCAATCATTGTAATAATAACGAAAATGGCTATAATCAATGAAATTAAAGTTGCCTCCTTATAAATTTTAGTTCTATTCAATCCCCTTCGTTTTATTAACATCAAAAATATAATCAAATTTAAAAATAGTGATAAATATATTGATATCGGATTATATAAATTCACAAATAAAAAAAATGGGAAAAGGAAATTATCTAATTTTACCTTTTGTGATTTTATCATATATATATATTATATTTCCTGGGAAAAATGAGAATGAATAAAATACGCTTAACAAAGCGTATTTTAATTTATTATTAATACTGATATTAATCGAATAAAAAGCAATTGTATAATATAGAAATGATAAATATCTATACTTTGGAAATGAAGGAATAATTTTTACTAAAAAAGGTATCATATTTAAATCTTGTTTCATTTGATTTATTGATACACTATGTGATAAACTAGAAGAATTTTTCCTATATATTGCCATACATTCATTAATATACCTAATTTTACCTATACTTATAAGCATCAAAAAAATCAATCTATCTCCTGATAAAACAAAGGGTAAATTATTATTTTTAAATACATCATTTTTTGCAAGTAAAGACGCTGTATGACATACTCTTGGACCGATAAGATCATTTAATTCCACAATATTTTTTTTAAAATCAAAGAATATGTGCGAACTTTTATATTTATTTTGATATTCAACTTTTGTTTGATGCACACAAGCACTAAAGTCTTTATTAGCTTCCAAAAAATCAACTTGTTTTTGAAGTTTTAAAGGATCTATCCAATAATCATCACCTTCACAAAGAGCTATATACTTGCCAATTCGCCAATCATAAAATTTATTTAATCTTTTTCTTTTTTCTTCAGGGTCTTTTAATGAATATACATTCTCAGGTTCGTAGAATACTTTTATAAGATTAGGGTATTTTGCTTGGTATTCCTTTAAAATCTCTGCGGTTCTATCTGTTGAACAATCCTCATGTACCAATACCTGAACAGGAAATGTTGTTTTTTGCATTAATATTCCATCCAAACACTCCCTAATATATGGCTCATGATTATATGCCAAAGTACTTGTACAAACCAAAGGCAAAGTTCCTTCAGTCCAAACCTGGTCAGTAATTGGAATTGGTTCAGACAATGGGATGTAATTATATTCTTGTTCCATTATATATTATTTACAATACAAATTTTATTGAAATTACTTTTTACATAAGTTATGTAGTTTCAATATATCTTTAGCCATTTTAACCATAGGAGGTCCAATAAATTTATTATCTTTCATTGCTACTCCTTTTCCTTGTTTAACGGCTTCTTCGGATAATTCCAACATTTCTTTTGCCCAATTAATCTGCTCTTCAGATGGAGAATAGTATTGATGAACTAATGGTAATTCTTTTGGGTTGAGGACTAACATTCCTTCAAATCCTAATTTCCTTGAAAGTATCAGATTCTTTTCTAAATCTTCTAAATCATGAACCTTTATATGTACCGTATCAATTGGGACAACATTATTTGCTTTTGCTCCCATAGCAATCATTGCACGAGCAGTAAATATGCTTTGTCCTTCACTATCGTGTTGTCCTCCTAATTCAGTCATAAAATCTTCACAACCAAAAGCTACTCCAACTAATCTTTCAGGACATGCAGTACAAATATCTTGAATATTCATTACTGCTCCAGGTGTCTCAATTAAGGCAATAATCTTAAAGGTATGAAGAGGTAATTTCTTTTCATATTCTATTGTTTCTAATAGCTTACCAAAGAAATAAATATCTTCTCCCTTTTTCGCTTTAGGATATAAAAATCCATCTACTCCCTCTAAAGCTAATTGATAAATATCTTGAAGCAAATGACCACTTTCTCTATCATTTACTCTTGGGAAAATAACTCTATTATCAAACTTCCCTGCTTTAAGGTACTTAATAATATTATCTCTTGCTATTTGTTTATTCTCTGTTGGCTGAACTGAATCCTCAATATCTAAAAGTAACACATCAGCATCTCTGCGTAATGCACTTTCAATTAAAGTCTCATTATGTGCTGGAACAAACATTAAGCTCCTCATTAATAAATCTGTTCTCATCCTTGGTTTTGTTTTTTAATTAATACTTTTCTTCTAAAAGATATAACATCTTGCCCATCCTGATTATATCCGATAGTTTCAACATAAACAATCCCCCTATCTGTTTTTGTTTTAGAATCATATTTATCCAAAATCTTAGTTTTCGCATAAACAGTATCATTTATAAAAACAGGATTTAAATGTTTTACATCTTCATAACCTAAATTGGCAATTGCTTTACCACTAACGTCTGGGACTGTCATTCCTACAACTAAAGAAAATACTAAAGTTCCAACAACTAATATTTTCCCATGTTGATTCTCTTGTGCATAATCTAAATTAGTATGCACAGGATGATGATTCATTGTAAGAAGACTAAAAAAATTATTATCACTCTCAAAAATCGTTTTTGAAAGCGAATGTTTTATCTCTTCTCCAACAATAAAATCCTCATAATATAAACCTAAAATTGATTGTTTCATATCCATAAATTTTCATCTATTATAATAACATTAATTACAATTTATTTAAACCATCTTTGATTTAGTCAGAGCATGTAATTTTAATGTACATTTTTATTAAACAATAATTTACTTTCTATTTCATCTCTGCTATATGTTTTAATAATCATACTTTCAAGTAATGTTTTACAAACAGAATAATCAGATAAATCTCTTTTAAGTGCAGTGCATGCAGCAACTATACACTTTGTACCGACAACTCTATCATCAAAAATAGTAGTATTAATTCCAACAAAAGTCTGTTCTCCTATTGTACATCCTCCACCTACTGTAGATTTAGCTCCAAAAAAACAGTGTGCACCAATTTTACAGTGTGCACCAATTAAAGTAAAAGCCATCATAATAACATTAGTACCAATAATAGCATCATTTTGTACAATTACATAATCATGAATCCAGCAATTATCACCAATAAGTTTACCTCTAAACTTTGCTGTAGGCGATATAAGATTCGCAAAGTTAAAACCTTTACTTTTTAATTTTTCATATGTTTTTTTTCTATCAAAATTCAATTTATTCCATAACATTGCTATAAAAAGCAAATCATTTTTTTTATCAATTATATTTTCCAATTCATCAATTGCATAAACAGGCAAACCTAAAAATAAATTATCTTTTAAATATTCTCTATCAACTGCAAAACCTAAAACATTATACAATTGATATTCATTGATAAAATTAAACACATGAATTGATGTTGTACTAGTTCCAATTATTATTATATTTTTCATCTTAATAATTATTTATTATTACTTTTAACCAATATTCTTGATTGCTTAAAGCCTTTTCCAATTCTTCTTTAGTTTCAAATTTAAGCACTAAAGTCCCAATTGCATCATTTGCTCCGTTAAAGGAATTTACTTTATCTCCCTTTTTTACCCATAAATCTTCTTGAAAGAGATTTTTCTCTTTTATCCCTTTTTCTATTTCAAGCCTTTCAAATTTTCCTTCTTTTTCAGAATGCAAAATTATTTCTGCCCAATGGCCATTATATGGCTTTTGTTCTATTCCAATAATTTCATCACCAATTGAGGCTCTCACTGCATTTTCTATCATATCAACTCCTGTAGCAAAACGCAACATTTCAGCTAATCTATTTCCTCCTCCTCTTGGTGAAACCTCCATTATGTAAGTTTTTCCATTCTTTCCAACACGGGTTTCAATATTATAAATTGATGTTCTCATATCCAAAAGGCCTAATAGTCTTTGAATATCATTGCTCAATTCTTTTTCTTGCAATTCTGTCATTGTTGAAGGCCAACTATAGGCAGAAGGGGTGTAAGGATTAGCAGCATTTTCATCAAAACGTTGAGCAGAGAAAGAAACAAATTTTAATTCTCCATTTACAGAAAAACAATCAGTATCAGAAGAGCATCCTTGTTTTTTAATAAATTCTTCTATAATTATTTGTTTTGAAAGAGAATTATTTAGTGCAAACTCTACAGCCTTTTCTAATCCTTCAATGCTATCTACTCGGGTTACTCCCTTGCTACCTGCTGAATCAACAGGTTTTACAATTATTGGCCAAGTGAAATAATCTTTATCGTTTAGGGCATCAATATAATTAGAATATCCTTTTGATTTAGGAACATTAAAACCATTATCCTCTAAGAATTTTCTAAATAAATGTTTGTTTTGCAGAATTAATATTGATTTATAAGTGCCTGAATGAGGTAGATTTAATTGTTCTGCAACATAAGCAGCAGTTACTACACCTGGGTCAACTGCAAAAGACATTATACCATCTATTTTTTCATCTTTTGCAATTTTCAATATTGCTTCTTTATCAATAATACTTGCATTAATATATTTATCTGAATATTTATGAGCTATATTATCTGGAATATAATCGCATGTAATTACATAATATCCTAATTTATGAGCAGACTCAATAACTGGCAATAAATATCTTAATCCTCCTAAAAGTAGTATTTTCTTCATTCTATTTAGATATCAATTTAATCACTCTTTCAACATCCACTATTTCCAAATTATCATAAATAGGTAAACAAATTACTTGTTCTGCTACCTTATTTGCTACTGGAAGATTAGTTGGATTGGCTGAATCTAATTCTCTATAGGTTGAGAAATCGGATATTAGTGGATAGAAATACCTTCTTCCTAATATATTATTATCTTTCAATTTTTGATAGAGTTCATCTCTTGTTAATCCATATTCCTTTTCATCCACAAATATTGGAAAATAGGAATAGTTATGTCTTACTCCTTCAATATCATGCAAACATGATATACCTTTAATTTGCTTTAATCCCTCTCTATATGTTTGAGCTATTATCTTTCTATTATCTATTGCCTTATCAACATATTTAAGATTTAGTAGTCCGTATGCTGCACGAACCTCATCCATTTTTGCATTTATGCCTGGTGCTACAACTTCTGTTTCTCCTGCAAATCCAAAATTCTTTAGATAGTCTATTCTTTTCTTTGTTTTCTCATCATGGCAAATCAATGCACCTCCTTCTATTGTATTATAGGTTTTAGTTGCATGGAAACTTAGGGTTGACATATCTCCAAAATTTAAAATAGATTCTCCATTTATTCTTACTCCAAAAGCATGAGCTGCATCATAAATAACTTTTAGTCCATATTTATCTGCAATAGCTTGAATTTCTTCCATATTGCAAGGATTTCCATAAACATGAACTGGCATAATTGCTGTTGTTTTGGGAGTAATGGCTCTTTCAATTTTCTTTGGGTCGAGATTAAGAGTTTGATGGTCAATATCCACAAATACTGGCTTAATCCCATTCCACCAAAGTGCATGAGTTGTTGCAACAAAACTATATGGAGTTGTTATAACTTCCCCTGTTATTCTTAGGGCTTGAAGTGCTGTGATTAGTGGAAGAGTTCCATTTGTGAAAACAGAAATATGTTTAACTCCCAAATAATCACAAAGAGCCTCTTCTAATTGCTGATGAAATTGTCCATTATTGGTTATCCACTTCGAGTCCCATATCTTTTCCAAATAAGGGATAAACTCTTCAAGAGGTGGTAATAATGGAGATGTTACTGTTATTTTTTTACCTTCCATTTAAGGATTTTATTAATGGTTGATACAATAATTTCTTTTAATTCAATATATTCGTTCATCTTGGTTCTTTCTCCAATGGCAAAGATAATTAAAAATCCAATACGAATTTGAATTGGAAGCAATATAAATGGAGAGATATTTATAAATGATATCGCCCATACTATTCCTGCCATTAGAAAAGCTATTAGAAATGAAGGTAGAATATCTTTAACTTGTTCTAATATACTATAATTTAGATCTCTTCCAGAATAATAAGCGTTAAGATAAAGAGCAAAAAAACTTGTAAGTACAGAACCCCAAAGCATTGCATTTATATTAACAAAAATACCTAATAGGATTGGTCCAATTGCAATTGTTTTTTTTATAATTTCTAATATTAGGAATAAATCGGAACGTCCTTTAACTTGTAGCATATTAAGATTAATTGCATGAAGAGGATAAAGCATTGCTGAAAAACATATTATTTGTAGAAATTCTACTGAGGGCAACCATTTCTCTCCAATCAATACTAATACCATTGGTTTTGCAACTGCTGCTAATCCTAAGGTTAAAACAAAAGACATAAACATAGTTGATTTAATGACTTTCTTATATGCTTGCTTTAGTCTTTCATTATCATCTTGAATTGAGCTAAGAACAGGATAACTTACTCTTTGGACTACACCCGAAAGATTTGATGAAAAGATATCAGAAAATTGTTTTGCTCTTGTATATTGTCCTAGAGTACTTGGAGCATAAACCTTACCAATAACCACCTGATAAATTTCTCTCCAAATTGTATCAATCAATCCAGAAACTAATAGCTTCCATCCAAATCCAAATAATTCTTTAAAACTTTTAATTGAAAATTCTAATTTTGGTAACCATTTATTAAATATCCAAAGAAACACAGTGTTTAATAATTGTCTTGAGATTTGTTGTGCAACTAAACTCCAAACTCCAAAACCTTTTAAAGCCATCCCAATTCCAATAACGCCACTTGTGATTGAAGCAATTATTGAAATTTTTGTTTGGGTTTTAAAATCAACTCTTTTTACTAATAAGGTTCTTTGAACTAAGGCAAAAGCATTTATTAATACTATTACCGACATTGCTCTTGTTAGAGGTACAAGCTGAGGCTCTTTAAAGAAAGTCCCTACAAAGGGAGCTAGAAAAAATAATCCAAGAAATAAAGCTCCACTTAGAATTAAATTAAATATAAAAGCAGTATTATAATCAATATGGGTTGCGTTATTCTTTCTTATTAGTGCATTTGAAAATCCAGAATCTACTATAGAGTTAAAAACTGCTATAAATATTGAGATAATCCCAATTAATCCAAATTCCTTAGGTGTTAGTATTCTTGCTAATATAATTCCAACAAGAAACATTATACCAGAACCAGCAATATTATCTACAAAGCTCCAACTTACTCCTTTAATTGTTTTGTTTTTTAGTGATTCGGACATTTTCAATTTTTAAATTGTAAGTTTTAAATTTTAAATTGATGATTTATTGCATCAAATAAATACCTACTTATACATATTAGCATAATACTTTTCATAATCTCCGCTCGTTACATTATCCATCCACTCTTGATTATCCAAATACCAACGTACTGTTTTTTCTATTCCTTCTTCAAATTGAAGTGATGGCTCCCAACCTAATTCATTTTTTAATTTGGATGAATCTATTGCATAACGTAAATCATGTCCTGCCCTATCGGTTACATAAGTTATTAGTTTTTCGCTTTCACCTTCTTTTCTACCTAATAATCTATCTACTGTTTTAATGATTACCTTTATTATATCTATATTTTTCCATTCATTAAAACCTCCAATATTATATGTATCTCCAATTTTTCCATTATGGAATATTGTATCAATTGCTCTTGCATGGTCAACTACATAAAGCCAATCTCTTACATTTTCTCCTTTTCCATAAACTGGAAGTGGTTTATTATGTCTAATATTGTTTATAAATAATGGTATTAGTTTTTCTGGAAACTGATAAGGACCGTAGTTGTTTGAACAATTTGTTATAACTATTGGCAATCCATAAGTATCATGAAATGCTCTAACAAAATGATCACTCGATGCTTTTGATGCACTATATGGTGAATGTGGATTATAGCTTGTAGCTTCTGTAAAGAAATCATCTCCAAATGGTGCATTACCATCAGGTTTTGTTAATTCCAAAGCTCCATACACTTCATCTGTCGAAATATGATAGAATAATTTATTATCAAAACTATCTTTCCAACATTCTTTTGCAGCCTGTAATAATGATAGAGTACCTAAAACATTAGTTTGAGCAAAAGTAAAAGGATCTTTAATACTTCTATCAACGTGGCTTTCAGCTGCAAGATGAATTACTCCATCTATATTGTTTTCTTTAAAAACATTAAGCATTGTATCAAAATCACAAATATCAGACTTAATAAACTTATAGTTTGGCATATTTTCAATATCCTTTAAGTTTGCCAAGTTACCTGCATAAGTGAGTTTATCAAGATTAATTATATTATAATCTGGATAATTATTTACAAAAAGTCTTACTACATGTGAGCCAATAAATCCAGCTCCTCCGGTTATTAATATATTCTTCATTTTTTTCTTATTAATCTATTAGACGTAAAAGATATTGACCGTATTGGTTTTTTATCATAGGTTTTGCTAATTCTATGATTTTTTCTTTTGTTATCCAACCTTTTGAAAAAGCAATTTCTTCTAAACAAGCAATTTTTAATCCCGTTCTCTTTTCTAATACTTCAACAAAATTTGAAGCTTCAGATAACGAATCGTGTGTTCCTGTATCCAACCATGCAAATCCTCTACCTAAAGTTTGAACTTTTAATTTTATTTCCTTTAAAAATTCCTGATTAACTGTTGTAATTTCCAATTCTCCCCTTGCAGAAGGTTTAATATTCTTTGCTACTTCAACTACTTTATTTGGATAGAAATAAAGTCCTACAACAGCATAATTAGATTTAGGTTCTTGTGGTTTTTCTTCAATTGATAAACAATTTCCATTTTCATCAAACTCCGCAACACCATATCGTTCTGGATCATTAACCCAATAACCAAAAACAGTAGCCTTATTTTCTTTTTCTGCTTCCTTTACTGCATCAGATAATAATGTTGAAAAATTAGACCCATAAAATATATTATCACCAAGTACTAAGCAAGCTGAATCTTTACCAATAAAATCTTCTCCTATTATAAATGCCTGTGCTAAACCATCTGGAGAAGGTTGTTCTGCATAAGAAAACTCCACTCCATAATCGGAACCGTCTCCTAAAAGTCTTTTGAAACCTGGTAAATCTTCAGGAGTTGAAATTATTAATATTTCTCTTATTCCTGCCAACATTAAAACAGAAATTGGATAATATACCATTGGTTTATCATATATTGGTAGCATTTGTTTACTAACCCCTTTAGTGATTGGGAAAAGTCTTGTTCCCGAACCTCCAGCTAATACAATTCCTTTCATGTTACAAATCTATAATTTGATTTAATAATTAAGTTGAAAATCTTTAAATGTAGGATGATATTTATCTTTCTCCGAAACCACAACCTTATCTGAAGGTATTCCCCAATCAATATTCAAAGTTGGATCATTCCAAATTATTGAACCTTCTGATTGTGGAGCGTAGTAATTATCGCATTTGTATTGGAAAATCGCTTCTTCAGAAAGTACAGCATATCCATGTGCCATTCCTCTTGGGAGAAAGAATTGTAATTTATTTTCCTCCGAAAGTTCAACTGCTACATGTTTTCCAAAGGTTGGAGAATCTTTTCTTATATCAACTGCAACATCCAAAACCTTTCCTTTCACTACTCTTACTAATTTACTTTGAGCATGAGGAGGTTTTTGGAAATGTAAACCTCTAATTACTCCATATTTTGAAGAAGATTCATTATCTTGAACGAATTTATTTTTACAAACATTTTCATATATATAATCTTCTCTAAAACTCTCAAAGAAATAACCCCTTTCATCACCAAAAAATTTTGGCTTAAGGATTACCACTCCTTCAATTTCTGTTTTTATTAATTCCATATTATTTATCTTATTTTCCCTACTTTTCCACTTCCACATCCGAAGAATCAGATTTAACAAACTTCACTGCATTCATTGCATCTTTTATCTCTTTTGAAGGCAAATATAGGGTGGATTTTGTGGTTATGGTTTTTGTTGTTACTTCTTCTTTGGTTTTTTGCGATTGGGCTGAAATTCTTGGTTTCATTTTTCCAATTGGTCCCAAATCGACTGGATGCCCTGAGGTTAGATATTGGATTATCAATTCACTTAAATTAATAAGCATTGAACTTACTGTTCCTCTATTCAAATGCGTTCTTCTTTGCATTTCTTCAAGAACATGATTATAATCAATATATTCTCCTAAATCGAGAGTTGCTATATATCTTTCCTCATTATCTTTGAGGGCTTGTTTCTTCTTTGTTATTTTGTATTTCATCTTATTTGAGTTTTGTCCACAGATTCACACGGATTTTATTTTTTTCTGAATCAAGATTCTTTCTTACGAAATCGACAAAGTCGATAATTCAGGATTATTTGATTAATAGGATTATCTCTTGAATCAAGTAAATCTTTAAATCTAGGAAATCCTGATTCTGATAAAGATTCTGATAATTTTCAAGTTAAAAAAAGAGAAGTTCAAAGCGTTCACAATGAACTTCTCTCTGATTACTAAGCTCCAGTTGTTGGCTCATCCAAAGGATCTATGCTAATAGATGCCTTCTTCATCTTATCTCTTGCATCTGCTTGAGCAAGAAATCCGATACCAATTGACTCAATGGTTTCAGCAGTAACTTCATCAGCAGTAGCCATAGCCTTAACCTTAGCCTTTGGGTAGAAAGTTCCTAAACCATCGAACTTAACGGAATGTCCAGCCTCGAGCATGTAAAGCGTTTGGGTTACCAAAGAATCCAAAACGTTTAGGGTGTCCCCTTTGCTCACTGTGCTTGACGTTACCATCATTTCAGCCATTCTCTTAAAAGGAATTGTCTCCCCTTTAACAATTTTAGCCACGTACTTCTCACCAGGTGAAAAGCCAGTAGTAATCTTCTTTTTCCATTTTTTGAATTTCATAGAAAAATGAATTTGGTTAATAAATAGTGTGAATTAGAACCATCCATACAAATAGATAGTATATCTTAAGTTATTTTCTTGACTTAACCTCTCTAATGGTGTTATCGCCAAGAACAAAACCTACATGTTTAAACCTCCTTTTCAAATAAGTTGAAGGTTTGAATATAATTTTAAATCTTTTTATTAGTCTTGAAGTAACACTTTGGGCATCATCAACAGTTGTTGCTTCAATATATGGATAAAAAGTACCCATTAAACCCAGAGTAACAGGATGACCATTTTCCAACATATAGCAAGTAGTAACTTCCAACTCTGCCAATACCCCCATAATATCCCCCCTACTCATAGTACTCTTTTTTTCAATCATATCTGCAATCTGCTCAAAATCCACAGGAGACTCCACCTGAATTTGAGGCATAAATTTCTCCTTTACCTCGCCATTTGAAAAGACTTTTCTTTTGTATTTAAAGTATTTTATAGCCATAATCTGAATTTTTAATCAATAAAACCAAATTAGATATACAATAATATGAAGTCCATTATGCAATAAAAACAACCCAAAAAGTGAGACTTTTCCACTAAAAAAGTGAGACTTTTATACCCAAAAAGTGAGACTTTCCAGCAAAAAAGTGAGACTTTTTGACCTAAAAAGTGAGATTTTTTTACCCAATAAGTGAGACTTTTAGGCTATTAGAATCAACAAAAAGCACAGTGATTTATTGAAATTCAAAGCATTATTTATTGAATTTCTAATCACTATATATTGAAATAATACTCCTATGTATCGTCATTTTCAAGCTTAATTTTAAAATTGTTTTCAAGTAGTTCAATAACAGATTCCTTATCATATTTAACCATATCCTCCAAAATACCAACCGTAGAATTTAGAACCTCTCTAACAGTATTTTCATTGATATTCATTTCTTTGGCAACCAAAGGTGCCATCTTCTCAATTTGAAATAAATATTCAATAGAATGCAAATTCTTCTTAGCCTCAATCTCCTTTAAAACTAATTTTTCAATTTTTGCTTTGTCATCCATTTTTTTAGTTGTTGAGATGTTTACAATTAGGAATGTTGAATGTTGAATTAATTCCTAATTCCTAACTCCTAACTCAAAAGCTTATTATTACAAGTTAGCAAATCTATATTTGAATTCTTAAAATCACTATCATTTGTTAATAGTATCATATTATTCTCTTTACATACTTCAAGAATTGCCTTATCATTTATATCAATATCCTCAACTACTAAAAATCTCTCAATTTCTTCTTTATTAAATTCTTTATCTACTACCTCAAACCTTGTTAAAATATCATCTTTAACTATTGTATAAATATCTGCTAATGCTTGTTTAGCATCTGTTGAGTTTCTATAATCTTTAAACTTGTTGAAAGCTGAACTTTTACTATATTCTATTCTTAACATTCTATTTATTGCCTCAGAAATTACTAAGAAATTTATATATAAATTATTTCCTTGATTTCGTAATTCTTTTAAAGCTTTTGAATATTCATTTTCATAATATGAGCCAGTAGGCCAAAATATATAAATTAAGACATTAGCATCAACAAAGACATCATTATTTGTCAATTGATTTATTTGATTAAGTCTATATTTCCTTGCCATAACTATTCATCTAAAATATCTCTAATACTTTGTTCTAATCTATCTGGATCCTTATAAAATAGCTTTGCAGTTTCAACAACTCTTTTTAATCTAATAGCCCCTGAATTTGTAAGATTTGATATTTTTAAATGGTTCCTAATATATCCCTCCTCATAATCTTTATATAACTGACCTACTGCCGTATTAAGAAAAGCAGTAGTAATTAGCTCTATATTCTGAAATGAAATATCAATATTCTTGTCTTCTTTAAATGCCATATCTATAAGCTTAAATATCTTTTGACCCTGTTCAGCTTCCATTGCTGTTTTATCTCCAATGATATTATATACATTTATTATTATTATAGTTTTCTTTTCCATCTCTAAAATATATTTTCTAAATTAATATCCTTCTCACTTTTTAAAGAATAATGACACTTATCATCTGTTCTGAATTTTATAGTTACAATTGTTCCTGGAAATTTTCCAGAAAATAATTTATATTGTTCACCTTTTTCATCAAAAGAATAATAACCATCATTGCTTACTATTTGTAATAGCCCCTTATTATTTTTTATAAACTCTTTCAAAAACGCCAATCCAATCCCACCTGTTATATTTCTTTTTGTAGTATTCTTATCTTCTAATGCCCATTTAATTGCCTGTAAAGAAGTTAAGCTTGAATTAAATCTATTATTAACACAATCTTTAATTGTTATTCCTGTATCAACTAAAGTAAAAAATATCTCATTCTTGGTATGGAATAGTTGACCACAAGAGTAGATATATTCAGTTTGACTATGTATTTGAGCATTTACAAATATTTCGTAAATAGCTTCAATAATACTATGCTTTACTCCCATTGACATATTTGGGAGATTACTTAAATTCGATTCAATAAATTCTTTTTCGATGTAATTTCTGAAATACTTTGCATCTCTTGGTAATATCTTTTTGTATTTAACAGTAGTCCCATAAATGTCTTTTTCGCTATTATAACCATAGAAACTCAAAAAATCATTCTTTTTTAAAATCGTTTCAATAGCTTTATCTATGTTAGTAAAACAGATATTATTAGAATTAATTATTAGTTTATCTAAGATTGCTCCTAAAGCGGCACTTAAATTAGCACAGAAAAATTGTTTTAAATCTAATTCAATATCTGCAAACATCTTATTCTTATTATCATTATAAAAGTGAATAAGTTGCTGATAACTATTAAAATCATTAGATATATTAAAAAGCCTCATATTAATTAAGCTCAATTAAGCAATAAAACAAATGCAAATATACAAAAAAGAATGAGGAATTTTGAATGTGGAATTAATTCCTAACTTTTAACTCAGAAAAACTCTTAACTGTCTTCCTCAATAATATCAATTTCATCAATCTTTAGAATAGCTTTCAAAAACTCTTTATACTCCTCCTTATCCCTATTATACAACTCAGCAGCATAATTACCAATAAGTTCAAAAACCCCATTAACCCTATCTTTCGGAATACCACTCAACTCAGAAATCTTTTCAATAACCTCCTCTTCAGAAATAACCCTACCAGTAAAACTCCTTTCCTTAATCTTCTTATCAATCTCCAAAGCAATAAGCTTTTTGATATTTTTTTGATCGCTGTTTTCCATTTCTTTATTTGTTGATTGTTGCCTGTTGTCTGAATCAGGATTCTTTCTGAGGAAAGCGACAAGTCGATAATACAGGATTAAAGGATTTCTTGCTAAGGCAAGCGGCAAGCCGATTAGCATGATTTAGGTAATTTAAAAATTATAAATTACAATTTAAAACTATTCTAACTGTCCTCCTCAAGTATCTTAAACTCAATACCAGTACTAATTCTTATATTCTCAAGAAGCTCCTTTCTTTCCTCATCACTCAACTCCATAATAGCCTCATTCCAAGCCCTAAAAGCCTCTCTTAACTTCCACTCAGGCATACCACCACTTTTAGAAGTAAAAACAATAAACTCATCAAAAGAAACCACCTTGTCCTTATCACCCCTTTCCTTTAACTTCCTCTCAACCTCCAAATCAATAAGCTTTTGGATGTTTTCTTTGTCTTTATTGTCTTTCATTTGTTTAATTTTTAGATTGTTGTGGGTTGAGGTGTTTAGTCATTGAGTTATTAATTCCTTCTATTTTTTCCTAATTATATTTTCTCATTATGAGTAATGTTAATCAAGATTTACCCGAACAATATAAGATTCTGCATCATCTTTAATTTCAATAGCCTTTTTTATATATGTTTCATAATTTGTCCCATCAATAAAATCATCCCATCTTACAGTTTTAATTAATGATGGTTCGTCATTAGTATAAATATCTGAACCATTACATTCCCTAAATTCTTTATCCTTAACATTAAACATATTATTACTCAAAATATTAAAAAGCTTACCTGTATGATGTGTTACACTGTTGCAGTTTTTATTTTCAGTATAATACCAATCATAAGTTCCACTTTTATTTGGTAGTACAATACCTAAAACTGCATTCATATGTTTAATATTCCAACTAGTTGGTACTTCTCGTAATGAATATGAAATTTCCCAAGGGACCCATTGCTCTTTTTCTGACTTATTATTTTCCTTCATTCCTTCAGAAATCAGGACAATTGTAATACTACATTGTCTTATTTTCCCTTTTAAAATAGATTCAATTTTATCGTCTGAAAAATCATCTAAGCTCTCTCCATCTTTTTCTCCTAAATTGATATTATCTTTTCCAATTTTTTCTTGAAGTAAATTCACATAATCTCGAACACGAGTATTCCTTTGATTCCAAATCAAATTACCATTTACTTCTTCATAATATGAATCTTGAAGTTTGGCTACAAGTTCATCTTTATACTTATATGATACAAAAACCTTTCTTCCCATAACTATATTTTATTTTGTAGTAAATTTATTGATTTTATAATGTTATTAATAATCTGAATCTCATCCAAATTATCCTGTCCTAATATTTTTATCGATTTCTTTAATTCGGTATCTTGAGGATAATATGCATCATAGTTTTGCATTACTTTATTCCATAATTCTTTTGACACATAACCAGTACACCCAACGGGTATAACTTTTAATCCCAATTTAATTGCAATTTCAAACTCTTCTATCAAACCATCTGATTTCACAATATTACCTTCCTTATTAATTTTATTTCCGAAAAAAAACACAGCAATACCCGCCTCTGACAACATTGTGGTTCGATATTGAGTCCATAGTTTTCTTCTTTCGCTATCACCGATAATATTTTGAGGGAAAGGTCTTAAAACAAGGTAATCATCTATATGACCTTTATTACTTGAATAGATATAGTCTAAAGCCCCATTAATTACAGAACTACCAATCCCTAATCCAAAACCTGATATTATTTTATAATCATTTTCCGCTATTTTTTTAGAAAAATCGAAAATTAACTTTTCTGCCTTTTCTTTTCCCAAATATCCATATTCATGAGCAGCACCAGAGATAAAGATATTTTTTCTTTTTAATTTAGTATGAATTAATTTTAATACTTCTGTAATTTCACTATAGTCATCTATCATTAATGCATGAATACCATACCTTTTCAAGTCATTTATTTTTAAATCTTGTTTTACTTTATCATAAAGATAATCCTCTTTTTTTTGATAATTTGCCTCTGATATTGATTTAAAGAAACAATAATGACTTGGAGTATTCTGTCCTAAAAGTATCCTTATTCTACTTAAAATATAATCAAGATTAGGGTCTTCAAAACTGAATCCAATAAATAAAAAAGTTTTTGAGACTAAATCTCCTTGAAGTGCAGTAGTAAAAAGTTGATGTTTATCATTATACATTTCATAATCATCTTTTGTCAATATAGCATCGTGAGTCATCGATACATCTCCATGCATTTTATACAACACAACATCTCTTCTTGGTGTACAAACAGCAAGATTAGATACGCATATTTTTTTATCTACTATTTTACCAGCCTTTTCTAGTGATGTTTCTATTAAGTTATCATAGTTAGTAGTCCAAAACGTTTTTATTGGCAAAGAAGATAATATTTCATGATTTACATTTAATTCTACACCTTTAGTAAACTGTTCTACTAGTTCAGAGTTTATTACACCTCTTCCGCCCTTTTCATTTACATAATACTGAGCAAGTGATATTAAATCAACTTCTTTATTGACATCTAAATTTAATTCGTTCGCTATATCTTTTAATAACTCTTTCCAATTGACTAATCCAGATGCAACTGATAAACCAGCACCAGCAAAAATTGCAGCATTTTCTAAATTTATCGCTTTTATATATTTATCAACAAAATTCTTAAGCTCTTTTTTCATAGCATAATTTAATTTCAATATTATCTCTATCTTAAAAAAATCATTATTTTTCTGAAAGGTCATTTACATAGTCATTAATAAATACCTCTATTTCACTGCTATATTTCATCTTTGAATAGGATTAATTCCATTTAACCAAGAATTAAAAATAATGTACTTTGATTGAGTTTCATGGACCCACAAAGCTCCGATGTTAGAACTTTCAATCTTATCAATTTGTATATAGTTATAGATACCAAGGTATTCTGAACCGATATAAGAAGTTTTATTGGTTTTTGAAATTGGCAAAACTGCCACAGTTCCTTTCAAAGCATCAAAATATCCTAATTCCCATGGCATCCATTTAGAATTTGAAGCATTTTCTGAAAAAGCATATATCAATGATTTACAATTTTTCATTCTATCTTGAAGAATTAATGCAGTTTCTTTTGTCACACTTGTTCTATTCATTAATGGGTCTTCAATCCAATCAACATAAACTGAATACCCCAAATCTTCTAACTCTAATTTTAAACCAGCTACTATTTCAGCATCATTAGAACTATGTGAAAGAAATATATCGTATATTTTTGATTGAGCAGAAAATAACTTTTGTTGATTTACTGATTCATTAAGAAATTTTTTAGCTTTTGAATCATTAATGTAATCGTAACCACCTTTATAGAATTGACTTTTTACTCTATTTCTTAATCTTTCTTCTGTAAATAGTGCCATAGATTCAATTTTTAATTATTGATGCGTTGAGATATTTTTTCTTGCAACTTTCAAATTGGATTTTTTACAATCTTTCGTCCTTTGTTAAACTTTTAAATTTGAATTTTTAATTTTTAAATTGTTTGAATATTGAGTTGTTTAGTTCTTGAGGTGTTTTGAATGTGGAGTTTTGAATGTTGAATTATAATTAATTTCTAATTCCTAATTCCTCACTCCTAATTCATAACTCTATTAATTCCTCAGTTTCATTTATTTCTTCTTCAAATTGTTCACTAGGAAAGTTCTCTATTTACTTTTTTCTTGATAAAAAAGTAACAAAAAATCAAGTCTGTTTAAATTTACCTATTACAGAAATTTATATCCTAAAAGTTTATAAACAGTTTTCTATTTACTTTTTTCTTGATAAAAAAGTAACAAAAAATCAAGACTGTTCAAAATTACCTATT
>DIOL01000023.1:26299-31884 GCA_002423895.1 Bacteroidales bacterium UBA5515 | reverse complement strand
CTAAAAGTTTATAAACTCGCTTCGCTCAAACAGTATAAACTTTCTTTACGACTTTAAGCTTCTTCCACTTTACGGTAATTTTAAAATGTCGGTCTGTCTATGCCGTGTTCTTCTTTTATTTTTAAATTGTTAGTTTTAATTTTTAAATTACCTTTCTTCAATTTTAAATTGTTTGAATATTTAGGGGTTGAGGGGTTGAGTTGTTTAAGGGTTATTAAATAATAAAACCTTTATCCCTTGCTATCTCTTCATTTAATACTTTTACATCTGCATCTTTAATATTCCAGGATTTCAAGAAAACTTTTATTCTTTGTTTAAGTGAATCGGATATTGGGGAAAGCCAATCTGTTTTATGTTCTTTTATTATCAATACAAAACTAAAGGTTTGCGATTTAAGGTTTAGGTTTTGAAAAGGTTTTTGCATTTCATTGAAATCATTTTGTGTATGCCTTTGCAACCTATTTGCTATATAAATAGAATATGCATTTATAAATTTTGCTTTTATCTCTTCAATATATTCATCAAATCTTTCTTCGCTATTATTTGGATTTGGAGATGATGATTTTGCTTCAATTATATAACAAGTTTTATCATCTATATATAAAAACTCTGCTATCTTTATTGAATTAGTTGAAAGACCTTTATATAATTGAGATTTTTCAATATAGAATAAATTATCTTCATTCTTTATTATGAAAGTCATACCGGATTCAACAACACTCATATGTCTATTTCCTCCTTGTAAAGATTAATAGATTCGTTTATTATTGGATTGTCTGGTAATCCTTGTTTTAGATTTGATATATTGGTTTTATCTTTTTCAAAGGATATAATGGGTATTGATTTTTTATTTTTTTGGGCTATTATGTATAATTTCTTTACAACAAAATAGGAATGTGTTGCTATAAAAAATTGTATTCCCATCTGTGATAATTCATATATAATATCCAAAAATTCAAATAATAACTTTGGGTGAAGATT
Organism: Bacteroidales bacterium UBA5515; assembly: GCA_002423895.1. Classification (GTDB taxonomy): domain Bacteria; phylum Bacteroidota; class Bacteroidia; order Bacteroidales; family P3; genus UBA10566. Next base: position 30,903 of record DIOL01000023.1, on the reverse strand, counting down.
AGATTCTGGTTCATCAATAAAGATTGTTGAGCCTTTTGAAAGGTATCTATTTCCCAATAATGTGTCGATAATAGAGATTTTCTTTACTCCTTCTGATGTTATTCCTATTGGATACTCATATTTTTCATTATCTCTAAATTTCCATTCTTTCCTCTCGTTATCATAAAATATCCTCCCATTAATTGAATTGTTCAATTTTTCTCGAGATTTTGAAAACTGTTTGTAGTTTTTTCCCTTTGTTACTGGGGTTAGTGATTTTGCTAAATCGTAATATGTGTCATCAAATCCAAATTCTTTATCTCTATCTTTTAGATTTGTTATTATTGTTCTGGATGATAAAATTTCTTTTGTAGGTAGAAATATTGAATTTACTTCTGTACTTGGAAATGTATTATCTATTGTTTTTATTGATTTAGTTGTGTTTTTACCAAATGAAAAATAAAACTCATTATGATTATTATCATAGATTCTAAATTTTAAAGGGTCTTCTGATTTTTTTCTGACTAAATCTCCTAAATTATTTGGCTGGAATGTCCAATACAATTTATCTGATAATAATTCTCCAATTGTTTTAATTTCCTTTCCTCTCTTATATTGCTCAATTGATTTTATTACCGAATATATAGCTTTTAATACAAAACTCTTACCACTACCATTTGCTCCTATAAAAATATTTATTGGTCCTAATTTTTGAACATCAAGTTCTTCTATGGGTCCAAATTCTTTAATTATTAATCTATCTATCATCTCTGTATTATTTATTCTGCAAATATAAAATAAATTACAATAGTGTGTTGCTTTATCGCTGTTCTATTTTTAAATTGTAAGTTTTGATTTTTGAATCTTCTTCTATTTTTAATTTTGAAGTTTTAATTTTTAAATTGTTGTGCGTTGAGTTGTTGAGTTGTTGAATGTTGATTTAATTCCTAATTCCTCACTCCTAATTCATAACTCTATTAATTCCTAACTCCATTTTCATTTAATTAGTTTTTCACTTTTATCTTCCAATATCCACCCTTTCTTCTTTTTTTATCCACTTTGTCTTGATACAAAGTTGCAAAAATCAAGACTGTTCAAATTTTTCTAAAATTCCAATCAAAATTCTACAAGTTTATAAACTCGCTTCGCTCAGACAGAATAAACTTGCTTAACGAATTTTGACTTGAATTTCTTTACGGAAAATTTAAAATGTCGGTCTGTCTATGCCGTGTTCTTCTTCTATTTTTAAATTGTAAGTTTTAAATTTTAAATTACAATCTTCCGTCTACTATTTCTTTTGGTAAGATATTTTTTACGTCGTATAATACGCTATTTTCTTTTCTTAGTGTTGTTAGGTCTAATTCTAAGAATTGGTTATGTGCTACTGCTAATATTATTGTATCGAATTTGTCGTTTGGTAGGGTTGTGGTTATTTCTACTTTGTATTCGTGTTTTACTTCTTCTGGGTTTGCCCATGGGTCGTAGATGGTTATGTTTTTGGTGTATGGTTCTAGGGTGTGAACTATATCCACTACTTTAGTGTTGCGTATGTCTGGGCAGTTTTCTTTGAAGGTAATTCCTAATATAAGGATTTTGGCATCTTTAACCACTACTCCTTTAAGGTTCATTAGCTTTATAACTCTATTGGCTACGTATTCACCCATATTGTCATTTAGTCGTCTTGCGTCTGACATTATTCTTGGCAATACTCCATAAACTTGTGCTTTTTGGATTAGGTAATATGGGTCAACAGAAATACAATGTCCTCCGACTAAGCCTGGTTTAAGTTTAATAAAATTCCATTTAGAACCTGCTGCCTCAATAGCATCGTTTGTGTCAATTCCCATAGCATTGAAGATTTTTGCCAGCTCATTCATAAAGGCTATGTTTACGTCTCTTTGTGAGTTTTCAATAATCTTGGATGCTTCAGCTACTCTTATTGAGCTTGCTTTATGTGTTCCATTGATTAAAACTGAATTATAAGTATCATCAACTATCGTTGCTATTTCAGGTGTTGAACCAGAAGTTACTTTTCTAATCTTTTCTACTGTATGTTCTTTGTCGCCTGGGTTTATTCTTTCTGGGCTATATCCTGCAAAAAAGTCTTGATTAAATTTTAATCCTGATACTCTTTCAACTACTGGTAAACATTCTTCTTCTGTAACTCCTGGATAAACTGTAGATTCATATACAACTATATCTCCTTTGCTTATTACCTTACCTACTGTTTCAGATGCTTTGTATAATGGAGTAAGGTCTGGATTATTATGTCTGTCAACTGGGGTTGGTACTGTAACAACATAGAAATTGCACTCACGTATCTTATCTAAATCGGTGGTGCAAATAAAATTATGTTTGTCTATTGCTTCCTTTAATAGAGAATCATCTACTTCTAGAGTATCGTCCTTGCCTTGCATAAGGCGGTTAATTCTTTCCTGATTAATGTCGTATCCAATTGTTGGAAATTTGGTTGAAAACAACCTTGCTAATGGTAGGCCAACGTAGCCTAGGCCAATTACAGCTATTTTTATATCTTTCATATGTTTTTTATTATTTTTCTTATATACTTACTTTTACCTTGATGCAAAAGTAACAAAAGATCAAGACTGTTCAAAATCACCTATTCCAGAGTCTGAAAACCTAAAAGTTTATAAACTCGCTTCGCTCAAACAGAATAAACTTTTTACGGTTTTAAGCCTCTTACATTTTACGGTAATTTTAAAATGTCGATTGAGCGATGCCGTATATCTTTGTGCAATTAGAGTAATTCGTGGACAAATTCAAAATGTCGGTTGGGGCGAAGCAGTTTTTCACTTTATATACCCCTGACCCCTAAAGGGAACAAATATGTATTACCCTTACCCTAAAGGGAGTTATTATTTGTAATGGGTAAGTCCCCTTTAGGGGATTTAGGGGTTAACACTCATGCTAATCATTTAATCAGTTAAATCAGAGTTCAGACCTCATTGAATTGCAAAGCTCCGTCAGTTACATGCTTAGGTTTGTTACTGCTGGAGTGTTGTTTTGTTTTTGAAAGAGCAAATATAATACTTATTCTTGTCTTAATTGGTAGTTTTTTATTTAAATTCTTGTATTTGTTTAGTTTTGTTGTATAAATTAGGTAAATAGGTAGTGGCCTTTTGACTTGGTGATGGGAGTTTCATTGCTTTTACTTTCTTCTCGAGCTTTGATCTTCGGGTCTCTTGATAGAAAAGTAACAAAAGATCAAGACTGTTCAAATATTCCTAAAATTAAACTTAAAATTCTACAAGTTTAAAATTTTTCTATTTACTTTTACCTTGATGCAAAAGTAACAAAAGATCAAGACTGTTCAAAATTACCTATTCCAGAGTCTGAAAACCTAAAAGTTTATAAACTCGTTTCACTCAAACAGTATAAACTTTCTTTACGGTTTTAAGCCTCTTCCACTTTACGGTAATTTTAAAATGTCAGTCATTTTATGCAGTTTTTCACTTTTCACTTTTAACTTTTCACTGGAATCTACCTGTTTCCGTACATTTCTTTATAGTATTTTTCGTAGTCACCGGAGGTTATGTTATCTACCCAGTCCTGGTTTTCTAAATACCATTTTATTGTTTTTTCTATTCCTTCTTCAAATTGTAGGCTTGGTTCCCAGCATAATTCTGTTTTTAGTTTAGTGGAGTCTATGGCATAGCGAAGGTCGTGTCCTGCACGGTCTTTAACGTAGGTTATCAGTTTTTCACTTTCGCCTTCTTTTCTTCCTAATATTCGGTCGGCTGTGCGAATCATTACTTTAATAAGGTCAATATTTTTCCATTCGTTGAAGCCTCCAATATTGTAGGTGTCGCCAATTTTGCATTTATGGAAGATTAAATCTATTGCTCTTGCATGGTCTTCAACAAATAGCCAGTCTCTAACGTTTTCTCCTTTTCCATAAACTGGAAGTGGTTTATTATTTCTAATATTATTTAAAAATAATGGTATTAGTTTTTCTGGGAATTGGTATGGTCCATAGTTGTTGGAACAGTTGGTTATTACTACTGGTAAACCATAAGTATCATGGAATGCTCTTACAAAATGGTCAGATGAGGCTTTGGATGCTGAATATGGTGAGTGTGGATCATAGGAAGTGTTTTCTGTAAAAAGTGTATTATCAAAATTTAATGCTCCATAAACTTCATCAGTTGAAATATGATAGAATAGTTTCCCTTCATAGTTTCCTTCCCAATGGTGTTTGGCTGCCTGCAATAGACTAAGGGTTCCCATTACATTGGTTTGAGCAAATGTGAAAGGGTCTTTTATACTTCTGTCCACATGGCTTTCGGCTGCAAGGTGAAGAACTCCATCTATTTTTTCATTAGAGAATATCTTCATTATATTATCAAAATCGCATATATCGGCTTTTATAAATTTATAATTTGGTTTATTCTCAATATCTTTTAAATTAGCCAGATTACCTGCATAGGTTAGCTTATCAAGATTTATAATATTATATTCAGGATATTTATTTACAAATAGCCTTACTACATGGGAGCCTATAAATCCTGCTCCTCCGGTTATTAAGATATTCTTCATTTCTTTTCTATTTATTATATTTTGTTTTTACCCCTAACCCCTAAAGGGGAATTGTGCTATTGAACTTT
>DIOL01000023.1:25970-26195 GCA_002423895.1 Bacteroidales bacterium UBA5515 | reverse complement strand
GAACTTTATTCCTAAAAACAAGGAGAATAAATATGTATTACCCCTGCCCTAAAGGGAGATATTCGTTATATTGCTTAAGTCCCCTTTAGGGGGTTGGGGGTTATTTTAACTTTTTTATTCTATAAATCACCTTTGTTTTACCCCTAACCCCTAAAGGGGAATTGTGCTATTGAACTTTTATCATGCTCTATGGGATAACGAAAAGTCCCCTTTAGGGGGTTGGGG
>DIOL01000023.1:25455-25716 GCA_002423895.1 Bacteroidales bacterium UBA5515 | reverse complement strand
TTATTCCAAAATGTTCAAGTTCAGATGTTCTTCCATTATCATATTCTAATTGAGTTTTATGATAACCCCCATCAATTTCAACTACAAGTTTTTTACTATGGCAATAGAAATCAACTATAAATATTGAAATAGGATGTTGGGGTTTAAATCTTTCTCCAATTTGCTTATTTTTCAAACGACTCCATAACATTTTCTCAGCATCAGTCATGTTTTCACGTAACTCTTTTGCTTTTACAAATATTTCTGGATTTGCTCCATAAA
>DIOL01000023.1:8903-25244 GCA_002423895.1 Bacteroidales bacterium UBA5515 | reverse complement strand
GAACTTTATTCCTAAAAACAAGGGGAATAAATATGTATTACCCCTACCCTAAAGGGAGATATTCGTTAAATTGCTTAAGTCCCCTTTAGGGGGTTGGGGGTATTACATTATATAAATGCAATTATTGCAATAAATGTTATTATGGTGAATGCTATTCCTGCTTTGTTTAGTTTGGTTATTTTTTCTTTAAATAAAGTTAGAGCTATTATAATAGAGAATAAGACTACTCCCATATTGTTTAAGGCTATTACTAATGAGTTGTTAAATGTTAGGGAGTTTAATGCATTTATAAAAAAGTAGAGGGAGCCAAAATTGCATATTCCTAATATTAGTCCTGTAATTAATACTTTTGATTGAATGATTTCTTTTTTGTCTTTTTGAAATATTATTAATATTAATCCCCATATTGCAGCAAAGGAGAAAATTAGAAACGAGAAGATTGAGGATTGGCTTTCGTTTTTCACAAATGAGTTTTGGGCAAATTTCACAAGAGAATCAGCAATTCCCATTAGTACAAAGAGTATAAATGGCAGTAATATTATAAATAATGAGTCTATTGTTTTTGTTTTCTTTTTATATACTGATAGAAATACTGCAAGTATTGCCATCAGTAATAATATAAATTTGGTATTTGAATAATTATCATTAGAATCAATTAGTATGGAGAAGAACATTGGAAAAACGAAGCTCATCTTGGAAGCTATGGTTGTTAGTGCCATTCCTGCTTTTTTGGTTGAATATCCAATAAGAAAGAATGTAAAAACATAGAGACTTCCAATAAAAACTCCTGGCAATATCCAATCTGTTGGTATTTCTATGATTTCTTTAAGGGTTAGTCCTGCAGATAGAAATCCTAATATTGATGCTACAAAATAGTTAATGATTATTGGTTGAATTACCTTAATATTGTATTTACCAATAACCTTAAAAATAATTAGAATTGCAATACTTGATAAAATACTTAGGAAGAGGTAGAGCATGGGTGTGGGGGTTTAGTTGTTGAGTTGTTTAGGCGTTGAGGTGTTTAGTTGTAATTATTAATTAATCTTTAATTTTTGCTTCTTAATTACTTTTTTGCTTCGTATTCTTTTATGTTCTTAAAGTAGGTTTTTCTTTCTGGGTGTCTGTGGGGACATCCAGGCCAGCAACATGGTTGTTTTACTCCTTCTTTTAATTCTTCAATCATTATTTGAATATGCTTTTCTCTTGTTTCTTGCTTTTTTACAATTGTTATCCAGCATATCCATTCATTTCTTTGTATGGGAGTTAACTCATTCCAAATTTTTAGAATATCTTCACTTTCTTCAAATACTCTGAGCATATCCTCAGGCACTTCATGTACTATTCCTGATAGTATTTCCACCTTTTGAACTATTGTTAAATTTACTTTTCTTTTTTTACCCCTAACCCCTAAAGGGGAACATGTGCTATTAAACTTTTTTCCTAAAAGCCCTAGAGGTAGAAATATTTGTTATGGCTAAGCCCCCTTTAGGGGGTTGGGGGTAATTGAGTATATGTTTATTATTAATATTTTTATTATGTTTCCATTTCTTTCTTTACCCCTAACCCCTAAAGGGGAACATGTGCTATTAAACTTTTTCCTTAAAACCCTAAAGGGTAATGATATATGTTTTAATTCAGCACTAAAGGATAAATATATTTTATGGTTAAGTCCCCTTTAGGGGGTTGGGGGTAGTAAAAGATGTTTCTTAATCACATCCAATACTTTATCTATATCATTTAATACTTCTTCATTTGTAAATCTAATTACTTTTATTCCAAAATGTTCAAGTTCAAATGTTCTCCCATTATCATATTCTAATTGAGTTTTATGATAACCTCCATCAATTTCAATTACAAGTTTGTGGCTGTGGCAATAGAAATCAACAATAAATATATAAATTGGATGTTGAGGTTTAAATCTTTCTCCAAGTTGCTTATTTTTCAATCTACTCCATAACATTTTCTCAGCATCAGTCATGTTTTCACGTAACTCTTTTGCTTTTTCAAATATTTCTGGATTAGCTCCATAAAACATTGATAGTTTTGGAAAGATTTTCATTATTTTTTCACCCCTAACCTCTAAAGGGAGATGATATATGTTTTATTCTTTTTTTACCCCTAACCCCTAAAGGGGAACATGTGCTATTAAACTTTTTTCCTAAAAGCCCATGGTCAATGTTTTACTCCTGAAAGGGATAAATATTTATTATAGTTAGCCCCCTTTAGGGGGTTGGGAGTAATTAAGATTAGTTTTTCACTAATCCTAAAAGGTATTGTCCGTATTGGTTTTTTATCATTGGCTTTGCTAATTCTTGAAGTTTTTCTTTAGTTATCCAGCCTTTTGTATATGCTATTTCTTCAAGGCAAGCAATTTTTAGTCCTTGACGTTTTTCTAATACTTCAATAAAAGTTGATGCTTCGCTTAGAGAATCGTGTGTTCCTGTGTCTAACCATGCAAATCCACGTCCTAAGAGTTGTACTTTTAGTTGCTCTGATTTCAAAAACTCTTGATTTACAGTGGTTATTTCCAATTCTCCTCTTGCTGATGGTTTAATATTTTTTGCTACTTCCACTACTTTGTTTGGATAGAAATACAATCCCACAACTGCATAATTGGATTTTGGTTCTTTTGGTTTTTCTTCAATGGAAAGCACTTTTCCTTCTTGGTCGAACTCTGCAACTCCATATCTTTCTGGATCATTTACATAATATCCAAATACTGTTGCCATATTGTTTTTCTCTGCATCATTTAAGGCTGTTTGAAGCATTGATGAAAAGTTTTGACCATAGAATATATTATCCCCTAAAACCAAACATGCTGAATCATTTCCAATAAACTTCTCTCCTATTATAAATGCTTGTGCCAAACCATCTGGAGAAGGTTGTTCTTCATAGGTAAATTCAACTCCATAATCGGAACCATTGCCCAATAGTCTTTTAAATCCAGGCAAATCTTCAGGTGTTGAAATAATAAGTATTTCTCTTATTCCTGCTAACATTAAAACTGATATTGGATAATATACCATTGGCTTATCATATATTGGAAGCATTTGTTTGCTAACTCCTTTGGTGATTGGGAAAAGTCTTGTTCCTGAACCTCCTGCTAATACTATACCTTTCATGATTTTTATTGTTGATTTGTTTAGTTGTTTTCGTCTTTTATATAGATTCTACTGATTTGCTGTTTTTCTTGATATTTCTTTTTTACTCCTGCCCCCTAAAGGGGAACTGGGTATGCGTTATGTGTCATTAAAAGTCCTCTTTAGGGGATTTAGGGGTTAACACTCATAGTTCATCATTTAATCAGTTTAATCAGAGTTCAGACATTTATTTTACTAATTCACTTTCTAAAATAGCAAAGCACCGTCAGTTACATTAGTTTTATTGTCTCTGGCGGTATTTTTGTTTGATTGGCAAATTTAATATTAATTTTCTTATCTTGTATTAATTTTAAAATTAAAAATTAAAAAAAGATTTAGTTCACGTATTTTATGAACATTGATACGATAATTTGTTTTAATAAATCAAGAATTTATTTGTACAATTTTGATTGTACAAAGTGTTATGATTGATTGGGAGCTATAGTTTGAAGCACCTTTTTTATTTTTGTGAGAATTTATACTATGTGAAAAAGCAATTATATTACTTGTAGTTTGGATTAGAAAGTGTTATAAGTATATAATCAACATTATTAAAATTAACAGGTGTCTTTTTTACTCTCACATTGAAAAAGTTTGGATCTGTTTTTGGAAGAGGGCTTTCGTATAAATCATATTCAGGGTCAGTTTGAGCTGATTGCATATAATAATCGTTAAGATAATTACTGATTTCAACAGTTTTTTCTGGTAGAAAATACATGTTTATGCTTGAAAGTTTGTAATCGGTAAAAAGATAATTAACATATTTTAGACAAACACTATTATTTTCTTGATATAGTAGTGAAGATGGTTCATCTGTTTTTAGAATTCTTAATTCATAAGATTTAACAATATTTTTTCCTTCTCCCCATGATAAATTTGGATCTCTGAAGTATGCATAATATCTATTGATTGTAATATTACACTTTACATTTTTTAAATCTATAAATGTTTTACCTACTTTTCTTCCAACAATTCTATAATTTAATGAATCTTTTTTTTCAATTGAAGCTATATTGGGATTATTTACAAAAACTAATGAATCATAATTTTTAATTACTACATCTGCTGTTTCTCCAACTTTTAGATTAACATTTGTGTTGGATATGGATGTTTGGTTTGATGAAGGTTTTGCTGTAGTTGTATCATCATCTCCTCCACAGCTATAACTAAAAGCTACAAGAGATAGTAAAATGGAATAAAATGCTAATTTTTTCATAATTAATACTTTTATTTTTGCAAAAATAGAGTTTTTTGAATAACGAACAAATAAATTGTTTGTTTCTTTCAATTAAAATTCAATATCATTTTTCTAATAAGATATTGAACAAATTGTTGTTGAAAGTTAGATTATTTTGAGCGAGAAGTGCTCATAAAATATTTTATAGGTAGCTTATTTACAAGCTTAACAATTATAAACATTGCAAGGATTGAAACAACAAATCGGAACAAGAATATTCCTGTCCAAGAAGCTCCAAGTCCTATCATAAGAAGAGAGTCTTCAATTATTGAATGAAAAAGACTTAAGAGAGCCAATGAAAGAAATATATCTTTGGGAGAAATATCCTTTTGTTTAGATTCTGTAATAATAAGTCCTCCTCCATAAGCCAATCCTAATGTCATTCCAATTAGGGTGAGTGGCAGAACTTTCTCACTTATTCCTAAAAGTTTAATTATTGGATATAATAATTTATTTATTATGCTTATCACTTTTATTCTTTCTAAAATATCTAAAGTGATTATTAAAGACAATACAATAAGTGCAATTATTATGTATTTCCTAATCTCCAATAAAGCCCAGTTGCCTAAAGAAAGATTATCGGATGTTAGCATTGGAATTGCTATTTGATTTTGGAAGACACCCAATGATGAATATATTAAATTTAAAATTAGAGCAAAAACATATCCTCCTACAACTCGAATTAGAAATATTGGTAAAATTTTTGTTCCTGCTTTTTTACATATTGGGATTTCTATTAATAGAGTGTGTGCAAATAGTATTAATGTTGTTAGAGTTGTCATTTGAGCCATGGTAAGTGGATTATTTGCATAAATGCTGCTTAGTGCTAATATACCTCCATAAATATTGGACAACATTGAAGTAACCCAAACCAGACTCATCTCTGAAGGAAGTCCTAAAGGATGCATTAAGGGCTCAAAAATTTGACTAATGAAAGGCATTGCATTGGTTTCCTGCAAGATTTTAATAATAATACTTACCGGTATCATTATCTTGAAGAAAACCAAAGACGTTGCCCACCATTTTTTTAATATAGTTTTTAAATACTGCTTGATAATCTCTATTTTTAAGAAATTGGATAGTAAATATTATCTATTCTGCAAAACGAATATTTGTCATTGTTTTTTCGCAATAATGACATTGAATTTTTAATGGTTTTTCTTCAATAACATTAAACTTCGTCTCGATTGTTTCCTTATTGGTTATGCAATTTGGATTTATACATTTTAATATCTTTTCTATCTTTTTAGGTATTTCAACAAATTTTTTCTCTACAACTTCATAGTCTCTAATAACAATTAGAGTTGCATTTGGAGCTACAAGAGCTATTTTGTTTATATCTTCCTGTTCAAAAAACTTGTTTCTTGCCTTAATAATTCCCTTTTTGCCATATTTCTTACTATTAAGGTTATTACCTATCAACACTTCATCTTCGTATTTATCTAAGCCCAAAATGCTTAATACCATAAGCACTGTATCTACTGGAATATGATCAATTACAGTTCCGTTTTCAATTGCAGATACTACTAATTCTTTCTTATTTTGTTTTGTCATTTTATTTCTATTTTTAAGCTTTTAATCCCTTATCTTTAAATTTAAGACACAATGAATTTAATTTTCTACTTAACTCCCAATATTGCTGCCATTAGTGCTTGACGAACATAAACTCCATTTCTTGCTTGTTGGAAATAGTATGCATAAGGAGTTTTGTCAACGTCTGTTGCAATTTCATTAACTCTTGGAAGTGGATGAAGTATTCTCATAGTTTCTTTGCATCCTTTTAGCATTGCTGCATCTAAAATGTAAGAATCTTTTACTTTTTCGTATTCTAATGGGTCAGAAAATCTTTCTCTTTGAATACGTGTCATATAAATAATATCAGCAAATGGAATTACATCTTCCAAATTAGTGTATTGTTCATATTTTAGATTTGCATCTTTAATATGCATTTTAACTGAAGAAGGTAATTTCAATTCGTTAGGAGAAACTAAATGGAATGTTGCATTAAAATTACTCATCGCTTGAACAAGTGAGTGAACTGTTCTTCCATATTTAAGGTCTCCTACTAAAGCAATATTAAGGTTTTCTAAAGTACCTTGTGTTTTAAGAATTGAATATAAATCCAACATACATTGAGTTGGGTGTTGATTTGCACCATCTCCTGCATTAATAAAAGGAACACTTGCCACTTCTGCTGCATAACGTGCTGCACCTTCAATAGAATGACGCATAACTATAATATCAACATAGGATGACAACATTTTAATTGTGTCGTGAAGAGATTCTCCTTTTGATTGGGATGTTGCAGAAGGGTTAGAAAAACCAATAACCTTTGCTCCCAACATTGAAGCTGCACTTTCAAAACTTAAACGAGTTCTTGTTGAAGGTTCAAAGAAAATTGAAGCTACAACCTTATCTCTTAAAATTTCCTGTTTAGGATTTTTTTCAAATTCTTCAGCCAAACGAAGTATTTCTAAATATTCTTCCTTTGTGTAATCTGAAATTGAAATTAAATTTCTGCCTTTTAAATTCATCTAATTTGCTTATTTATGTGATTGTTTATATTATTCCATAAAAAAAGCGACTAAAATAAGTCGCTTAATTGTAAAAACTAAAATTCTTAATATCGTAATAGATACTATTTAATGTGTTATTTATGTTTATTTTTTCAAACATTTTTCTTCTTTAATTGTTCATGCAAAATTACATCTTTATTTTTTATATGGATATTTTTTTTGATTTTTTTTGATAATATCTCATCCTATTTTTTCAAATGTTGTTTTGCTAACTTATGTTCTGGATTTATTTCTAATACTTTTTTAAAGTCAGATTGAGCTTTTTGATAGTCTTTTATATGTTCATAAGTTATTCCTCTATTGAAATATGCTTGATAAAAATTTGTATCTGCTTCTATTGCCTTAGAGAAAAGTATTAATGCATCTTGATAGGATTTCTTATAAACTAAATTAATGTACCCTACATTATGAAGTGCATCAGCATTTTTTGGGTCAATAGTTAAAATCTGTTGATAAGTATCTAATGCCTTTTGCATCATTGAATGTTCTTGATAGAAAAGTCCTAAAGCATACATTGCATTAACGTTTTTAGGATTTATATTGATTGTAGAAGTTAAATAATCTATTGCCAATCTATCTCCCTTAAGTGCATAAAGTAAACCTAATTCTTCAAATGGTTCTTCATAATCAGGTTTTAACTCAATTGCTTGTTTATAACTTTCAACTGCATGAATTGTATCTCCCTTTTCTTTTAATGTCCATCCTCTCAAATAGTAGGCTTGTGCACTTAATTTATCAATTTTTAATGCTTCATTTACATTAAACATTGTTTTATCATAGTCTTTCAATAATAATGCTATTTCAGCAGTTTTTAAATATACATCAGAAGATTTTGGATTTATCTTTTGAGCTTCCTGCAATGCAGCAAAAGCTAATGTTGTTTCTCCTGTTTTAAATAGAATATCAGCTTTTCTAACGTAATATTTAACCTCTTTTTTATTTAAATCAATAGCAGTTTGTATATCCATTAAACTTTCTTTCATATTACCTTTTTCTAACAAAACTTTAGAACGAGCGTAATATAGATCAGCATTTTTAGGTTCTTGCCTTATTTTCACATCCAAAAGAGCTAACTCATCTTTAATTTCGTTTTTATTGTCTTTTTTATCCTGTCCACAAGAAATTACTCCAAAAAGAAATATAACAATAAAAATTATTCTAAAACATCTCATACTTTATATTTTTATACATTTTATTCGGGTGCAAAGATAATATTTTTAGAAAAAAAATCATCACAATACTTGCATTTTAAAAATTTATATTTATCTTTGCACCATAAAATAATTTTAGAAATCAAAAAATAACGCTTATCGAATAGGAAAATTACTTTTTTAACAATATAAACTTAATAATAAAAAAGGAGGTTTCCTATGTTATATGATAAAATGAGCGACAATGAGTTGGTTTCTGCATTCATGCAAGATGATAAGCAAGCTTTTGAAGTTTTATTATCTCGTCACCAAAGCAAAATTTACAATTACATTCTTTCTTTAGTTAAAGAAAAAGCTCTTGCAGATGATCTTTTTCAAGATACAAATATTAAAATCGTAAACACTCTTAGAGGTGGAAAATATAGAAACGAAGGTAAATACATACAATGGGCAATGAGAATTGCGCATAATTTAGTTATAGATTATTTTCGCAAAAATCAACGATTCCCTACAATCAAAACAGATGAAAGCTTTGATATTTTTGATGTAATTGACAGTAGAGAAGAATCAATTGAACACAAAATGATTAAAAATCAAATTCATGACGACGTAAGGAAACTTATTCGTCAACTTCCTGATGAACAAAGAAGAGTTTTGGTTTTACGTCATTATTCAAATTTAAGCTTTAAAGAAATTGCAGACAAAACTGGAGTTAGCATTAACACAGCACTTGGAAGAATGCGTTATGCATTAATAAATATGCGTCGTTTGGCTGAAGAAAACTCAATGGTTTTACATATGTAAAAAATTCTTAAAAGGATAAAAGCATATAATAATAAAATTTGTTAGTCGTTTTTCAATAAAAGCAACTAACAATTTTTTTTATGGCAGAAAATTACATATTTGATTTATTAACATCGTGGGAAGAAGATCTTTTTGAAAATGAAAGTTCGGTTCAAGAAGAAACTTCATTACTTCCGAGCAATAAAGTTATCACAACTATTCTTTCTTATGCAAATTGCGAAAGATTTGAAAGTTTAACTTTAAATCATGATTTTGAGTTGTGCTTGAATTAATAGCAGGACCCTGTTCTGCGGAATCAAAAGAACAAATTTTAAGTACAGCTAAAGAAATAAGCGCTATTGGTGGCATAAATTGGTTTAGGGCAGGAATTTGGAAACCTCGCACAAGGCCAAACCATTTTGAGGGTGTTGGAGTTAAGGGTTTGCGTTGGCTCTCTGAAGTAAAAAAGCAAACTCCTTTGAAAGTAATGACCGAAGTCGGCACTCCTACTCATATTGAAAAATGCTTAGAACACTCTATTGATGGAGTTTGGATTGGAGCAAGAACAACAACAAATCCATTTTATGTTCAGGAGCTTGCAGAAAGTTTAAAAGGAGTAAATATTTCTGTATTTATTAAAAATCCACTAAATCCAGATATTAAACTTTGGGTTGGAGCAATTGAAAGAATAAAATCTTGCTGCAATGGTAAAGTTTATGCAATTCATAGAGGTTTTTCATTTGCCGATAATGGCATTTATCGTCAAACTCCCTATTGGAAAATACCTATAGAATTAAAAAGAATTTTTCCTGATATTCCTATTATTTGTGATCCAAGCCATATTGCTGGTAAAAGTTGTTTGGTTAAAGATATTTCTCAAACAGCTATAAATATTGGTCTAAATGGATTGATGATTGAAGTTCATAATAATCCTAATGAAGCTTTAACAGATAAAAAACAGCAAATAACTCCTTTAGAACTGAAACAATTATTGGATGAACTTATCATTCCGAATAACAGCATTGAAAAAATTGATTCAATCAAGACATTAAGAGCTGAAATTGACAGTCTTGATTTTGAGTTATTAGATATTTTGAAACAAAGAATGAATTTAGCAATTGAGGTTGCTAAAATTAAAAAAGAAAAGAATATTCCAATCTTACAAATTAAACGTTTAGACGAAATGATTCAAAAAAGATTGGAAAATGCAAAAGGCAGCAAATTAGACGAAGAATTTATTAAAGATATTTTTGAATCAATTCATCAAGAATCTATTCGTATTCAAAATGAAATATTTAAAGACAAGTGATCTTGTTTAATCGTTTAGTTGTTTAGTTGAATCTTCTCAACACCTCAACCAATTCTTAATATTATTAATCACAATCTCTATTCTAATATCAAATGCTTCTCGTGTTGCGTAAGCTATGTGTGGAGTTAGAACACAATTAGGAACATTTATTAGCGGATGATTTTTTGCTAATGGAGGTTCTGTTTCAAAAACATCAATACCTGCTCCTGCCAAAAGACCTTCTCTTAAACTTTCAGCCAAAGCTTCCATATCCACGACATTACCTCTTGCAGTGTTTATTAAAATTGCATCTTTCTTACAAAGCGATAATAAATCCTTGTTAATTAAATGATGAGTTTCTTTTGTTAAAGGAACATGAAGTGAAATAATATCAGATTGCTTCATTAAATCTTGAAGTGATACATATTTAATATTATGTTTTTTTACTTCTTCTCTTTCTGTTCTGCTCCATGCAATAATATTACAACCCATTGCTTTCAACATTATTGCTGTTTCCAATCCAATGGCTCCAGTTCCAACAATTCCAACTGTTTTACCTCTTAATTGACGACCTAAAAAGTTATTTCTTGTTTTACCATTTCTTGTATCTTGGTCTAATAATGTAATATGACGAAAAACGTCAATCATTAATCCAATTGCAAGTTCAGCAACGCCAACAGTTGCATATCCTGAAGCATTTACAACTTTTATATTATGCTCTTTACAATAATCTAAATCAATATGGTCTAAACCAGTGAAAGCAACCGACAGCATTTTCAATTTTGGAGATGATTTTAAAACTTCTGCACTTAATTTAATGTTTGAAATAATAACTACATCAGCGTCATGCATTCTTTCTTTCAAAGTTTCCTCATCTTCTTTTCTACCCATATAACAATGAAAGTCATGCCCTAAGTCCAAAAATTCTTTTTTTATTTGCTCTGCTTTTTCAACACTAATACCTATTGGTTCAACACTTACTATTTTCATATCCTTTTAATAATTTATGGAGCAAAATTACAATAATTGTTTTATTTCATTAGTAAATAATCTTTTTTTGACTTAATACTATACAACAAAACTCATTCAATGTGACAATTGGAATAAGTATTAAATAATAAAAATTATTTTTGTCAAACATTTTTTTCACATTTAACTTATTGATTCCAAAATTCAAAACAAATAAACATTCAAATCTCTTATTTTTTATTTCTATTAAACTCTTGCTAAATTGAAAATTTGTTGTATTATTGCAGTGTCAAATTTATGATTACTAATTTTAAAATTTAAAAAATTATGAAGGTAAAACACTTATTATTAGGTATTGCATTAGTTGCATTAGTTGCAGCTTGTGGAAAGAAAGAAGCACCTGTTGAAACTCCAACAGAAACAGCTATTGAAACTCCTGCAGTAGAAACTGAAGCACCAGTTGCAGAACCAGTAGCTACTCCAGCTCCTGCAAAAACAACTACAACTGCTAAACCAGCAGCAAAACCAGCAAAAGCTGAACAACCAAAAGTTGATCCTTGCGAAAAATTAGTTGCTGAATACGAAGGATTTGCTACAAGAATTCAAAGTGCAAAGAAACTAAAAGCAAACGGACCAAAACAACTTGAAGAATGGTTAGCACTTAGAAAAGAAGTTGCTTCAAGAGATGCTAAAGTTAAGGAATGTATTTCAAACCCTACTTACAAATCAAGAGTACAACAAGCAGCTATTGTTATAGTTTCTTCTTCTAAATAATTTTTTATTAAAAAATTTGAAGAGCTGTCAAATTAAGTTTGACAGCTCTTTTTGTTTATATTAATTCCAAATTCACATACAAGAATACATCTATTTTCATTATCTTTGCACAATTATAAACATTATCACCAATCAATAAATTAAAATGAAGTACAAATTAATTATTGTTTTCTCCAGTTTATGTATTCTACTATATTCTTGTGTTTCTGCAACTGGAAGAAAACCAAGTCCTGCTAAACTTTCTCAACAAGAAGCTTTTGTAAGTAATAAGCTTAATTCAATGACTCTTGAAGAAAAGATTGGACAATTAATTATTATTGGTTCAGATGCAAACGTAAAGCATTCATACATTAATGCTATAACAAAAAGCATTGATAGCTTAAAAATTGGTGGAGTTTGTTTTTTCAAAGGCACTTCTCAAGACTTAATTGATTTAAACAAAAAATATAATTCTGTTGCAAAAACTCCTCTTTTAGTTAGCATAGATGGTGAATGGGGTTTAGCAATGAGATTAACTGATTCATATTCTTATCCTACACAAATAACTCTTGGAGCAACAGAAAATGATTCTTTAATTTACGAAATGGGTAAGAATATTGCCCTCCAAGCAAAGTCTTTAGGCATTCATATTAATTTTGCACCCACAATTGATATTAATCTAAATCCTAAAAATCCTGTAATTGGTTTTCGTTCATTCGGTGAAGACAAAGAAAGAGTTGCCAAACTTGGATGGGCTTATATGAAAGGGATGCAAGATAATGGTGTTTTAGGTTCTTTAAAACATTTCCCTGGTCATGGAGACACTGAAACAGATTCTCATTATTCTTTACCAACAATTAATCATAGCAAGGAGTTTATAGATTCTGTTGACTCCTATCCTTTCATTTATGGAATAGAAAGAGGAGCTAAAATGGTTATGGTTGGTCATTTGAATATTCCATCTCTTATACCTAATGAAAAACTTCCTTCTTCCCTAAGCAAAGAAGTTATTACTGATTATTTAAAAAATGAACTTTGTTTTAATGGAATTGTTATTACTGATGCACTAACAATGAAAGGTGTTACTAATGAATACTCTAATGGAGAGGCTGAAGTATTGTCTCTAATGGCTGGAGTAGATATTTTATTAATGCCTGATGATGCATATAAGGCTGTAAGTGCAATTTTACAAGCAGTAAAAGACAATAGAATTAGTGTAGAAGACATTGAAAATAAATGCAAGAAAGTTCTTAATTTGAAATATGAATTGGGTTTATTTGATGATGAAATTAAAGAATTATCCGTTACAAATGATAATTTGATTAAACAAGCTGAAGATATTACTACTCAATTGTCAGAAAGTATAATTACTCTTGTTAAGAATGATTGCAATATGCTTCCTATATATGACAGACATAATATAAAAATTGCTGTAGTACAGTTGGGAAATGGAGATATAAATCCTTTTGTTTCAACAATGAAGGAATATTCTAATGTTGATGTTTTTAAAATAGGAGCAAAAGATACTTTAAGTAATATTGAAGGAAAACTTGTTGATTATGATTATGTTGTTGCAACTATTAATGGAAATATTAAAAGAAGTATTAATACTAATTTTGGATTTGATTCAACTATAATAAAGAATTTAAATCAATTGCAGAAAAACGAAAAAACTATTCTTGCTCTTTTTGCTAACCCCTATTCTCTTCAACTAATTGATAGTTTAAAAGATATAAAAGCAATACTTATAGGTTATGAAAACATACCAGCTTTACAAATTTCTTTGGCTAAAAGTATTTTTGGGAAAATAGATGTTAGAGGTAAACTTCCAGTTACATGCTCAGAAAACTATAAGGTTAATTTAGGATTGCGTTTTGATGATGAAGCTATGAGCTATGTAAATTGCAATGATGTACAAATGAACCCACTTTATTTCAAAAAAATTGACAGCATTGCAAATGAAGGAATAAAAGACAGGGCTTATCCAGGCTGTCAAATTGTGGTTTATAAAGACAATAAACTTGTTTACGAAAAATCTTATGGCTATTTAACTTACGATTCTATTCAAAAGGTTAATAACAACACTCTTTATGATGTTGCTTCAGTAACAAAGGTTATGAGTACTACAATTTCCATGATGAAACTTTACGATGAATCACAATACAATTTAGATGATAAGCTTTCAAAATATCTTCCAATTTTAGAAAACTCAAATAAAGAAAACATCACTTTCAAAGAAGTTCTTTCTCATAATGCTGGTTTAAAGGCCTGGGAAGCATTCTATAAAGCTACAATGAATGACAATAATTTAAAAACTTCAATCTACAAGTTTCAAAATCCAAACTCAGAAAAATATGTTCCAGTTTGCGACAGCCTTTACATTCTTAAATCTTACAAAAAAACAATTTTAGATAGGATTGTTAAAACAGATTTGAATAAAGAGAAAAAATATGTTTACTCCGATTTTGGTTTTATACTTTTAGGTGAAGTTATTGAAAATATTACAAAGACTCCTTTGAATGTTTATGCATATGAAAATTTCTATGAACCAATGGGATTAAAATTTATTGGATATAAACCATTGGAAAGATTTTCAAACAGCAATATTGCTCCAACTGAAATGGATAATACTTTTAGACACAGACAAATTTTAGGTTATGTTCACGATCCAGCTGCTGCAATGTTTGGAGGAGTTGCTGGTCATGCAGGACTTTTTTCCAATGCAATGGATATTGCTCAACTTTGCCAAATGCTTCTAAATGGAGGAGTGTATAATAATCATAGATATATAAATGAAAGCACATTAAAGCTTTTCAACACAGCATATTTCAAAAACAACAGAAGAGTGTTGGGATTTGACAAGCCAGTTCCAAAAGAACTTGGAAATTCATCTCCTTGCTCACAATACGCTTCAAAAGAAAGTTTTGGACATACTGGATTTACTGGAACTTATTTTTGGGTTGAGCCAAAGGGAAACTTGACATTTGTATTCCTTGCCAATAGAGTTTATCCTGATCAAAATAATGGAAAACTTTCTAAAAAGAATATCAGAACAAATATTCACGACTTGCTATACGAATCAATAATAAACTACTAAAAATATTGTTCAACTGCTGCCATGATTTCAAAAGCTAAAGCCTCTCTCCTAATTGAATATGCCAAGACATATAACACCAAAGATTTTATTGAAACTGATCCAATAAAGTTTCCTCATCAATATTCCAAAAAACAGGATATTGAAATCTCTTCTTTTATCAGCACTTGGCTGGCTTATGGCAATAGAAAGGCAATTCTTCAAACCCTAAATCTTATTCATCAAGAAATTAACCTCAACTATTCCAACAGCCCATTTGAATATATCAAGCAAAGAGGTTTTGAAAAACACAAAAACAATAATCAATCCCTCTATCGTTTCTACAAACACAACGACTTCTACAACCTTTGTAACACACTACACAAAATCTATATTCAAGAAAACAATAATTCGCTTGAAGAAAAAATAGAAAAAGAGCTGAAACTAAAACAAAAAAGCATTGAGAAAGATAACATTAATTCAAATCCTTGCTTGGAAGTTATTGAAATAATAATTGAAATTTTTAAAGATGTAGCAGGAATTCCAATAAACACAAAATCAGCCTGCAAACGACTTTGTATGTTGCTTCGTTGGTTGGTTAGAAATGATAATATTGTTGATTTAGGCATTTGGACAATTCTCAAACCTAAAGATTTAATAATTCCAGTTGACACTCATGTTCATCAGCAAGCCCTTTTGCTAAACTTAACAAAGTCAAAGCAAGCCAATATGCAAACAGCTCTTGAAATAACGGCCAAACTAAAAGATGTTTTCCCTGAAGACCCTACCCTTAGCGATTTTTCTCTTTTTGGATATGGAGTAAACAATAAATAATAAGCTTATCTTACTTTATCCTTAGCTTATTCCAAAAAACATCAATCATAATGAAAAATATATCAAATTAAATAGCAATATATTTTTAAATTAACATAATTTTACATTACTTAAAATCAATGCATTGAAAATATTCATCAAAAAACCTGCAAAATTAATTTGCAGGTTTAAAAACTATTTCCTATGTTTGCCGCAAATATTCAAAAAATTAATAATTAACCCTTTTAATATTATGAAACGAGTATTATTATCATTCGTTTGCGTATTTTTCTTCATAAGTTTAATACCCATGCTTTATTCTCAAACCCTTTTCAATCCCTCACTATGGATAAAGCCCCAACAATCTCAGGGCGACAGTCTTTCTTTAAGTATCACCCCCACAGGACTAACCATCGACAGTACCCATAGGAAAGCAAGTTATATTAACTATAATGTTGGTATTAACTCCATAGACAGCATCCCAATAACACTAACCCTTCCAAAGAGAGTCTTCTCATTTCAACGAGCCACCATAATGACAGCCTACCTTACAGA
>DIOL01000023.1:0-8658 GCA_002423895.1 Bacteroidales bacterium UBA5515 | reverse complement strand
GAGACACCACAGAAACAGGCCCTATAGTCAACATCAGTCATTTTAATTATCCAGTAGACACATCAAGCAACCCAACCATTGACACCTTACACCTTATGAAAGAAGACACTAATCTCTTTGAAGGAATCTTTGGCGAGTTCATATACTTTGACACCACCCTCTCACCATTGCAAGAACGCAGATGGGAAACCTATTTAGCCCTAAAATATGGAGCCACCCTCAAACGCGACTATCTCAATTCCACAGGTGACACCATATGGAATGTAACACAAGACAGCCTATACTCCAAAGGTATAGCAGGCATAGGTAAAGACACCACTACCACCTTACAACAATTAAAAAGCAATATTTATAAAGATGTCCTAACAATAGAATCACAAGGACCAATAAACACCCAAGGCACTTATCTAATATGGGGACATAATGACATGGACGTAGTCCCATCACTTCCTATAATAATAGACACTATAGAATACTACCAAATCTTAAGACAATGGAAAATAAAACCCACATATGGAACAACCAATCACACCCCATTACAAACAACCCTAACCTATACCTATCCAACCAATGCATATCCCCATGGAATAACCTTATTTATAGATAGACATACTGCCACAGGCTTAGACCCATACACCAGTGATATCCATTATCCAGACAGTGTAGACGCAGAGAAAGTATATTTTCACAACCTTCAGTGGGATACCGACCAAAGTGGCAGCGATTACTTCAGTATAGCCATTCACTCAGACAGCTTAAGCAGAGACCTTATAAGCAAGGCAACCACATCAGAAGAAGAAGATGCTAACTCAAGTAACCAAGAAAGATTAACCCTCGCCCTTCATCCCAACCCATCCACAGGACTATTTACACTGATAGTAAAACAAACCAATCCCGAATCCTTAACCATAAGAATCACTGACAATATGGGTAAAGAAATCCGCAGATACACAAAACCTGAAGCAGGACACTCTACAAAGATAGAAGACACAATCGACACAATGGGAGTCTACTTTATACAAGTAGAAAGTCCATCAGAGCGAAAAACCATCAAATTAGTTATAGTAAGATAAAAACAAATCTAATACCAAAAAAATTAG
This sequence comes from Bacteroidales bacterium UBA5515, assembly GCA_002423895.1. Lineage (GTDB taxonomy): Bacteria > Bacteroidota > Bacteroidia > Bacteroidales > P3 > UBA10566. The sequence continues at coordinate 7,558 of DIOL01000023.1, read as the reverse complement.
ATTATAACCTTAATTACAATCATAAAAACATATACACTTATGAGAAGAAAAATTACAACTTTTAGTAGTTTAATATTAGTATTATTATGCCTTTTCTTTGCAGGCTGTACAAGTAAAGACAATACCTCAAATACTATAGCTAAAGCAGAACAAAGAACAGATATTCAATCCAAAATACATCCTTTTGGAGGCATTACTGCACAAGATACGATGCAAGAATTAAATATAATTAATTCAAACACATCTGATGCAAAAGACCGACCTTTAGATTTAAGTTTTTATTCCTTATCTTTATTTAAGGAAGACAATAGCATTATGCCAGTAATGTTTGACACCTTTAGCTATTTAGTAAAAACCTATGACATATTACCAAATGAATGGTTGATAGCTAAACATACAGGAGTAGCATTACTTATAGACAAACAATCTGTAAAGCATAAAGTTCCGCTTAGTATAACCCCATTAACCACAGAAGAAATGGCTCTTTTACCAGGCAACCTTGTCAATCTCACAAGCTACCATAATGGATACAGATTCTTGCCAGATGGACAAACCTTTGAAAGAGATATTACCATTGCTATGGTTTATGATACCATGGATATACCATTTGGATATACCCCTGAGGATATTTATACCTTTTATTATAATAACGAATCAATGCAGTGGGAAAAGATAGAAAGAGACAGTGTAGATGAATTAAACCACATCGTTTATTCTCGTACCAATCACTTTACCGACTATATTAATGGTATTCTTAAGACTCCTGAGACATCAGATGCTATGGCTTATACACCAACTTCAATTAAAGATTTAAAGGCAGCAGAACCATTAAATGGAATAACTTTGATGAGTCCACCACAAGCCAATAATAAAGGGACAGCTAATCTTTCATATCCTATCACAGTACCACAAGGCAGAAGAGGTATGCAACCAGATTTGAATATCACATATAACAGTTCTGGAGGGAGCAGTTGGTTAGGTTTAGGTTGGGATTTAAGTGTATCTTGCATCAGTGTTGAGACACGTTGGGGAGTACCTTTATATGATGATTCTCTTGAGACAGAAACATATCTTTTGGATGGAGAAACTTTGGTAACAGGTTATTATGATGACAATAATAAACTTGTTTTAAATAGACCAGCTTATAGAAGAGATTTCGAATCAAGATATGCTGAAGGAAAACAATTTTATCCAAGAGTTGAAGGAGCTTTTAAAAAAATAATAAGACATGGAACTACACCACATACTTATTGGTGGGAAGTAGTAGATAAAAATGGAACAAGATATTTTTATGGGAAAAAAATAGAAGCAAACGAATTAAATTCAAATAGTGTATTATCTAGTAATTCTCTGCATATAGCAAAATGGTATTTAACAGAGATAAGAGATGTCTATCATAATAACATAAAGTATAACTATAAAACATATCTTTCAAAAGAATTGACTAAAGGGAAACAAGTTTATATATCAAATATAAATTATACTGGGCAAGGTACTCAACTTGGAAATTATAATATAAGTTTTACTGTAGACTCTGTAAGAAAAGATGCTACAAGTTCTGGCAGATATGGATTTAAGGAAGTAAATGATTTGCTTTTAAAGAAAATAGATATAATTTCCGGAAATATAGATACAATAAATACAATATTCTTTAATTATAAAGAAGGTTCTTTTGGTAAAACTTTATTATCTAGCTTCGCAGAGCTAGATAGCATAGAAAGAAGAAATAATGTAGATGATTTTGCTCTTTCAAAGCATTCTTTCATATATGATAGTCTTCTGCCACGACGACAAGATGGTACTATAGAAGCTATTGCAGATAAGGAATTTATTTCAGATAACTTTGATGCTTCATCATTAGATAGAGGAAATTTAGAAATTAAACCAACTTCTTTAGGTTTGTCTTTATCTACAAATTTTAATGCTGGCTTGGGAGCAAATGTTGGTTTAGGAACAAACCCATTTTTAAAATGGTTAACAGTTGGAGCTAATTATAATTATAATTATGAAGACACAAAAGGAATACTGACTATGATAGATATTAATGGGGATGGGTATCCTGATAAAGTTTATAAGAATATTTCCGGAGGGCTTTCTTATATTTTATTTAGCCCTAATAATGATCGTGATTTATTTGATTTTGAGTATTATTCTTCGTCACATAGCATAAATAACTTAAATAATTTTTTCAATTCTTATAGCTCTACAAATAATTGGGGTATAGAGGCTCAATTAAAAACTCCAATTAGATCTAACGGAGACTCCCTTATATTAGGAGCAGGTGGAAATATTGGATGGGGAGCGACAAGAACCAGTACTAGAACTTATTTTACTGATATAAATGGAGATGGCTTGATAGATATAGTTGATGGAGGGAAAATGTATATAAATAAATTGGTTAATGGTTTTCCTACCTTTACAGATATGTCAGAAGAAGATACAATAAAGATGGGAGGAGTATGTGGAGATTATATTTTAAACAATGTTAATGTTGATGAAGAATTATTTAGAGATTCATGCTACTCAGTTTTTTCATTTGATCCTATATCTAATAATAGTTATAGTATGATGCCTCCTGGTAGATTCCATGATACATGTACCAATAATAGCTATACTTATATGCCAGATATTGATATTGTAAAGACTTGGATAGCTCCATATAAGGGAAATATTAGTATTGATTCTTATGCAAAACTAAGTTCTGATTGGAGTTATTTCAGACAAAGAACAGGAATAAAAGATGCCGTTAAAATAAGCATATCAAAAAATAGCAACATTCCAATATACAAGCATAATCTAAGCGTGTTTACTCCAGATCATGATAGCCTTAACATACTTAATTCAGTAGAAAAAGGAGATAGAATATATTTTAGAATGGAATCTTTAAGTTCAAGAGATTATGATAAAATAAACTGGGACCCAGTAATAAACTATACAAGTGTAGCCGATACTTCAGTTGAAGAATATCAAAACCTTACTGATGCCAATGGAGATAAGATATTTGAATTTAGACCAACTACTGATTTTGTTGTAAATGGAGGAGCGCAAAAAATACATCTACCTGTAACAGGAAAAGTAAGAGTAGAAACACAGATAAGTAGTAATAATTATAATATAAATGAAAATTTATATTATCAAATATTCAAGAATGGACAATTGGTTTTACAAGAAATCTTTAATTATAATAATCCTATAGATACAAATATAATAATTCCTGAGATAACAGTTGGAACAGGAGATTCTGTTTGGTTTAAGTTATATTGTTTAGGACAAATAAAATGGTCTTCAATAAATGCAAAGGCAAAAATGTATTATATTGAAGGAGGACGAGGATATAGTACAGATTTTGATAGTATAGTAAGTGTTGTTGATACAGTTTTTCAAGGTACACCCAGTAATCCAAAATATATATATGAATATTATCCATATATAGAAAAAACAACATATAATTATCAAGAACAACCAAGTCAACAAATAGTTCAATTAGCTGGAGGAGTTACAGTTTTTTCTCCAAATTTATTTTATCATGATGTAAGACAGTTAAGGGGAATTTCATTAACAATAAAAACTGATACAACAACATTAGCAAAACGCTATTATGTGTCTGATGGGTTACGTATTTGGATTGTAGATGGTGCAGATTCTACATTATTACTCCTTTCATCAATTCCAAACAATCGTCCATTAGGAGATCAAATTTCCCTTAATATTCCACAAGGGACAAAATACTATATTGACTACTACACTCCTAATAATAATGAAGATATATTTTTTAATACTTTAATTGTTGGTGAGTCTAATCCAGTTAAATCTGGTTTATACACAAACTATCATGATTCAATAAATGCTAAATATTGTAATATTTATAGAAATTGGGGCCAATTCGGGTATAAATCGGACTTGGATTATATTGACGAAAGTTTATTGGTATATAATTATGATGCAGACTTTCTCTCTAGTCAAGTTTTAACAGATCAGCCAGATGATGCTAAGATTAATTTTCCAAACTTAGATTTAGAATCGCTTTCCAATAATCCTGAAGCAAATATAGAAGGAATCAATCCATTATCAGGACATTATTTCCCTATGTTTCCAGACTATGAAAAGAATGCATGGGTAGGCTATTGTAATATTAATTATATTAATAAAGATACTATGTGTAATGTGTATAATTATGTAATTGATAGTATCAAAAATATTATTGACTATCCAGTGCCAATAATTTCAGGACAAACGGGATCTAAAACTATTTACAAGCAATCCATTACTAAACCTTATTATAACCTAAATGGGAATATGAATATAGGTTCCTTTGGATTATCAGGAAGTAAATCCAAAGGAGAGATGAGAGTATTGAGTGATTATATGGATGTAAATGGAGACGGCTATCCAGATGTTATATCCGAATCTAAAGTCCAGTTAACAAAGCCTCAAGGAGGATTAGGGAACTTAAAGATTAATCACGTAAATAATTCAGAAAGTATAGATTTCTCAAAGTATGAATCAACAGGTATTGCTGCTGGAGGGACATTGGCTAAAATAAGCAGGGTCTCTTCTAATGGAGATAAAAAAGCTGATATAACAATGTCAGGTAATGTACAATTATCATCAAATTCTTCTTCAGATTTAGTCTTTACATGGATAGACATTAATGGTGATGGTTTACCTGACAAGGTATCAAGAGATCAAGGAGATGTTTACTTAAATTATGGCACTTATTTTGATCAAGATACTTCGTGGAAAACTCCACAATCAATGAGAAGATCAGTAACAACTGGAGGAAGTAATGGAAGTGCAGCATTAGATGAACTAATGCCTAACCCATTTAGATTAACTAATTTTAATATAGCAAATGAAAGTTTATCTGGAGGAATTAGTATAAATTCTTCAAAAAATGTAACCAAGAGTGAGTTAATTGATATTAATGGTGACGGATTATTAGATTTAGTTTATATAACAGATTATCCGACAGGTCACCATAATAGTTATGAAATATATGTAAGATTTAATCTTGGGAAAGAATTTGAAAGTGATTCTCATTTGTATCTTAATATCATGAATAAAGATATATGCAGTAAAACCTATAGCTTAAATTTAAATGGTGCATTTAGTTTTGGATTTTCTCTATTTGGTTATTTAAAATTTACTTTTAATCCACAAGCAGGAGCAGGAATAAATGTCAATAAAATATTGCAACAATTTATTGATATAAACAACGATGGTGCTGCTGATTTTATGACTGATGGAGGATTAAACTATTATATTACGGATATACCTTTTGGAGCATTTTCGAGTTCAATTTATAAAGCTAATTTATTAAAAACAGTAACCCTACCTACTAATTCAAGGATTAACATTGAATATGAAATGCCACATAGTACAACAGAATCAAGTAAAAGACATCGCGTAATGTCAAAAGTTTTATTAACTCAATATAGTGCATCAAGTCCTACATCTGCTGATACTATAAAAACTACATATAGTTATAAAAATAGAAAATACGATCGTTTTGAGAGAGAGGATTATGGTTTTGATACTGTAATAAAAATGGAATGGAATGCAGATGCAATTGAAAGAAAGATTATATCTTCCTACCATAATTCTAATTATATGTTTAAAGGAATAAAGAAAATAGATTGTATTATAGATGCTCAAGGGAAAAAGAAATTAGAAACATTTTATAATTATGGATTACATGAAATCTCAACAGGAGACATTATGAATATGGGAGATTTATGCAAAGGAAGTGTTTATCCAAATCTGTTGACGGAAGAACAAAAGCATTATGAAGGACAGAGTACATTAGCAATAACAACTCTTAAAGAGTTTAAATATGGTAAATATGGTAATGTAAAATACTATAAAGATTATGGTATAACAGTAGCTGAAGATAGTGTTTCATCATACATTAATTATCATGAGAATTTGAATAAGTATATAGTAGGTATATCAGATACTATAACAGTTAAAGAAGGAAATACTGTTTTCAGAAAACGTTATGCCAATATAGGTCAAAATGGAGAAATAGCAGATCTTACAATTATAAATAATGGTAATAATAGTAAATATTTCTATAATTATGATACTTACGGCAATATCTCTCGAGCAATCTTGCCACCCAATAGAAATGGACAAACTTTCCAAATAGATTATATGTACGATCCTGTTGTTCATACATACCCAACACAAGTAAGTAATAATTTAGGCTATTCATCAAGTGTCATGTATGATTATCGATGGGGAAAACCTCTTGAAACGACAGACATATCAGGGAATAAAATGCGATATACTTATGATCAGAGAGGAAGAATACTAACTATACAAGGACCTAAGGAAATTGCCTCTAATCAACCTTATACAATAAAATATAGCTATTACTATGCTAAGCCTTATTATAACTATACCAGTAATCATGGAACATTTTGGGCAAAGACATCCCATTACGACCCAGAACATCCAACAAACGATATAAATACAATTACATTTTCTGATGGATTTGGCAGAATAGTTCAAATCAAGAAAGATGCAGAAATAAGATCATCTTTAGAAATTAGAACAATTTCGGGAAGAGTAATATACGATGATCTAGGTAGAATAGTAAAACAATATCAACAAATATCTGAAGGTATGGATTATATAGATGATACAATATTTAATAATTCATTTAGTCAATATTATACTCAAACAACCTATGACATTTTAGACAGACCACTGCAGGCAACCTATCCTGACCAAACAACAACCCAAAACACATATGGCTTTGGGCAGGATATGCACAGTATTAAACGTTTTAAGACCATAGCTACCGACCAGAATGGCAAGCAAACCACAATATATTCAGACCATCGTCAGCTAAAAACACAGATAACAGCAGCAAATAACACAACAACATATTTTGAGTATGATGCTTTGGGACAATTAAATATGAGTATTAACCCTGAGAATGATACAACTTTTTATGAATATGATATGCTTGGAAGAAGGATAAGTAGAACCCATCCAAGTGCAGGACAAACTCAATGGCAATATGACCAGGCAGGTAATATTACAAAACAAATAATGTCTTCTGGAGAAGAAATCAACTATAATTACAATTTTAACCAGCTAATAAACGTTGAATACTCTGATAAATCATGGAACAATGTATGGTATAAATATGGACCATCAGGTAGTGGAAACCAGACTGGAAGACTTATCTACCAGCAAGATGCTACCGGAATACAGGAGTTTTATTATGGTAATATGGGAGAATTGATAAGAAACAGACATACTTATGTTGTACCAAACTCCGAAGCCTTTACTTTTACAACAGAGTGGGAATATGACAGCTGGAACAGAATTAAGATGATTATATATCCAGATAGAGAAAAAGTAACTTATGGGTACAATCTTGGAGGTTTACTGGAACATGTTGAAGGAGATAAACCAAGCATTGGACTTAGTATATACATAGAAGATATATATTATAATGATTACGAAAAACGCATAATAGTTTTTAATGGCAACCAAACTCAAACCTACTACACATATGACCAAGTTATGCGCAGGATGACAAATC
>DIOL01000002.1:54985-94133 GCA_002423895.1 Bacteroidales bacterium UBA5515 | reverse complement strand
CCTTGTGAGGTTCTTGCTATTAGATATACGATAGTGTTTTGAGTTGGGGTAAAGATTAGTACGGGTTCGGTGGTGGTGGGTTGGTTAGGGTTAAATTGTGGTGGATTGCCTGGATCGGTAAAGGACCATTGCATGGCTTGGGTATTGCCGGTGGCATCCATGGCTGTTATGTTGGATTGTTCGCCTAAGCAGAGCATGGTGTCGCCTATTAGGGTGATTTCTGGAAAGGCTTGTACGTCTACTATTACTGTGTCGCTATATGTACAGGATGGGGCTTCGGCAGTGACTATGATTTCTGTCCTTTGGTTAAAGGTGCCTGTGTAAACTTCGCCATCAAATGGGGTTGGATTATTTGGATTTGTCCATGTATAGGTTACATTTTCTGTCATGGCTGGGTTTTCTATTGGGATGTTTATGGAGGTGCCTATACATATCAAGGTGTCAGTTAGGGTAAAGGATGGGGTAGCGGGGATTAATACTTCTTGTGACAAGGAATTTTCACATCCATTGTATGAAGCTGTGAGGGTTACTGTATAAGTTCCTGATGTTGTATATATATGGGTTGGGTTTATATTGCCAATTGTATTTATATCATCGCTTGAGTAAAGGGATGATGTACCATCACCGAAGTCCCATCTATATGTTTTTACTCCATCTTCATCATCTACTGGGAAGGTGGTTCCATTGGTGAAGGTTGCTGTTAATTGACAGTCGGTGGTAAAGTTATATTGCGTTACTGGTTTTATTGATTGTACTTGAGCTCTCATGTAAGCAATACAACCAGGTATAGTTGTTGAACTACTAGGTGAGGTCACTTTTACAAAATAATTATGTTGTAATGCATACATTGAATTTGTTATAACAAAGTTATTATTTGCTGGTTGGGTGGCAGTTGCTGTACTGCTATATATAGGAGTTCCTGTAGCTAAATTGGGCAAATTAGCTTCTGATTGGTTGCCGGGATTTTCATACCATTCATATTTTTCAAATCCTGAAGGTGCTGTAACAACTGCTACTGTGTCTCCTGTCCCACAAGCATTAACGGTTAAAACTGATGGACCTACCTTCCCTACAAAGTATCCATAGGCATAGTGAACATTATATGCACAAGATGCTAAAATAATTTTAATCCTTACTTTTTCAGTTATATAATTTGTTAAGTTAATAGATACTTGTTTCCAGTTTTGCCAAATCCCTTCTGAATAGATTGCAAATCCAGGAGGTATAGGATTATCTTTTCCCATTGCTTCAAATGTTGCACATTCTGTAACTAAACCAGTTTCTTGCTCAGTTACAGGATCTAAAGCCATAACCTTAATCATAAAAAATGGATTATCCCAACCAGTATGTCCTGCATCATTTAATACCATTGCAAAATTAAAAGTTAACAAACAGTTTTGTTGTGATACAAGTAAATCGTAAGTAAGCATATTAGCATTGGCAGCGTAATCCGAACCTGAGATTAGTTTACAATTAATACGTGTACTTTTAGTGTAACCCGTAGGAATTTTTTTTAATGTTGGAATTAATGGGTCTGTTTCATTTATATTGGAATTGATTTCAAAACAATGAGTTGATCCAAGCAAAACATCACCAGGATTGTTATATCCAGTCCATGGTCCAAGTGTTGGTGTTGTATAAGGAGATTGAGTAGCATTCGTTCCCTTATATCCTCTCCAGCCACTATAATCACCAAGTGCAAAATCAAAATTATTACCATCTACTTGTGAGAAAACAAAATTTGCATTCAATGTAATAATTAATACTATAAGAAATTTTTTCGTTTTATTAATAAAATTAGTATTTTTGTTTTTCATGATTTATTGAAATTATTATATTCAATATGTTTTATACCAAAATAGATGTTTCTAATTAAACATTTAGATTGGAAATCATATTTAGAGCAACAATTAAATTATGCGAATTTTTTTATTAGTTTATATGACTGAAAAAGTGACACTCTTTTTTATTATAGGAATGTCACTTTTATTTATTTATTTATTTTGTCTTAGTTTAATAAAAACAGGTTATTAAATTGATTTAGTTTCCTGTTGGAGGGGTAGGTTTTGGTTGGTAACCTTTAACGTCGAGTTCTTCAATTGATTTTTTGGCTTCTCTCAACTCTTTGTTTAACCAAACTGAAGGACGGAAACGACAATAAATCCTGCGAATTGTTTCTGGTGTAACTTCATCGAATGTGTTAACTGCTTTGGCTGAAATGCCAGGATAGAAAGTTCCTAACATTCCTAACTTTACTGGGTGTCCCATTAATAGTTGCCAACTGATAACTTTTTCAAGTTGTTTCAGCACACTCATAATGTCGCCTTCTGACATTGAACTTGTTTCTGCAATAATTGCTGCAATTTTGTTGAAGTCGTAGGCCTCACCCATAAAGATTTTTGCCAAGAATTTATTCCCTGGTGTGGCTCCAACCGAAATTTTACGCATTATGCGTATGTAACGAATAGACATAAATTACTCCTTTCTTTTTTTTTGATTTGTAAAATTGAGGATTACTCTTTTTATCCTCTTTTAAATTTATAAGTTTTTGATGGAGCAAATTTAGATAAGTGATTTTAATGTGGAAATTATAATTGAGCGAAATGGGATAGATTTAGGGTGAGCTGGGATTATGGTGTATTGAAGTTAGGAAAAGGCTTGTTTTTTTATAATACTGTATAAAAAATGATTGCCTCATTCGAGGCAATCACAACAATTATATTTATAACTAAAGCAATTAACAGATGAATAATTGCTGAATAGTTCTGATTTGTTTTTTGGATTTTTAATAAGAAAAGCAATTTGCAATTAATATTCTTAGTAAGCATTATCCAAAGAAAAAATATAGGTTCAGTATTTTTGTTTGTTATCTATAAATTTTCTGAGTGCAAAATTAGGTGCAAAAGTTTTTTAATGAAAATTAAATTTGACTGAAATAGGATATATTTAGGTTGAGTTGGGATAATGATGTGTTGAAGTAGGAAATTGGCTTGATAATTATTTGTAAAGAATTAAAATTTAATTGGTATAAAAAAAGTGATTGCCCCAAGAGAGACAATCACAGTCGATTATTATTGTTAACTAACGCAATCAACAGATGAATGATTACTGAATAGTTCTGATTTGGTATTTGGATTTTTTAATAAGAAAAGCAATTTGCAATTAATATTGATGTTCTTAGTAAGCATTATCCAAAGAAAAAATATAGGTTCAGTATTTTGTTTGTAAACTATAAATTTTCTGAGTGCAAAATTAGGTGCAAAAGTTTTTTAATGAAAATTAGATTGTGCTGGAATAGGATATATTCAGGGTGAGTTGGGATAATGATGTGTTGAAATAGTAAACTGACAACAGGGTAATTATTTGTAAAGAATTAAAATTTAATTGGTATAAAAAAAGTGATTGCCCCGAAAGAGGCAATCACAACGATTATTATTGTTTAACTAAAACAATTAAAACATGAAATTAATTGTTGAATCGTTCAAATTTGGAATTGAATTTATAATATGATTTAAAACTTTTATGTCTATATTATTTTATCCAAAGAAAATATATAGATTCATTATTTTTTATTTGTTATCTATAAATTTTCTAAGTGCAAAATTAGGTGCAAAAGTTTTTTAATTAAAATTAGATTGTGCTGGAATAGTATATATTCAGGGTGAGTTGGGATAATGATGTGTTGAAATAGTAAACTGACAACAGGGTAATTATTTGTAAAGAATTAAAATTTAATTGGCATAAAAAAGTGATTGCCCCAAAAGAGGCAACCACATATACACATTATTGTTTAACTAAAACAATTAACATGAAATTAATTGTTGAATAGTTCAAATTTTTGAATTGGATTAATAATATGGTAAAACTATTTGTTCTATATTATTTTTTGTCCAAAGAAAAAATATTGATTCAGTATTTTATTACTATTCTATAAATTTTCTGATTGCAAAAATATTTCCAATTGTTTTAATAGGAAATTAAATTTGACTGAAATGGGATAGAATTAGGGTGAGTTGAGATATTGAAGTGTTGAATTGGATAAAAAAGGATTTTATTCTCCATTGATAAATTTCATAAAGTCCGAAACTCTCTCTTGACTTATTATGAAATTCTTTTCGTATTTTGGGATTAGGGATATGGTTAATCGTCCCTTAAAGTGTTTTGAGATATTTTTTATGGAATTGAAAGAGGTTATGCAATCTCTTGAAATGCGAAAGAAGTTTGTGGGATTGAGTTGTGTGTTTAGTGTTTCTAAACAAGAATCAACAATATATTTGTTATTATCTTTGGTGTAGAGGTAGCAGGTTCGACCTTCGGCAATGAAATAGGCTATGTCTTTTTCTTCAACAACAATAATTTTATCGCCCAATTTTACAGTTATTCGCTTTTTATAGTTTTGCTCTGGCTTAAATATTGATATTAATTTTTCAATTTTATCAGCATCATTATCCTGATGTTTTGTTTGATAAAACTTATCCATTGCTTTTTTAATTTTGCTTTCACTTAGTGGTTTTAGGATATAGGAAATGCTGTTGACATCAAAAGCTTTTATTGCATACTCATCAAAAGCTGTAGTAAATATTATGGGAGTGTTTATTTTTGTTTTCTCAAAAATCTTAAAGCAGTTACCATCTTTTAGATGAATATCCATAAAAATTAAATCCATTTTATTTTCATTAAGATATTCTATGCTATCTTTTACAGAGTCTAAAACATTTACAATTTCTATGTCTTGATAATTGCTTGTTAATAAATCCACAAGAAATTCTTGTGCCACCTGTTCATCTTCAATTATAACTACTCTCATATTAATGGTATTTTTACTTTATAAATATCTTCATTATCAATAACCTCTATGCTCTTATTCGCAATAAGTCCATATCTCTGGTTCAAGTTATTTAGTCCTATTCCTGTAGATACACTTTTTTCTTCTCTAATATTCTTATTATTTGAAACAATAATAAAATTTTCTTCTGTATAAATTTTAATAATTAAGGGGTGTTCTTTTGATGAAATATTATGTTTTATGCAATTCTCAACCAGTAGCTGCAAAGACATCGTTGGAATATATCTATCGAGATAATCCTTCTTAATATCAATATCAAATATTAAACCCTCTTTAAATCTATATTTTAGAATTTCTACATACTTATTAATAAATTCAATTTCCAGTTGTAATTTTGTTACTTTATTATCTTCGTTAGTCAATACATAACGATAAACATCCGACAGTTTTTCAATATATTCACCACTTTCATCATCTTTTTTTCTGTATACAATCGCTGCTAATATATTCAAGCTATTAAACAAGAAATGAGGATTAATCTGGCTTTTCAGCTGATTATATTTATATCTTTCATTCTCTGCGATTAGTTTTTTTACTTCAATTTCTTCCTCCTTTTTCTTAAATACATAATAAATAAATTCGGTAAAAAGTATTGCTAAGAATATCTCAATAAAGTTTGTGTACATAAAATTATTTCTAATCAGAAAAATAATTTGGTCATACACTTTTACGTGTAAAAAGATTTCAGAAAGCACTATTTGAATAAACATTAATGTGATAGCGAATATAAAATCAATCAATATTCTTTTAGAAATGCGTTTTCTTAAATTAAAAAGTTTATTTATTATGAATACATAGGATACTATAATAAATATTGTTAATGTTGATATGGGAATATTTATTCTGAAATAAATATTTGGTCTTTGAGCAAAGTAATTGCCGTAAATATTAAAATCTATTGTATAATTTATTGCGTATGTGAATGCTAAAGAAACAAAATATGTTATAATAAAATTCTTCCAATCTATTTTCCATTTTTTGCTTTTCATTTCAAATTGTTTTTGTTTGGCGGCAAAATTACATGATTTATTTTTAATGACTTAAATTTTATTAATATTATTTTCTGATTCTTATTTATAAACAGTAATGAAAAAATAGCTCCAAAAGTTTGATGCTGTTTAATATGTACTTTGTGATGTTAGGGTATATTCTTAAGATTAATTAAAAATAAATGACTTAGTCTTGATTAAAAAAATAGATTTAAAAAGAAAGATTTGTGTGTGAGCTAATGGTTTGATATTAAATGGAATATTTGTGTTGATTTTTAATTGATGGATGTAATATTTAAATTTTTTTTTGAGAAAATGATTGTATATTCAGATTTTTTGTAATTTTGCCGGCGAAATTAAAGCGTGAAAAATTTGATTTCATTATTCAAACTTCCTGCTTAGGTTGTTTGAATTATTAAGAATGAGGCTAGAGAACAGGCTCTGTGAACCTCTGGCAACCCTTCCAAAACAAATGGAAAAAGGTGCCAAAACCTGCCGTAAAACGGGATAATAATTTAAACGTAAAAAAAATTATGTATTACAAAAATTTATTGGATCAGACTCTAAAAAATCAACACTTGTTGATATTTGTTTTTCGATGTTGCATGTCCAGACCAGATTGTCTTTAGTTTAGATATTCTGGTCAAAATTTCCATAAGGGAACTTATAGATTATTATAATCTTGAGATGAGATAATTGTATTCATTATTATTTTTTCTAAAAGTTTTCTCCTTTATCAAATTCATTAATTGCTTTTTGGCTCTTTGTGTGTTGATTGCCAAAAATGTTAATGACATTTTCAAAAAAATAAAAATAATTTTTGCCTTTAGGCTAAATAAAATAAACATAAAATACTATGTATAGATTTGAAACATTACAAATTCATGCAGGTCAAAAACCTGATGAAGAAACTTTATCAAGAGCGTTGCCTCTTTATCAAACAACCTCTTATGTTTTTAAAAATGCAGAACATGCAGCAAATCTTTTTGCTTTAAAAGAGTTTGGAAACATATATACTCGATTGTCGAATCCAACAACTGATGTATTGGAAAAAAGGGTAGCTTATCTTGAAGGGGGAGTTGGCGCATTGGCAACAGCGTCGGGTCATTCGGCACAGTTTATTGCCTTAACAACAATAATGCAAATGGGAGACAATCTTGTTTCATCACCTTTCTTATATGGTGGAACGTATAATCAAGTGAAGGTTTGTCTTGCGAAATTTGGCATTGAAACCAAATTTGCAAAATCGTTGGAAGTGGAGGATTTTGAACCTCTTATTGATGATAATACTAAGGCTATTTATATTGAAACTATTGGTAACCCTGGTTTGAATGTTCCTGATTTTGAAAAATTTGCAAAGCTGGCTGCTAAATATGAAATTCCTTTGATTGTAGATAATACTTTTGGGGCTGGTGGATATTTTTGCAAACCTATTGAATATGGTGCAAATATTGTTGTTGAATCGGCGACTAAATGGATTGGAGGTCATGGTACAAGCATGGGAGGAATTATTGTTGATGGAGGGAACTTCAATTGGGGTAATGGAAAATTTCCATTATTGAGTGAGGGATGTGAAGGTTATCATGGTCTTAATTTCTGGGAAACTTTTGGCCATACATCATTTATTGTTAAAGCAAGAGTTGAAGGTTTGAGAGATTTGGGCTCATGTATTAGTCCATTTAATTCTTTTTTAATTCTTCAAGGGTTGGAGACTTTATCTTTCAGGGCAAAACGTCATGCTGAAAATACTATTATGTTAGCAAAGTATCTTTCATTTAAAAAAGAAATAGAAAGTGTCAATTATCCTGGATTGGAAGATAGTCCTTTATATGAAAATGCAAAGAAATATTTAAGAAATGGATTTGGTGGTGTGTTCACATTTGAAATAAAAGGCACTAAAGAACGTGCAGCTGCTTTTGTGGATTCGTTGAAGTTAATAAGTCATTTGGCTAATGTTGGAGATGTTCGTACTTTGATTATTCAACCTGCTGCAACAACTCATCAGCAACTGAGCGAAAAAGAATTATTGGCTTGTGGAATAACTCCAACTTTGATAAGGGTTTCGGTTGGACTGGAACATATTGATGATATTATAGAAGATATTCAGCAGGCTTTAGAAAAGATTAAAAATGTGTTATGAAGATAGCAGATAATATATCAGAGTTGATAGGAAAGACTCCATTGGTTAGATTAAACAGGATTGCAGAAGGGAGTTGTGCTGATATTGTTGCAAAGCTTGAGTTTTTTAATCCTGCAGGTTCTGTTAAAGACAGGGTGGGTTGGGCAATGATTGATGATGCTGAGAAAAGTGGCTTGATAGATAAAAAAAGTGTGATAATTGAACCTACAAGTGGAAACACTGGTATTGCACTTGCTTTTACTTGTGCGGTAAAGGGTTACAGGTTAATTCTTACTATGCCAGAAAGCATGAGTGATGAACGTAAGAAGATATTAAAGGGGTTTGGTGCTGAACTGGTTTTGACTCCTGCTCATTTGGGAATGAAAGGTGCAATTGAAAAGGCTGAAGAACTTGCCAAATCAATAATGAATTCTTTTATTCCTCAGCAATTTAAAAATTCTTCAAATCCTCAAATTCATAGAAAAACTACTGCTGAAGAAATTTGGAATGATACGGATGGAAAGGTTGATTTGCTTGTTGCCGGTGTGGGGACTGGAGGAACTATTAGTGGAATATCGGAGGAGATAAAGATAAGAAAGCCTGAATTTAGAAGCATAGCTGTTGAACCTGAGTCATCGCCTGTGTTGTCGGGAGGATTGGCATCGGTTCATAAGATACAGGGAATTGGGGCTGGGTTTATTCCTGATGTGTTTAATAGAAGTGTTGTTGATGATATTATTAGGGTAAGTAATGATAATGCCATAGAAACTGCCAGGCGACTAATAAAACAAGAGGGTATTATGTGTGGAATATCGTCAGGAGCAGCAGTGTGGGCAGCAATTCAGGTTGCAATGAAAAAAGAAAATAAAGGCAAGCTTATTGTTGTGATATTACCCGATGGTGAAGAAAGGTATTTAAGTACGGATTTGTTTGATTTTAATTAGTAAAACGGGATGAGTAGAGAAACAGAATTTTATAATAAGATTGCAGTTGAACTGAGTGATTTGGAGAAATATAAATCGTTATATCATGATTCAAATTATAATATGCCTTCAATTGATACATTAAAGGTTATTGTAAATGATTTGAAAGATGTGTTGTTTATAGGTTTTTTTGGAAAGAATGAAATGAAGACACACACTCTTACAAGTTATGTAAATTATAAATTGGAGGTGATTCAGAATTTATTAAAAGAGCAGATTATAAGAGGTATTTGTTTTTCTTGTTCAAAAAGGGTTAAAAATTTTTATGAATGTGAAAAAGAGGCTGATGAAAAGGCTAAGCAATTTATAATAAGATTACCTGAAATTAAGCAGTTATTATCTACTGATGTTGCTGCTGCTTATAATGGTGATCCTGCAGCAAAGAGTTGTGGCGAAACAATATTGTGTTATCCAAGCATTGAGGCTCTAACTTATTATAGAATTGCACATGAATTATTGATTTTGGGTGTTGAATTGATTCCAAGAATGATTATGGAAATATTGCATTCAAAAACAGGAATTGATATTCATCCTGCTGCAACAATTGGACAGTATTTTTTTATAGATCATGGGACTGGTGTGGTTGTTGGTGAAACTACAATAATTGGTAATAATGTTAGATTGTATCAGGGAGTTACTTTAGGTGCTAAAAATTTTCCTCTCAATGAGAAAGGGAAGCCAATTAAAGGCATTGAAAGACATCCTATAATTGAGGATAATGTTATTATTTATTCTAATGCAACTATTTTGGGACGGATTACTATTGGAGAAAATTCTGTTATTGGTGGAAATACATGGATTGTAGAAAATGTTCCTTCAAATTCTAAGGTATTTAATATTAAATAAAAAATGGAAAACCAATTCAAATACAATAAGCCTTTATATCTTGAACTAGGTGGGTCTTTGAAAAATTTAGAAATTAGTTATCATACTTATGGTAAGTTTAATCATAAAAAAAATAATGTGATATGGGTATGCCATGCATTGACAGCAAATTCGGATGTGGATGATTGGTGGAATGGAATTATTGGTAAGAATAAGTTATATGATCCTGACGAATATTTTATTGTTTGTGCTAATTTTATTGGTTCGTGTTATGGGAGTACTGGGCCTTTGAGTAATAATCCTAAAACTAATAAACCGTATTACAGGAGTTTCCCTAATATTACAATTAGAGATATGGTTAATGCTCATAATATTCTTCGTTTACATCTTGGAATTAAGCATATTCATACAATAATTGGTAGTTCTATGGGAGCTTTTCAGGCTATTGAATGGAATATTATTAATCCTAATATTTTCACTAATCTTGTTTTCATTGCATCAAGTGCAAAGGCAAGTCCTTGGGCTATTGCATTAAATGAATCGCAGAGAATGGCTATTTTATCCGACGATACATATTATGGTGATAGTGAGAATGGAGGAGTTAAAGGATTGATGACAGCAAGGTCTATTGCTTTATTAAGTTATAGAAATAGTTTATCATATAATTTAACACAAAGGGAAATTGACAGTGGTGTTACAGATGGATTTAAAGCGGCTTCTTATCAGCAATATCAGGGTTTGAAGTTGGCTAAAAGATTTAATGCTTATTCGTATTATGTTTTAACTAAAGCAATAGATTCTCATAATATTGAACGAAACAGGGGTCAATTGAATGATGTTTTGAAAATAATAAAAGCCAGAACTTTATGTATTGGAATATCTACTGATTTACTTTTCCCTACTTATGAGCAGAAATTAATTGCAGATGGAATAAATAATGCTATGTATAAGGAAATTGATTCGGATTATGGACACGATGGTTTCTTGATAGAAAATGAAGAACTCACGAGAATTATAAATGAATTTTATCAATCTTAAATTTTAAATGTTATGAATAAAAATATATTACAAATAGGCCTTTTTGGTTTTGGGACTGTGGGAGGTGGATTAGCTCACGTTTTAGAGAGAGGCAAAACGGTTAATGCAAATATTAAAAAGATTTGTATACGACATCCAGAAAAGGAGCGAGAGTTGCCAAAAGATCGTTTTACAATAAATCCAAATGATATTTTGGAAGATGATGAAATAGATTTGGTTGTTGAACTTATTGATGATGCAGATGCTGCTTATGAAATTGTAAAAAAAGCACTTGAAAAAGGTAAAAGTGTGGTTTCTGGGAATAAGAGGATGTTGGCATTTCATCTTGAGGAGTTGATTTGTTTGCAAGAGGAGCATGGGGTTGCATTGCTTTATGAGGCATCGGCTTGTGGAAGTATTCCTATTATTAGAAATTTGGAGGAATATTATGATAACGATTTGTTGAAGTCAATAACAGGAATTTTGAATGGTTCATCTAATTTTATTCTTTCAAAAATGTTTAGGGATAATTTGGAATATGAATCGGCTTTAAAAATAGCTCAAGATTTGGGTTTTGCGGAGAGCGATCCTAAGTTTGATGTGGATGGTTTTGATTCTTTATTTAAATTGGTGATTTTGGCTGTTCATTCATTGGGTGTTTATGTGCATCCTTCGAAGATTTTCAATTATGGAATTTCAAATATTAAAAACATAGATATTTGTTATGCTATTGAAAAAAGAAAAAAAATAAAACTGATTGGTCAGATTTTAAAACTGGACAATAATAGTTTCACTCTTTTTGTAATGCCTAAATTGGTTAGTGAAGATGAATATATTTATAGTGTAGAGGATGAATATAATGGAGTTGTTATTGAGGGTGAATGTTATGACAAGCAATTTATGTTTGGAAAAGGTGCAGGTTCGTATCCAACAGGTTCGGCTGTGCTTTCTGATATAACAGCTCGTGTGCATAATTATCGCTATGAATATAAAAAGATGAAATATTTTAATCCATTGATATATAATGATAATATTTCAGTTGAGATATATTTAAGGTATAATAATTTAGATGATTTTAGTCTTTTTGAATTTGAATGTATAAATGAAAGATATTCAGATAGTAAATACTATTATGTTGTGGGCTTTATTAAACTCTCAAATTTATTAAAGATAAAAAATTTACTCTCAAATATTGATGTTTTTATTGCTTTTACTGATAATGTAAAATGAGAGTTGTGAAAATTGGAATAATTATATTCTTATTATTAATTAGATGTTTTGTATAGAAAAATAATAGGATTGTGTATGAAAGATAGAAATATAGAAGATGAACTATATAAAAGAATTTTAGTTCTTGATGGAGCTATGGGAACTATGATTCAGGGTTATGGTTTAGATGAGAATGATTTTAAAGGAGAGCGTTTTAAATCACACTCTATAAATTTAAAAGGATTGAATGATGTTTTAAATTTAGTTCGCAAGGATATAATTAAGGATATTCACAGAAAATATTTAGAAGCAGGTGCTGATATTATTGAAACAAATACTTTTAATTCAACAGCAATTTCTTTGTGTGATTATGAGCTTGAAGGTTTGGTTTATGAAATAAATAAATCTGGGGCAGAAATTGCTAGAAAGGCTGTAGATGAATTTATGGTTTTGTACCCTGAAAGAATTTGTTATGTTGCTGGGTCAGTTGGACCAACTAATAAAACGGCATCTATGTCTTCAGATGTCAATAATCCAGGTTTTAGGGATGTGAATTTTGATGATCTTTTTAATGCTTACAGAGAACAGATAAAAGGTCTTTTGGATGGTGGGGTTGACTTGATTTTGATTGAAACTGTTTTTGATACTTTAAATGCTAAAGCGGCTTTGGCTGCTTGTAATGAAGAGTTTAGCTTTAGAGGTAAATATGTTCCTGTTATGTTGTCTTTTACTATTGCTGATAAGAGTGGAAGAACTTTATCTGGTCAGACATTAGAGGCTTTTGTCTCTTCTTTTTCTCAAGCTAAATTATTAAGCATTGGATTAAATTGTTCGCTTGGAGCTAAACAAATTGAACCATATCTATCTACACTTTCTGGTATTTCTCCCTTTTTCGTGAGTGTATATCCAAATGCTGGATTGCCAAATCATTTTGGAAATTATGATCAATCTGCTGAAGAAATGGCTTATTATATTCATTCTTTTGCTGTAAAAGGTTTGGTAAATATTGTTGGAGGCTGCTGTGGTACGACACCAGAGCATATTTATGCAATTTCAGAATCTGTTAAGGGTATTATCCCTCGAAAGTTGAATAATATTAAAAAAGAAACTATTATTTCTGGTTTAGAGCCACTATGCATTGATTCTTCAAGGAATTTTGTAAACATAGGTGAAAGAACTAACGTGTCGGGTTCTCGTAAGTTTGCTCGATTAATTAGAGAGAAAAAATATGAAGAAGCTTTATCAATAGCTTTGCAACAAGTGGAAAATGGAGCACAAGTTATTGATGTTAATCTTGATGATGGTATTCTTGATGTAAAACAAGAGATGACTTTGTTTTTGAATTATATAGCTTCAGATCCAGAAATTGCTCGTGTTCCAATTATGATTGATTCTTCAGATTGGGATGTAATTGAAGCAGGACTAAAGTGTGTGCAAGGTAAAGCTATTGTAAATAGTATTAGTTTGAAAGATGGGGAGGAGAAATTTATAGAAAAAGCCCGTAAAATAATGTCTTATGGTGCTGCTGTTGTGGTAATGGCTTTTGATGAAAATGGTCAAGCAATAGATTTTGAAACAAAAATAAATATCTGTAAACGAGCTTATGATTTGCTTATAGAGATAGGTTTCCCTGCGCAAGATATAATTTTTGACTGTAATATTTTGACTATTGCAACAGGAATTATAGAGCATAACAATTATGCGTTGGATTTTATAAATGCGGTTAAATGGGTTAAAGAAAATTTGCCTTACTGTAAAACTAGTGGGGGTATTAGCAATTTGTCTTTTTCATTTCGAGGTAATGATTTATTAAGAGAGTCTATGCATTCTGTTTTCTTATATCATGCAATATGCTCAGGTTTAGATATGGGGATTGTTAATGCAGGTCAACTGCCAATTTTAGATGATATTGATATTGATCTTCGTAAGTTAATTGAAGATGTAATTCTAAATAGAAGAAAAGATGCAATAGAAAGATTAGTTAAGTATGCAGATAATATGCAAAGTAACTCTATTGAACAAAACAAAGATGCTACATGGAGAGAAAAGTCAGTAAATGAAAGAATAATTTATTCATTGCTCAAAGGTAATCCAGAATATATTGTTGAAGATATTGAAGAAGCGAGAAAGTTGTCTCTGAATTCATTATCGCTAATAGAAGGTACATTGATGGAAGGAATGGATATTGTTGGAAATAAATTTGGTGAAGGGAAGATGTTTTTGCCTCAAGTGGTTAAAAGCGCAAGGGTTATGAAAAAAGCTGTCTCTTATCTTATGCCTTTTATTGAATTTGAGAAAGCAAAGAATGTTTCTTGTTCTTCAGGAAAAATAGTTATTGCAACTGTTAAAGGTGATGTTCATGATATTGGAAAAAATATTGCTGGTGTTGTTCTTGCTTGTAATAATTTTCAAATTATTGATTTGGGAGTAATGGTTTCTAAAGAAGTTATTGTTGATGCTGTTATTAATAATAAAGCAGACATTCTTGGTTTAAGTGGTTTAATCACTCCTTCTTTAGAAGAAATGATATTGGTTGTTAAAGAGTTTGAAAGAAAGGGTATTACTATACCAATAATGATTAGTGGTGCTACAACTTCAGACATTCATACTGTGCTGAAAATAGTGCCTCATTATAGTGGACCAATAATTCATATTAAAGACGCTTCTCAAGGGGTAAAAGTAGCTTCTGCTCTTATGAGTAATAATAGAGATAAGTTTTTGAGTGATTTAGATAAAAAGTATAAACAGGTAATTGAGAAATATAATAGACAAAATCTTAAAAAGTCATACATTTCATTAGAAGATGCTCGCAGGAAGAAATTCTCAATAGATTGGAATAATGTTTCTATTTTTCAACCAAAACATTTAGGAAAGCGATTATGTAGTGATATTTCTCTTGCAAAATTAGTTGAATTGATTGATTGGTCATTTTTTTTCAAAGAATGGGAATTAAATGGGAGGTGGCCAGAAATAGAATCAGATATTGTTATTGGTGGCCAAGTAAAAGATTTATTTGAAGATACAAAAAAATTAATCGATGAAATTATAAGTGAAAAACTGATTATTGTTAAAGCTGTTTATGGAATATGGAGATCTGCTGCAGTTGATGAAAATGTTGAGTTATATTTAGAAAATGGAGAAATGATTACGACATTTAATTTTTTAAGGAATCAAGAAAAAGAACAAGATATAAACTATTGTTTGTCGGATTACATTGCCCCAAAATATTTGAATAAAGAGGATTTTATGGGATTGTTTACTGTTGTTGCAGAAATAGATGAAAAAAAGATTGATGCATTAAAAAAATATGATGATTATGATATGTTTATTATTAGAACATTATCTAATCGTTTTGCCGAGGCTGCTTCTCAACTTATTCATTATCTGGTTAGAAATTATGATTGGGGATATGCAGATGAAGATCTTAATCCTGATTTAATAAAAAAGGGAATATATAAAGGCATTAGACCTGCTCCAGGGTATTCGACTTGCCCTGACCATAGCGAGAAGGTAAAGATATTAGAAGTTTTAAATGCTTTTGATGTATTAAGAATAGGTTTAACTGAAAATTTTATGATTAATCCAACGGCTTCAATTTGTGGATATTATTTTGCAAATCCAAGAGCAACTTATTTTAATGTAGGAAATGTATCTAAGGATCAGATATTGGTATATGCAAAAAATAAAGCACAAGATGTAGAAACTATTGAGAAATATTTACAACAAAATTTGAATTATTTATAACTGCAAAATTAAAATATGATTGTTGCTGACTTACTTAGAAATACAACAAAAACACTTATGTCCTTTGAATTATTACCACCATTAAAAGGGGGTAATATTAAAGATATTTATGATGCTATTGATCCGTTAATGGAGTTTAAACCATCTTATATTAATGTTACATATCATAAAGAAGAGGTTGTTTATAAAAAACGTCCTGATGGTTTATTGGAACAGAAGGTTGTAAGAAAACGACCAGGAACAGTTGGAATTACTGCTGCAATTATGCACAAGTATAAAATAGAAGTTGTTCCTCATTTAATTTGTGCTGGATTTAATTGTGAAGAAACAGAAAATGCATTAATTGACCTTAATTTTCTTGGGATAGATAATATTTTGGTTTTACGTGGAGATCCAGATAAATATACTAGAAGATTTGAACCAAATGTAGATGGACACTCTAATGCTATTGAATTATTAAATCAAATAATGGAACTAAATAATGGGAAGTATATTGATAATACTGAAGAGTGTATGTCGAAAACTCAATTTTCCGTTGGTGTTGCTGGATATCCAGAAAAGCATGCAGAATCACCGAATATGGAAAGTGATATTCGTTACTTAAAGGCTAAAATAGATTTAGGAGCTGAATATATTGTTACTCAAATGTTTTTTGATAATAATCGTTATTTTGATTTTGTTGAAAGATGTAGACAAGAAGGCATAACTGTTCCAATTATACCAGGAATAAAACCAATTTCTATTAAATCACATTTGAATGTTTTGCCAAATACATTTCATGTTGATATTCCTGAAGAATTAGCAATAGAAGTTGGTAAATCAAAAGATAATAATGAAGTAAGGCAAATTGGGATTGAATGGGCTATAAAACAAGCTAAAGAATTAATAGCGGCTAAAGTTCCTAGTATTCATTTTTATACTATGGGGAAATCGGATAATATTTTCAAAATAGCTAAAGAATTGTTTTAGAGTTTTTTTTGATGAAAAATAAAAAATAAAATGAAAGATAAATGAAAGATAGCAGTTGTTGGAGCTACAGGTTTGGTAGGTAGTGTTATATTAAAAGTATTGGAAGAAAGAGGATTTTCAAATGAAGAAATAATCCCTGTCGCAACCCAAAAGAATGTTGGTAAAGAAATAGAATTTTCAGGAAGAAAGATAAAAATAATTAGTGTAGAAGATGCAATAAACTCATACTGTGATTATGCAATTTTTTCAGCAGGAGGAAAAACATCTAAACAATATTCACCACTTTTTGCAGAAAAAGGAACAACAGTAATTGATAATTCTTCAGCATGGAGAATGTATAAAGACGTACCACTTGTAGTCCCAGAAATAAATGCTAATTCAATAAGTAAAGAAAACAGAATAATTGCAAATCCAAATTGTTCAACCATTCAAATGGTGTTGGCATTAGCACCTTTGCATTGGAAATATAAAATAAAAAGGATAGTTGTATCAACTTATCAAAGTGTTTCAGGGACAGGAGTAAAAGCAGTTTGTCAATTAGAAGGAGAAGAAAGAGGAGAAAACGTAGAAAAAGTGTACCCATATCAAATTCACCACAATGTATTACCACATGGAGGAGATTTTATGGAAGATGGTTATACCTCAGAAGAACAAAAACTTGTTGATGAAACAAGAAAGATATTAGGAAATGATTCAATTCAAGTGAGTGCAACAGTAGTAAGGGTGCCTGTTTTGGGAGGGCATTCAGAAAGTGTTAATATTGAATTTGAAGAAGAATATGATATTAAGGAAGTATTTTCATTGCTAAGGAATATGGAAGGAGTGGAAGTTATGGATGATAGTAAGAATAATATTTACCCAATGCCATTATTAAGTAAAGGCAAAGATGAAGTGTTTGTAGGAAGAATAAGAAGAGATTTTTCACAACCAAAGACCTTAAATATTTGGGTTGTTTCTGATAATTTAAGAAAAGGTGCAGCCACAAATGCAGTTCAAATACTACAATATTTGTGCAAAGTAAGAAATGAAAATATACATCTTAAAGATTCTTAGTGTTTTGAAATTAATATAATGATAAATAAATTATGTTTTCTTCTTTACAGTTTTATCATTTATATCTATTGTAACAATTAATTTATGGTTCTAACTCTTCAAATCTAATATCCATTAAAGGATAAGAATTCCAGTCTTTATAATCAAAATGCCACCATTCATTTGGATAGTATGAAAATCCATAATGATTCATAATTGAGAAAAGGAAAGTTCTGTTTTTGATAATGGTGTCAGATAAGTTATTATAGGTTGAATTTGCTTTTTCTGAGAAATCATCAAATTCTGTAGGCATTGGAATTTCTTTGCCAGTTTTTAATTCAACTAAAGTTAAATCAATAGCACATCCTCTATTATGTCTTGAACCATGACGTGGATGGGCAACAAAATTACTGTCTGGATAAACTTCAAAAAAGCGAAGGGATGCTTCATAAGGACGATAAGCATCATATATTTTAATCCCTAAATTATAAAAAGCCAATGAGTCTTGCACCATTTTTAATGCATCAGCCACTTCTTGTCGAGCAAAAGCATGAGGGAGGTTATATATTATTTGCTTAGTAAAGTTATTATTTGTTGCATAACGAATATCTAATCGAATATCTTTAATATGTTTTTCCAAGTTAATAAGTTTCATCTTAGGGTTTTTAGCAACTTGTTTTTTATAAACATTAATATCTGAAACCAAATCAATTCCATAAGGATTTCTCTTTTGTTTGAATACAGCCTTTTGGAATCCAACAAAACATATAGAAAGCAAAATAAAATAAATAATAATTCTTTTCATATTAAAATAGTTAGTTGTTTTAAGATATACATTACAAAAAAGAGTAGCAAAGATAATATTTTTTATTATTTAATTTGTTTATTTGGTAAGATATTGTAGTTTTGCATCGTTATTAATAGAGCTATTAAACAAATCTATTAAATTATTCTATTAATTTTTGCTTATGAAAAAAGGACAAGAATCATCTAAAAAAGTTAGTATGGAGATTACCATATTAAAAGTTGCAGAGGAATTGTTTGTTGAAAAAGGTTATAGTGCAACCTCAACTGTTGAAATTGCTTCAAAGGCAGGTTGCAATCAAGCTTTAGTTCATTATTATTTCAGAACAAAAGCCAACTTATTTAATAAAATACTTGAGAGTAAAATCAGCTTTATGGTTTCAGCATTTGATTATATAGATAATAAAGAATTATCATTTACAGAAAATCTGACTAAAACTATTGAGATGCATTTTGATGCTCTAACTAAAGATAAAAAACTTCCAATTTTTGTTTTGAATGAGATTAAGAATAACGATAATAATAATGTATTAGATATAATAAGAGAGATTTTTCGCAATAAGATTAGTTTTTTGCTTGATAAACTTGATGCAATTCTTCAAGAAGAGATAAAAGCAAAAAGAATTAGAGAAATTTCTGCTCTTGACCTTGTTTTAACAATAGTTTCTCTCAATATATTTGTGTTTTTAGCTTATCCAATTGTTGATTATGTTCTAAGTGTAAATGAAAAAGGAGTAGAATTAATTATTCAACAAAGAAAGAAGGAGATAGTAAGCACAATTTTAAATAGTTTAAGACCATAATACAAAACAATTTTATGAGAAGAATAGTTATTTTAATCTTTGCTTTATTCTTTTGTTTGAGTAGTTTCTCTCAAATAACAATTGAATACTGTCAATCAAAAGCTAAAGCTAATTATCCGACATTTGCAAATACATCCTTGCTTGAAAAGAGTTCAAATTATTCTCTTTCCAATGCAACAAGGACCTATTTGCCCCAAATAAATTTTGTTGCAAAGGCAACCTATCAATCAGATGTAACAAAAATAGATATTTCTCTTCCTCCTCCTCTTAGTGCTGATTTTATTGATTTCCCTCAAATGTCAAAAGAACAATATCAAGCAACTTTGGAACTAAGTCAAATTATTTGGGATGGAGGTTATACATATAATAAAAGAAAAGAGATTAAGGCAGAACTTGAATCACAAAAGGCAAATCTTGAAGTTGAACTATATTCTCTGAGAGATAGAATTGCTAATCTTTATTTCGGTATTCTCAGTATTAAGGAACAAAAGTCGCTAACCCTTATTATGAAATCCGAATTAGAAAGAAATGTTAATCAAGTAAAGGCTTTTACTGAAACAGGACTTGCTAATGAATCAGATTTAGACTTATTGAGTGTTGAAAAACTAAATATTGAACAAAGACTATTAGAAATTGAACTTTTGGAGAAATCATATATTAAAATGCTTTCTTTAATGATGGGAGAAGAACTAAGTGTTGAAACAAAGTTTGTAGAGCCCAATTTAAAGTCTACAAAGCTTTCTTTTGCAAATCTTCGTCCAGAACTTAAAGCAATGGACAGTCAAATAAAGCTTTTAGATGCTAAAAAGAAAATGATAAATGTAGGTTCTATGCCTCAAATTGCTGCTTTTGCACAAGGAGGTTATGGAAAACCTGCTTTAAATATGTTTAATCAAGACCCCGATTTCTTTTCAATTGTAGGATTACGTTTAAATTGGAATATTGGAAGTTTCTATACTAAATCTAATAATTCTCATCAAATAGAAATAAACAAACAACTCCTTGAGTCAAATAAAAATGCTTTTCTTTTCAATACAAATCTACAAATTGAAGGACAATTGACGGAAATTGAAAGATTGGAAAAGCTTTTGGAATCAGACAAGCAGATTATAGTTTTACGAGAAAAAATAAAGGAAACTTCAAAGTATAAAATGGAAAATGGAGTTATGAGTGTAAGTGATTATATAAAAGAAGTAAACGCAACCGATTTATCTAAGCAAAATGAAATTCTACATAGAATACAATTATTAATGTCAATCTATAAACAAAACAACTTAACAAATCAATCTTATGAAAATTAAAATATTAACAATAATAAGTGTCTTGTTTTTTATTTCTTGTGGTAATGGAAAAGAAACATATCAAGCAAGTGGAGTTTTTGAAGCAACAGAAGTAATGGTTTCTTCTGAAGCAAATGGGAAAATACTTACACTTGACATTCAAGAAGGACAACAAATAAGCATAGGTAATGAGTATGGACTAATTGATACCTTGCAGCTTTATTTAAAACGCCAACAATTACTTTATGGAATTGAAGCTATGGGGGGAAGAAGTATTGATGTTAATACTCAAATTGCAGCCCTTGAAGAACAGCTAAAAAAACTCAAAATTGAAAAACAAAGAGTTGAAACTTTACTTCAAAAAAATGCTGCAAATACAAAACAATTAGATGATATTAATTCAAATATTGCTGTATTGGATAAGCAATTAAAGGCTCAAAAATCTTCTTTTGAAAAAGGAAATAAAAGTATTGGTTCAGAAGAAGCTTCTTTAAGAGCTCAAGTACTTCAAATAAATGATCAGTTAAATAAATGCAGAATTACTTCTCCAATAAATGGGACAGTAATTATGAAATATTCTGAAAAGGGAGAAATTGCTTCGATTGGAAAACCTTTGTTTAAAGTTGCAGATATGGATAATATGATTCTTAGGATTTATATTACTTCTTCTGAACTTTCAAAAATTAAGTTAGGTCAAGAAGTGAAAATATTTGCAGACTTTGGAGAAAACAGAAAAGAATATAAAGGTAAAGTAAGTTGGATAAGCTCTAAGGCAGAATTTACTCCTAAATCTGTATATGTTAAAGATGATAGAGATAATTTGGTTTATGCAGTAAAGGTTAGTGTTAAGAACGATGGTTATTTGAAGATAGGAATGTATGCAGATGTTAATTTATGAAATCAATTATAGTAAATAATATTTCTAAGTCTTATAAAGGGAAAACAGCCTTGAAGAATATTAGTTTTGAGGTTGAGAAGGGAGAATTGTTTGGAGTTATTGGACCAGATGGGGCAGGAAAAACAACTTTATTCAGAATTTTGACAACACTTATTTTGGCAGATAGTGGAGATGTGAAAGTTGAAGGCTATGATGTTGTTGAAGACTATAAGAAGATTAGAAATATTGTTGGATACATGCCTGGAAGGTTTTCTTTATATCAAGACTTAACGGTTAGGGAAAACATAGAATTCTTTGCAGCAGTTTTTAATACCACTGTTGAAGAAAACTATTATTTGGTTAAAGATATATATTCCCATATTGAGCCATTTGAAAAAAGAAAAGCAGGAGCATTGTCGGGAGGAATGAAACAAAAGCTTGCTCTCTCATGTGCTTTAATCCATAAACCAGATGTTTTGTTTTTAGATGAGCCAACAACTGGAGTTGATCCAATAAGCAGAAAAGAGTTATGGAATATGTTGAAAGATTTGCAAAGAAAAGGAATAACAATAATTGTTTCAACTCCCTATATGGATGAAGCAAATCTTTGTGACAAGATAGCATTAATTAATGAGGGAGAATTTATTGATATTGATTCTCCAATGACTATTGTAAATAAATTCCCCAAAAAACTCTATAGTGTTGAAGGAGATAATATGCCTAAACTTCTTAAGGAATTAAGAGCAAATAGAAATATTGAATCATGTTTCTCTTTTGGAGATTCATGTCACATAACGCTAAATGATGAGAAAGAAGAAAATAATTATAAAGAAATTAAACCTTCAATTGAAGACTATTTTATGAGATTATCAAAATAAATAAATATTCTTCCATTCTAAATGGATAAAATCTTCTAGTGGTAATGGAAGTAAGTTGAATAAAAAAAGTATTAATTATTATATATTGTGAGTATTAAGAAAAATATTAAGAGAATTATGGTTACATTATTGACGATTTTTGGAATTGTTTTTGTATCTGTGTTTTTATATATGCAGTTACCTTTATTTGGACAAGAACCTGATGGAGAAAGATTGGAAAGGATTAAAAAATCTCCTAATTATAGGGATGAACAATTCCACAATCAAAATACTACTCCAATGTTGGTTAGTAAAAAAAGTATGTTTTCTGTATTTTTGGAAAAAGTGTTTGATGAAAAGCCTAAAGGATTAATACCTAAAGATAAAATCCCAACCATTAAAACTGATTTGAAATCTATTCCAAAAGACAAAGATATTGTTGTATGGTTTGGGCATTCTTCATACTATATCCAAATTGATGGAAAGAGATTTTTAATTGACCCTATGTTTTCAAAACATGCCTCACCAGTTCCTATTCTTATTTCTTGCTTTGAAGGAACAAATATTTATTCTGTCGAGGATATTCCACCAATAGATTATCTTTTAATAACTCACGATCATTACGACCATTTGGATTATGAAACCATTAAGCAATTAAATCCAAAAGTAAAACAAGTTTTTTGTGGATTAGGAGTTGGTGCTCATTTGGAAAGATGGAATTATTCAAAGGCAAAGATTATGGAGATGGATTGGAATGAATCAATTGAATTGGGAGATGGATTCAATCTTAATTCTAATCCTACAAGACATTTTTCAGGAAGATCAATTAAAAGAAATAACACCCTTTGGCTTTCATATGTATTGCAAACTCCTTCAAAAACATTTTTTATAAGTGGAGATGGAGGATATGACTCTCATTTTGCAGAAATAGGAAAGAAGTTTGAAAAGATTGATTTTGCTTTTTTGGAATTAGGACAATATAATGAGAAATGGAAATATATCCATTCTATGCCAGAGCAGGTAATTCAAGAAGCAAAGGACTTAAATGCTGAAAAAGTATTACCGATTCATTGGGGAAAGTTTGCACTTGCCGAACATAATTGGAAAGAACCAATAGAAAGACTTATTAGTTTAAATAAGAATGAAAATATAAATATTCTTACCCCAATGATTGGAGAGATTATTGATTTGAATAATGATGGTCAAGTTTTTTCTTCTTGGTGGGAGAATATAGAGTAAGTAGAAAAAACAATTAATAAACATTATAAACATGAAAACAGCAATTATTTATTATTCAAAGAAAGGAACAACTCAAAAGGTTGCTAAGATTATATCTGAAAAACTTGATTCTAAGGAAGAGATGTTTGATTTAAAGAATAAATCTAATTTAGATATTAATTCTTATGATAGAATAATTATAGGAACACCTATCTATGCAGGAAATAGTAATAACAAGGTTAAGAAATTCATTGCCTCAAATCTAAATCACTTATTGAATAAGGAAATTGGATTATATATTTGTGGAATGGAAAAGGAAGAAGAAAAACAAAGAGAAGAATTGGAAAGAGCCTATCCAAAAGAGCTAATTGATAAAGCTAAATCAAAACAATTTTTGGGAGGAGAGTTTCTGTTTGAAAACATGAATTTCTTTGAGAAGATGATTATTAAAAAGATAGCAAAAACAGATAAAAGTATCTCAGAAATAAACCATCAAAACATAGATAGGTTTGTTCAAGAATTATCTTTGTAGTTATTAATATTTTTAGCTTTATGTCAATACCAACATCAAGAACAAAAGAGCCTGGAAAAATAATAATCGATACAGATAAATGTATTGGTTGCGGGCTATGTGTTAAAGTCTGTAAGGACTTTTCTTTGGAGATAGTAGATAATAAGGTTCGTCAAAAATCAGAATCCTGTTTTGGATGTATTGCTTGTGGACATTGTATGGCCATTTGTCCTAATGGAGCAATAGAAATTAGTGGTAGAACTCTTTCAAAGGAAGATTTATTTGACTTGCCTGAAAAAGAATCTTCATCGGATTATTCTTCACTTTTAACTTTATGCCAAAGACGAAGAAGTATTAGAGAATTTAAGGATAAGGAAGTTGAAAAAGATTTGATAGAAAAGATACTTTTTGCTGCAAGAACTTCTCCAATGGGATTACCACCATCAGATGTAAATATTTTAATATTTGATACAAAAGAAAAAACAAACCAATTTGCAAAGGATTTATGTGATTATCTTAAAGGTATAAAATGGTTATTTTCTGATTTTTCACTTTCTCTTATGCGTCCATTTTTAAGCAAGGCAAATTATGAAATGTTTAAGGATTTTGTACAGCCAGTTTTTTCTATTTATCAAGAAAGTATGGATAGAGGAGAAAATGTAATTACCTATGATGCACCAGTTGCTATATATTTTTATGGTTCTCCTTACACCGATCCAGCTGATCCAATAGTTGCAGCTACTTATGCAATGCTTGCAGCAGAATCTCTTGGATTAGGAACTTGTATGCTGGGAGCAATTCATCCTTTAGTTCAGAATGGAGGGAAAGCTACAAAGTTTAGAAAAGAACATGGAATTAAATATAAAAGTAGAGAAGGATTATTTCTTATTTTAGGCTATCCAGATGTAGAATATAATAAAGGAATAAAAAGGACTTTCGCCTCAGAAACTTATATATAAAGTTATTAATAATATTGATATGAAAAGTTTAAAGAAAAATTTTGTAATAGAATGGAAAGGGCCTTATTATTGTATTGAAGATATTAAAGAAGAGGATTTTCAAAATAGTTTTTATTTAATATCTGGTTTACAAAAAAGCCAAAGGGGAGAGTCAAGAGTACAGTACTGTGGTATAAGTTATTTGAGAAGTGTTTTTTCTCGTTTACATGATAAAAAACACAAACATGAAAAAGTAAAAAGAGATAAGCAATTTTGGATAGGACAGTTCTCAAATAGTAGATTAAATACAAAAGAGAATATTGAATTAGCAGAACATTTAATTATATATTATTGTGGTACTGAGTTAAATGAAAAAAAGACAAAAACTATTCCTAAAGAACCTATATCAATAATAAATAGATGGAAGAAGCCTTCAGGAGAATTTTGGCGAAGGAGGCAATATCCAGTACAGCAGCATATTAATAGTGTTATATTATATGATGGTGAAAGTTTCTGGTATGCTGAGAAGTTCAATAAATTATAAGTTTATGGAAGATGTGATTGTCGTTAGGGATTTGACTAAGAGGTTTGGGCATTTTGTGGCTGTGGATAATATCTCTTTTAATGTTAAAAAGGGAGAGATATTTGGATTTTTGGGTGCTAATGGAGCAGGGAAGACAACAGCAATGAGAATTTTATGTGGTTTAAGTCGTCCCACTTCAGGAGAGGCTTCTGTTGGAGGCTTTGATATTAGACATGAGTCGGAAAAGATTAAAAAGAATATTGGTTATATGAGTCAGAAATTCTCACTATATCAGGATTTGAAGGTATGGGAGAATATAAAACTCTTTGCTGGTATATATGGAATGAAGAGAAATGAAATTGCTTCGAAGACTGATATACTTCTAAAAGAATTAGGATTTGAGAAAGAAAAGAACACCCTTGTAAAAGACCTTCCTTTGGGATGGAAACAAAAGCTTGCTTTCTCTGTTGCTATATTTCATAACCCTAAAATAGTTTTTCTTGATGAACCAACGGGAGGAGTTGACCCAATTACAAGAAGACAGTTTTGGGAAATGATTTATAACGCTTCTCAAAAAGGAATAACGGTATTTGTAACAACTCACTATATGGATGAGGCAGAATATTGCGATAGGATTTCAATTATGGTTGACGGAAGAATTGAAGCAATGTCGAGCCCTAAAGAATTGAAAAGAGAATATAATGCAGAAAGTATTGATGAGGTATTTACATTACTGGCTACTAAATCTACAAGAAAAGAAATATAGATTATGAAACAATTCCTCTCATTTGCAAAAATAGAATTTCTTCACATTTTCCGAGATACATGGACAATGATGATAATATTAGTATTGCCCGTAATAATGATGTTGCTTTTTGGATACGCAGTAACAACAGAGGTGAGAGATACAAATATTGGAATATTGGACAATAGTCGTGATGAGATTAGCAAGAGATTGATTGATAAATTGGATGAAAGTGAATATTTTTCAGTAGCAAAGGCTTTTAATAGTAATTCTGAAATTGAAACATCATTTAGAAACTCTGAAATATCTCTGGCAATTGTTATAGAAAACGATTTTTCAAAGAAATTAATCACCAGACAAAATCCCAAGATTCAAATGATTGCCGATGCTTCAGATCCAAATCATGCAAAAACTCTTGTAAACTATGCAAGTGGAGTAATAGCTCAAAGTCTTATGCAAGAATCAAAAGCAAATTCTCCATCTTCGTTAATAAATACAGAACTTAAACTATTGTATAATCCATTAATGAAGAGCTCCTATAATTTTGTTCCTGGGGTTATGGGTTTTATAATTATTATTGTTTGTGCAATGATGACCTCAGTTTCAATTGTTAGAGAAAGAGAAAGAGGAAGTATGGAATTATTATTGGCAAGTCCAGTGAAACCAATAACCATTATCCTTTCAAAGGTAACACCTTATTTCTGTATATCTTTAATCAATATTCTTACAATTTTTCTTGTGTCTTATTTTATAATGGGTGTGCCAATTAAAGGTAGTATTTTTTCGATTTTTCTATTATGTATAGTTTATATTTTGGTTTCTCTTTCATTGGGAATACTTGTTTCAACTATTGCCAAAACACAGTTAGTTGCATTAGTTATTAGTGCAATTATACTTCTTATGCCTTCAATGTTACTTTCAGGAATGATGTTTGATATTAGCAGTATCCCTTTAATACTTCAAGGCATTGCTCAAATTATGCCAGCAAAATGGTTTATCAGTGCAATTAGAAAGCTAATGATAATGGGAGTGGATGTGAGATTTGTTTTTAAAGAGTTTTTGGTATTAATTTCTATGTGTTTTGTCTTGATACTTATTAGTCTTAAGAAATATAAAAATAGATTGGAGTAAAGGATTATGTTAGGATATTTAATTGAAAAGGAGTTTAAACAAATCAAAAGAGATTGGATTTTGCCAAAGCTAATCCTTATCTTTCCTTTTATTGCATTAATATTATTGCCTTATGCAGCCAATTTTGACATAAAGGATATAAGAGTTGTTGTTGTGGATAATGATAAAAGTTCTTATTCAAATCAAATTCTAAATAAATTAAGAGCCAATACCTCAATCAATATTAATTATATTGAAGATACTTATGCTAAGGCTATGGATTTAATTCAAGAGGATAGGGCAGATATGATAATTAATATTCCTTCAGGTTTTGAGAAGGATTATATTGTAAATAAAAATTCAAAACTATTGATTGCTGTAAATACAGTAAATGGTATGAAGGGATCAATAAGTGCAATGTATGCACAAAATATAATTAGTGATTTTTCTCTTGAAAAAAACTCCTCAATACAAGTAATAAATTCTCCTTCAATGGAGATTCAACCTCTTTATGCTTTCAACAAAACTCTAAACTATAAATTCTTTATGGTTCCTGCTCTAATGGTAATGATACTTACTTTGATTTGCGGTTTTCTTCCTGCTTTTAATATTGTTGGAGAAAAGGAAAAAGGGAATATGGAGCAAATTAATGTTAGTCCAATAACTAAACCAGTTTTTATTCTCTCCAAACTAATTCCTTATTGGATAATTGGAGCAATTGTTATAAGCATTGGCTTCTTGGTTGCTTGGCTTTTTTATGGAATTACACCGCAAGGAAGTATTTTTACTGTCTATATATTCTCTTTTATCTTTACACTTGCAATTTCAGGCTTAGGTTTGGTGCTTTCCAACTATGCTCAAACCTACCAGCAGGCAGTATTTATGATGTTCTTTTTTATAATGATTTTAATTCTAATGAGTGGACTCTACACTCCATTTAATTCAATGCCACCATGGGCTCAGGCAATAGGTTCTTTCAGTCCTTTGAAATATTTTATTGATGTGATGAGATGTGTTTACCTTAAGGGAAGCAATATTGTCGAACTCCTTCCTCAGCTATACGCTTTATTGGGTTTTGTTGTAGTTGTTAATACTTGGGCAATATTATCTTATAGAAAGAAGAACTAAAATTCTAATTCCTTAATTAGAACTCCTATTAAAAAGAATTTATCAATAATTTCCACTTGTCGTTTAATAAAGATTATTACCTTTGCGAAAAATATTAAGCTATGAAGAATATATTTAATTTTTTATTTTTGTTACTAAGCATATTATTTTTATTTGCTTCTTGTAAAGAAGACGATAATAATACGATAGCATCCCCTAAGCAAGATGTAGTAGATGAAGTTAGGTCTTATGTAGGACAAAATATCAATGTAGTAATTCCTAAAATAAAGTCAAAAGGATATACTTATTATTTTTATCCTGCAGGAGAACTTAATGTTGATGATACTTATGATTTTACTAATACTTTAGATACAAGAGGATATATGTTTTTGGTGAAAGACAGTATAATCTTTGATGCATCGTTTAGTTACAAAGATATTGATAATATTGATTCTGCAATGGTTTATTTTGAAATATGGGAAAAGAGATTGCAAGACTTTTCTCTTAATAATGGGTTTTATGCCTCTATAAAAACTCATGACTTATCAATAAACCAAAGTTATAGCACAAGAGAAGATTTTCTTTTTGATATTAATCAATACAAAGATAATCTTTCTGAGTTATTTGAATCTAAAAACAATGGTCAGATAGAAGGTTATGTAGATTATATGTATTATCCTTTTGGGATGATAAGAGCAGGAATAAGTTTTACTTCCAAAATTGAAGATAACAATTCAAAAAGAGCAATTAATAATAAGTTATCCTTTAGAAAGAAGAACTAATATCATAGATATTTCACAAAAACACGAAATAAAAATAAATTTACATTAATATCTTTTTCGTTATTAAGAAAAGATTATTACCTTTGCTCCAATCTTATCAAACAATATTTCTATAGCATAAGAATATATTCATTTAATAGAATAAGTTATGAGAAAAGTGTTTTTAATCTTACTGCTACTTTGTTCAAGTAGTGTATTTAGTCAAAAAGTAAATCCTTGGTCATTAGCAATTGGAGGTAGTAGCTATGGTTATGTTTTTGATAGTTGGATAGATAATTATGCTAATAAGTTTAATTATGAATTTTATATTCTTCCATCTAAAAATTTTTCATGCCTGAAACTTACAACAGGAATTATGTATTCAACTAAGAATATAAAAGGTTATGAATTTTTCGGAATTAATGATAATTCTGTATTTCATGATTTGTATAAAGTAGATTATGAAATTGACTATATTAAAGTACCTATATTGGCAACGGTTGGATATTCATTTAAAAAAGTTAGGTTTAGCATATTTGGAGGATTTATATTAGATCATATTCTAAACTATAGAGTAAAAGTGAATTACTTAAGTGGTGAAAGTTCATATAAAGACTATAAATTTAATGATTATAATATGTCTGTTAGAGGAGGTATTACTATTTCAACAGAAATATTTAAGAATATCAATCTAACTTTACAACCTTTTATTGATTATAAGATAGATCCTGATGATATTTATTTACTTTATCATTATAGATTCGGTACTAATTCTGTTTATGATTATTATTATTCTGAAATACCAACTGGAGAAATCAATTCTGGTCCGACAATTAATCATGGAGGATTATTGTCTTATGGTTTAAGCATTGGACTTGAATACACTTTTAAATAGAATTGGTTTCAAGGGTGGGTTTGGTGTTATTTTTTCTTTTAGAGAGCATAAGATTTTCAATTTTTAACAGACGTTTTTATTCTTATAAGCCTTTTAGTCCTTAGTTTTGGTGAAAGATTATTAACTTTGCTCAATTTTAATTAAAGTTGAGTTTAATGAAAAGTTTTATCGCCAATATAAAACAAATCTTTAAGAAAGATAAGCAGGAAACAGAAACCGTAAACATTGATATTAAAGACTTGTCATTATATTATAATCTATTAAATGATGAGGTTTTTAAATCAAAAACTAATCAATCTATTCTTGATTTAGATCTTAATGATGTTTTCTTTCAAATTGATTATGCAAACTCAATTATTGGGAAACAATATCTTTATAATCATTTGGTAAGTCAGCAAGTAAAGGCTGAGGATATTGATGTTATTGAAAAAAATATAGAGTATTTGGAAGGAAATGCTATTGAAAAACAAAACCACGAAAAGATTCTTAAAAAGGCATCTTCAACCAAACTCCTTCAACTCCCTCATCTGTTCTTAGGATCATCAATTCCTCTCTATAAGAATATTAATATTTATTTTCTACTTTCTTTTTCTGCCTTTCTCTCTCTTGCTTTATCCTTTTTCAATCCTTCTTTTTTACTTCTATTCCTGTTTATAGCAATCCTAAATCTTGCCATTCACTATAATAACAAAAGAAAACTGATAATTTATAGTGAATCCCTTTCTCAACTTCAAACTCTCTACAAAACTGCATTAAATTTAAAGAAATTATCTCCCCTTACTTCCAATCAAAACCTTAATGAAGAAAGTATAGATTCTCTTTCCTCAATAAGAAATTGGCTAAAACTGATTAGTTCTGGCAACTATATGGAATTAAACGACTTTATGCTTCTTCTTTGGTATCCTTTTGAACTTCTGAAAGGGTGTTTCTTAATAGAATTGATAGCTATGCATAAGGTGTTTAAAAATATTGACAAGCAAAAAGAAAGTATTCATTATCTTTATAAGCTTATTGGTAAAACAGACCTTTGTTTATCAATATTGGAGCTAAGAAAACAAATGCCATATTACTGTAAGCCAAGCTTTGTAAACAATACAAAAACTCTAATATGCGAAGATATTATTCATCCTCTAATTGATGACTGCATACCTAATTCAATTTCTCTTACAAATCAAAGCCTTATAATAACAGGTTCAAATATGTCGGGGAAAACAACTTTCCTGAGAACAATAGCAACAAATAATATATTGGCAAACACAATAAATACATGCTTTGCTAAAAGATTTGTTACTTCAAAAATGCAAACTCTAACTTCAATAAGAGTAACTGATGATATTTTGGAGTCAAAAAGTTTCTTCTTTGAAGAAGTTCATCTGATTAAAACCTTGATTGATTACTCTTCTAAAGAGGATAACTGTCTTTTTATTATTGATGAACTCTTTAAAGGTACCAATACCAGAGAAAGAATTGCCACTTCAAAGTCCATTCTTCACTTTCTTAATCAATCAAATCATATTATTCTTTTTTCAACCCACGACTTAGAACTGATAGAACTTTTAGACGAGGGCTTTGAAAGAGGATATTTTTATGAGAAAGTAGAACAGGGAGAAATAAAATTTGATTATAAATTTAAGATAGGCAAGAGTTATTTGACCAATGCAATAAGAATTTTGGAATTAAACAACTATCCGCAAGAGATTATTGAAGACGCCTACAATAACTTAAAAGAATCTTAGTTTTTCTCTTCTCTTTTTTCTTTAATTACAAGAATAATTTTCTATCAATATTGACTTTAACTATATTCTATAATAGATAGGAGAAAAAAATCCTTGTAAAAAACTACTTAAATTTTATTTATAAAAAAGATAATCTTATTTAGAAATTTATTATCTTTGCATAGAAGTCATATAATGGCATTATATTCTAAGTATAATGCCATTAAACCGATGATATAATGCCATTAAACCACAAGTATAATGGCATTATACTGACAATATAATGGCATTATATGAAACTTATATCAAGTTTTATGAGATTGAGATAAGGTTTTAGGAGTTGAAAATTAGGAGTTTTGAGTTATATATTTGGGTTTTGTATTTTTTTAGTTTTTTTTGGTTGTGTATTTGTCAATTTAATTATATTAATTTAAAAATTATTGTGTTATGAGTAAAACATTTAGCATTTGGAAAAAGAAGTTTAAGACTTCTACTGGAGAAGCTGTTGAAAAATATTATGCTTGTCCTAAAACTTTAAGAACAGTTGAAACTGAAGAATTATCAGAAAGAATTTCAGGAGCTTGCTCTCTAACTCAAGGTGATGTTTTGGGTTGTCTTAAAGCATTGTCAATTGAGATAAAATTATCATTATTGGAAGGTTGCAACATAAAACTTGATGGAATTGGAACCTTTGGAGTTGGAGTAACAAGTGAAGGTTTTGATGACCCAAAGAATATTAATCCCAAAAAGGTTAAAGCAACAAAAATAACCTACAAAGCAGATAGAAAATTGGCAAGAGATATTAAAGAGATGAAGTTTACTGCTGAGCCAAAGATTCCTAAAGGAGCTGTTGTTAAGTCAAGCAGAAAGGTTGTTTCTGTTTTATTGCTACTTTGTTTATTATCTTTCTCAAAATTGGGTTTTTCTCAAGATGAAAGTTCGAATTCATGCAAGTTTAACAAAGAAGATTTTTCACATACAATTCAAACTCAAGTGGGATATAGATGGATTGATGGTTTCTTGGGATTTTATGATTTCAAAACCAATCTTATTCCTTCTTATGAGATTGGATATAAAAATAAGTACTTTGCAAAGTTGAGGTATATTACCTTTTCAGATACATTTAATGATAATACTTATTTGGTAGACTATCATTATATAGTTCCTGTAAAGGAGCAAAGATTTAATCTCTTTTCTTTGGTTTTGGGATATAACTTTTTGAAGCCTCAAAGTAATCATTTATTGAAATTAGGTTTAGAGTTAGGTTATGGATTCGATAGGTTAAAGTATGAAGATAAGCATATTGGATGTTATGATTATTTTGGATTGGGAGGAGAGCTTTCATATAAATATTTTATTACAAAGAATATAGGTATAGGAGGAGAAATAAATTATGGATATGTTATTGGAAACGATATGTCTTTTGCAAATTATGGAATAAATCTTACACTTAGTCTTAAGTTTTAAGAATTAGGCACTTAGTTTATAGGAAAGAATAGTCATTAATTAGGCAAATGGCTATTCTTTCTTTTTTTGTAAACAATTTTCTTTCTTTGGTGTTTTAAAGGATAGTAATTTTTAAAATATAATATCTATGAAAAAACAACTATTGGCTTTATTCATTGGCTGCACTATTGTTATTAGCGGCTTTTCGCAAAAAACAAAAACAACAAACTTCAAGCCATACCCATTTGAAAAGGCAAAAGGAAATGAGAATAATACTAAATCAGCTCAAACACTTTTACTCAAAAAAATTGTTTCTCCTTTTGATTCAATTGTTTTCAATTATAATTTTGATGAGCAAAGACAAAGATACTATTCTGTTGGAGAAGTTTACACCGATGTAGATTTCCCTGAATTTAACTTTAAGACAGATTTTATTTACGACTCCAATATGAATATGATTAAGGCTAACACCTTTTCTTGGATAAATAATCAATGGTTTTATTCATGTTATGAAGAATTTGAATACGACTCATTGGGAAGAAAAACCATAAGAGTAAATGCAAATAATTTAGGTACTGGTTTTGTTATTGGAGGAAGAGGCTATTATACCTATAATGAACAGGGGCAATTGGTTGAATACTTGCAAAAAATACATAATGGTAATGATGTTTATGAGGATTTGAATAAGGTTGTTTATGTTTATGACAATAACAAATTAGTTAGAACAATAGATTATTACAATTCTTTTTGTCAATGGGTTGAGCCTTATTATGGAGATTATATTTATGACTCTATAACCAACTTAAGATTAAGATTGGAGAATTCTGGTTTTTATGAAGATGTTAATATGATAGAGTTTGAAACGAAATATGAATGGACTCGCTCATCTTCTAATAAAGTTGCTCAAAGAGATTATTATCGTGCTGCTTCAAGCAACACATGGGCTACTCGAACTTCTGATAAATATGAGTTTTTGTATGATGAAACAACCGATAGATATCCAATCTATCCTACAGTTACTGATTATAAAGCTCCATGGGAAGAATGGTTTGTTGCTGAAGTTATGGGAAATCCTAATGTTTTAACAAAACATTCATGGTGGACTGAAAATAATGATACTGGTAGATTAGATTATATTCTTGATGCAGAATATCAATACGAACAAGTGACAATTGGACTAAATGATGTAAAAGGAAATGATATTAATATATCTGTTTTCCCTAATCCAACAAAAGACAAAATCAATATTGAGTGCTCAACTCCTTTATCAAATGCTTTTGTGAAAGTTTATAACAGTTTAGGAAAAGAAGTGATGAGTAAAAAACTTAATGGTTCAGAAGTAAATCTTTCTTCACTTTCACAAGGACTGTATCTTGTAAACATAATCTCAAATGGAAAGATAGTTAAACAAGAAAAGATAGTAAAGAATTAGTTAAGACTTTATTTATGAGAACATTTGAGGATATTTGTTTGCCCTATGACCAAAAGGTGGTTAGTTTAGCTAAAGAACTAAGAGAATTTCTTATTGAAGAGTTACCAAATATTCAAGAAGAAATGGATACTCGTCAAAATATGGCTTTCTATTCCTATGGTAAGGGCTATAAAAATTTAATTTCAATGCTCAGTCTTTCAAAGCAAGGCGTTAAACTTGGCTTCTATAAGGGATGGGACTTTGATGACCCGTTTAAAATGATGAAAGGAAAAGGTAAAGTACATTCTCATATTGAGATTAAGGATTTAAGTCCTCAAACAAAAGAAAGAATAAGATATTTCTTAACCCAAGCCGTA
Source organism: Bacteroidales bacterium UBA5515 (assembly GCA_002423895.1). GTDB lineage: Bacteria > Bacteroidota > Bacteroidia > Bacteroidales > P3 > UBA10566. Next base: position 59,022 of record DIOL01000002.1, on the reverse strand, counting down.
GCCTCCTACGAGAAAAGAAAATAGATAAATAACAAAAAAGCTGTTTGATAATTAATTCAAACAGCTTTTTTTTAGATAGGAGCTTAAGATTATTTATAAATAATAATCTTATCTTGTTTTACAACGCTTTTATTTACCTTTATTCTGTAGATATATAATCCAGAATTAAGATTAAGTTCAAAAGTTTGAGAATTAGATTTGATTTCTTTTTCAAAAAGTTTTGCGCCTAAAATAGAATAAACTTCAATTTTGGAGTTAGGAATAAATTCAAAACTGCTTACAATAAATTTACCATTACTTGGATTTGGATAAAGCATGAAGTTATTTTGATTAATGGAACCAATATCTTTAATTGAAACATCATTATAACCACAATCTATATTTTGGGCATTATAGAAAGTTTGAATTGCTGCTGCTCTTTGACGTAAAAGAGGTAAAGAACCTTCAGGGGTTGTTGCATTTGAGTCTTTAGCAAAAGGATAAGCAAAATCAAAACATATTTTTTCATTTGGAGTTAAAGAAAAAGGTCCATAAGAAATCAATCCTCTTCTATCTCCTGGTTCATTATCAAGAGTTACCTCATTCCATCCCGTTCCCAATTCAGGAAAACCGGAATACATATAATTGGTTGGAGGATTTGATTGATTAGTTCCATTTTCTCCATAGGTTATTGGATTGCCGGTTCTTGTTTTCCCTTGCAAATAATTATAAAATTCGTTTGGATTAGAGGGATGTCCCAATACAGGATCAGAAGAATTCTTGAAATAAATAAATTTAGAAGCATTTTGACTTAGAAGCATTTTCCCTTGAACAGGAGGAACACCAGAATAAGCAGAGAAGTATGGTCCATCTAAGTCTCGTCCATTATATGCATAGGCTAAATTAAGTGTGCTATCATATCCAATATAGTCATCTTGTCCATATCCAAGGTCAAAATCAGTAAACATTCCTAAATAAGTGTCAGTATAGGTATTTTGAGATTTATTAACTACTTCGTAGCTGATAAAAATATTATTGTATAATGCTTCATCTTGAGGATTTTCATATGCATAAGCCATTGCTCTAAACTCTAAGCCTAATTTTTCTCCGTTAGTTGATAGATGATCTTGGTTTTGATCATTAAAAACAAAGAAAAGAGCTTGGTCTCCTCTAATTGCTGGGTAATCTCCATTTTGTGGGTCGTAGTATCCATTTGAATTTACATCGCAATATGGTGCAATCCTTTGTGATTCTCCATAAAGAGTATCTCCATTAGCAGGCCATTCTAAAATATTTTGAGGTATAACATATCCTCCAATATAATAGTTTTCAATATGATTTTGAATTTCAGCCTTACTTACTTTCCAAACCTTATTATATTTTTCAAGATACTCAGTACTGTTACAATTGGTTGAAACAGGTCCAAAAGAAAATTCATTTTCATAGAAAGTTTCAGCTGCTAAATGTAAATTATCATTTCCATCCTTTGCTCCAACCCAAATATTACCTTGGAAAATTGTTGAGGCTTGTCCTGAACTTTTTGGAACAATGAAAAGGGGAGCACTGCTTTCAAAATCTGAATATACTGAGTTCAAGTTTGCTTTAGAATTAAATAATGAGCCAGAAGGGAATATTGCTGCTAAAATATTATTTATATCTAAGTAATTGAAATTACCTTTTTCTTTAATGCTAATATTGTCGATCAACAAGCCATTAGCTGAAAGAATATTAGAGAAACCTAAACTAATTTCAATACTTGCACTATCCTCAAGGATAAAAGATGTGAAATCAATTTTGTATTCAGTCCAATCATTATTATCAAAAACTTCTCTTGGGAAAATAGTCATTGTTGCGGATTGATTAAAATAGATATTGATTAAAAATGTTCCTTTCCCTTTTGTCCAAAAACTAAATTCATAAGTTTTGTCTGGCATCATATAGAAAGGAGAACTTGAAAGATACTTAAAAGATGTAGAGAATTGATCTTGAATTTTTAAAGAATAGGTGCCAGAAATGGCATCAGAGGATTGAGTCACTGAGGACTGTTCAATAGAAGTATTTAAGCCGTCCCATCCCAAAGGAGAGTTGTTTTGCCATACTTCAAAATCTGATTGATAAAGAATTTGACTGCTCGCAAAATTCACAAAGAGCATTGCAAACAAATAAAGAACAAAGTTTTTCTTCATAATAATTGCGTATTATAATAATACCGCAAAGATAGGAAATAATTTATTAAAAATCAATCAAAATATTAATAAAAAATTATTTATAGCCAAATCTTTGCGGTATCAAACGCAATTAGGTATTGTCTTTTATTTAATTCTCATCTTATAGAAAGAGCGATAAACGAAATAAACTGCAATTAAGAAAAATACTACTCCAAAATAAGGAGCTATATCTCTGAATGATTCCGAAATAGCTATTTCCATCGCTAATAGTCCAAATAGTGTGGTGAATTTAATAATTGGGTTAAGAGCAACAGAAGAAGTATCTTTAAAAGGATCTCCTACAGTGTCACCAACAACGGTTGCATCATGTAGTGGAGTTCCTTTTTGTTTCATATCAACTTCAACAACTTTTTTAGCATTATCCCATGCTCCTCCAGCATTAGCCATAAAAACAGCTTGAAATAAACCAAAGGTTGCAATTCCAATTAAATAACTGATAAATAATGATACAGCGGCATATTTTAATTCAGGGGCAGCATCGTCTGCTGCTAAATTAATTGCAGAAAGACAAGCAAGACCAAGAGCAAAAAAGAAGACTGCAATAAATATATTTAACATCCCTTTTTGGGCGTATTGTGTACAAATCTTTACAACTTCAACACTGTTTGCTTCATCTGCTTTTTTTGGTGCATTTGGATTAAGATTTATATGTTTCTTAATATATTCAACTGCTCTGTTTGCTCCAGTTGTAACGGCTTGAGTTGAAGCTCCAGTAAACCAGAAAATAACTGCTCCTCCCATAATAAATCCTAAAATAGTATATGGATTAAGAAGGGTTAGAATTGTTTCAGGTTGAACTCCAAGTGTTTTTTGAATCATTAATATTAAAGAGAAAATCATTGTTGTTGCTCCAACAACTGCTGTACCAATCAAAACAGGCTTTGCTGTTGCTTTAAATGTATTTCCTGCGCCATCGTTTGATTCAAGATAGTATTTTGATTTTTCCCAATCTGGTTTAAATCCAAAGTCTTTTTCAATTTCTTGGTCAATTCCTTCAATATCTTCAATTAATGATAATTCATAAACAGATTGAGCATTATCAGTAACTGGTCCGTAGGAATCAACAGCAATTGTAACTGGTCCCATTCCTAACATACCAAAAGCAACTAATCCAAAAGCAAAAATTGAAGGATAAATCATAATCCCTTCTAATTGGGAACTTGAAGCATAAGCAAAGAACATTAATAAAACAAAAACAATTCCTGTCCAAAACGCTCCAAAATTTCCTGCAACAAAACCTGATAGAATGTTTAATGATGCTCCTCCTTGCTCTGAAGCTTTCACAACTTCATTAACATGGGAAGATTTAGGTGATGTAAATATTTTTGTAACTTCAGGAATTATTGCAGCACCTAAAGTTCCACAGCTAATTATTAATGAAAGTATCCACCATAGATTTGAATTTCCTCCAATATCAGGAATTAAAATATAACTTATTACAAATGTTCCAATAATAGAAATTATAGAGGTAATCCAAACCAAATTTGATAATGGAGCTTCAAAGTCTATTTCATCTTTCTTCCCGTAAAAGATTTTGCTAATATAATTATTAAGTCCAAAAGAAAAAATGGAAGTAATAATCATTAATATTCTCATCGTAAATATCCAAACAAGTAATTCTTTTTGAATTCCAACATCAGTTATTGCAAGCAAAATAAAAGAAACAAGAGCAACACCTGTAACACCATAAGTTTCGAAACCATCTGCAGTTGGTCCAACTGAATCTCCAGCATTATCTCCTGTACAGTCTGCAATAACTCCTGGATTTCTTGGGTCATCTTCACCAATCTTAAAAACAACCTTCATAAGGTCAGAGCCGATATCTGCAAT
>DIOL01000002.1:29015-54814 GCA_002423895.1 Bacteroidales bacterium UBA5515 | reverse complement strand
GTAAAAATACCTCCTGCAATTCTAAGTGCAGATGCTCCAAGAGATTCTCCAATTGCAAATCCAATGAAACAAGCTCCTGCCAAATGAGCTGGCATAAGAAGAAGTATAACTAACATTAAAAATAATTCAACACAAATCAATACTACTCCAATGCTCATACCAGCATTTAGAGGTATGTTAAGAAGTTTGAGAGGTTTTCTTTTTAAAGAAGCAAATGCCATTCTTGAATTAGCGAGAGTGTTCATTCTTATTCCATAGGCTGCAACTGAATAAGAACCAAGAATACCAATTACTGTCCATGCAAGAATAATTAAAACTCCTCCAAATCCAAAACTTTCTCCATTCTCACCTTTTGCTAAAAAACCAAAATATCCTGCAATAGCAACTCCAATAAAAAGGAATAGAATTAAAAGAAGTTTTCCTTGTTGTTTTAAATAAGTTGAACAGGTTTTGTAAATAACTTGAGCAATGTCAAGCATTGATTTGTGGGATGGAAGCTTTTTGACTTTCAAAAATTGATAGAAGCCAAATAATAATCCAAGAATTGTAATTAGGAATCCCCAATGTAGGATTCCAAAATTATGGATTTCGATAGGGATCTTTAGATCTGCTTCGCTTGCAAATAAAAAAGTTGGGAATAGGGTGGTAAAAAGTGATAAAATCTTTCTTCTCATAAAAAATATAATTAAATTAAATACATATATACGCAATAACCAGAGAAAAGTTGTAAGATTATGTAAATTTGTATTATTATTGCAAACTAATTCGAGCAAATTTTACGTTATTTTAATGAGTTATACCTACTAAGCAATGGACAACAAAAGAGTGAAAATAGTTAAAATAGAAAAATCTATCAATGATGGATTATATAATGTTTTTTTACAAGAGGAAGAAGGACAGCGGATGTTAAATATTATGATTGGAGATTTTGAAGCAAAGAAAATGTCAATGATTATTGATAAAATTGTTCCTCCTCGACCACTGACTTACGACTTATTTTATAATGTTTTGCTTGGTTACGATATTTCAATTGATGAGGTAATTATTACTAAGTTTTTTGAAGGAGTTTATTTTGCAAATATTGTTTGTTCCAATAATGGACAGAAAAAAGTGTTTGATGCTCGCACTTCTGACGCAATAAATATGGCTCTTAAATATAATTCACCTATCTTTGCAAGCGAAGAAATTCTTCAAGATGTTGGCTTTTTACAACAGGAAGAAACAAAAGATAACTTTCTTGTTAAGGAGTTTACAATAATTATTGAACCTTCAAAGCAAGTTCAGATTAAAGAATTGGAAAAGCTCTTAGAAATAGCAGTTGAAGAGGAAGATTATGATTCGGCTGCAGATTTAAGAGATAGAATAGATAAATTGAAACAAGAATTAGATAACCAAGATTAAGAAAAACTAAATATATGTCATTAATAGAAATAAGAAACCTTCACGCTTCAATAAACGGGAAGGAAATATTGAAAGGAGTTGATTTAACAATCAATAAAGGAGAGGTTCATGCTGTAATGGGACCTAATGGAAATGGTAAGAGTACTCTTGCTTCTGTAATTGCAGGAAAAGATAATTTTGAAGTAACTCAAGGAGAAATTATATATCAAGGTAAAAATCTTTTTGATCTTTCTATAGATCAAAGAGCGGCAGAAGGTATTTTCTTGGGATTTCAATATCCTGTAGAAATTCCAGGAGTAAGTATTTCAAACTTTATGAAAACAGCCATTAACGAACAAAGAAAATATAAAGGATTGGATCCAATGCCAACCTTTGAATTTATGAAGTTAATGGAAGAAAAGAAAAAGATTGTTGAATTGGATTCAAAATTGGCTAATCGTTCAGTTAATGAAGGATTTTCTGGAGGAGAAAAGAAAAAGAATGAAATCTTCCAAATGGCAATGCTTAATCCAACTTTGTCAATATTGGATGAAACAGATTCAGGATTGGATATTGATGCTTTGAGAATTGTTGCAGCTGGTGTTAACGCATTGCGTTCAAAAGAAAATTCAACAATACTTATAACTCACTATCAACGTCTTTTAGATTATATTGTTCCTGATTTTGTTCATGTACTTTATGAAGGTAAGATTGTTAAAACTGGACCTAAGGAATTGGCTCTTGAATTAGAAGAAAAAGGTTATGAATGGCTTAAATATGAATAGTTTTAAGAAAGCAACAAGACCAAAGGAAGAAGATTTTGCAGGGTTTAGTTGTAATATTCCTCAACTAATAACTCATCGCATTAATCAATTCAATGGATTTTTCTTTGAGAACAAAGATAGCAATTTGAAGATAAATAATGGAACAATTGTTTGCAGTATGGAAACTGCAAAGCAAAAATACTCTTCAATCTTAGCTAAAAAAAATATTAAGGACTTATCTTCGTATGAAGAAGGTTTGTTTATTTATGTTCCTAAGGATGCTCAAATAGATTTACCCTTACAAATTTTGGATATTATTAAGGCAGAAGACTCTATCTTAATTAATTCTAAAAGTATAATAATTATTGGAGAAAACAGCAAGTTAAAGCTTATTTGTTGTGATGATACTGTTAATAATAAAAGCAGTATATCTGAAAATAGTCTTCAAATATTTTTAGAAGATAACTCTTCATTAGAATATTATAAAATGGAGAATATTAATAATTCTTCTTCAATATTTACAGAAACTGATTTCATTTTAGCATCTAATGCAAGTCTTACAACTTTTTGGTTAAGCATTAATGGAGGAAATATAAGAAATAAACTAAATGTTAGTTTTGAAGGAGAACATTCAAAAGCTGAACTTTATGGATTATACTTAGCAGATAGAGATCAAAAAGTATTAAATGAAATTTCAGTAAAACATAATAAGCCTAATTGTATCTCAACTCAATTATATAAAGGTATTCTTGACGATTCAGCTGAAGCTGAATTTAAAGGACATATTAATGTGGGTAAAAATGCTTATTTAACAGAAGCTACACAAAATAACAGGAATATTCTATTAACTGACAAAGCAAGAGTAAATACTCAACCATTCTTGGAAATTTATAATGATGACGTTAAATGTTCTCATGGAGCAACTATTGGTCAATTAGATCAGTCTGCAATGTTCTATATGAGAAGTAGAGGAATTACTGAAAGAAGTGCAAAAATGCTATTGATGTATGCTTTCTGTAATGAAGTGCTTTCAAAAGCTTCATTGCAAGAGTTAAAAGACAAGTTGCAGGATATTATCAAAAGACGTTTGCATGGAGAACTATCAAGTTGTGAAAACTGTGTCTTAGTTTGCAATAATCCTTGCGAAAGTATGGATGTTGATATCACTAAAATAAATTAATACTCGATTAAAATGAGAGTTGCCTTATACGGAAGAACTCCTAAGGAAGAGGATATTATTTATGTCCAAAGTTTAATTTCAATCATTGAACAAAGTCATGAATATATATTTATACATGAAGATTTTTATCAGAAAATAGTTGATAAAATAGTTTTCAAAAAGCCAATTAAGTTTTTCACAAGTAAAGAAGAATTGGTTAAGGAGGTAGATATACTTCTTTCTCTTGGGGGAGATGGAACATTGCTTGATACCCTGCCAATTGTTGGCAATTCTCAAATACCAATTCTTGGAATTAATATTGGACATCTTGGCTTTCTAACCTCTGTTGGTAGAGATGGGATTTCCACTCTTTTGGAAGAATTAGAAGCTAAGAAATATGAAATTGAAAATCATTCTATATTAAATGTTGATGATTTAAAATTAAATATTAACAACAAGTTTGCTTTAAATGATATTTGTCTTCGCTCTGCAAAGGCTGGAGATTTATTAGATATTTCAATTTATATTGATGAGGAGTTTCTTGCAACTTATACTGCCGATGGGGTAATAATTACTACTCCAACAGGTTCAACAGCCTATAATATGAGTGCAGGAGGTGCAATTATATCTCCAAAATCTTCTTGTATTGGAATAACTCCAATTTGTCCTCATAATTTAACTTTTCGACCTATAATAATTCCAGACAGTTCAAATATTAGATTGGAAGTAAAGGAATCGAATGAAAATTTACTTCTTTATGTAGATTCTCAATGTGTTTCTGCATTATCTCCTTTTAGTGTGGAGATAAAGAAAGCTGATTTTAAACTTAAATTGATTAGAATGAATAATCAAAGTTTCTTTTCTGCAATCAGAAAAAAATTAATGTGGGGAACATACATTAGAAGAGGATAAAAAAGAATCTTAACCAAAAGAAAACAATAACTCACTTAACTTATGACACAAAAGAAGGTAGCCATTATTGGTTCAACAGGTTCAATTGGAAGACAAGCCTTAGAAGTAATAGAACATCATAAAGACAAGCTATGCGTTGAAGTACTTACTGCAAACAAACAAGCTGATTTATTAATTGAACAAGCTCTAAAATTTGACCCAAATGCAGTTGTTATTGCAGACAAGAGTCAATATCAAAAAGTAAAAGAAGCTCTTTCTTCAACCGATATTAAAGTATTTGCTGGACAAGAAGCATTGGAGGATATTGTTCAAATGGAAACAATTGATATTGTTCTTACTGCTATTGTTGGATTTGCTGGGCTTAAACCAACCATTAAGGCAATTGAAGCAAAAAAGCCAATTGCTCTTTCCAATAAAGAAACATTAGTTGTTGGAGGGGAATTGATAACCAAGCTTTCTATTGAAAATAAAGTACCGATAATTCCTGTTGACTCAGAACATTCAGCAATCTTTCAATGTTTGGCTGGAGAGTTTTACAATCCAATTGAAAAAATTATACTTACTGCCTCTGGAGGTCCTTTCTTAGGGAAAACAAAAGATCAGTTAAGAAATATCACCCCAAAAGAAGCATTAAATCATCCAAATTGGGTAATGGGTAATAAGGTTACAATTGATTCAGCAACCTTAATGAATAAAGGATTGGAGGTAATTGAAGCCAAATGGTTATTTGATTTAGATATTAAAAAGATTGAAACTGTTGTTCATCCTCAATCTGTTGTTCATTCTATGGTAGAGTTTGAAGATGGCTCTTTAAAAGCACAAATGGGTTTGGCAGATATGCGTTTACCAATACAATATGCTTTTACTTATCCAGAAAGATTAAAAACAGATTTTCCGAAATTCAACATATTTAATTATCCAAACCTAAGTTTTCTAAAACCAGATACAGAAACATTTCCTTGCCTTAACTTAGCCTATCAGGCAATTGAAAAAGGAGGAAATATGCCAACAATTATGAATGCTGCAAATGAAATTGCGGTAGAGGCTTTCCTTAAAGGAGATTTGGGATTTTTAGAAATACCAGAAATTATTGCTAATGCAATGAGTAAATACAATTTTATTGCAAAAGCTAACGTTAATGACTTTTTTGAAACAGATAAAGAAGTTAGAGATGAATTAAGCTCAATACTTTTAAAATAAGAATAAAATAATATTACAAACATAGAAAATGAAAATTTTAGCATTATTACTATCACTATCACTACTTGTATTTATACATGAATTAGGACACTATTTTGTTGCAAGACTTTTTAAAACCAGAGTAGAGAAATTCTATTTATTTTTTAATCCCTATTTCTCAATTCTCAGAGCTAAGAAAATTGATGGAAAATGGAAACTAAGTTGGTTTAGTAGAAAGTCTCCTGAAAGCTTTGAAGAAAATAAAGAAAACACTGAATGGGGCATAGGTTGGGTTCCATTGGGAGGATATTGCTCAATTGCAGGTATGATTGACGAAAACACAACTTCTGCAGATAAACTTTCTTCTGAACCTCAACCTTGGGAATATCGTTCTAAACCTGCTTGGCAAAGATTATTTATTGTTTTGGGTGGTGTTATAATGAATTTCATTGGAGCATTGATTATTTTCTCAATGATTCTTTTCATTTGGGGAGAAGAAACTCTTCCATTGCAAAATGCTACTATGGGTTACGACTATACAGAAGTGGCTTTGAAGAATGGATTCCAAAATGGAGATATAATACTTGCTGTTAATGCAAAACCAGTAAGTGAAATGTCGGAAGCAGTTGAAAAATTGCTTTTAGATGAACATAATAGTTGTACAATTAAAAGAGGTGATGAAATAGTAAAAATTAATTTACCAAATGACTTTTCTAAACAAATCATCGCTGCAGAAGCAAAACAATTTGCAGTTCCTCGTTTCCCATTTGTAATTGATAATTTTGCCTTAGGCTCAATTGCTCAGAAGAATGGAATGAAGGAAGGAGACAGTATTGTTTCAATAAATGGAGTTATAACTCCTGCTTTTACCGATTTTGTTGTTGAAATTGCAAAACATAAATCAAAACCTATTACATTAGGTTATTATCGTAATGGTAAAGAAATGACTTCTAATTTTACTCTTGATGAAAATGGTAAGATTGGAGCAGTGGCAAAGAATCCTTATTTAATGTTCAAAACCAAAAAGGTTGAATATGGATTTTTTGAATCAATTCCTGCTGGAATTTCTCAAGGAGTTGAAAGTTTGGTAAATTACGTTAAGCAATTCAAGTTTGTATTCTCAAAAGAAGGTGCTTCATCTCTTGGAGGTTTTGGAACAATTGGTAATTTATTCCCTGAAACTTGGAATTGGCAACTTTTCTGGAATATGACTGCATTTCTTTCAATCATTTTAGCTTTTATGAATATTCTACCAATTCCTGCTTTGGATGGAGGACATGTTATGTTTACACTTTGGGAAATTATTACAGGTAAAAAGCCAGGAGATAAATTCTTGGAGAGAGCTCAAATTGTTGGAATGGTGTTGCTTTTTGCCCTTTTGATTTATGCAAATGGTAATGATTTGGTAAGATGGTTGAGCGGTAAGTTTTAGCCATAGTTTAGAATTATTAAAAGATTTCACAGCCTCAAGATAACTATCTTGTTTCTCCACGATAGTTATCATAGGGTCAAAAAACGACGTTTTTTTATCAGAAAACGTCGTTTTTCAATTGAAAATAGGCGTTTTCTCATCCAAAATAGGCGTTTTCCTGTCTCTTATATAGTTATCTCGGGAGGTTTAGATAGTTATCTTTGGAAGTTAGGATAGTTATTGTGGGAGATAGAGATAGTTATCTCTTATAAAAATATTAGTCTTATGTTTTATATTATTCTTTTCTAAAATTTTTCTTGTATTTCTTTTATAAATTTCAGATATTTGCAATTCAGAATTAATAATAAATAAATATAATTGATATATGAAAACAGTAATTGTAGGAACTGGATATGTAGGTTTAGTTACTGGAACTTGTTTTGCAGAGATGGGCATTGATGTAACTTGTGTTGATATCGATAAAACAAAAATAGATAACTTGAAAAAAGGTATTTCCCCAATATATGAGCCTGGATTGGATGAAATGATTGAAAGAAATGTTGCTAAGAAAAGGCTTAGTTTCTCAACCTCTTTAAAAGATTCTTTGGAAGGAGTTGATGTTGTTTTTAGTGCTGTTGGAACACCTTCTGATGAAGATGGTAGTGCGGATTTGAAATATGTTTTGAATGTTGCTAAAGAGGTTGGAGAGAACATGAATAATTATTGTTTGGTTGTTACCAAGAGTACTGTTCCTGTTGGAACAGCTCAAAAAGTTAAGAAAGCAATTCAAGACGCATTGGATAAAAGAGGAAAGAAAATAGATTTTGATATAGCTTCAAATCCTGAGTTTTTGAAAGAAGGAAATGCAATTAAGGATTTTATGTTCCCAGATAGAATAGTGGTTGGAGTTGAGTCTGAAAGAGCAAGAGATTTGATGGATAAACTATACAAGCCTTTCACTCTTAACGGACATAATATTATTTATATGGATGTCCCATCTGCTGAAATGACAAAATATGCAGCCAATGCAATGCTTGCTGTTAGGATTAGCTTTATGAATGAAATTGCAAATCTTTGCGAAAAGGTAGGGGCAGATGTATCAATGGTTAGAAAAGGTATTGGTAGCGATCCAAGAATTGGAAGTAAGTTTCTTTATTCAGGAATTGGTTATGGAGGTTCTTGTTTTCCTAAGGATGTTAAAGCTCTATATAAAACTGGATTAGAAAATGATATTGAATTGAAAGTTATTAGAGCAGCAGAAGAAAGAAATGATGAACAAAAGCTTGTCCTTTTCCATAAACTAAAAAACTTTTATCCTGATTTGAAAGGGAAAACTATAGCAATTTGGGGTTTATCATTCAAGCCAGAAACAGATGATATGAGAGAAGCACCTTCATTATATATTCTTGAAGCACTTTCAAAAGCAGGTTGCACAATTAGAGCCTATGACCCAATTGCAATGGAAGAAACTCAAAGACGTTTACCAAATATTAAAATAGAATATTGCAATGACCCTTATGAAGCATTGGAAAATGCTAATGCTCTTTTGCTATTGACAGAATGGAAAGAATTTCGTTTGCCTTCATGGGAAAGAGTAAAAGACTTAATGAAAGAACTGGTTCTTTTGGATGGAAGAAATATTTATGATGCAAAAGAAATGAGAGAGTTAGGTTTCTATTACGAAGGGATTGGGATAAAATAAAAAGAATATGAAAGAAATATTAGTTACAGGAGCAGATGGACAACTTGGCTCTTGCTTAAAGGAAATTCATTCAAACTATCCAGAATATAAGTTCCATTTTACTGATTATAAAGAATTGGATATTTGCTCAGAAGAAAGTATTGTTAGGTTTTTAAATTCACATAAAATATTTGCAATAATAAATTGTGCAGCTTATACAGCAGTAGATAAAGCTGAAACAGAAGAAGAAAAAGCGTTTAACTTAAATGCAAATGCTCCAAAACTTCTTTCAATTGAAGCTTCAAAAAGAAATATACATCTAATTCATATATCAACTGATTATGTTTTTGACAATACAAATAATACTCCTATTTCTCCCATAAATAAAGCAACTTTCCCAAAATCAGTTTATGGGAAAACTAAGTTGGAAGGGGAGAAGTTTATTCAAGAATTTGCCAATTCCTACACCATAATCAGAACAGCATGGCTATATTCTGAATATGGAAATAACTTTGTTAAAACAATGATACGTTTGGGTAAAGAGAAAGAAAACCTAAATGTTGTTTACGACCAAATAGGTTCTCCAACTTATGCAAAAGATTTGGCAAAGGCGATAATGCAGGCTCTTATTCAATCAAATTCTTCAACAAAAGAAATCCTTCATTATAGTAATGAAGGAGTATGTAGTTGGTATGATTTTGCAAAAAAGATAATGGAGCTTAACGGACTTATTTGTAAGGTTAATCCAATTCTTTCAAAGGATTATCCTGCTCCAGCAGAAAGACCTGTTTATAGTGTTTTAGATAAAGATTCAACAAAAAAATACTTGAATATATCTATTCCACATTGGGAAGATAGTTTAAAGGAATGCCTTATTGCTTTAAACAATTAATAAGCTTATTCAATTAGAATAAGCTTATTAGTACAAAAAGCCAGTGTGCTGCTATACCTGCACAAAGTCCTCCAATTGTATGTGATATTATTGCAGTTCCAGTTAATTTTCTATAACCAAGAGAATCCAACATTGCAGTGTGAGTACTTAAATATCCACTCCAACACATTCCCATTGCTGTAAATACGGCAATAGCATTAGCATCAATTAATCCTGCAGTTTGAAATTTTGGTACCAAACCAAGTGCAGCTCCTACAGCTCCAAGAGATGTTATAGGGAATGCAACTAATTCAGGATTTGTAAAACCAAATAGCCATTCAAATACAAATCCTATCTTTCCTGCAAGATAAGGTAATATTGCAATTCCTTCATAAGCTTGACCAGTGTATCCAGTTGCTGAAGGTCCAAAAGTAAGCATCATAACAAAAGTTGATATGATTAATACACCAGGAATAATTGCAAGTCCTAAGTCCACTCCTGTTTTCCCTCCATCAAGAATTGCGTTTAGAGTTCTTAAGAATATACTACCTTCTGATTTAAAGGAGATTTGTTGTTCATCTCCTCCAACAACATTTTCAGTTTTTAATTCAGGATATTTCTTAATTGTCATTTTTTGCATTATTCTTGTTGAAACAATACTTCCAACAACAGCTCCAACCAATCCAATCAAAGCAGCTGAAAGATGTCCTCTGCCTGCCATAAAAATAATAACAACTAATCCCATTCCAAAAGCTGTTCCAAAATTTGTAAGAGATATTAATTGATATTTCTTAAAATATTGACTGAAATTCTTGTCTTTTGCAAGAGATATAATTGCAGGATTATCTGAAAGGAAAGTAAGAACAGCTCCTAATGCTGCCACTCCTGGCAAATTATACAATGGTTTCATAAGGGGTTTTAGCATAACTTCAATCAAACGAACCACTCCAAACTCAGTTAATAATTTACCTAACGCACCTGAAAGAACAGTGATACCCATAATATATAGTACTGTTTCAAGCAAAAGATGATAAGATGTTTGCATGATTGTATTAAGCATATTTGGCAATCCCATTATATTGCCAATATAACTAAATACACCAAAGAAGATTATAAGAAAAATACCTGCTTCTATTCTTCTTTTTGTAAGAAATTTTAATGATTTAAAATTCATAATTTATATTTTATTCAATTATTATCTTTCTAATACTTTCATTTGCCAACGAAGACCAATATTAAATGTGTTGTATTGTACATCAGCATTATTACTTGCCCAATAGGCATGAATACGAACATCTTTTTTGTCTTTTATAGGGAAATATTCCAATCCAATTCCATAAAATAAATATTCTGTTCCAGGGAAAACATATCTATCATAAACAAATAATTCATGAGGATTTTGTGCTTTGTTTTGGTCGTACCCAGCTTTAGCAAATACTCTTAACTTCTTATTTATATTATAAATTCCATTTCCAATAATGGAATAGTCGGAAAAGAAATTGCTTTGCTCAGATGAAGCTCTATTCATTAAATCAAGTTCCAAAGAAAAGTTGCCAATGTTGAACTTGTTCCCCAAAACTATATAGTTAATGAAATGTCCTTTTTCATATTCAACCATATTTGTTGAATAGATGGTTTTAAACCAGTCCATATTGCCATACCAAATCAAATTATATGAATATAGACTTGAAAAGTTTTTGGTTGAGAAAGGAGAGTTGGATATTTGGAATCCAATATTATGATTTTTGTTTGGACTTGTATAGTTAATCATAGCTCCAAGTTCATAACAATAAACATTATTCCAGAAATTTGACCAAAAATATTGATCAATTGGAGCATAATCATATTCCCATCCTCCAATCATTACAACTTGCTTCCCTGCAGAAAGAGTTAAGGCATCATTCATTTTATAATTTAAATAAGCCCAATCAATGGAATGAAAATTACTCATGTTTTCTTTACCTGCCAATTGAAAATTATCAACTGCATTTATTGAAAAACGCTGACGATAGTTGTATGAAAATTTTTCGTTAATTTCTCCATCAACAATAATGTTAAAATACTTCCCATTAATACTTGAAACGGTGTTGGAGTCTTTGTTTGTTGGAACCCAAGTTTCAAAATCACATCGTGCATCGAATTTTAATCTAACTTTTGGGTTTATATCTTGGGAAAATGAAAATAAAGGTAATAAATTGATTAATAATAATAAGGTGCAAATCTTTCTCACGTCTAATTAATTTTTCTTGCTTAAAAAACGGTGCAAAGATAATACTTATCTTTAAATTAAAAACATATTTTGAATTAATCTCCTTTCATAGTAGCAATATAGGTTAAAAGCTTATTCTATATTAAATAAGACTGATTGTTGTTTAATGAAAATTAACCGGAGTAATTTTCGCTCAATAATGCCTTAGAATTTGGCTCTCTGGTTTTTTTACTATCTTTGCAAACTTTTAAATCAATAAATACGATTAAAGAAATATGACGACACAAAAGAATGAAAAATTGTTTTCAAAACAATGGATTAAGGCATATGCTCTTATTCTGGTTGGTAGCTTCTTATTTGCTGCCGGAGATGTAATGTTTGTTAACCCATATCGCTTGGCTCCTGGCGGAACTTATGGTCTTGCCAATGTGTTCAACACACTTTGGCCTTGGAAAATTAGCTACTATGCTTTTTGTATGGATATTCCTCTTCTATTAATTGGAACTTGGATTTTAGGCCCAAAATTTGGAATTAAAACAGTTGTTTCAACTTTTTTGATTTTAGGTTTTGTGTGGTTATTAGAATCAACTTGGGGATATAATCCAGTAATTCATGATGGATTTATTGCAGATGCTCTACCTGGTCAATTGAATTTCGTTCCTGACTATTTCTTAAATACATTAGTTGCTGGGCTTATTTATGGATTAGCCATTGGTATGATTTTTAAATCAGGAGCTACTTCTGGAGGAAGCGATATTATAGCAATGATATTAAATAAATATACTAAAATATCTCTTGGAACACTTGTTTTAATTGTTGACTCAACAATTACTCTAACAACCTTATTCGCTTTTGGTCAATTCCGATTACCTATTTACTCAATACTGTTGATTGTTATTGAAAGTAAGATAATTGATATGGTGATAGATGGACTTAAGACTTATAAGACAGTTTTTATTGTCAGTGATAAATATGATGATGTTAGAAATGCAATTCTTAATGATTTGAATCGTGGTGGAACTTGCATTAATTGTATGGGAATGTATCAAGGAACAGAAAGAAAAATAATCTATACTACTGTTTCAAGAACTGAATTTGTCAAACTTAAAGAAGGAATAAAAGGTATTGATCCTAATGCTTTTATTAATGTTGTTGATAGCAGTGAAATTTTAGGTAAGGGTTTCAAAGAAATTCAAGCAAATTAATAGTAAGTAATTTATAATAAACAAAAGGATATAAAGTGCAAACTTTATATCCTTTTGTTATTTATGAGATTCCATTGACTTTATTGAAAAAAAGTCAATCATAATGAAAAATATATCAGTTATATTTTTATTTTTGATTGATATAATTTCGATTTTGATTGAGCTTTTATAACTCGTTATTTTATTTTACTAACTCCTTACTTTAATTTTTTCTTTCTTTACTTTAGTAAATTCTTTCTTCGTTTTATTTTGCTGAAATAAGGTTTTATTTTCTATCAATATATTCTACGGAAAAATAGAATTTATAAAGACTAAATAATAACTTTTATTTTATTATGCTCATGTTATTATTTCCAACTAATTGTAGAATATATAATTATTCTTATTAGTAAAGATTGGATTTGAAATAATTTCAAATAAGCTATTTAATTTATAATTTTAATTGTAAGTTTGCAAAATAAAAAATGAATGTACTTATTGTATGTCTTTAAAATATACTATGATGAAAAAATTAATTTCCTTATTCGTATTCACTTTACTCTTATTGCCATCATTGTTTTCTCAAAACAAAACATTAGACGTTAAGGTTGATGAAAGAACTGAACTTCTTGGTGTGGTTTGTTATTTAGCAGATTATGATGAGTATAAGCGTTCAATTTTATTTAAAGAGTTCACTAATAATATTGAAGAATACTTTAGACCTTATTTAAAAGATAGTGTATTTTCTTATGCAAAATATTTAAAACAAGAAAGAGGGATAGGATATGATGCTCCAATGTCTTATGCAATAAATTTAACTATTAAGGATAGCTTAAGATTCAATACAAATATTCAATATAATATTTGGGAGCATGATAATAGATGGACAAAAGAGATTGCAGAACATTTTCTTTTACTATTAAATGATTTCTATTTCAAGACTAATTTTAAAGAGTTCTATAATAAGAATTTTGATTTCTACTCCAAATTGGAAGAAGGATTTAAACCATTAATTAATGAAGTTAATTTATCTTGGTTCGATAGTTTCTATTCTCAAAAAAGTAATAATAATTTCTCAGTCATTATTTCTCCAATAAGTGGTCCTAATAATTATGGTCCTAAATTGACATATAAAAACTCAGATGAAGATGTTTATTCTATTATGGGTTCTTGGATATATGACAGTACTATGACTATTAATAAGAAAACATCAATTTATATTATTCAAACCTTAATTCATGAATTTAATCATAGCTATTGTAATCCTATAGTTGAGAAACATTGGGATTTAATAGAAAAGAATTCAGAGAAAATTTATAAATTAGTTGATGTGGATATGAGCAATCAAGCTTATCCTAGTCCTGTTTATATGATGAATGAAACATTTGTAAGAGCAGCGGCAATAAAATATCTTGCTGATAATACAAAGATAGATCTGGAAAGTCTTTTTAAAGAAGAAGAAGGTAGAAGTTTTTTCTGCATTAGAGATGTTTATCAGGCTTTTGATAATTATTCAAAAGAACGTTCTAAATATCCAAATTTTGACTCTTTCATGCCTGAATTTGCAAATCAATTCAACAAAATCAATGCAAGGAAGTTAAAAAAGGCTATAAAGAATTATTATTCAGATTTTACTATAAAAATATCGATAAAAGATGGACAAGAGAATGTTTCTCCTCAAACAAAAAAAATTGTTATAAAGTTTAATAGAGAAATGAATACTGGATGTAATGGAATTAGTTGGGGAAGAAAATCCCATGCATCATATTTACCAAAAGTTATTACTGCAAATTGGAATAATGAGACAAAGAAAGAATGGGTACTGGATGTTGAGTTAGAGCCAAATAAAGAATACTCTCTTTCATTTCCATATAGATTCTTTTATGATTCAAAAGGGAAACAAGGAGATAGAAATAAAACATTCTACTTAGACTTTAAAACAGGTAAATAATCAAGATACTTTTAATTCACATTAGATAGCTTTAAAAAATGAAGAAACAATACTTATATATAATATTACTAATTTCTACTCTTTCAATTTCAAGTTGCTCTTTATTAAAGAAACCTTCTAATGAAGAAACAGCTTGGGAAATTGAATTTGACAACGAAAGAGATACTTCAAAGCCAATAAAGAAGGAAGAGGTTAAGATAGAAAATAAAACATTGGCTAATTATTATGAAAGTTGGTTAGGAACTCCTCATGTAATGGGAGGGACAACAAAGAAAGGTGTTGATTGTAGCGGTTTTGTGCAGAATGTATATAAGGATGTTTATGGGATAATGCTTCCTAGAACTGCTGCTGAAATGGAGAAAGCTCTGGAACCAATAGAATCGAAATCTTCTCTTAAGGAAGGCGATTTGGTTTTCTTTAAAAATAAGAGCAAGAAAGTAAGTCATGTTGGAATCTATTTAAAAGACAATACTTTTGTGCATACCTCAACTTCTCAAGGTGTTGTTATCTCAAGTTTAAACGATAAGTATTGGGTAAAATATTACTATAGGGGAGGAAGACACCCTAAATTAAAGAAGTTAAAAGGTAAAAACTAAAAGGTAAAAGTGTTTCTTTCCTTTATCTTAAATCAACAACATTTGCATTTGGATAGTTCTTTTTATTGAATACAAAATTGCTATCTTTCAAAGGAACTTTTGTTTTGTAATTTGTTATACTATAAGTATAGGATTTTGAAGAGCGATAGTTTACTTCAATTGAAGAGATTCTATTAGTTTTAACATTTGTTTTAAGCCTTACTTTTGAAAACTCCGATTTAGTTTTTGGTATAAGGTCAATAATGTAATTTCCTTTTTCTTCTCTAATTAGTTTGGGACGAAATTTAGAATTTGCCTCAGAAATGAACTTTGAGATATTAAGAATTTCGTTTTGTGAATCTTCAACACTATTTATAGTTACTTCATTTGTTTCTTGCTGATAAATCCAAATAGATGTTCCATCACAGAAAATCTTATTTCCTGAGAAATTTCCAAAATACTTGTTTCCTTTAAAAGAAAATTCTCCTTTTTGACCACTTGTTTTTACTCCTTTTTCTGTAAAAGAGAATGAAATACTAATAGGGGATTCTGATTTTAGTTTTTGAGCAACAGAATTAATAATCTTTTCAGCCTTTGAGTCAATTACAACTCCATTTTTTATGGATGTTTGAGAAAAAGCAATGCTATTAATTAATATGAATAACAATAAAACAAATCTTTTCATAATCTTATTTTCCTAAATATTCTCGTAAAAGTTGGTCAAGTTCAACCTCTGTTTTAATTTTAACTTCTCTTGCTTTAGAGCCTTCAAATGGTCCAACAATTCCTGCAGCTTCCAATTGGTCAATTATTCTTCCAGCTCTATTATATCCAAGAGATAGTTTACGCTGAATGATTGAAGTGGAGCCATGCTGAAGTGCAACAATAATTCTTGCTGCTTCTTCAAATTTATCGTCTATTTGTCTTGGGTCAAACTCTTTGTTCGGTTCAGCGTTTTCATCAATGTATTCTGGTAAAAGGAAGGTTTCTGGATATCCTCTTTGATTTCCAACAAACTCTGCCATTTGTTCAATTTCTTGAGTGTCTATCAAAGCGCATTGAATTCTTATCATATCATTGTTTACAGAAAGTAATAAATCTCCACGACCTATCAATTGGTCGGCTCCAGAGGCATCAAGAATAGTCCTTGAATCTATTTTAGAAGTTACTCTAAATGCTACTCTTGCAGGGAAGTTTGCTTTTATTATACCAGTAATAATATTAACAGATGGACGTTGAGTTGCAATAATAAGATGAATTCCAACTGCACGAGCTAATTGAGCTAAACGAGCTATTGGCATTTCAATTTCTTTTCCTGCAGTCATTATCAAATCTGCAAACTCATCAATAACCAAAACAATATATGGCAAATAGCGATGTCCTTCTTCAGGATTAAGTCTTTTTGAACAAAATTTAGGATTATATTCCTTAATGTTCTTTACTTGTGCATTCTTCAATAAATCATATCTTTGATCCATTTCAATGCAAAGAGAGTTTAACGTTCTTACAACTTTTCTTGTATCTGTAATTATGGCTTCATCTGAATCGGGAAGTTTGGCTAAATAATGTCTTTCTATTTTAGTATAAAGTGATAGTTCAACCTTTTTAGGGTCAACCATTACAAATTTTAATTCTGCAGGGTGTTTCTTGTATAGTAAAGAAGTTATAATTGCATTTAATCCTACAGATTTTCCTTGTCCAGTTGCTCCAGCCATTAAAAGGTGAGGCATTTTAGTTAGGTCAGCAACATAAGGAAGATTTGAAATTGTTTTACCAATAGCAATTGGGAGTTCATATTTACAATTAACAAACTCAGGAGATTCAAGCATTGTTTTCATTGAAACAACTTGAGGATGCTGATTTGGAACTTCAATACCAATTGTTCCTCTTCCTGGAATAGGTGCAATTATACGTATCCCAAGTGCAGAAAGACTAAGAGCAATATCATCTTCAAGATTTTTAATCTTTGAAATTCTAATTCCTGGAGCAGGAACAATTTCATATAGAGTAACTGTTGGTCCTGGTGTTGCAACAATCTTTGAAATATCAATACTGTAATTTTTTAAGGTATTGACAATCCTATCTTTGTTGGCAACAAGTTCTTCCTGTTTTACTTCTATGTTCTTTTCTTCATAATTGATTAAGAATTCTGTTGAAGGTAGTATGAAAGAAGATAAGTCTTCTTTAGGGTCATAAGTAGTGTTTATATCGTTTCTTTTAATATTTTGTTCTAAAACAAAATCATCTTCTAATGCTTCTAATTCTTCTTTCTTAAAATTATTATTAGAAGTACCTATTTCAAAGTCAACATTATCATTAGTTGAAGAATAATTGTTAGGTATGTTCTTATTGCTAATTTCAATTTCCTTTTCTCTAAAAGGAGTATTGTTAGGTTGTATATTAGATTGAGTTTGAATTTGAATTGGATTTGAAGTAGGAGAATTTGATTTATTGGTGTTTGCTTTTACTTCAAATTGAAGAAGTTCTTCTTTTTCTTTATCGGTTAATCCATCTATATTGTTTATTTCTTGTCTTTCAATTTTGGAGGACTTAACTTCAAACTCTAAACCATTAGATTCAATTTCTTTTTCTTTAATTTCTATATTCTTTTCTTCCTTTTCAATACTTTCTTTTTCAATTATTATTTCCTCTTTTGTTGATTGGGCTTCAATAGTTTCAATTTTTTCTTTTGGTTTTCTTTCAAAAAGTTTACCCACAAAAGAATATTTTACTCCAAACATAAGCATTGGAAGGATAATAGAGAAGAAAATAAGTATAATTACTGCTCCTATTTTACCTGCAAAAGCATGAAACCAAGAATTTATCGAAATACCAACGACTCCAGCTAATTCAAAATAATTATCAAAGTTAAAGAAGTAAATAACATACCCAATCATGGCAGAAAGCCAAACCATAATTATAAGAGTATAAATAATTATTCTCCAAAATTGGCGAATGTTTATTCCAAATAGTCTTAATCCTATTAAAGAAAATATAAGTACATATCCAAAAGCTGCAATTCCAAAAGTCGCAACTATCATTATATGGGATAGAAAAGCACCAATTGCTCCACCCCAATTTTTGATATCTTTATTCCCGATTAAAATATCGAGAGGAGAGTATGATTTGACAATGTTATAATCAATTGTCCATGAAATAAAAAAAGAGATAAAGGAAAAGACTAAAAAAACAGATAAAAGCACAAAGAAAGTACCTAATACTCTTGCGAATACTTCGCTATGAATCACAGAAGAAGCCATTTGGATTGGCTTTTCTTTTTCTGTTGGTTTTTTCTTTATGTCTTTTTTGAAATCGTCAGTTGTAGTCTTTTTCTTTTTCTCTTGTTTCACTTATAATATACTTTTACTAATAGAATTATATATCATCTTCACTTTGTCCACCACCACTAGCTTCATTGAGAATCTTTATTATTTCTTTAAATTCCTCTTCTGTCACTTCTTCAAATCCAGTTGGAAGTATCATATCTGCTTCCTTAACTTTTCCTTCAATAATTTCGGTTGCAGTTAAAGTGATTTTATACTTAAAAAATTCATATGTGAATTCAAATGGAACTCCTTTTAATCCTGGATAATAGTATATATCCATATTTGGTCCTATTTCATCACAAACCCAAATAGATTCTTTCTTTTCTGTTCCGTCTTCAGATTTGAAAGTTACATTTACTTTTTTAGCATTCTTTCCTGCAATGACTTTGGTTTCAGAAGTATATTCATAATTATTCTTTGCTATATCTTCGTCGTCAACCTTTGATCTAACATACCATTTCCCTGTAACACCTTCAAGAGGGATCATTGAAAAATCAAACAATGAATATACTATTTTTGCTTCAGAATTAATAATAATTGGTATTTGAGAAAATATATCAAAAAATGTTGTCTTTTGATCATATACCTTTAAATCTAAAGTAGTTGGAGCTCCTTGAGGAACTTCTCCATCCCATTTTAAAGTGTATTTTATAATGCCTTTGAATTTACCTTGTTGTGCAAAAACTTGTGAGGCAAATAAGCCTATTGTTAACACTAAGCAGAAAGATAGGATTGTTTTTTTCATCTTTTAATATTTATTTGTTTTACAATTTATTTTCTTATTTAACATACAAAGGTACATTTTTTTTCTAAACAAAGAAAAAAATCTGAAAGTTTTGAACCATAAATTCAAAGAAAATGCCAAATAATAAGATTTTCTATTTCATATTTATGTACTTTTGCATAAAATAAATTATTGTATGGAAGTTGAACAAGTAGATAAAAAAGTTAGATTAAAAAGACCTAAAAATATATATTTAGTTGGGAGTATTTTGATAGCTATATACCTTTTAATTCAAATATTCCCTCCACTTTGGGTATTAGATTCAACTACAATGAAACATTATGTTTTTTCTTTGCTTAATGTTTTCTCGATAATATTCCTTTTGTTTTACATCCAAAAAAAAGAAAATTCAATCCCTCAATCAATTTTTAAAAACAAGATAAGTTATTCATGGCTATTGCTGGTACTTGCAATGCTTGTTTCTTTCTTTCAATCGATGAATATTGCTGAAAGTATTGTTACTTTGAATAGGTGGCTAATTATTTATTTGCTTTTTATTTACTTTAGCATATTCTTAAATAAGAAACCTTCTTTATTCATTAACATTGTTAATATTACAATAATAATAAGTGTTATTAATGTGCTTTGGTGTATTATTGCATATTACGTTGTTGGAGCTCATGTGAATCCAAGAAATAATTTATATTTAAATGGTTTTTATGGAAACAAAAATATTTTTGCAGCAGCAATATTATTTAAACTTCCTTTCCTTTATTATGCTTTTGTCTTTAAAAAGAATTGGACAAAATGGTTCTCATTATTTCTAATTTTTAGTTTGACTTTTTGTCTTGTAATACTTAGTGCAAGGACAAGTTTCTTAGGTTTAATTATGCAATTAACCTTGTTGTTCGCATTTGCATTATTTATTGCCTTAAAGCTGAAGAAATCTAAAAAAATAATATTCTTATCTTTAATTATTATTTCATCTGCACTCTTAGGTTTTGTTGGAGGAGATAGATTTTTGAAATATAATTTTAATCGTTATTGTATTAGTAGCAATATCGCTCAAAAATATGAATTAACTGAAGATTCGTATTCTGTTTCAAATAGATTTAAGTCAATTGAAGAAGGAAATAGCAAGGGAAGATTAAAAATTTGGAAAAATACAATCTCAATTATAAAAGATAATCCTATAAAAGGCTATGGAGTAGGAAACCATAAATTAGCAATAATGAAGGTTGAGGCTCCTCAAAAATTTAATTTTATTGTTAGTGACCATGCTCATAATGATTTCTTGGAAATGTGGTCGGAGCTAGGAATATTTGGCTTAATTATATACTTGTTATTTTTTGCATCAGCATTTTTCCTTTTCATTAAAACTCAATGGAAAACCAATATTAGTAAAACAACTCGTTTTATTTCTTTTGTAGGATTATTATGTGTTGTTACTTATATGAATGATGCAATGTTTAATTTCCCTTTGGAAAGGGCAGATTGCCAACTTTACCTTGCTTTAGGAATGGCTTTAATTCTCGTTTCTTTTATCAAAACAAAAAAAGAAGCTAATCCTGCTAATACAAAGAAAAATGTTTTTTATATAATAGCTTTTCTTACAATAGGAATTACTACAATTGAAACCATGCACTATGTGTCTTCAATTCTTCAAAAGGCAAAGATATTGCAGACAAATGGTAGTAAGAGAATTAAATATACAGCTGAACAGTGGAATAAAATCTTTCCTCCTTTACCTACCATTGATGAAAATGCTAACCCTATTGCTTTGACTAAAGGAATGAGATTTGATGCTGAAAACAAATGGAGGGAAGCAATTAATGTGATTATTAATGATAAATCAAACCCTTATTTAGCTTTAAGAGAATATAGATTGTCTAATTATTATTTTAAATTAGGTATGCAGGATAGTGCAGAATATTGGGCAAGAGAATGTATGAGAATGAAACCTCTTTGCTATGATCCTGTTAAGGTTTTAGTGAGGAAATTTACAAATGAAAATAGATATGATATTACTGATATAATCCTTACAAATTATATTTCGAGGTATAAATTAAACAGAAATGCTTATTTGGATTTAATTAATGCAAAAATAAAACTCAATAAAAAAGAGGAGGTCTTGCATGTATTAGATTCAGCCCTGTATTACTTTCCAGAGGATTTGACCTTCAAGGAAAAAAGAGAAGAAATTGATAAAAATAAAGAATAAAAATAAAAAAAAAGATATTTTTTATCCTCATATCAAAATTATTTGTATTTTTGCAGACGTTAAAACAAATAAATTGTCAAATTAATTAAAACACGATCAAAATGAAAAAAGCATTGTTTTTATTAGCTGTTGCTAGCATTTTTGCTGCATGTGGTGGAAAAACTGAAACTGCAACTGAAACTGCAGTTGAAACTCCTGTACAAGAAGAAGTTGTTGTTGAAACTCCAACTGAAACTCCAGCAGAAACTCCAGCTAAGTAATTAACTCCAGATTAATCTGGTTTTAAACAAAAATAGCAGTCCCAAGAATTCCTGAGACTGCTTTTTTTATGCCCTTTTCCTTTTAAGTTTTAATTATTTGTTAGCAGATTTCTTTACAATGAGAGAATAATCCTTGTTCCTTTAAAATTAATCACCGACTTTTTCTTTTTAAACGCCGACTTTTTTCAAAAAGATCCCGTGTTTTTTTATTTAAGTCCGATTAATTTTTGCGTAGTAAAGTTTAAAACCTAAATTATTAAAAATAGGTTCTCTTATTTAGAAGATGTCAAATCAACAAAAGGACTATTTTATAATTATTAAATAGTAATTCTTTTTGCCTTTTTGAATTAATATATATTTGTTGTTTAGTAAATCTGAATTGGTACAGATATAATCTTCAGTAACTTTAGTCTTGTTTAATGAAATGGCATTTTCTTTTAAAGATCTTCTTGCTTCGGATTTTGAAGCCAAAACACTTGTTTTTTCTGCAATCAAGTCAATAATATTGATTCCTTCATTTAATGAATTTCTATCCATTTCGAAAATTGGTACTCCGTCAAATACTGATAATAATGTTTTCTCATCTAAATTCTTTAACGTTTCAGTGGTTCCTTTCCCAAAAAGTATTTCAGAGGCTTCAATTGCAGAATTAAATTCTTTTTCTCCATGAACTCTTATGGTCATATCTTTTGCAAGAGTCTTTTGTAATTCTCTTAAATGAGGCTCTTTTTCGTGAGAAGAAATCATACTTTCCACTTCTTCTTTTGAGAAAAGTGTAAATATTTTAATGAATTTCTTTGCATCTTCATCAGAAGTATTTAACCAGAACTGATAGAAAGCATAAGGAGAGGTCTTTTCAGCATCAAGCCAAATGTTTCCTTTTTCTGTTTTGCCAAATTTTCCTCCATCAGCCTTTGTAATTAAAGGACAGGTTAGGGCATAGGCTTCACCTTGGAGCATTCTGCGTATTAATTCTGTTCCAGTGGTTATATTTCCCCATTGATCGGAACCTCCCATTTGCAAACGGCAATTGTAGTTTTCATAAAGATATTTGAAATCATATCCTTGTAGAAGTTGATATGAAAACTCAGTGAAGGAAATGCCTGTTTCTAATCTTTTTTTAACGCTATCCTTTGCCATCATATAATTAACTGTAATATGCTTACCAATATCACGTATAAAATTAAGGAAAGTCCAGTCTTTTGTCCATTCATAATTGTTCAATACTTCGGCCTTGTTTGGAGCATTGGACTTAAAATCCATAAATTTAGCTAGCTGCTTTTCAATACAAGACTTATTGTATTCTATTTGCTCTATTGTCAATAATTTTCTTTCTTCGCTTTTGAAAGAAGGGTCTCCAATCATTCCTGTTGCTCCTCCCAAAACAACCAATGGACGATGTCCACATTTTTGCAAATGTGTTAGCATCATAACTCCAACCAAATGACCAATATGTAAAGAGTCAGCAGTTGGATCAATACCAACATAGGCAGTTGTCATTTCTTTCATTAGTAATTCTTCAGTTCCTGGCATTACATTATGTATCATGCCTCTCCATTCTAATTCCTTAATAAAATTCTCCATATATTTTCTGTACTTTATTTCTTATATTTTAGTCTGCAAAGATAATTAGTTTTATCTAAATCCACAAAGTATCTCTTAGTTTATGGAACCATGCTTAAAAACAAAAATAATTTTTACTATTTTTTAGTTATATTATTTAATATTTATTATTATATTTGCCGCAAATTAATGGAAATTAAAATATTGAGTTATGAAAAGAATATTATTATTAATATTATTGATTACTTCAGTAAGCATTAATGCCCAGCATTATCCTCCATTTGATACAATAATAGTCTTTTCTCCTCCGCAGTTAAATGGTTGCCCTATGGTGTTAGATTCAAATACACAAAGGTTTGGTAGTGGATTTACATATTATCAGGCAAGAGAATATTGGTGCCATAATCACAATATTATATGTCCTTCAGGTGGTGTTATTTCATCAAATACATATGGTGTCAAAGGTGTTGCTCAACCATATCATTTAGATTCTACAATGTTAATTTGTGGTATTGCAACTCATCTAATAGGAAGTTTAGGTATTCCAAATCAAGGTAAATGTTTTTTCCGTTTATTAGATACTTCTTTTAATACTTTAACTAAAGGTACATTTTATAACGGATCTACAAATCCTAATGTCCCTTATGATGATTATCAGTTAAAAAAATATTATTTTGATACTGCAATATCAATAAAAGATTTTTATCTGGCAGTAGACATTGGTACTCCAGAAAGTGGTTTTGCAATTCAATTTAATCATACTTGCAGCATATTTGATACTTGTTTAGAAAGAGTTTTTAGAAGTTTTGTACATCCATTGCCTTACGATACAATATTAGTTGGATATAATTACTTTCATCCTGATGATTCATTATCAATCATTACAGATACTTTAGTTTGTTGCAAATCAGAAGAAAGTCCTTGGTTTAAAAAAGATGATCAATGGATACGATTTGCAGATGATTCGGTGTATGATTTGTATCAAAAAACGTTTATAGAATTTTTACCTCTAATAATGATACAATTTTCCGATTCAATTAATTCATTAAGAGAATTAGAATTGGAGAATACTTGTAATATTTATCCTAATCCGTCAAAGAATATTCTCAATCTGATAAGTCAATTTAAGGTAAAACATATTGAGATATATAATATTTTGGGAGTAAAGATAAAAGAAATGGTTGTAAATAATTATGAATCAAAGATAGACATTAGTACTTTGCCAAGAGGAAGTTATTTAATAAAACTCTTTACCATTAAAGGCTTAGCAACAAAGAAGTTTATTGTAGAATAGAAAATGTGGCTCAATTTTGAATTGATTGATGCTTTAAAATAATTAATTTATAGCTGAATTATAAATTATTTACCATATTACTGAAAAGTTTTGTCTTTTCATTTGCAATCGTATATTTTAAATTATTTTATAGTTTTTATATTCTCCAATTCTCAAACCAGATCTTTTTTCAATCCAGTGAAGAATTTTAGTTTTCATTCCAAAATTCTTTTTTGTTGGGTCGAAGTCAAATTTCCAATTGAGCTTGTTAATTCTTTCCTGCATTACCATTGGATGAGTTCCTTCAAAAAGCGATAAAGAGTCAATTGTAGAATAATCAAATTGATTAGTTTGTTTAATATTCTTCTTCATCCATTCTTCATCGTGCCAAAGAGTGTTGAAATATTTTTGTTTTTCTTGTTGTTCAAAAGGAGGCTTAACCCAACCATAATGATAAACCCAAGCGTCAATATGTTTAACATTTAACTTTCGTTCATTTTTTCTAAAACCTTGAGCATCTTTATATGAAGAAATGTTTTTATCTGCTCTAACTATTCTAATCTCTCTTCTGTACCATCTTCTTGAATCACCAACAAAGTCATAAGAACCATAAAAATGAGTGTAGTTTAGAAGTAAACCTTCAATCTTTTGGTCATCCTTCCATTTCTCCATTGATTCTTTGATTATAGGTAAGTATTTCTCATGAATTACTTCATCTCCTTGAATATAAAATGCCCAATCAGCATCTTTTATTTGATTGAAAGCTTTATTCGTTTCAACGGCTAATACCTGTCCTCCTTTACGCAAGCTGTCATCCCAAGTTGTATGGATTATTTTTATTTTGTTGGAGTCAATTGATTTGATTAAATCTTCAGTATTGTCATCTGAATTCCCTAAAGCAATAATAAATTCATCACAAATAGGCAATATAGAAGTAATTGACTCAACAATAGGGTAGTCAAATTTTACAGCGTTTCTAATAAAGGAGAATCCTACGACTTTCATAAGTAATAAAATGCAAAGATAATACTAAAATATTTAGTCAGAAATAATAAATAAAAAAAGGAGAGTAAATTTTTACTCTCCTTGCTCCCCCTTCAGGACTTGAACCTGAGACCCCATGATTAACAGTCATGTGCTCTAACCAACTGAGCTA
>DIOL01000002.1:13310-28896 GCA_002423895.1 Bacteroidales bacterium UBA5515 | reverse complement strand
CCAACTGAGCTAAGGAGGAATGTTTTTGTGTATCTCAAAAACGCGGTGCAAAGGTACAATCATTTATCAAACTAGCAAATTATTTTTCATTTTTTTTTCATTATTTTTCTCATATTATTGATTTGCAAATAGAAAAAATATTAACTTTTATTTTGGATTTCCTGCAAACTAAAAATTATATTGACAATATATACAGTAAAATGAATTTTATGCGTATATTTGCCGTTTAGAAATACAATTCTAATTATGAAAAGATTTATTATAATAATTTTATTTGGTTGTTTATTCTTCGGAAAGGCAATTGCGCAACCAACGGTTGTAATGCAATCCATTACAAATGTTTCATATTATGGTGCAAAACTAAATGCAAAACTTACTGGAGGTTTTGGTAGTTGGACGAATACTAGTGGAGCTGGAACTGTAAATGGAGTAGGATTTATTTATGATACTATTCCAATGCCTGTGATGCGAACTGGTATTCAATACAAGCAAGTTTCAACGACATCTCCTATGGACTCAATTTTCACTTTTGATATTAATACTAATACTACACCTAGTTTATTTATGCGTTCTGGTAAAACTTACTATGTTAGAGCTTTTGCGAAAAAGTCTATAGGAGGAAATGATACAGTATGGTCAGCACCAATGTCAGTATATATTCCATATCCAACGTCACCTACTTTAGTTATGAAACCTACAACTAACATTGAAATGTTTAATGCAACATTAAATGCAGAATTTGACACCAATGATATTGCAACTATTCAAGGTAGAGGTTTTGTCCATTCTTCAGTAACCCCAATGCCTACTATTCAAACTGGAACCCGAGCAAATGTTTCAGGAGCTATAGATACTTGTCCAATTACTTATTCATATAATCTAAATAATCTTACTTCTGATTTAACCTATTACGCTAGAGCATTTGTGATTTTTAAATATAAGAATATATTTTCAAATGATACTTTATATTCAGATCCTATTAATTTCAAAACTCACGATGCATGCTATGCTTTACCTTCAGATGTAAAGATTGATTCAGTTGATATAACTACAGCAATAGTTAGTTTTATTCCAGCTCCTTTCCAAACTCAATGGGAAGTAGAATATGATTTTCCTGGACACACTCCAGGCACTGGAACTTCTGTAATTACAACAAATGATACTGTTCTTTTAGTTGGTTTAACAGGTGGAACATCTTATTCAGTTTTTGTTAGAGCTATTTGTTCAAATTCTTTTAGTGAATGGACAGAAATAAAAACTTTTATAACCCGTCCTCCTTTATGTGCACCAATTTATAATTTAAGTGGCTCCAACTACACTCATTCTTCAGCTAAGATAACATGGATGCCTGGTTCAGCAACTCAAAATAGATGGGAAGTGCGTTTTGGTTTATTCTCACAACCTCTTCCAAACAGTGGTGCAATTGTAGAGGGTGACCCAATTTTTGTATTGGTTGGTCTTACTCCATTTACAGAATATAAGGTTCAAGTTAGAGCCCTTTGTGGATTGTATGATAGTGATTGGTCAGAACCTTATTCATTTATTACTTTGCGTCAAGGTTTAGATGATGTTAAAGATGTTGCTTCTAAAGTTGAGATATTCCCTAATCCTACAAATGGAACAATCTACTTTAAAGATGAGAAAAAACAAGATGTTTCAAAAATTGAAATATGGTCTTCATTAGGAGAATTGATTTATAAGTCTGATTATTTGCCAGAAACTCTAACCTTAGATAATTATTCAAAAGGTTTATATTTGGTTAAAATCTATAAAGAAGATAAGGTTCAGATTGAAAAAATAATTTTAAATTAACAAAAAAAACTAATACATGTTTGCAAACATTATTTTACAAGTCCAAGAAGGAGCAGCAGCCGCAGTTCAAACAGCTTCCGAAGTAGTTCAAACAGAAAAAACAATGAATATAATTGACCTTACAATTAAAGGAGGTTGGATTATGATTGTATTGGGAATTCTATCAATTGTTGCTGTATATATATTTGTAGATAGATATATTGCATTAAATAAAGCTACAAAAGAAGACAAAGGATTTATCAATAACATTAAAACTTTTATTCATAAGGGTGATCTTGAAGGAGCAAGATCTCTAACAAAAAGTAATAATACACCAATTGGAAGAATGTTAGATAAAGGACTTTCAAGAATAGGAAGACCTTTAAACGACATTAATCAAGCCGTTGAAAATGTTGGCAAATTGGAAATTGCAAGGTTGGAAAATGGAGTTTCAATGGTTGGAACAATTGCTGCATTGGGACCTAGCTTAGGTTTCTTAGGAACTGTTACAGGAATGGTTAAAGCCTTTTTTGATATGGCTGCAGCAGGAAACAACATAGATATTCAAATTCTTTCAAGTGGAATCTATGAAGCTATGGTAACCACTGTTGGAGGTTTGATTGTAGGTATAATATGCAATTTCTTATATAGTATTTTAGTAAGCAAGATAAATAAAATAGTTTTCCTTTTAGAAGCAAGAACAATGGAATTTATGGACTTATTGCATGAACCTGCTTAATCCCTTATTGCCATGATTCAAACAAGAAATAAGATAGATCCTAATTTCAATTCAGCATCAATGAGTGACTTGGTTTTCTTGTTGCTTATTTTCTTTATGTTGACTTCAACTCTAATAAGCCCAAATGCAATAAAAGTTCTATTGCCTAAAAGTACATCTGGACAAACAATGGCAAAACAAAATGTAACAGTATCAATTGATACAAACTACCAATTCTTTGTAGAAAATCAACCAACACCAGAAACAGAGCTAGCACAAACTATTGCCAACTATTTAGTGAATGTTAAAGATGCAACAATTAAGCTTCATACTGACAAAACAGTTCCAGTACAATATGTAGTTACAGTTATTGATGCAGTCAACAAGATAAATGCATCCACAGGACAAAAACATAAAGTTATTCTAGCAACAGAAGCAGTAAAATAGATGGATATTAAAGATAAAGACAATAAAAGGACAATAATAAGTGTAGTGGCAACAGTGCTATTTCACTCATTACTTTTATTGCTTTTAGTTTCTGTAGGATTAAAATATCCTGATCCACCTCCACCAGAAACAGGAGTTTTAATGGATGTGGGAAGTCTTGAAGATGTTGGTAATGCAATGATTGGAGAGGTTGGAGGTAGTGATGCCTCAAATCCTATCAATGAAATATCTGAAGGAAGCGAAAATTACGTTGCTCAAACTACAGATGATGTAGCTCTTTCTGCAAAAACCACTACAAAACCAAATAATAAACCATCAACTAAAGAAACAGCTCAAACCAAAAAAGAAGAAACCATAAACCCTAATGCTCTATTTCAAAAAGGTAAAGTGAAGAATTCTGGCTCAGGCCAAGGCACAGGAAAAGGAGATGGAATTGGAGATGGTAATAATGGAGGAGGTGGAACTGGAAGTGATGGCTCTGGATCAGGTCATACATTCTCATTAGCAGGA
This sequence comes from Bacteroidales bacterium UBA5515, assembly GCA_002423895.1. Lineage (GTDB taxonomy): Bacteria > Bacteroidota > Bacteroidia > Bacteroidales > P3 > UBA10566. The sequence continues at coordinate 25,430 of DIOL01000002.1, read as the reverse complement.
AGAGGCTCAAAGAATTTAGGACTACCACCTTCCAAAACAGATGAAGTAGGCTCAATTGTTGTAACTATTTGGGTAAATCCTCAAGGAGATGTTGTAAGAGCAGTTGCAGGATCAAGAGGAACAACAATTGATAATCGTTCTCTTTGGCGTCATTGCGAAACAGCTGCAAGAAACTCTAAGTTTTCCGCATCACCTGGAGCAGCAGAAGAACAAAAAGGAACAATAACCTATAAGTTTAGAAGATAAAACTAAACAAATATTTTTAATTTCTTCTAATTTTTTTTACCTTAATTAATCCTATTTTCCTAGAACAAGGAGATGGGAAAATAAAACCTTGTTTCAGTAAAATAAAACGAAGAAAGAATTTATTAAAGTAAAGAAAGAATTTATTAAAACAGCGTTTCAGTAAATTAAAATAAGGAGTTAGTAAAATGAAATAAGAAGTTAGATAATTGAAATAAGAATTCAAAGAAAAATTCCTAAATTTTAGCTTTAAAAATAGTCTACTTCTTTATTGAAAAAACTCAAGCATAATGAAAAATATATCAATCAAAATTTTATTTTAACTGATCTATTTTTACTTTTGATTGATATATTTCTGAATAAGTCAAGCAAAAATTCAACAATACTTGATTCTTTAGAATCTTATCTAAATTTGATAGTGTCTTATCACAAATTTCCCCCAAAAAGTCAAAATAAATAGTTTTTTATTGAAGATATATGAAAATTATTTAGAAAAATCAGATAAGTTTTGTAAATTTGCCAATAAGAATAAAAGTATATATAATATTGTATAGATGCTTTTCCTTTTTATTGTCAAATTATATATTTTTTTCTGCATAAATATTAAAAATATTATTTAAGAAGGATGATTATTTATGAAAAAAACTATTGTCGAAAAATGGATACAAATTAAGAATTACTTTAAGAAAAATAGAGCAATAAAGGATTTTTTACTTTTTGCACTTGTTACAATTCTCTTTCATTATCTTTATTGGGGAACCAATATGAATACTTGGATATTTGGTTCATATACAAAAGAAATTTATGATTTCTTTACTGAAATTGCATTTAATGGAGTCGTTTTTCTGTCAAAGATATTCTATGATACAGATTTTGAAGCCATATCATCAAGTTTGCGATTCTACAATACTAACGATAATTCTACTATTTGTACTATGATGGTTGTTAATAGTTGTTCTGGTATTAAGCAAATTTTTCAGTTACTTATGATTATCTTGATTTTGCCTAACAAATTATGGAAAAGGATGATTTATTTCCTTTTTTCGAGTGTGGTGGTGATTATTTCAAATATTGTAAGAATATTTGGGCTTACAGGAGTTTTACTTTACTATCCTAACAACTTTCAATCTATTCATGATTGGGTAGGAAGACCATTTTACTATGTAGTAATATTTCTTATTTGGTTAATTTGGATTGAGTTTTTTGCTTATCCAAAGAAAAAGGCTGAACCAATTTCTTAGTCAGCCTTTTTTAAATTTTGATTTAGTGGAATAATTTCTTAGTCAACCAATTCAAAGTCTTCTTTATAAGCTCCACACAAAGGGCATACCCAATCATCTGGAAGCTCGCTAAATGGAGTGCCTGGTTTAATTCCACTGTCTGGATCGCCTACAGCTGGATCATAAATATATCCGCATGGTTGGCATTCAAATTTTCTGTTGTCCATAGTTTTTTTTAATTTATTTTATTTGGCAAAGAAACAAACTTTTCCCGTATATTGCAAATAAAAAAATAAAAAAAGAGATTTAGAGCAAAATTTTTTATAAATATTTGGTAGTAATGTTTTTTTTTGTATTTTTGCACTCCCAAAATAAGGTAACGTCTCTTAAAAATGTTAATTTACTCGTGGTTCTCATAGAGTAATTGGGTTGGACATTAAGAGAGTGAAAATCAAATAAAACCAAGTGGCTATGGCTGTTTTTGAACGTTGATTTTGGAAATATTATAACAAAATTAATAAGAAAAATTAATATTTTTCTAACAGATTTTGTGTAATTAAAATAATAGTAATACCTTTGCAACCCAATTTTAGCAAGGAACATAAAAAAAACGATATATTAATTTGGAAATTAAGATATGCCAACAATTCAACAATTAGTTCGTAAAGGACGTCAAAATTTAGAATACAAGAGTAAGTCTCCTGCATTAGATTCCTCTCCTCAACGTAGAGGAGTTTGCACAAGAGTTTACACAACAACTCCAAAGAAACCTAATTCAGCAATGAGAAAGGTTGCTAGGGTTCGTTTGACAAACCAAAAAGAAGTTAATGCTTACATCCCAGGAGAAGGCCACAATCTTCAAGAACACTCTATTGTAATGATTAGAGGAGGAAGAGTAAAAGACCTTCCAGGTGTTCGTTACCACATTATCCGTGGAGCATTGGATACTGCTGGTGTTGATGGAAGAAAACAAAGACGTTCCAAGTATGGAGCTAAACGTCCAAAAGCGGCAAAATAAAATAGTTAATAATACAATAATAATATAGCTTTACCATACCATGAGAAAAGCAAAACCAAGAAAAAGAATTATCCTTCCAGATCCAAAGTTTAATGAAGTTTTGGTGACAAAATTCGTAAACAACATAATGCTGAAAGGAAAGAAAACAACAGCTTATAACATTTTCTATAATGCTATAGATATAGTTAGTGAGCGTACAAAAGAAGATGGTTTGGAAATTTGGAAAAAGGCATTAGCTAATGTAACTCCTAATGTTGAGGTTCGTTCTCGCAGAATTGGAGGTGCAACATTCCAAATCCCTTCAGAAATTCGTCCAGACAGAAAACAATCAATGGGAATGAAGAGTTTGATTGGATACGCAAGAAAGAGAAATGAAAAATCAATGGCTCTTTGTTTGGCAAGCGAAATAATTGCTGCTTCAAAAGAAGAAGGTGCAGCATTCAAAAGAAAAGAAGATATTCACAGAATGGCAGAAGCTAATAAAGCATTCTCTCATTTTAGATTCTAACAAATATAAAAGAAGAAAGATAAAAATTAGATGGCAGACTTAAAATTTACAAGGAATATTGGTATTATGGCTCATATTGACGCCGGTAAGACAACAACTACTGAGCGTATCTTGTATTTTACAGGAAAGAACCATAAGATAGGGGAGACACATGAGGGATCTGCTACTATGGACTGGATGGCACAAGAGCAAGAGAGAGGAATAACAATCACTTCCGCTGCGACAACAGTTTTCTGGAATTACAATAATAACCAATATAAGATAAATATTATTGACACTCCGGGACACGTTGACTTTACTGTTGAAGTTGAACGTTCATTACGTGTATTGGATGGTGCAGTAGCTCTTTTCTGTGCAGTTGGTGGAGTTGAACCACAAAGCGAAACCGTTTGGCGTCAAGCTGATAAATATAATGTTCCTCGTATTGCGTTCATAAATAAAATGGACCGTGCAGGAGCTGATTTTTTTAATGTAGTTAGTCAAATTAAAGAACGTCTAGGAGCAACACCTGTTCCTTTACAAATTCCAATTGGACAAGAAGATTTGTTTAAAGGGGTTATTGATTTGATTTCAAACAAGGCATTAATGTATGATGAATCTTCAAATGGAACTAAATTTAATGAGATTCCAATGCCTGAAGATTTAAAAGACATTGCAGCTAAATATAGAAAAATGCTTATTGAAGGAGTTGCAGAAGAAGATGAAACTCTTTTAATGAAGTATATGGAAGATGAAAATTCAATTACTCCTGAAGAAATGATTTATCATATTCGCAAGGCAACTTGTTCAATGAAAATCACTCCTGTTCTTTGTGGAGCATCTTTCAAAAACAAAGGGATTCAAAACTTAATAGATGCAGTTGCTGAATTTTTACCAAGTCCAGTTGATGTCCCTGAAATTTTGGGAATAAATCCAAAAACTGATAATGAAGAAATAAGAAAGGTTGATCCTAAAGCACCTTTCTCAGCTTTAGCATTCAAAATCGCAACTGACCCTTATGTTGGAAGAATTTGTTTCTTCCGTGTATACTCTGGATCATTAGATGCAGGTTCTTATGTTTATAATGCATCAACTGATAAGAAAGAACGTATCTCTCGAATCATGCAAATGCATGCAAATAAACAAAATCCATTAGATAGAATTGAAGCAGGAGATATTGGAGCAGCTGTTGGATTTAAGGATATTAAAACTGGTAACACTCTTTGTGATGAAAATCATCCAATTATTTTGGAATCTATGACTTTCCCTGAACCGGTTATTAATATTGCTATTGAACCAAAACAACAAGCAGATGTTGATAAATTCAATAATGCTTTAACTAAACTTACTGAAGAAGACCCAACTTTAAAAGTTAATACAGACGAAGCGTCTGGACAAACTATTATGAAAGGTATGGGTGAATTACATTTAGACATTATTTTAGACCGTATGCGTCGTGAATTTAATGTTGAAGTAAATCAAGGAGCTCCACAAGTTGCTTATAAAGAAGCTTTAACTTCTGCCACACAACATAGAGAAGTTTATAAAAAACAAACTGGAGGTAGAGGTAAGTTTGCAGATATTCAGTTCCGCCTTGAACCAGCAGATGAAGGATTTAAAGGTCTTCAATTTGTAAATGAAGTTAAAGGTGGTAATATCCCAAAAGAATATATTCCTTCAATTGAAAAAGGATTTAAACAAGCAATGTCAAATGGTGTATTAGGAGGATTTCCTGTTGAAAGCATGAAAGTAACTATTATTGATGGTTCTTATCATCCAGTTGACTCTGATGCTTTATCATTTGAACTTTGTGCTAAAATTGCATTTAAAGAAGCTGCAAGAAAAGCAAGACCAATTCTTTTGGAACCAGTAATGTCATTAGAAGTAACAACTCCAGATGCTTATTTAGGAACTGTTACTGGTGACTTGAATAGAAGAAGAGCAATACTTGAAAGTATTACTGCTAAAATAGGAATTCAAGCTGTTAAAGCAAAAGTTCCACTTTCTCAAATGTTTGGTTATGTAACCTCACTTAGAACAATTACTTCTGGTCGTGCAAATTCAACAATGGAATTTTCTCACTATGCTGAAGCACCAAAAGATGTTGTTGAATCTGTATTGAAGAAATAATTAAGATTGAAAATTAACTAATATAAAGAGACAAAATAACGTGAGTCAAAGAATTAGAATTAAATTAAAATCATACGATCATAACTTAGTAGATAAATCTGCTGAGAAGATTGTAAAAACTGTAAAATTAACAGGTGCAGTTGTTAATGGTCCAATTCCACTTCCAACTAACAAGAAGATTTTTACAGTAAATCGCGCAACTTTTGTTAATAAGAAAGCAAGAGAGCAATTTGAATTGAGTTCTTACAAAAGATTGTTAGATATTTATAGCACATCTGCTAAAACTATCGATGCACTAATGAAATTGGAACTTCCAAGTGGTGTTGAAGTAGAAATCAAGGTTTAACAGAGTTGTCTTAATTTAGATAATAAAATGTTAGACATCAGCCTATGCAAGGTGCATGCTGATTATTAAGTAAAAGTAAAAAGAAAGAAAATGTCAGGTTTAATTGGTAAAAAAATTGGAATGACCAGTATTTTTGATGCCTCCGGTAAACAACAACCGTGCACAGTTATAGAAGCTGGTCCTTGTGTGGTAACACAAGTTTTGACTCCTGAAAGAGATGGCTATAGTGCCATTCAGTTGTCATTTGAAGAAATGAAAGAAAAAAGTTGTACAAAACCTATGAAAGGTCATTTCGCTAAATCAAGTACTACTCCAAAAAGATATGTTTTTGAATTCACTCGTTTTGAAGAAGGACATAGAAAAACTTTTGGTGAAATTATTAATTGTGAAGTATTTGCAGAAGGTGAATATGTTGACATAGTAGGTACATCTAAAGGTAAAGGTTTTCAAGGTGTTGTTAAACGTCATGGATTTGGTGGTGTTGGAGACAAGACTCACGGTCAGCACGACAGATTACGTGCTCCAGGTTCTGTAGGAGCTTCTTCTTATCCTTCAAGAGTATTTAAAGGTTTAAGAATGGCTGGTAGAACTGGAGGAAAAAAAGTTAAGGTTCAAAACTTAGAAATCCTTAAAGTTATTCCAGAAAAGAATTTAGTATTAGTTAAAGGATCTGTTCCAGGTCCAAAGGGTTCAATTTTAAAACTTGAGAGATGGAGTTAAAAGTTTATAATATTAATGGAAGTGACACAGGCAGAACAATTTCTGTTAGTGACTCATTGTTAGGAGTTGAACCAAATGATCATGCGATTTGGTTAGACGTTAAACAATACTTAGCTAATCAACGTCAAGGTACTCATAAATCAAAAGAACGTTCAGAAGTTTCTGGTTCAACCAAAAAACTTAAACGTCAAAAAGGAACTGGAGGAGCAAGAGCAGGTGATACTAACAGTCCAACAATTGTTGGTGGAGGTAGAGCTTTTGGACCAAAACCAAGAGATTACTCTTTTAAATTAAATAAAAAAGTAAAAAAATTAGCTCGTGTTTCAGCTCTTACATACAAAGCAAAAGAAGATAAATTGATTGTAGTTGAAGATTTTAGCTTTGAAGCTCCTAAGACAAAGAATATGATAAAGCTAATGAGTGCTTTGAACTTAGGTGAAAAAAAATCACTCTTTGTATTGAATAATCAAGATAATTTTGTAATTTTGTCGGCTCGTAATATAAGTACTGTAAGCGTAACTGACGCTAAATCAGTAAATACATACGAGTTATTGCGTGCAAAAAATGTGATATTTTCTGAAACAGCAATAAAAGAGTTAGAAAATTTAGTAATTAATTCTTAAAATAAGACTAATTAACATTAAAGATAATGGAAATCATAGTAAAGCCTATTATTACAGAGAAAATGACTAAAACGACTGAACGTTTTACAAATCGTTTTGGTTTCATTGTAAATAATAATGCAAATAAAATTGAAATTAAAAAGGCGATAGAGACTTTATATAATGTAAAAGTTGATAGAGTTAATACTATTAATTATAAAGGTAAAAATAAATCACGTTATACAAAAGCTGGATTTATTCAAGGAAAAACATCTGCATTCAAAAAAGCAATAGTAATGTTAGCTGCAGGTGAAACAATAGATTTTTACAGCAATATTTAAGAAGAGAAATAAATGGCTTTAAAAAAATTAAAACCAACAACACCAGGACAACGTTTTAAAGTTGCAAGTACATTTGAAGAAATTACTGCTTCTAAACCTGAAAAAAGTTTAGTTTTTGGTGTAAAAAAGAGTGGAGGAAGAAACAATCAAGGTAAAATGACCATGCGTTATATTGGTGGTGGTCACAAAAAACTTTACCGTTTAATCGATTTTCGCAGAGAAAAAGATAATATTCCAGCTGTTGTTAAAACAATAGAATATGATCCAAATAGAACTGCTCGTATTGCATTAGTATCATATGCTGATGGAGAAAAACGATACATCGTATGCCCTCATGGATTAAAAGTTGGTCAGACAATCATGTCAGGTATTGGAGTTGCCCCAGAAATTGGTAACACACTGTTTTTAAGCGAAATTCCTTTTGGTACAATAATTCATAATATTGAATTATATCCAGGACAAGGAGCAAAAATGGCTCGTAGCGCAGGTTCTTATGCTCAATTAATGTCAAGAGACGGTAAATACGCAATTGTTAAAATGCCTTCAGGAGAAACAAGAATGATTCTTCAAGCATGTAAAGCAACTGTCGGAATGGTTTCAAACATAGAGCATAATTTGGAAGTTTCTGGTAAAGCAGGTAGATCTCGTTGGTTAGGAAGAAGACCAAGAACAAGAGGTGTAGTAATGAATCCAGTAGATCACCCAATGGGAGGTGGTGAAGGTCGTGCAACTGGAGGACAACCTCGTTCAAGAAAAGGTATTCCTTCTAGAGGATATAAGACTAGAATGCCAAAGAAACATTCAAGTAAGTATATAGTTGAAAGACGTAAGAAATAATTAAATCATAGATTAAAATGAGTCGTTCGTTAAAAAAAGGACCTTATATTCATTATAAGTTAGAAAAAAAAGTTTTAGCTGCACAAGAGCAAAATAAAAAGACAACAATAAAAACTTGGTCAAGAGCATCTATGATTTCACCAGATTTTGTTGGTCAAACAATTGCTGTTCATAATGGAAATAAATTTATTCCTGTATATGTTACTGAAAATATGGTAGGACATAAACTAGGTGAGTTTGCTCCAACTAGAATTTTCCGTGGACATGCTGGACAGAAAGATAAAGGTAAAAAATAATAAAAAGTTGCAGAATAATGGGATCAAGAAAACATAATAGTGCTGAGGCACGTAAGGAAATGAAGAAAACTCTTTATGTTGCAAAATTAAATAATAATCCTACTTCTCCAAGAAAAACTAGATTAATGGCAGATGCTATTAGAGGTATGGAGGTTGATAAGGCATTAGGTATTTTACAATATAGTCAAAGAGAATCTGCACCAAAATTGCGTAAATTATTACTTTCAGCAATTGCAAATTGGCAACAGAAAAATGAAGGCAAAAGAATTGAGGATAGCAACTTATATGTAAAACAAATTAACGTTGATGAAGGAAGACAATTAAAACGTCTTCGCACAGCTCCTCGTGGTTTGGGTTATAGAATTAAAAAGCGTTCAAATCATGTTACTCTTATTTTAGGTAGTAAGGTAGATGAAAAAAATGCTAAAATAGCTAAAACTGAAAATTAATAATTTGAATAATAGTAAATGATATATTAGGATGGGACAAAAAGCAAATCCAATAGGTAATAGATTAGGAATCATCAGAGGATGGGATTCTAATTGGTATGGAGGAAAGAGATTCGAAGAAAAATTGGTTGAAGATGATAAAATAAGAAAATATCTTAATGCTCGTCTTGCTAAAGCAGGAATTTCTAAAATCTATATTGAAAGAACTTTAAAACTTGTTACTGTTACTATTAATACTGCTAGACCAGGATTAATAATTGGTAAAGCAGGTCAAGAAGTTGATAAGTTAAAAGAAGAGTTAAAAAAACTTACTAATAAAGATATTCAAATTAATATTTCTGAAGTTAAACGCCCTGAGTTAGATGCTGTTTTAGTTGCTGCAACTGTTGCTCGTCAAATTGAAGGACGTATTTCTTATCGTAAAGCTATTAAAACTGCAATTACTTCTACAATGAGAGTTGGTGCAGATGGAATTAAAGTTTCTGTATCTGGACGTATTGGTGGAGCTGAAATGGCAAGAAGAGAGCATTATAAAGAAGGAAGAACTCCATTACATACACTTAGAGCTGATATCGACTATGCTCAAGCTGAAGCTCACACTACTTATGGTCGTATTGGTGTAAAAGTATGGATTTGTAAGGGTTTAGTTTATGGTAAACGTGAGTTAGTTCCATCAACTGTTGGAGGAAATGTTAAGGAAGGTGGACGTCCAAATTCACAAAGACCTTCACATTCTAATCAACGCCCACACAGAAAGAATAAATAGATTATTTAATAAGTCAAATATTGTACGATAATGTTACAACCTAAAAAGACAAAGTTTAGAAAACAACAAAAAGGGAGAATTAAGGGTAATGCTTTTCGTGGTCATGAATTAGCTTTTGGAAGTTTTGGTATAAAATCTTTAGAAACAGCTTTTATTACTGGAAGACAAATTGAAGCAGCTCGTCAAGCAGTAACTCGTTATATGAAACGTGAAGGACAAATATGGATCCGTATCTTCCCTGATAAACCTATTACTAAGAAACCTAATGAAGTTCGTATGGGTAAAGGTAAGGGAGCTCCAGAATATTTTGTTGCAAGAATAATGCCAGGAACAATGCTGTTTGAAGCTGAAGGTGTTCCAATGGAAATAGCTAAGGAAGCTATGCGTTTGGCTGCTCAAAAATTGCCAGTTTCTACTAAATTCGTAGTTAGAAGAGATTACGTTGAAGAAATTTAAATAGGACGAAGATGAAAAACAATGTAATAAAAGAACTCTCTACTTCAGAGTTACAAGAGAGATTAGCTGTTGACAAGATACAGTTAAACAAAATGAAAATTAATCATGCTGTCACTCCTTTGGAAAATCCTAATAAGATTAAAGAAGCAAGAAGGGATGTAGCACGAATAAAGACAGAGTTAAGAAAAAGAGAATTAGATTCTAAATCTGTTGATAATAAATAATACCTAAATTCAATTCAAAATGGAAAGAAATTTAAGAAAAGAAAGAGTAGGTCTTGTTATCAGTAATAAAATGGATAAAACTATTCGTGTGTTCGTTGAACGTAAAGTGAAGCATCCTAAATACGAAAAATTCGTAAAGAAAAGTTCCAAGTTTATGGCTCATGACGAGAAAAATGAGTGCAACATTGGTGATGTTGTAAGAATAATGGAAACAAGACCATTAAGTAAAAATAAATGTTGGAGATTAGTTGAAATTATAGAAAGAGCTAAATAAAATGATACAACAAGAATCAAGATTAATTGTTGCTGATAACAGTGGAGCCAAAAGTGTATTATGCATTAGAGTGCTTGGAGGTACAAAAAGAAGATATGCTTCTATTGGAGATAAAATAGTTGTTGCTGTAAAGGATGCTATTCCTTCTGGTAATGTAAAAAAAGGTATAGTTTCTAAAGCTGTTGTAGTAAGAACAAAAAAAGAGATAAGACGTCAAGATGGTTCTTATATTCGTTTTGATGATAATGCATGTGTTCTTTTAACTGCAAATGATGAATTAAGAGGAACACGTATTTTTGGACCAGTTGCCAGAGAATTACGTGAGAAACAATTTATGAAAATCGTTTCATTAGCTCCTGAAGTGTTATAAAAGCAAAATATTTATAGATATGAAATTGCATATTAAAAAAGGTGATAATGTAAAGGTAATTGCAGGAGACTCTAAAGGTAGTACAGGAAGAGTTCTTGTAGTATATCCTGAAAAATGCCGAGCAATAGTTGAAGGAGTAAACAAGGTAAAGAAACATTCTAAGCCAAGTTCAAAAAATACTCAAGGAGGAATTATTGAAAAAGAGGCATCAATCCATATTTCTAATTTAGCTGTTGTTGATTCTAAGGGAAATGCAACAAGAATTGGAAGAAGAATGGATGAAAAAGCTGATAAATTAGTTCGTTATTCAAAAAAATCAGGGGAGGTGATAAAATAATATGTCATATACACCAAGATTAAAGCAGAAATACAAAGATGAAGTAGTTTCTGCACTTACTAAAGAGTTTGATTACAAAACTGTAATGCAGGTTCCAAAGTTAATGAAAATTTCATTAAATCAAGGATTGGGAAAGACTGCAATAACAGATAAAAAAGTTATTGATCAAGGGGTTGAAGAGATGACTAAAATCGCAGGTCAAAAAGCTGTCTCTACTAAATCTAAGAAAGATATTTCTAATTTTAAATTAAGAAAAGGAATGCCAATTGGAGTAAGAGTTACTCTAAGAGGAGATAAGATGTACGAATTTTTAGATAGATTAATTTCAGCATCAATCCCACGTATTAGAGATTTTAGAGGAATCAGTGATAAAGGATTTGATGGAAGAGGTAATTATACATTTGGTATTACAGAACAAATCATATTTCCAGAAATTGATATTGATAAAATAAATCATATTCAGGGAATGGATATTACTTTTGTAACATCAGCAAAAACCGACAAAGAAGCATTATCTTTATTAAAAGCTTTTGGCTTCCCATTTAAAAATCAAAACAGTTAATTAAGAAAATGGCAAAAGAATCAATCAAAGCAAGAGAGCGTAAAAGAGAAAAGATGGTTGCTAAATATGCTGCTAAAAGAGCTGCATTATTAGAAGCCGGAGATTATGAAGGTTTACAAAAATTACCAAAGAATGCTTCTCCAGTAAGACTTCATAACAGATGTAAATTAACTGGACGTCCAAAAGGATATATGAGACAATTTGGAATTTCTCGCATCAATTTTAGAGAAATGGCTTTAGCAGGTTTAATTCCTGGAGTAAAGAAAGCAAGTTGGTAATAAATAAATCAAAGTATAATATAAATAATAATTATAGAGATGTTAACAGATCCAATTGCAGATTATTTGACTCGCATAAGAAATGCAGCCTTAGCTAAGCACAAAGTTGTTGAAATTCCTGCTTCTAAGATGAAAAAAGAGATTACTAAAATTCTTTTTGATAC
>DIOL01000002.1:12604-13196 GCA_002423895.1 Bacteroidales bacterium UBA5515 | reverse complement strand
AAACTATAAATTTGAAGACGATATATTTCCAAAACAAATTAAAATAGCTTTGAAATATCATCCTACAACTAAGGAATCAGCAATGTCTAAACTAACTAGAGTTAGTAGTCCAGGTTTAAGAAAATATGTTGGTGCAACAGAACTTCCACGTGTATTAAATGGTTTAGGGATTGCAATTATTTCAACTTCTAAGGGTTTAATGACAGATAAAGAAGCAAGAGCTTTAAATATTGGTGGTGAAGTAATCTGTTATATTAGCTAATTAAAAATTTAAAGGAGAGATATAAATGTCAAGAATAGGTAAATTACCGATAAGCCTTCCAAAGGGAGTTGAAATAATAGTTAATGATAATAATATTATTACCGTAAAAGGATCCCTTGGGACATTAACTCAAAATGTAGATCCTTGTATCAAAATTAATGTTGAAGAAAACACTTTAATCTTAGAAAGAGAATCAGATCAAAAAAGACATAAAGCAATGCATGGTCTTTACAGATCTTTGATATTCAACATGGTTAAAGGAGTTTCTGAAGGATTTAAAGTTGTACAAGAAGTTATAGGTGTTGGATATAAAGCACAAGCTAATGGTCA
>DIOL01000002.1:11698-12414 GCA_002423895.1 Bacteroidales bacterium UBA5515 | reverse complement strand
CATAATATATTTTTCGAATTACCTAAAGAAATCAAAGTGGAAACAATAACCGAAAAGGGAAAAAATCCGTTAATTATAATGACCAGTTATGATAAACAACTTTTAGGTCAAGTTGCAGCAAAGATTCGTTCATTGCGTAAACCAGAACCATATAAAGGAAAAGGAATTCGCTTTCAAGGTGAAGTTGTTCGTAGAAAAGCTGGTAAGGCGGCTGCTAAGTAATTTCAAAAATAATAAAATCCGAAAATAGGGATGGCAAATAATAAAGAATTAAGAAGAATCAAATTGAAAATGGGGATCCGTAAAAAAATTAGCGGAACACCAACAAGACCTCGTTTAACAGTTTTTAGAAGCAATAAAGAAATATATGCTCAATTAATAGATGATATTAATGGCAAAACTTTAGCTTCTGCTTCATCAATTGAAAAGACTTTTACTAAAGAAGGAACTAAAATTGATATTGCAAAATCTGTAGGTAAATTAATTGCTGAAAGAGCTATATCTGTAGGTGTTGATTCTGTAGTATTTGATAGAAATGGTTATTTATACCATGGAAGAATAAAATCATTAGCTGACTCAGCTCGCCAAAACGGCTTAAAATTCTAATATAGTATGGCAGATTTAAATATAAAAAGAGTAAAATCAAGCGAAATTGAATTTAAAGATCGTCTTGTAAGTATTAATAGAGTTACAAAAGTAACCAAAGGAGGTAGAAC
>DIOL01000002.1:10890-11575 GCA_002423895.1 Bacteroidales bacterium UBA5515 | reverse complement strand
AAAGTAACCAAAGGAGGTAGAACATTTAGTTTTTCTGCAATTGTAGTTGTTGGAAATGAAAATGGTGTTGTTGGTTATGGATTAGGAAAAGCAAAAGAAGTGACTGCTGCTATTGCAAAAGGAGTTGATGATGCTAAGAAAAACCTTATAAAGGTTCCTGTATTAAAAGGAACTCTTCCTCACGAACAAACTGGAAAATACAGTGGAGCACGAGTATTTATTAAACCTGCTGCACCAGGAACTGGAGTTATTGCAGGTGGTGCAATGCGTGCAGTTTTAGAAAGTGTTGGAGTTAAAGACGTGTTGGCAAAATCTAAAGGTTCTTCAAATCCACATAGTGTTGTAAAAGCTACAATAAATGCATTAATCCAATTAAAGGATCCTTATACAATTGCGAAATTGAGAGGAATAGAAATGGATAGAGTTTTTAACGGTTAAAAAGTTGAAATAAAATGAAAGTAAGAGTTACTCAAATAAAAAGTGGAATAGGAAGAACGCTTCGTCAAAAACAAACATTAGCTTCTTTAGGTTTGAGAAGAATTAATCAAACTAAAGAACATGAATTAACTCCTCAAATACAAGGAATGATTGACAAGGTTAATCATTTAGTAAAAGTAGAAGAAATTTAATATATAACAATTCTTTAAAAACGAATAAAAATCATGGATTTAAGTAATCTTAAACC
>DIOL01000002.1:9781-10776 GCA_002423895.1 Bacteroidales bacterium UBA5515 | reverse complement strand
ATGGATTTAAGTAATCTTAAACCTGCAGAAGGTTCAGTAAAAACCCGTAAGAGAATAGGTAGAGGTCAAGGCTCAGGAAGAGGCGGTACATCAACACGTGGACATAAAGGAGCAAAATCAAGATCAGGCTACTCTCGTAAAATTGGTTTTGAAGGAGGACAAATGCCATTATACAGACGTTTACCAAAATTTGGCTTTAAAAATATAAACAGAATTGAATTCTTAGCTATCAATTTAGATACATTAAATACTTTAGCCGAAGAAAAACAATTATCTGAAATTACTATTGATACCTTAATAAATAATGGGCTTGCTTCTTTAAAAGATAAAGTGAAAGTTTTAGGTAGAGGAGAATTAAAAGTTAAAGTAAATGTTTCAGCTAATGCATTCTCATTGTCTGCTAAAAAAGCTATCGAAGAAAAAGGAGGCGTTGTAACAATAATCTAATAATAATAATGAAAAGATTTATCAATACTTTAAAAAATATCTGGAATATAAAAGATCTTAGAACAAGAATTTTGTATACTTTAGGCTTAGTGCTAATTTATAGAATAGGATCTTTTGTTGTATTGCCAGGTATCAACCCAGCTGATTTATCTAACTTACAAGCTCAAACAAGAGATGGAGTTTTAGGACTATTAAATATGTTCTCTGGAGGTGCGTTTTCTAATGCTTCAATTTTTGCTTTAGGAATCATGCCATACATTACTGCATCAATTGTTGTACAATTGTTGACTATGGTTGTCCCTTATTTCTCTAAAATGCAAAGAGAAGGTGAAAGTGGTAGAAATAAGATAAATCAAATAACTAGGTGGTTAACAGTAATAGTAACTCTTTTCCAAGCATTTGCATATCTTGCAAACTTAAGATATCAATTACAAGGTGCAACCATATACAGTATTACAGGCAGTGATAGTTTGAATTTTGTAAATTGGACACTACCAATTGCTGTAATGTTAACTTGCGGAACATTGTTTGTAATGTGGCTTGGTGAA
>DIOL01000002.1:9220-9692 GCA_002423895.1 Bacteroidales bacterium UBA5515 | reverse complement strand
TGTTTGTAATGTGGCTTGGTGAAAAAATTACTGATAAAGGAATTGGTAATGGTATATCATTATTAATTATGGTAGGTATTGTTGCAAGATTACCTTTTGCATTATTTGCTGAATTTGCTTCAAGAATGGAAGAACAAGGAGGAGGATTAGTAATATTCTTTGTTGAATTAGTTGTTCTATTAATTGTTATTATGTTATGTATTCTTTTAGTTCAAGGAACAAGAAGAGTACCTGTACAATATGCAAAAAGAATTGTAGGTAATAAACAATATGGTGGAGCAAGACAATATATTCCGATTAAGGTAAATGCTGCTGGTGTAATGCCAATAATTTTTGCGCAAGCAATTATGTTTATTCCTGTAACTTTATTTGGATTTTCAGATTCAGAAAGTATGCAGGGAGTTAAAGCTGCACTTTCAGACTTTAATGGTTTCTGGTACAATTTAATATTTGCAATTATTATTATTGCCTT
>DIOL01000002.1:7226-9101 GCA_002423895.1 Bacteroidales bacterium UBA5515 | reverse complement strand
GCAATTATTATTATTGCCTTTACATATTTCTATACTGCAATTGCTATAAATCCTAAGCAAATGTCAGATGATATGAAAAAGAATGGAGGATTTATACCAGGAGTAAAACCAGGAAGAAAAACAGAAGAATTTTTTGATAATGTTTTATCTAAAATAACTTTACCAGGTTCAATTTTCCTTGCAATAGTTGCTATATTACCAGCTTTTGTAAGTTTATTTGGAGTAAATTCTCAATTCTCTCATTTTTATGGAGGAACATCTTTATTGATTTTAGTTGGAGTTGTTTTAGATACTCTTCAACAAATAGAAAGTCATTTATTGATGAGACATTATGATGGTTTAACAAAATCAGGAAGAATAAAAGGTAGATCTCAAATGTAGTTCATTGTTCTTTGAAAGTATAAAATGATAAATTTAAGAACACATAGTGAGATTGAAAGTTTAAGAAAGAGCGCTCTATTGGTTGGAAGTACTTTAGCAGAAGTAGCTAAAAGTATAAAACCTGGAGTAACAACAGCTCATCTTGACAAAATTGCGGAAGAGTATATTAGAGATAATAATGCAATTCCAGTTTTCAAAGGCTATTATGGATATCCAGCATCTTTATGTATATCAATCAATGAAGTTGTAGTACATGGAATACCAGGTAATAGAGAAATAAAGGAAGGAGATATTATATCTATTGATTGTGGAACTGAATTAAATGGTTGGGTTGGAGATTCTGCTTATACCTTTGCACTCAATGGAGTAAGTGAAGAAGCACAGAAACTAATGAAAGTTACTAAGGAATCTTTGGTGATTGGAATTGAACAATGTGTTTTAGGGAATAGATTAGGAGATTTAAGTTATGCAATTCAATCATATTGTGAAAAACATGGATATGGTGTAGTAAGAGAATTATGTGGTCATGGAGTTGGAAGAAAGATGCATGAAAAACCTGAAGTTCCAAATTACGGAAAAGCTGGAAATGGAGTTAAGTTTAAAGAAGGTATGATTATTGCAATTGAACCAATGATTACGATGGGAGATAGAGCAGTTGTTTTTGAAAGAGATGGATGGACTTGCAGGACTAAAGATTTTTCTTATGCAGCACATTACGAACATGATGTTGCAATTACTAAAGAAGGCCCCCAAATTTTATCAAGTTTCGAAGAAATAGAAAATACAATAAAACAAAATAATAACTTAGTATTAGTTTAGTATGGCAAAACAAGCATCAATACAATTAGATGGTATTGTAATAGAATCTCTAGGAAATGCAATGTTTAAGGTAGAGTTGGAAAATGGACACGTTATCATTGCTCATATTTCTGGTAAGATGAGAATGCACTATATTAAAATTTTACCAGGTGATAAAGTACAAGTTGAAATGTCTCCTTATGATTTAACAAAAGGGAGAATATCATATAGACATAAATAATAAATATTAATATAAAATAAACATTTTACCGACCATGAAAGTCAGAACATCAGTAAAGAAAAGATCACCGGAGTGTATTATTGTACGCAGAAAGGGAGTGGTTTATGTTATTAACAAAAAGAATCCTAAGTATAAACAAAGACAAGGATAATTAATAATTTAACAATATATAAATTTATGGCAAGAATTGCAGGTATCGACTTACCAAAAAATAAAAGAGGAGTTATAGGCTTAACATATATTTATGGAATAGGCAGAAGTACTGCTTCTCAAATTTTATCAAAAGCTGGAATTAGTGAAGACAAAAAGGTAAGTGAATGGACCGATGATGAACAAAACGCTATTCGTAATATCATTAATGATGAAATTAAAGTAGAAGGTGCATTGCGTTCGGAAGTTCAAATGAACATTAAACGTTTGATGGATATTGGATGCTATCGTGGTATTCGTCATCG
>DIOL01000002.1:5680-7109 GCA_002423895.1 Bacteroidales bacterium UBA5515 | reverse complement strand
GCTATCGTGGTATTCGTCATCGTATTGGTTTACCTCTTCGTGGACAGAGTACAAAAAATAATGCTCGTACTCGTAAGGGTAGAAAGAAAACTGTTGCAAACAAAAAGAAAGCAACTAAATAAGAATTAATTACTCAGCAGATGTGGATTATCTTTATAAATTTTTTGGAGCATCTGTATTTATAAAATAATAAAAAGGAAATAAAAAGAACATTATGGCAAAAAGTTCTAAACCAACAAAAAAAAGAGTAGTAAAAGTTGAGCCACAAGGAAAAGCGTTCATTTTTGCATCGTTTAATAATTGTATAGTTTCTCTAACTAATAATGCAGGGCAAGTTATTTCATGGTCCTCTGCAGGAAAAATGGGTTTTAGAGGATCAAAGAAAAACACTCCATATGCATCACAAATGGCAGCTGAAGATTGTGCAAAAGCAGCATTTGATTATGGCTTAAGAAAGGTAAAAGTGTTTGTTAAAGGACCTGGTGCAGGACGTGAATCTGCTATTAGAGCAATTAACACATGTGGAATTGAAGTTTTGGAAATTACTGATGTAACTCCTGTTCCACACAATGGATGTCGTCCTCCTAAAAGAAGACGTGTATAATAATTTTTAATTGATTTAAAGAAGAAACAGATATGGCAAGATATATAGGTCCAAAAACAAAGATAGCAAGAAAATTTAGAGAACCAATTTTTGGTTTTGATAAAACCCTTGATAAAAAGAATTATCGTCCAGGACAACATGGACAAAGCAAACGTAGAGCAAAACAATCAGAATACGGAATTCAGTTAAATGAAAAACAAAAAGCTAAATATACTTATGGTATCTTAGAAAGACAATTCCGTAATATTTTCGAAAAAGCATCTCGTAAGGGAGGAATTACAGGGGTTGTATTATTACAATTAATAGAATCTCGTTTAGACAATGTTGTTTATCGTTTTGGAATTGCTAAAACTAGAGATCAAGCACGTCAATTAGTTTCACATCGTCATATTTTAGTTAATGGAGAATTAGTTAATATTCCTTCATATATGCTAAAACCAGGAGATGTTGTTAGTGTTCGTGAACGTTCAAAATCACTTCAAATAGTTACAGATTCATTAGAAGGAACAGTTAATCGTTATTCATGGTTAGACTTTGATCGTTCTCAAATGAGTGGCAAATTTATGAATTATCCTGAACGTTCTGATATTCCTGAAAATATCAATGAACAATTAATTGTTGAATTATACTCTAAGTAATAGATCATTAAATATTATAGAAATGGCAATATTAGCTTTTCAGCAACCTGACAAGGTTATAATGTTAGAGTCGGATGATTTTCACGGAAAATTTGAATTTCGTCCACTTGAACCAGGCTATGGAATGACAATTGGAAACTCTTTGAGAAGAATTTTGTTATCCTCCTTAGAAGGTTTTGCAATTACT
>DIOL01000002.1:4304-5509 GCA_002423895.1 Bacteroidales bacterium UBA5515 | reverse complement strand
GTTGAGCATGAATTTGCAACAATTCCAGGAGTAATTGAAGATATGACAGAGATTATCCTAAACCTTAAACAACTTCGCTTCAAACGTCAAATTGAAGAAGAAGAAAGTGAAGTAATTAATTTTACTATCACTGGAAAGAATGTGTTTAAGGCAGGTGATATTAATAAACATTTGAATAATTTTCAAGTAATCAACACTGATATTGAAATTTGTCAAATGGAACCAAATGTTGTTTTAAACATTACTTTAAAAATTGAAAAAGGAAGAGGTTATATTCCTTCTGAGGAAAATATCAATCCTAATGATATAATAAATACAATAGCAATAGATTCAATTCACACTCCAATAAAGAATGTAAAGTATGAAGTTGAGAACTTTCGTGTTGAACAAAAAACAGACTATGAAAAATTAGTTTTGGAAATAACAACAGATGGCTCAATAACTCCAAAGGATGCACTTACTGAAGCAGCTTCTATATTGATTCAACACTTTATGCTATTCTCTGATGAAAAAATATCACTTCAAGCTGAAGCTAAACCACTAACAGAAGAATTTGATGAAACAACACTTCACGTACGTCAAGTGTTAAAATCAAAATTAACAGATCTAGATTTATCAGTTAGAGCTCTAAATTGTTTAAAATCTGCAGAAGTAGAATCTTTAGGGGATTTAGTATCATTCAATAAAGCAGATTTATTAAAATTCCGTAATTTTGGAAGGAAATCACTTACAGAATTAGAAAACCTTGTAAAATCCAAAGGACTTGAATTTGGAATGAATATTGCGAAATATAAATTAGAAAAAGAATAAGAGAAATGAGACACGGTTGCAAAATAAATAAATTATCAAGAACGCATGCACACAGAGTTGCTATGCTATCAAATATGGCTTCATCATTAATTTTACATAAAAGAATTGAAACCACATTAGCTAAAGCAAGAGCTTTAAGAGGATATGTTGAGCCTCTAATCACAAAATCTAAAACAGACTCAACTCACCAAAGACGTATAGTATTTAGTTATCTACAAAACAAAGAAGCTGTAACTGAACTTTTCAGAGAAGTATCTGGAAAAGTTGCAACAAGAAATGGAGGATATACAAGAATACTAAAAGTAGGACGTCGTTTAGGAGATGGAGCTGAAATGGTTATGATGGAATTAGTAGATTATAATGAAAATCTATTAAAAGAAGCAAAAACAGAAAAA
>DIOL01000002.1:3845-4206 GCA_002423895.1 Bacteroidales bacterium UBA5515 | reverse complement strand
TAAAAGAAGCAAAAACAGAAAAAGCAAAAACAACTCGTAGAGGTAGAGCTAAAAAGTCTGAAACTGTTGAAACAGCAAATCAACAAGCTAAAGTTGAAGAACCTGCAGTAGCACAAGTTCAAGAAGAAGTAAAGGTTGAAGAAACACCAGCTTCTGAAGAAAAAGCAGAATAATAATTACTTTTTAAGTATAAATTGATAAAGACGTTGTTCAAAATAGTTGAGCAACGTCTTTTTTGTTATTTACTATACTAGAATTTAATTCCACAGAATAAAAATTATTCTTAAATATAAAACTGCTAAATCAAACAAGAAATAATTCAAACCTTATTTCAGTATAATAAAACGAAGAAAGAAAAAAT
>DIOL01000002.1:3323-3724 GCA_002423895.1 Bacteroidales bacterium UBA5515 | reverse complement strand
ACGAAGAAAGAAAAAATTAAAACTTCGTTTCAGTCAAATAAAACTTCGTTTCAGGAAATCAGAATAAGCATATAAATATCCTCAATATTTTTTAATTTTTGAGAGATAAATCTATAGAAGCTGCCTCATAATTGTCGAGGCAGGCTCTTAATCTTTTTTGCTTATTCCCTCCTTATTTCTCTTATTATACTTTTCAAGACAATTTAAATTCATAAAATACATTTCAATATAGAATAAAAGTTAAATAGAGAAATTTCTAACCCTAAAATTTGGTATTAACTTTTTAAATACTTTATCTTTGCACACTTTTTAAAGTAAAATAGCCTAAGGGTTATTTGCTGATTATGATAGTTAACTAATTTATAAACACATATTTGAAATGAAAAAATTACTTTTTTTCT
>DIOL01000002.1:1943-3189 GCA_002423895.1 Bacteroidales bacterium UBA5515 | reverse complement strand
AATGAAAAAATTACTTTTTTTCTTAATGGCAATTGTTTTTGCCATTACAGGTAGAGCTCAAACTCCTTTGGTGGAGAATTTCTCGAGCTCTACATTCCCTCCAACAAATTGGACAAGAATGACAGGGCTGGCTTCAACGGCCTTTACAGGAACAGCACCCACAGCAGCAACTTCTGGTTGGTCAAGAGTAACTACTAGTAATGGTATTACTAATGCTCACTCTAAAGTTAATGTTTATGGTGCTAATTGTAAGAATTGGTTAGTAACTCCAACTATTGATTTAGGTACAGGAGGTAACTATGATTTAACTTTTGATTTGGCATTGACTGATTATGGAAATGCAGATGTACCTGAACAGGTTGGAACTGATGATAAATTTATGGTTATTGTTTCAACTGATAATGGAGCAACTTGGCTTCAATCAAATGCAACAATTTGGGATAGTGCAGGACCAAGACTATTTAGTAGTATTCCTGTTACTGCCCAAAATATTTCAATAGATTTATCTTCTTATTCTGGACAAATCAAGATTGCTTTCTATGCTGAATCTACAGTAACAAGTAATGGAGATAATGATTTACATATTGGAAATATATTTGTAACTACATGTCCTGCTCCTAATGGTTTATTGGCTAATAATATTACAACTTCTTCAGTAGATTTTACATGGAATTTAACTAATGCTACCGATTATACTTTAGAATACAAATTATCATCAGATGCTGATTGGTCTTTGGCAACATCTATTCCTTCTCTTTCTACTAATTCTTATAATGTTCAAGGTCTTACTTCAAATACCTCTTATGACTATAGAGTTAAAGCTAATTGTGTTGTAGGAATTGATGAAAGCATATGGAGTGTATCTTCATTTAGAACCAAATGTGAAACAATAACTCAATTGCCTTGGATTGAAGGATTTGAAAATGATTTTAATACAGTTGCTATTGCTCCAGGAAATAAACCTGCTCCATTCTGTTGGTTTATTATTGACTCATTAAATACTGGTTCTTATTTTTGGAAAACCACAACAACAGAATATAGTGGAAGTAATGCAATTTACATGAATGGATATTCAGCTGCATCTTCAAGTACAACTGCTTCATATCAAAATAACGATTGGTTAATTTCTCCTATTGTTACATTAACTGGAAATGAAAGATTAAATTTCTGGTCTAAGAAATCTTCTTCAACTTATTTCCCTGACATGTTAATTTATGCTATGGATGTTTCTCAAGGAGATTTAAAT
>DIOL01000002.1:0-1728 GCA_002423895.1 Bacteroidales bacterium UBA5515 | reverse complement strand
GATTATCGTTTGGCATTTGTAAGGAAGAAAACTGCAAGTGGAAGTGTTTATATTGACGATTTTAAAGTTAGTGAAATTCCTACATGTTTCCGTCCAACAGAAATTGCAATAAGTAATATTTCAACAGACCAAGCTGATTTAAACTTTACTCCTGCAAGTTCTGGAGATCCTTCTTGGTATGTGATGTTAAAAGATATGACAACAAATTTAACAGATACTGTTCAAATATTCTCTCTCCCTCACACTTTCTACAATCTAACACCTAACACATTTTATGATGTTACAATAATGACAGATTGTGGTGATGGAACTTTTTCAGATGTAACATTACCAGTAACCTTTAGAACACAATGTGTTCCATTGACTGTTCCATTTGTAGAAAATTTCTCTACTTCAGTTGTAGTTGAACCAACTTGCTGGTCAAGAATGGTTGGATTATTAGCTGATACATCAATCTTAACTTCTACAACAAGTGGTTGGTCTCATTCCAATACATTAGATACAGCAATGAGATTTAATATTGATGCTGCAACAGATAAAAATTGGTTGATAACACCTTCTATTAATTTAGGAGATGGAAGTATTCAATATCAAGTAGAGTTTGATGCTGTTTTAACTGCTTTTACAAGTGCTCCTGCAAATCCTCCAACTTATGATAGTGATGATAAATTTGCAGTTGTTGTTTCTCCTGATAATGGATTAACTTGGCTTAATGCAAATGCTACAATATGGGCAGAAGGAGATGCTGATACAGTAAGAAATTATTCAAATTTTGGCTTAACTCCAATACATGTTGTAGTAAAATTAATAGATTCTTTGCAAGTACCTTATACAGGAATAGTAAAAATAGGATTTTATGGAGAAAGTACTGTTTCTGTAACTGATAATTATTTATATATTGATAATGTTGCAGTTAATGAAGTTCCTAACTGTCCATCAGTGTTTAATACTACAACAACAGTTGATAATTTCTCTTCTATTAGAGTTAATTTTGCAACTGATAATGCTGAACCAGGAACTGCTTGGGATATAGCTTATGCAGAAGCTGATCCTACTTCTTTTAATCCAAATACTTCAACAATAATTTCAATTAGTGACGCATCTCAATTACCTTATATTATTACAGGATTAAACGCAGGTAGTACTTATAGCGTATCTGTTCGTCAAAACTGTGGTGGAGATTGGTCACCAGCTGTTAGTTCAACAATTCCAAATATCGTATCAGCAGTAACTCTTCCTTATGCTCAAAATTTTGAAGATTTGAATAATATATCAGAATGGACACTTTCTAATCCAGATACAAATAAGTGGTATATTTCAAATGCAGTTAGTTATCCTGATAATTTAGGAAATTCATTATACATAAGTGATTCTCTTGGCGCTACAAATGAATATACTAATAATGTTACCGCTTATGCTTATGCATCAGCAATAGTTGATTTTGGCACAGGAGCAGCAGAATATTCTCTTTCTTTTGATTGGAAAGCAAATGGACAATCTTCTACTGCAGATTATTTGAAAGTATTCTTACTTCCAATTGACCAAGCAATTCCTACTACAGGATGGCCAGTTGGTCAAGCAATAGGAAATGTTTTAAATCAACAAACTACTTGGCAGCATGAAAATTTGATTCTTCCTGCAAGTGAATACGAAAATACAATTAAGAAGTTAGTTTTTGTATGGTGGAATAATAGTTACAGTGGAACAAATCCAGCAGCTGCAGTTGAT
>DIOL01000001.1:95324-101209 GCA_002423895.1 Bacteroidales bacterium UBA5515 | reverse complement strand
AACCTTATTCAGGACGGGTCATATTCTCCATTTAATGCCATTAAACCAAAACTATAATGCCATTAAATCATAAGTATAATGGCATTATACTGAGAATATAATGCCATTATATTGAGAACTAAGTCTTGTTTAAATTTTTCTAATCCTTATTTGCTTAGTTTTAAACTTGATATGGAGAGTAAAACTTCTTGAATAATTTTCAATAAATAAGTTATCTATCTCCTAAAAAAAAAGAAATAGAACAGTAGTTTTAATCTTATTTTGTGGTTAGCCTTATTTACCTTCCTTTATCCAGCTTAGAAGCATTGCAAAGGCTTGGTTGGTTGTTCTGTTTATAAAGTTTTCTCTGCTTGAATAGAAATTAAACTGCTTGGAAAGGCATTCTCCTTTTGCATTTGCAACTGCAATCCATACTGTACCTACTGGTTTTTCATCACTTCCTCCACTTGGTCCTGCAATACCTGTTGTTGAAACACAATAGTCTGTATTAAGTTTCTTAACTCCTTGTAATGCCATCTGCTCAGCCACTTCCTTGCTTACTGCTCCCTGATTTTGGATTGACTCTTCTTTAACTCCCAAAAGTTCTGTCTTTACCTGGTTGGCATAAGATACAATTGTGCCTTTATAATACTCAGAAGAGCCTGCATTAAGTGTGATTGTGTGAGCAATATTTCCTCCTGTGCAGCTTTCAACTGTTGAAAGGGTTTTGTTTTTTTCTAATAGTAGTTTGCTGACAAGAACACTTAAATCGCCTTCATCAAATCCTATAAAATAGTCTTTAATAAGTGGCATTAGTTTTTCAACTTGATTATCCAATTCTTGCTTAATTGCCTTTTCATCTTCTCCTCTTGCTGAAAGGCGAAGTCTTAAAAGGTTTGCGGCAGGAAGATAGGCCAACTTTATGTATTTAGGTAATGCCAATTCAAATTCTTCAATCATATCGGAAAGAAAACTTTCTCCCACGCCTTGAGTTATTATTGTTTTATGAAATATTGCAGAAGGTTTGTAGTGTGAAAGAAGAATTGGGATAACGTGCCTTTGCATCATTGCTTTCATTTCAAAAGGTACTCCAGGCATTGAGATAATTAACTTGCCTTCTTTTTCAAAACACATCCCTGGTGCTGTTCCAACCAAGTTTTCAATAACCCTGCATTTCTTTGGTACCAATGCTTGAAGACGATTTGTTGGCGTAAGAGTATATCCTCTATGGTCGAAAATTCTTTTAATATTTGCCAAAACATTCTCATCTTCCTCCATTTCGCTTTCAAATATCTTAGCTAAGGTATATTTTGTTATATCGTCTTTTGTTGGTCCCAAGCCTCCAGTTATTAGAATGCAATCGGCATGCTCCAAAGCATTGAGAACTGACAATTCAATTTCATTTGCATCATCAGCAATTGTAGTTACCCTGTTTACATTCAGTCCAACTTTGTTTAACTCCTCTGACATAAAGGAAGCATTGGTGTTAACTACTTGTCCAATTAGAAGTTCATCGCCAATATTTATTATTTCAATATCCATTTTGTTGTAAGTTTTAAATCCATTTAAAAAATAGTTGTGCAAAATTAATGATTTGTTTCATTGGAGTGAGAATTAGCAGAATTAAATTCAAAAATTGGCTTATAATTACAGCAAAGAAATATGCTTTAATGGTTGAATTAGTGAAGAAAAGAAAGGATAAGGAAAGTAATTTGATGAAATATTGTATCTTTGTGCAGAATTTGAGTTAATTATAATTGCATTTTTGTGATATGAACATGTACGATTTAATCCCTAAGGAATATCTTTTAAAACATATTGAATTATCTTTAAGTGAGGATATTGGAGATGGAGACCATTCTTCTTTAGCTTGTATTTCAAAGAGTGAAACCAATAAGGCAAAACTTGTTGCAAAGCAGGAAGGAATAATTTGTGGTATTAATATTGCAAGAGAAGTTTATGCTTTGGTTGACAAGAGCATTAAATTTACTGCAATGATGAAAGATGGTGACAGGATAAAGAAAGGAGATATTATTTTCAGGGTTGAAGGTTCTGCAATTGGTATTTTAACTTCCGAAAGAACTGCTTTAAACTATATGCAAAGACTTTCAGGCATTGCAACCTCTACTAATGAATATGTTGAATTGATTAAAGGTACAAGAACAAAACTACTTGACACTCGAAAGACAACTCCTTCAATGCGTTTGTTTGAAAAATATGCAGTTAAAGTTGGAGGAGGCTACAATCATAGAATTGGACTTTATGATATGATAATGCTTAAAGATAATCATATTGACTTTGCTGGTGGAGTTGAAAATGCAATAACAAAAACCAAAGAATATTTAAAGAACTTGGGTAAGGAATTGAAGATTGAAGTTGAAGTTCGTTCTTTGGAAGAATTGGAAAGGGTGCTTAAGATTGGAGGAATTGACAGAATTATGCTTGATAACTTTACTCCTGAACTATTGCAAAAGGCTATTGAAAGAATTGGAGGGAAATATGAAACAGAAAGCTCTGGAGGAATAAACAAAGACACAATTCTAAGCTTTGCAAAAACAGGAGTTGATTTTATTTCTGTTGGTGCTTTAACTCATCAAATTAAATCTTTGGACTTAAGTTTAGTTGCTGAAGATTAATAATTAAAATTACATACTTTTAGTTTTCTAATGCCAAAGAAACAAAATAAATTTATTAGACATTTCCTTTACTGGAGACCCATCAGGAATGCCTTGCATGTTTCAAGGCTTATTGTCCTTCCTGGGTTTCAGGGAGTTCCTTTGTTTGATGTTTTGTTTTTCTTCTTTCAAGGATTGGCAAAAGGTTTCATTAATCAAAGAGCAGCAGCACTTGCCTATCACTTTGTTTTGGCTACCTTCCCTCTACTGCTTTTCTTCTTTACTCTTTTGCCTTATGTTCCCATTGACTCATTATATCTTCAAATTATAGAACTTATTAATACATTAGTTCCAGAATCCATTTCAGGAAAAGTTACTTCTGTTATCAATGAAATATTTCTAAAGAAACATCAAGGGCTTATGTCTATTGGGTTTATAAGTTCAATTTATGTTGCCTCAAGTGGTATTAATGCAATGATGATTTCTTTTAACAGCTCAAAATATGTAACTCAAAAAAAGAAATGGCTTAGAAGAAGATTAATAAGTATTGGATTAGTTTTTGCAATTG
This sequence comes from Bacteroidales bacterium UBA5515, assembly GCA_002423895.1. Lineage (GTDB taxonomy): Bacteria > Bacteroidota > Bacteroidia > Bacteroidales > P3 > UBA10566. The sequence goes on along the minus strand of DIOL01000001.1, from coordinate 98,047 downwards.
GATTTGTTGTTTTCCTATCCTTTACATTAATAATAGGCTCAACAACATTTTTCAATTACCTTTTAGTAAACTCTTTTATTGAGGAAGGAATTATACTCTTTCTTCTTAAATCTGCAAAATGGTTATTATTGGTAGCTTTAGTTTATATAATGTTCGTTATGATTTATTATTATACACCTGCAGATAAATCAAACTTTAAGTTCTTTTCAGCAGGAGCAACCTTAGCTACAATTCTTTTTATACTTTCAATTTCAGGATTCAATTTCTATATATCCAATTTCTCTCAATACAATGCTCTCTATGGCTCAATTGGAGCTTTAATCATATTTCTTTTATGGTTCTTTTTAATATCCTATATTTTAATAATTGGCTACGAGCTTAATGCCAGTATAGCCTTTGCCGTAAAAGAAAAAGTATCTAAAGACAATGAAGACAATGAAAACTCAATTAAGATAAGTCGTTCAGCAGGAAATAAATCGGTTTACAGGAGATGGAGAAGAATTATTAGCAGAATAATGATAGTATTGAGAAAAATGGGCGAAAAGAGAAAACAATAAAACAACAAAAAATAGAGTAATAAAATAAATAAATATAAAAATATATGGGTAAGATTGTAGCAATAGTAGGAAGACCAAATGTGGGGAAATCTACTCTTTTTAATAGACTGACAGAATCAAGGGATGCAATAATCCATGAAGTGGCAGGTGTAACAAGAGATCGCCATTATGGAAAAAGCTTTTGGAACGGAAAAGATTTTTCAGTAATTGATACTGGAGGTTATATTAACGGAAGTGATGACGAATTTGAGGGAGAAATTAGAAAACAAGTTGTTTTGGCAATTGAAGAAGCTGATGCAATTATGTTTTTGGTTGATGTTAAGGAAGGATTGACTCCAATGGATGAAGATGTTGCAGATTTGCTAAGAAAAACTCCAAAGAAAGTACTTTTGGTTGCAAACAAAGTTGATAACACTCAAAGAGCAAATGACCATGCAGAGTTTTATTCATTAGGACTTGGAGAAATTTATTGTATTTCTGCAATTAATGGTTCTGGAACTGGTGATTTGCTTGATGAACTTGTGAGAGATTTTGAAGTTGAGGAAGAAGAAGAAAACATTGATACTGACTTGCCAAAGATTGCAGTTGTTGGAAGACCTAATGTTGGTAAGAGTTCAATGATAAATGCTTTAATTGGACAAGATAGAAATATTGTAACAAACATTTCAGGAACAACAAGAGATTCTCTTCTTACAAGATATAATCTTTTTGGATTTGACTTTATGATTGTTGACACTGCTGGAGTTAGGAAAAAAGGAAAGGTTTTTGAAGATGTGGAGTTCTATTCTGTTATGCGTTCCATCCGTTCAATTGAAAGCAGTGATGTTTGTATTTTGATGCTTGATGCCTCTCAAGGCTTGGAATCACAAGACTTAAACCTCTTTAGCTTAATTCAAAGAAATAATAAAGGAGTTGTTATTGTTGTAAACAAATGGGATTTGATTGAAAAGGATACAAACACTTCAAAAGACTTTGAAGCAAGGATTAGAGAAAGAATTGCTCCTTTTGATGATGTTCCAATTATATTTACTTCAGTAATCAACAAGCAAAGAATTTTCAAGGTTTTGGAAACTGCAAAAATGGTTTATGAGTCACGTACACAACAAATATCAACATCACGTTTAAACGAAGAGGTTCTACCAATTGTTAAGGAAGAAAACCCACCACCATCATACAAAGGAAAGCATATTAAGATTAAATATGTAATGCAACTTAAGACTGCTTATCCTCAATTTGTTTTCTATTGCAATCTTCCTCAATATATTCGTGAACCATACAGAAGATATGTGGAAAACAGAATGAGAGAAATTTATAACTTTCACGGTGTTCCAATCACTCTCTATTTTAGAGAAAAATAAAATATGTCAGTACGTTTAGACAAGTGGCTTTGGGCAGTCAGGCTTTACAAGACAAGAGCTTTAGCAACGGATGCCTGTCGATTGGGTAAGATTACTCAAAATGACATTATTGCTAAGGCTTCAAAAGAAGTAAAGGTTGGTGACAGATTTGAAATAAACATAAATCAACTGCACAAAGAAATTGAAGTTAAAGAATTACTAAACAATAGAATTTCTGCCAAAATGGTGGAGAACTATATGATTGACCTTACTCCGCAAGAAGAGTACGAAAGAATTGAGGTAGCTCGAAAATTTGCCTTTGAGAAAAGAGATAGAGGAGTTGGACGACCAACAAAGAAGGAAAGAAGGGATATTGATTCTTTTAAAGATTAGTTTTTTTAATGATTAGTGAAAAGGTAAAAGTGAAGAGTGAAAAACTTTCTTCCCTTTTAGGGGAATGAGGGGTGTTATTAGTGGTTAATGATTAATTGGGTTTAGGGAGTTTAAGGACATTAAGGTCTTTAAACTCCTTATTTAGTTTTACTGAAATAAGGTTTTATTTTTTTACTTCAATAATAATTTACGGAAATCTCTTTTCTTTATTCAAAAACATCTTTTCTCTTTAAAAAATATAGTTTTTTGAGCCATTTTTGAGAAAAGAGAGTTAAATTACCTGAATTTTAATTCACTGATAATAAGCATATAAATATTTTAATATCACTTTTTAGATTAGATTATTTGGTTTGTAAGAAAACTTGTACTACTTTTGCACTCTGAAACAAGACGCGGGATGGAGCAGTGGTAGCTCGTCGGGCTCATAACCCGAAGG
>DIOL01000001.1:72102-95196 GCA_002423895.1 Bacteroidales bacterium UBA5515 | reverse complement strand
CATAACCCGAAGGTCGTAGGTTCGAGTCCTTCTCCCGCAACAAAGGTTAATTATAATTGTTGAGAATGGGACAACTTTCGGGTTGTCCCTTTTCTTTTTATATCATTTCACACTAATTTTTAATCCAAAAATTAGAAACAAAACAATAATTCACGTATTTTTGCACTTTATTTTACAATTTTAATAATATGAGTACAGAACTTTCTGAACAAGAGATATTACGCCGTCAAGCTACAGAGGAAATGCGTAAATTAGGTATTAACCCCTATCCTGCCCCACTATATGAAGTAAATGCTAAAACAACAGAGATTTTAGAAAAATATCCTCAAGACAATTCCCTATTTCAAGAAGTAAGTATTGCTGGTAGAATTATGTCTCGCAGAATTATGGGAGCTGCTTCATTTGCTGTTATTCAAGACAGCGTTGGGAAGATTCAGCTTTACATTAAGCGAGATGAAATTTGTCCAGAGGAAGATAAAACAATGTATAATACTGTTTTCAAGAAACTTTTAGACATTGGAGATATTATTGGAGTTAAGGGTTATGTTTTTGTAACTCAAATGGGAGAAACATCAATTCACGTTAAGGAACTGACTGTTCTTTCAAAATCAATTCGTCCTCTTCCAATTGTTAAGGAAAAGGATGGTGTTGTTTATGATGCTTTCACCAACCCAGAACAAAGATACCGTCAACGCTATTTAGACCTGATTGTTAATCCTGAGGTAAGAGATGTGTTTATTAAAAGAACAAAGATTATAAACACAATACGTGATTTCTTTAATGAAAAAGGATATCTTGAAGTGGAAACTCCTGTTCTTCAAAACATACCTGGAGGTGCAGCAGCAAGACCATTTATAACACATCATAACGCACTCGATATTCCTCTTTATCTAAGAATTGCAAACGAATTATATTTAAAACGCCTGATTGTGGGAGGTTTTGAAGGAGTTTATGAGTTTTCTCGTAATTTCCGAAATGAAGGAATGGACAGAACTCATAATCCTGAGTTTACTGCAATGGAAGTATATGTTGCCTTTAAGGATTATTTCTGGATGATGGATTTCACAGAAGAAATGATTGAAAGAGTAGCAATAGCTATTAATGGAGGAACAAAGGTTGCTTTAGGAGATAAAGAAATAGACTTTAAACGCCCTTATAGAAGAGTGAAGATGAGCGAAGCTATTTTGGAACATACAGGTTACGATATAACAAAGATGAGTGAAGAGGATTTATTCGAAGCTTGCAAGAAGATGAATATTGAGGTAGATAGCACAATGGGTAAAGGAAAACTTATAGATGAAATTTTTGGAGAAAAATGTGAGCATCACTATGTTCAACCAACATTTATCTATGATTATCCAAAAGAAATGTCTCCACTAACAAAAGAACATCGTGAGAATAAAGACTTGACTGAACGATTTGAACTTTTTATTAATGGAAAAGAATTAGCTAATGCTTATTCAGAACTGAATGATCCAATTGACCAACTTGATCGTTTCCAACAACAACTTCAACTTATGGAAAGAGGAGATGATGAAGCTATGTTTATAGACTATGACTTTGTTAGAGCATTGGAATATGGTATGCCTCCAACATCAGGAATGGGAATAGGTATAGATCGTTTAACCATGTTTATGACAAATACTCCTTCAATTCAAGATGTACTTTTCTTCCCTCAAATGAAGCCTGAAAAGCAAATAGAAGGATAATAAACAAACCTAACAAAGATAAAACTCGAAACAAATGAACAATAGAGCAAGAACTCCTTTAATTATTGCTATTTCTTTAATTATTGGAATAGTTTTAGGATATTATATCATACCAAGCAAGGAGTCTAAATCTACATTTGTTTCATCCTCCAAAACTGCATTGGCACAAAAATTTGCCTATATAATGGATTTGATTGAAGATGATTATGTAGATGAAGTTGATTTTGATTCAATTTCAGACAATTTCATTCTTTCTTTTCTTCAACAGTTAGACCCTCACTCAACCTATTTGACAACAAGTCAGTTTAAAAAAGAGCAGGAATCACTTGATGGAGGCTTTGAAGGAATTGGAGTTCAATACAGGATAATTGACGACACAATTGCAGTTATACAACCCGTTAAAGGAGGTCCTTCTCAAAAGGCAGGAATAATGGCGGGAGATAGAATTGTTACCATTAACGACACCCTTTGGGCTGGAAAGAAGATAGATAATGATGATGTTATGCGACTTCTTAAAGGTGAAAAAGGAAGTAAAGTGAAATTGGGCATTAAACGTCAAGGCATAAGCAAACTAATTCCTTATGTTATCAGCAGAGATATTATCCCTACTTATAGTGTGGATTATTTTGGAATGATAGACAGCAAAACAGGATATATCCGTTTAAGTCAATTCTCTCAAACAACATCCGAAGAAGTAAACAGAGCATTAAACGATTTACTTAGAAGAGGAATGAAACAATTAGTTTTTGACCTTAGAGGAAATGGAGGAGGATATTTGGAACAAGCATATAAGGTTGCTGATGAATTCCTTCCTGTTGGAGATTTAATTGTTTATACCAAAGGAAGAAAAAGAGATAGAAATGATTTGTTTGCAACACGTGGAGGAATGTTTGAAAAAGGCAAGTTGATAATTTTGATTGATGAGCTTTCAGCTTCTGCAAGTGAAATTGTCAGTGGAGCAATGCAAGACAACGATAGAGCAATGATAATTGGCAGAAGAACATTTGGCAAAGGATTGGTTCAAGAACAGAAACTATTGCCCGATGGTTCTGCCGTTAGAATAACTGTTTCACGCTACTATACTCCTTCTGGAAGATGCATTCAAAGACCTTATATAACTGGAAACCCTGATCAGTATTTTGAAGACTTTATTAATCGTTATGCCACAATGAGCAAGGGCGACAAAGACACAATTGCACATCCAGACAGCTTGAAATTCAAAACAAAGAAAGGAAGGTTTGTTTATGGCGGTGGTGGAATTGAGCCAGATATTGAATTACCATATTATAATTATAAGAAATCAGAATTCTATTCTCAAATTCTAAGAAAAGGACTTCTTTATAAGTATTGTTTTGACTATGTTGACAAACATCGCAGTTTATTTAAGAAATATTCCGATGGAGATGACTTTATGAAGAAATTCAATATTGAACAGGGAATGTTTGATTCCATGATAGAATATGCCAACAAGAATGGAGTTAAACAAGAAGCTCCAAAGGGCAGAGAAAAGTCAGAAATTATGCTTTTGATGAAAGCCTACATTGCTCAATCATTATACGAAGACAAATACTATTACTCAATTTTCCTTAAGATTGATGATGACTTGCAAAAAGCATTACCTTACTTTGGATACATTAATTAAGTGAAAAGGTAAAAGCTAAAAGTGAAAAGCTTCCTTTTAAGTAAAAAGTAATAGGTAAAAGGTAAAAATGTCTTCCCCTTTAGGGGAATGAGGGGTGTTATTAATGGTTAATGATTAATTTCTTGAACTATGATTACACTGATTAAATGATTGCCATGAAGGGTTAATGAAATACTTAATATAATCAAGAAAATCCTATAATCTTGGAAATCCTGATTCTGACAAAGAAAAAATCATAGTAAATCAATAAATCAGTTAAATCAAGGTTCAGACAAAAGAAACACCTAAACACCTAAACAATTTCCTTAGTATTGAATTCTATTTCTAAAGTCGTCTCTTAATTCGTATTTCAAATCTTGAAGCATTGAGGCTTTAACTGCAATGGTGAAGTTCCATCCTTGACGGAAACCAAAAGGCACCCAGTTCATTCTCATTTCCCAGCAATGTAAATCTCTGTAAAAATCTATTGATGTATAGGTGTAGTCTTTATTGATAAAGTCGTATCCTGAAGTTAAACCAATCTTCCACTTTGGAGTAAGATTAATATCTCCCTTAACAGTGAATACAGCTGATTTATTAGTTTCATATCCTGCAATTACCATCACAAAAGAACTTAACTGACTATATGTTAGTCCAAGATTTAAAGTCCAAGGAATAGTAAAATCAACATCATGTCCCAAAACCTCATTAGGATTAACAAAAGGAGAATAGCTCATTTGGCTTGGAGAAACAAAATCTTTGCTTTGTTGATTATTATTTGTACTTGGCTTGTTTCCTTTTCCTGTCAATTGCCAAGAAAGATTTAAGTCCCATTGAGAGTTTTGACGCTTAAACAAACGATTTTCTGTATTAATAAGAAGTTGATTTGTTAATCTTCCTAAGCTGTCCATTGCATAAGGAGTGAAAGAGGCAGAGAAATTAATAATAAGTTTTTTAAACAAGGTTGTTCTTGCATTTAATCTTAGTGGTTGCCAATTAACAGAGTCTTTGGCAAGGTCGTAGCCTGAGGACAGGTTTAAGCTTTCCAAAAGAGTTATTTTAGTTGTTCCATCAACAGTGTCTTTGGATGACTTAACTTTAATTTCTAAATTATTGCCTATTGAAAAGCCAACAACTCCTGACTGACCATTTGGTGGTGAGCCAAACATTCCATCCTCTGTTTTTGAATAGTAAACCTTATTATTATTCTTATCCAGATAGAAATCGTAGAAACCAAGTGATGGATTGGAGAAATCGGGTGTGTAGGTGAAGCTAACGGAAGGGTTTATAACGTGTCTTATTGCTTTCAGGTATCCTTTCTTGAAGGTAAACATTCCATAAATGCGAGTGTTAAGGTTGGAAGAAAAGTTTGCATCTCTGTTGGCAAAGAAGCCCATTATTGTATCTTTCAAAACAGCCACTTGATTAGTGTCCATTGGATCAAGTTTTTTAGATATATAGTTAAGATACCATCTTTCGGTGTAGTTGATTGAGTTTGTCCAGTTTAAATGTTTTAAAACTTTAATATTGCTTTGTATTGGAATGGAGTGTTGCATTCCATTTCTCATATACTTTACAACATCTTTGGAGAATAAAAGGGTGTCGTATGTATTTATGGTATTTGTTAAACTTGCACGATAGGAAAGAGAAATATCTTCATACCATCTTGTTTTTCCTTTCACTTTCTTCCTTCTTAAAGGATAGAACTGCGATGTTGAAAGAGAGATTGAAGGTAAATCCAAGCTAATTGCTTTTGTGTTGGCATTATAAACCTCTCCCAGATTGGCAGTGAAAGAAACCTTTTCTCCAAATCGAGTTGAATAAGCAACACTTGATGTTGTTGTATTGTTGAAATAATCGCTTGTGCTAACAGCATACTGATTGAAAGTGCTACTTACCAGGTTAACATTTGCAGAGAAATTTCTATAAGGGTGAGATTTTGAATCTTGATTATGTGTCCAACGAAAACGGAAGTCAGTTTGTTCATTATAGCTTGGAGTGTTGCTGATACCTGTTTTGTTTACTTCATAACGCAATTCAAATCCTCCTCTGTATTTATATCTCTTGGCATAGCTTGTTTTAAGATTTCCAGCCCAACTCATATTGGTGTAAACATCGGCCTGAAGAGATAAATCAACATAATCGTTAATTGCAAAATACCAACCAATATTTCTAAGGTAGTATCCCCTGTTTTGAGCATATCCATAGGTAGGCATTAGAAAACCTGATTTCTTTTGACTTGTGAATGGGAAGTATCCAAAAGGTATTGCCAAAGGAAGTGGTATGTCTAAAATTGTAAACCATGCAGGACCAGTAACAATTTTATCTTGAGTAACTACTTTTGCTTTATTGAAGTTTATTGCAAAATGAGGATGCTCCAAATCGCAGGTTGTAAACTGTCCTCCTTTAATATACATTATCTTGTCATCAACTTTCTTCACTTGACTACCATGCAAATAGCCCTCTCCCTCTTTGGTAAAAACTCCACTAATCAATCCCTTCTTTGATTCAATATTATAGTCTATTATCTTTGCATTATATTCTGCTCCATTATCCTTAAATTTTGGATGCTGAACAATATTCTCCAATGAGTCTTGAATACCTTCTGCATGCAGTTCTTTTGAATTAAAGCCAATGGTTATCTGTCCTGCCTCCAATTCTGTTTTACCCATCACAATTTTTGAATTATTGTAAAGGAAAACTTTTTTGGAATCCAAATCAATTGCAATTGAATCCTGTGCAGAATAATTTACTCTTTCATCGAAGGTTTTCTTCCTCTTTTTAGTTTTTATTGAGTCATTTTTTAATAAAGTGGAATCACCAGTTGAAACTAAAGAATCAACATTTGAAGAAAGAATTTTATCGGGTATTGTATCTGTTTGATTTTGTGAATAGGAACAAAAGGGTAGAATGCATAATAACATTAGCACATAAATAAAATTTAGTGGATTAATTATGTAAAAATGTTTTTTCAAGTTGCTATTTCTTCTAATTTATATATCTTTGTAAACGAATTTGCAAAAATAATGTTTTATTCCCATAGTTGAAGAATAAAGAGAAAACTAAAATAAATTTGATGTTCAAAAGATGAAAAAACTTTTAATATTACTGCTCCTTTCCATTAATACTCTGTCATATACCATTGCTCAAGAAACAAGTTCATCGAGGTTCTCAAAAATTGTAATTGACCCGGGACATGGTGGTGACAAACCTGGAGCAAAGGGTAAAAGAAGTTTGGAGAAACATATTAATCTTGCAGTCAGTTTGAAGTTGGGTGAATTAATAAACAATTATCTTCCTGATGTTAAGGTTATTTATACTCGAACAAAGGATGTTGATGTTGATTTAATTAATCGTTCTCGACTTGCAAACAGAGAAAAGGCAGATCTTTTTATATCCATTCACTGCAATGCTGCTCCCAATCGTACTGCCTGCGGAACTGAAACCTTTGTTATGGGGCTTGCAAAATCACAGGCAAATATTGAAGCTGCAAAGAAAGAAAATGCTGATATCTTAACGGAAGCCAACTATGCTGAAAACTACGATGGCTTTGACCCTAACTCACCCGAATCAAACATATTTTTTGCTCTTTATCAGAATGCCTACCTGGAACAAAGTCTTTCACTTGCTGACAAAATACAAAAACACTACACTGCCAACACAAAACTTTATGACAGAGGAGTTAAACAAGCTCCCTATCTGGTACTCTACAAAACTTCCGTACCTGCCGTACTGACTGAAATAGGTTTTATTTCAAACGAAAGGGAGGAGAAATACCTCAACACAGAAAAAGGACAATATGAAATAGCTGCTTCAATCTTCCAAGCCATTTTCAACTACAAAAACAGAATAGAGGGTAAAAAGATTGCCCCTCCTTCAATTTCCGAACTTATACCTCACAGGGTGATTAAAGAAGAAGAAGAAAGAATTAAGAGAGAGGAAGAGGAAAGAAAAATTAGAGAAGAACAGGACAGAATTGCACTTGAAAAACAAAAAGAAATAGACGCTCAACAGAAAGAAAAAGAAGCAAGAGAAAAAGAGGCAAATGAGAAGGACTCAATTGCAACTGAAGAAGAAACAAATGATGTAGTTTACAGAGTTCAGGTTTTTGTGGATAAAGCCAAGCTTTCAAAAGAAGACTCAAGACTGAAAGACTTGGAAGAGGTTTGGATGTATAAGGATAATAAGATGTGGAAATACACTGCTGGAAACTTTAACAACTTCAATCAAGCCAATGAATACAGAAGAACTCTTAAAGATAAAGGATATAAAGATGCTTTTGTGGTAATATTCCATAAAAACAAAAGAATATCACTTGAGAGAGCAAAAGAATTAGAAAAAGAAAATAATAAATAAATATCGTGAAAATTAAGACCGAATATAAAATAGGTATTATAGGTTTAATATCAATTTTAGTACTATATTTTGGAATCATGTTCCTTAAAGGGCAAGACCTGTTTAATGTTGAAACAAGTTATTATGCAGTTTTTGATGATGTATCAGGACTTTATAAATCCAATTACATATACTTGAACGGTATGAAGGTTGGATATATTAAAGACATTAAGAGCATTGACCCTAAAGCAAGTAAATTTGTTGTCTGGATAGCTGTAAACAGTGACATTAAAATTCCTAAAGACTCAAAGATAATGATTTTCTCTTCCGATCTGCTCGGTTCCAAAGCCCTGAAGATAAACATGGGTATTAGCAATGACGTATTTAACAAAAGAGATACAATTCAATCAGCAAAGGAAACAGGAATGATTGACCAACTGGCTGACAACATAACTCCAATTGTTGTTAGACTGAATAGTGTTATGACTAATATTGACACATTGATTGTTGGAGTTAATAATGTCTTAGACAAAAAATCACAGCAAGACATTAAGGCAAGTCTTGAAAACATTAAACAACTAACTCAAAACATTGAAAATATTTCAATTAAGGTTGATGGCTTAATGGATAAGGAGAAAACTAAGATTGATAAAATAATGACCAATGTTGAAAGCATAACCAATAACTTCGAACAAAACAACGACAAGCTAACCAATGCTATCAACAATTTCAGCAATATTAGCGACACCATTGCCAAAGCCAATTTGGGTAAGACCATTAAGGAAACAAACGAAAGCTTAACATCACTTACAAAGGTTATGCGTTCAATTGAAAAAGGCGAAGGAAATGCAGGATTATTGCTTAAGGATGATAAACTCTATAAGAACTTGGAAAGCTCAACTAAGAAATTAGATGCCTTAATTGAAGATATTAAACAAAATCCAAAACGCTATTTAAAGGTTAGTGTGTTTTAGTTCTTTTTGTTTAAAGGCATAGAGAATTTGAAACTGCTACCCTCTCCCAACTTACTCTCAACCCATATCCTACCTCCCTGTTTTTCTACAAGCTCCTTGCAGATAGAAAGACCTAAGCCTGTGCCCTTTTCTCCATTAGTACCATTGGTTTTGAATGACTGCAAAGGATTCCAAATTAAATTAATATTTTCCTGAGAAATTCCAATACCATTATCAGAAACAGTTATTATCATTTCATCTTCAACAATCTCTTGATAAATATTCACTTCACCCTCTGGTTTAGAGAACTTAATTGCATTGGATATTAAATTTCTCAGAACTGTTTTAGTCATATTTGGATCAGCAAAAATCTTCCTGTCATCCTCAAAACAACTGCATTGAAGCCTAACATTCTTATCCTTAGCAATTAAATTGGAAGCACTAACAACCTCATGACAGATTTCATGATAATTAATCTCCTTAGGACAGAAAACAATCTGACCACTCTGCGATTTGAGCCAAAGCAAAATATCCTCCAACATCTCATAAGTTCTGTTGGATGTCTCATTAATAATTCCAATATGCTCTTTTATGGTTTCAATATCAAAATCCTTTAAGTTTTCAAGCAAAAATGAAGAAAATCCAATCAAAGAAGTAAAAGGACCCTTAAGGTCGTGAGCCAAAATTCTTATAAACTTATCCTTATCGGAATTCATTATTTGCAATTCCTTAGAATACTTAATCAATTTCTCTTCAGACTTCTTGCTTTCAGTTATATCAGAAAAAGTTACAACAACCCCATAACCTTCAATATTCAAAGGAATAACATCAACATTCAACCAGATAAAATCTCTATCCTTTCGTGCAAAGCCCATAATAACATTTGAAAGAGGCTCTTTATTCTTCAAAGCCCAAACACCTGGCAAATCTTCATTTTTCATTGGTGTATTGTCAGCATGAACAACATTCCAATCCGTACTGTTCAAATCCATATTCAAATGTTCATCTCTTGAAATGCCAAGAATTTTATCCGAAGCATCATTACAATCAATAATTTTACCCTCTTCATCAGTAATGGAAATACCAACCTCAACAATATCAAAAATCGTTTTGAATTTAATTTGATTTTCAAGATATTCCTTATTTAACCTGCTAAGAATTAAGTTTTTGTTTTCAAGGTCAATCCTATGCTCCGAAAGTTCATTATTAACTAAAGTCAGTTTTTCCTTAGTTTCCATAACCTCCTTCAAAGAACCAAGAATATACTTATAGAATAATCCAATGGAATAAACTATCAATAAGCCAATAACAGAGTATAAAGTAATTGCATTTAGCCAAGGATAAAGACTATAATTGAAAACATTAAAGTCCATTGTCCTTTCAATATAACCATTTAGAATCAAAATCCCTATAATTGAATAACCAGTAATTGAAGCTATGAGGTAAAAAATCCCAACTTTCCAACCAAAAAGAATGGTAATAATTAAAATTCCAATAATGCTTTGAATATTTCCCCCTGAAAGACTAAAGATAGAAGTACCTATTAATCCAAAGGCAACGGAAACAACAGCAACTGAATGAGCTTTAAACTTTAAAGAAAATTTCTTTCTCGAAAAGAAGAGGAATAAAATAAATAATAACTCAAAAACATAAATTGAAAAATAATTCTCCCATCCATAGTTAAATAATCTAATTGTGGAAAATAGAACAACAGGGAGTATAAGAATAGATATAGATATTATCGCATAGTTGATAACCTTATCCCTCAGAAAATCTAAGTTAATTCCATACTTATTCATATCTCAAAATTATTTGACTAATATTATATATTTTACCTGATAAAAAAGTAAAGTGAGTAAGTCAAGGAATAAAAACAGAGCAATTCATGAATATGATTTCATTAGTTTTTCAGACGTCAAAAATATATTATTTATTTGAAAGAAACAAATATTTGATAAAGAAAATAAAAAAATCAATACCTTTTTACTTTAAAAATTTACATTTTTTTCCTTTTTCCTATCCATTTAAAAACCACCCCGTATCCCCAACTTTTATCTTAAATTCACCCCTCTTTCCCCTAATTGACCACTAACCATTCACCCCTCATTCCCCTAAAGGGGAGGAAACACCTCAACACCTAAACACATAAACATTATCAACCGACCTTTTGCAAAAAGCGTGAAGAAAATTGTAGTTTTGACCGTAAAGAAAGTTTATATGTTTGAGCGAAGCGAGTTTATAAACTTTTAGTGAAAGGCTGCAATTTTTAGCTATTTGTGAAGAGTCTTGATTTTTTGTTACTTTTTTATCAAGAAAAAAGTAAGGAAAGAAGAAGAAGAAAGAAAAAAGAAAGGCGAACCAAAGGCTCGCCCAACTTTTCAGATTCTTGTCAGAATCAGGATTTTCTTGATTTAAGGATTAATAGGATATTAAACTAAGAATTAATTAAAAAAATCAAGTCAATCCTATAATCCTGTAAATCTTGATTCAGAATAGCCACTCCTTACGGAGCAACAGGTGCATCAGCAGCTGGCAACACCAAACCCTTAGGCATTGGATTACGATATTCGTAACTTGTGGTTTTAAGTTTGTTTTTAAACCTTACATTAGGGCGGAAATTCACTCTAACGCCTCTAATAGTTGTTGCATCAACTTCTTCAGCAGTAAGCATAGCTTTGGCACTAAGATATGGAGTGAAAATGCCTAACTCATTCAATTGAACTGTAATTCCATTCATAGATGCATCAGTAATAACAACTTGCAAAGCACGAAGAGCAGACAAAACATCATTCTCAGCCAATGCAGAAGCGCTGGAAATTCTTTCAATTAACTGTTCTTGACTCATAATTCCATTTCTTGAAATAGTAGCCAAGTACTTTTCTCCAGGAGCAGCTCCAACAGAAATTTTCTTTTTGATTGTTGTGTAATTCAACATAATTTTTTGCGATTACCTTAACACTATCGCGAGGTTTTTTGTTATACATAATTGTGAATTAAAATGAAAACTTCTATTTTTTTCATTTTTTTTATTGCAAAGATACAACTTATTTAGCTATTTACCAAACTTTTAAACCCTATAATTTAACATTCTAAACAAAAATACGTTGATTTCCTAACTATTTTTACTGTTTTACCTATTTTCCATTTAAACAACATTTTACATTAAGTTCAGAGAAATTTCTTTAGCTAATATAGCTATTTAAAAAAAGAAGAAGTCTTTTTGAAAAAAGAAGGGACTTACTTTTAAAAAGACAGGGAGTTGATAAAAGAACACTTAACATATAAAATCAGATAGGAAAAGAAATAAAAAGTTAAAAAAGTAATAAAATAAGCCCCAAAATGAAAAGTATTTCTGTAAGAGCAAATAAAAAAAGTTTTGAAAAAAGACCCAATTCTATTACTTTTTTAACTTTAGAGCTACAGGATACCATATCCCTACAATATTATTATTAGAATTTACAATCCAAAAAGAAATGTAAAATACAGAATAACATATATATAGAAATATATCTAAGATTTGTTATTGGATATACAAAAATTGGAGAATATGGAGTTTAGTTGTTGTATGTTGGCTGTTTAGGGAGGTAGGGAAGTAGGGAAGTAGGGAAGCAATTTACTATCTTAATATATATAAAGGTATAAAAGTGCTTCCCTAAGTATTTATCCTCCCTAAAAGTTATCTGCCCCGTAGTGCGGTATTTATAATGCCACACAACGAAAATCTCAAACACCAATAAATATAGGATAAGCTCAAAAAACCATTTTTTCTAAAAAACAAGCTTTTAAAGATATAAAACACTAATAAACAGTAATATGTATTTTATCTTATGCGAGAAATTTATTTTTATTTACTATAAAATGTATTTATTTTTTCGCATGTAAGGTTAAACATATATTATCTAAAGACATATTAATGTGCTAAAAACTTGCAGGAACTTTTAATATTAGCTAGGATATTCGCAAATAGCGAGAGCATTAACAATTCGCCAAACAACTTTTTGGTATTATGTTGAGGAAATCTTTTAATCAAAAAACATAGCTCAAGACAAAATAATTATTAGCTTTGTAGAATTATTGAATATGTTTATCATGGCAAAAATTAATGTAAAGGATACAGAAATATCAATTATTTCATTTGAGGAAAGGGATTACATTTCTCTAACAGATATGGCAAATGCAAAAGAAAGTATTAGTCGTGCTGCTGATATTATAAAAAATTGGTTGAGAAATCGTTATACTCTTGAATTTTTAGGGACTTGGGAGCAGATAAATAATCCAAATTTTAATGTGGTCGAATTTGACCACTTTAAAACCCAAGCTGGATTACCAAGTTTTGTGTTAAGTGTTTCTGAGTGGATTGATAAGACAAATGCAATAGGAATAATTGTAAAAAAAGGCAAATATGGAGGGACTTATGCCCACAAAGATATTGCATTTGAATTTGGTTCAGCCATAAGTGTTCCTTTTAAATTGTATTTGATTAATGAATTTCAAAGACTGAAAGAAGATGAACAGAAACAGCTTGGATGGTCAGCAAAACGTGAGTTAACAAAATTGAATTATCATATACACACTGATGCAATTAAACAAAATCTGATTCCTCAAAAGCTTTCTTCTAATCAAATTTCTGTCATTTATGCCAATGAAGCTGATGTGCTTAATGTTGCTTTATTTGGAATTACAGCCAAAGAATGGAGAGAAGAAAATCCCGATTTGAGAGGTAATATTAGAGATTATGCCTCAATTAATGAATTAATTTGCTTGTCAAACTTGGAAAATTTAAACGCAGTATTTATTAATGAAAAGATTTCACAAAAAGAAAGATTGTTAAAGCTTAATCAAATTGCAATTCAACAAATGATTATTTTACAAGATGTAGATAAAAGAAAATTACTAAAATAACTATTCCTTTGAATCCTTTAAAAGTATCGCACCTGCAATTACCATAAGACCTAAATAAATTGGTGCAGTAGACATATAACCGTCGTGCGGGATTTCTTTGCTTTGCAAAGCGACAAAGTCGATAATTCATATCCTTATAATAATAACGTATGGGATAGAATATCCCTCACAACGAAATATTGTAATAGGTAATAGTGAAAAGTGACAAGATTGTCTTTACTTAACTCTAATACTTTGCCCTACTTTGATGACACTTCTCTTATTGAGTTTATTCAGTTTAAAGATATCATCCATTGGTACGTTGTATTTTCGGGAAATGGCTGCAATTGTTTCGCCTTTCTTTACCTTATGATATTTTTTATTTTCATTAACTTCTTTTGCCTTCTTTGTTTTTTTAGTGTCTTTAGTTTTTGATTTAGTTACTTCTTTAGTTTTCTTAGTTGTTGTTTCTTCACTAAGGTCATCATTGGTTGCTTCTACTGTCTGTTCTTGTGATTGTACTTCTGCATCATTGCTCACTGCATTTTGTTCGGTGAATGGGCTTTCTTCCTTCTCTTTCTTGGTTACCTCTACTTTTTGATTTTTGTAGATGCTAAGTATCTTTCCTCTTTGTAGTGTTTTCTTGTTACCGTTCCAACGTTTCAAATCTTTAACACTTACGCCATAGCGTCTTGCAATGGAGTTCCAATTTTCGCCTTTTCTTACTTTATGTGTTAGTTTTACTTCTTTGGTTATGTATTCTTTTTCTACTTCCGGTTTGCCGAAGTATTTGTCTTTGTTGTATTCTGCTATGCTGTCTTCAAGGCTTATGAAGTCGTTAACGTAGCGAAATGGCAGTTTGAGGTGGTAGTCGTCTTGTGTTCCAAATATTATATCTCTTTTATATTGTGGGTTAAGGTCTTTAATTTGTTCTACGGGTATATTCAAAACATCTGCAATTTGTTGAAAATGTATGTCTCTTTTAACTGTTATGGTGTCGGTTGCTATTGGTTTTGACAATATGGCTGGTGCTATATTATGTTCCTTGTAGTAGTTCATCACATAGCATGCTGCTATATAGGCTGGAACGTATCCTCTTGTTTCTCTTGGAAGGTAGTTGTATATGCCCCAAAAATCGTTTTTCCCTGAGCGTCTTATTGCTTTGTTTACATTACCTGGTCCACAGTTGTAGGCTGCAAGTGCCAATTGCCAATCTCCATAAATTCTGTAAAGGTCTCTCAGGAATCGTGCTGCTGCAACGGTTGCCTTCAAAGGGTCTTTTCTATCATCAACATTGGCATTTATTCTCAAGTCATAACTTCTTCCAGTGGAATACATAAACTGCCACAGTCCTGTTGCTCCTGCTCTTGAAACTGCATTGGGGTTAAGGGCTGATTCAATTACAACCAAGTATTTTAGTTCGTGAGGTACGGAATACTGGTCGAGTATGGATTCAAAGATTGGGAAGTAGTATTTGCTTAGTCCTATCATCACTCCCACTCTTGCTCCTCCTTTGTCGATGTAGTATTCAATTATGTTTCTTACTTGTCGGTTGTAGGTCAGTTCAATGTTGCTTGGCAGGGCTCTAAGGCGTTTGGCTATAATTGAGTCGGAAACATTTGATACTGATGTTGGTTCACATAGATTGTCATAAGCCTTGTCGTAGCTCTTTTTAATTACTCTTGTGTTTTGTCTTATGTAGTAGGAATTAAGAAGTGAGTCGAAATTGGTTTCAAAATTTCGAATTACATTTAATTCCGATTCTTTTTGAGAAAATGAAACAAAAGGCAATAAAAGGGTAATTATAATTAAGAGGGTCAGGCGTTTAGACTTATACATTATTCTATTTTGATATTGTTTTGAAGGCGTAAAATTACAAAAAAACATTTAGTTAACGGCAATTCTCCTGGCTTTATTATTTTTTGTACTTTTGTACTCTATTATTTATCACATTAAAAATTTAAGAATTTACAGATATGAATATTGTTATACCCATGGCTGGAATGGGCAAGAGAATGCGCCCACATACTTTAAGTGTTCCTAAACCTCTGATTAAGGTTGCTGGCAAACCTATTGTTGAACGTTTGTGTGAAGATATTGTTGAAGTTTGTAATGAAAAAGTTGATGAAATAGGTTTTATTATTGGTGATTTTGGGAAGGAAGTGGAAGAAGGATTGATTGAAATTGCTAACAGATTAGGTGCTAAGGGAAAAATATATTATCAGAATGAACCTCTTGGAACTGCTCATGCCATTTTATGTGCTAAGGAAAGTTTGAAAGGAAAGGTTACTGTTGCCTTTGCCGACACTCTGTTTGATGCTGGTTTTAAACTAAACACTAATAGAGATGGTGTTATCTGGACACACAGGGTTAAAGATCCTTCTGCTTTTGGTGTTGTGAAGAAGAATGATGATGGAACAATTGCAGGTTTTATTGAAAAGCCAAAGATTTTTGTTTCCGATGAGGCTATTATTGGCATTTACTATTTTCTTGACGGTGAGAATTTGAGAAATGAATTGCAATATTTAATTGATAACAACATTAACAAACAGGGAGAATATCAACTGACAGATGCTCTTCAAAACATGCTTGACAAGGGATTGAAGTTTGTCACTAATGATGTTAAGGAGTGGTTGGATTGTGGAAATAAGAATGCAACTGTTAATACAAATCAAAGAGTGCTTGAGCTAAAATTGGATAAGGAAGAGTTGTTTGAAGAAGGTGCTGAATTTGTTAACTCTGAACTTATTCCTCCCTGCTATATTGCCAAAGGTGTTAAGGTTACCAACTCTAAGATTGGTCCTCATGTTTCAATTGGAGAAAACACAATTGTCAATGATTCAATAATTTCAAATTCAATTATTCAAAATTCTTGCCTTATTTCCAATCTCAAGTTTAGTAATTCCATGTTAGGAAGCAATGTTAAAGCACAAAGCAACGTTTTAGAATCAACTAAGGAAAGAGAATTGAACTTGGGAGATTATTCAGAAATAACACTATGAAGAATTTAAAAAATCTATTTTTACTATCTGTTGCCATTATTTTTTTAGCCTCATGCAGCTCCAAGAGCAAATTAGCCAGTGAGAAAAAAGAATATACTTCAAGTGAGTTGAAGATTGATGGCTTGTTTTTAGATGCTTGCACCCAAAAGCAATTGGGCAATTTGGACAAGGCTGTTGAACTCTTCGATCAGGTTATTGCTTCGGATGAGAAGTATGCAGCAGCTTATTTTGAAAAGGCAAGCATACTCTTTAATAAAAAAGAAGTGAAGGGAGCTATTGACTTAACTCAAAAAGCAATCGACCTTCAACCCAAAAACACTTGGTACAGGATGCAGATGGCAGAGATTTATCTTATTATCTCCGACTATACAAATGCTGCCAAAGTGCTTGAAGATTTAATTGTTTTGAACCCTGAGGAAAAAGATTACTACTTGCAACTTCTTCAAATTTACACTCAAGCCTCCGATGAAAGCAACTCTCAAAAAACTCTTGAAAGGATTGAAAAGAAATGGAAGAGCGATAAGGAGTTAAACTCTATCAAGAAACAGTACTATGCAATTTTTGCAGAGAAGAATATGAAGAAAAAGGATTATGTGAATGCTTTGAAATACTATCAAAAGATTGAGGAGATAGACCCATTGGATCCTTATATTCATGCTTCTTTGGCTAACTATTATCTTATTCAGGGAGACAGAGTAAAGACTTTTGAAAACCTTGAAAAATCTATTGGCAATAAGGAGCTTGACTATCAAACAAAATTGCAGGTTTTGATTGCTGTTTATGGCAATACTGTTGATTCTAATGAGGATGATTTTAATAAATTCTTTACTCTACTGCTCAATCTTTCAAAAGAATATCCAAAGGAAAAGACTATTTGGGAACTTCTTGCAACAGGATACAGTAAAATGGAGAACTTCCCCAAATCGGTGGAATGCCTGAAGATTGCTATTGAACTGGGCAATTTGCCAAAAAGCACTCAACCCAACAATTATCAAATATATCAAAGTCTTCTCTTTGCAGAAAGTCAAATGGATGCAACGGATAGTTTGATTGTGGATGCAAAGAAAACTATTGAACTTTATCCTGAACAACCTGTTCCTTATCTTATTCTTGGAACAAATCAGCTGATTAAAAAGGAATTTAATGAGTCATTGAAAACCTTGGAACAAGGAGTTGAATTGGTGGTAAATGATACTGTTTTGTTGGAAGAATTCTACAGTAATATTGCTCAAGCTCACTACGAACTTAAAGACGCAGAGAAAGCTTTTATTTATTTTGAAAAGGCTCTTAATTTAAATCCCGATAACTATATTGTTTTGAATAACTATGCTTACTATCTTTCTGTAGAGAATAAGGACTTGGACAAGGCTGCTCAAATGGCAAAGAAAGTATTTGACAAATACCCTCAAATGCCTACTTATGTTGACACTTATGCTTGGGTTTTGTACATTAAAAAAGAATATAAAGAGGCTCTTAGTGTTATACAAAACATAATTAATCAAAAGGATAAATGGAGTCCAACAATCACTGAACACTATGAACAAATACTTAAAGCTAACGAAAATAAATAATTTATTTTTTGTTTTAATTGCTCTCAGCACAATAGTTTTCACAAGCTGCAATGAAACTCCCAAAAAATATACCCTTGACGGTATGACTCAAGGGAGTTATTATCATATTGTTTACCTTGCAACTGACAAGCAGAATGAAACAGTTAAGGAGGATATTAACAGACTTTTTTCTCAAATTGACAATAGCCTTTCGCTTTGGAATGAAAAGAGCTTAATTAATAAAATCAATAATAACCAGAACCCAAATCTTGATTCTTTATTTATTGACTGTTTTAACTGGAGTCAGAAAATTTCTCAATTCAGTGGTGGTTATCTTGATTGTACTGTTGGTCTTTTGGTTGAGAAATATGGATTTGCAAAAAAAGAAAAGCAAAATATAAGTCAAGAAACAATTGATTCATTACTTCAATTTGTGGGTTATAAGAATGTGAGAATTGAGAATAATAAAATCCTTAAAACCTATCCTCAAACAAAGATTGACCTAAATGCAATTGCTCAGGGATATACAACAGATAAGATTTCCTGGCTTTTGAAAAGTAAGGGAATAAATAATTTTATTGTTGATGTTGGAGGAGAAGTTAGAGCAAGTGGCAAAAAAGAAAAGGGGGAAAACTGGCTTTGCGGAATTGAACAACCTGCAAAGGATAGCGATTCTGAACGTTCCTATAAGACATATCTTGAACTTCAAGACCAATCAATTGTAACCTCAGGAAGTTATAGAAAATATTATACTGACTCTTTGGGCAATCGTCGTTCTCATGCCATTGATCCATTCACTGGCAAAAGTGTTGAGCATAATCTACTTTCTGTTTCTGTGGTTGATTCCTCTGCAACATTTTGTGATGGCTTGGCTACAGCCTTTTTAGTTATGGGATTAGATAAAAGTAAAGAATTCCTGTCAAAGCATCCAAACCTTAAAGCACATTTTATTTACTTTGAAGATAACCAGTATAAAACATACACTACACCTAATTTAAAGCTCAGAGATATTGAGTGAAAAGTGTCTTTTAGGTAAAAAGTAATAAGTAAAAGGTAAAAGTGTCTTCCCCTTTAGGGGAATGAGGGGTGTTTTTTTAGTTGTTGAGATGTTGAGAAGTTTAATTGTTGAATAGTTTTGTAAGAAGTATATGTAGGGGCGAACCTGTGTGTTCGCCTTTATTTTTTTATAGTTTTTATCAGGGATATAAAGTAATTAAAGTCCTCTTTCTTTGGTATTAAATCTTTTAGTTTTGCTTTGCTGTATTTTCTAAAATAATAGTATTCAATCAGGAAGATTATTGTGTAGGAAAGTGAGGTTGATATTGCTGCACCTGTAATTCCATAGCGTGGTATTAGTAATAAT
This sequence comes from Bacteroidales bacterium UBA5515, assembly GCA_002423895.1. Lineage (GTDB taxonomy): Bacteria > Bacteroidota > Bacteroidia > Bacteroidales > P3 > UBA10566. Next base: position 75,782 of record DIOL01000001.1, on the reverse strand, counting down.
CCTAATACTAAAGTGGGTATTAATCCTATTGTTGATGCAATTGTTGCTATATGGAAATTTCCTTTTGAGGCAAAATATTGAGTGAATGTTGTTGTGGCATTTAGTAAGAGTACTCCTAAGAAAAGTAATTGTATGATTTGTTTAACCTGTGAAAATTCAGCTCCAAATACAAAGGTATAGAAACTTTCTGGCAATAGAGAAAGGATTAAAAGTGCAAGGAATGATAGTATTACAATAGCTTTTGTTAAAAGTAATGTTATTGATTTTGAATAGCCTTCATCTTTGGAATTGGATAGTCGAGAATACTGTACTAAGGCAAGACTGGAGGAGAATAAAAGGGTTGATTCTGTTAAACTTATACCATTGGAAAAGACTCCAAGAGCTTGACTGGAAGAGTATAGAGCAATTAAATAGAAAGACATTCTTGCGTTTAATTGCTGTGAAAGGTTGCCCAATTGTTTGATAAAACCCAATGAAAAAAGAGTTTTAAACATATTCAAATTAAAAAATCTATTGAATTGAAGCTCTTTATATTCATCTCTTAAAAGATATATTCCACAAACTAAACTTAGAAAATAGCCTATAAGAAGGGAATTAATATAGTCTGTAATGGAAGTGAATTGATTCAGGAATATAAATATTATTATATAGAGGATTGAAGCAGTTGGGCTAATGAGTTTAAGTATATTTGATTGTTTAATTCTTTCTTTTCCTATTAGTATATTTGTGTTTGTTTCACTCAATGCTGCCATTAAGGTTATAAAGAAGAGTTGTTTGGGATAGGTAATAATGGGTATATTCAAAAACCAAAAAGCAATAAATAGAATGCCCAAACTGGCAACTGTCCAAATGAAAGAAGGGAAAAATATATCGGAAAACTTATGTCTTGGGGTTAGATAAATCAGGGTTGTGTTGCCAACCAAAGTTGAAATAAGAAGTAAGAGAACTATGTTAAAAAGAAAAATTGACTGCTCTCCCTTGCCAATTGCACCAAGATATTGACTAACCAAAACTATGGTCAAAAGCCCTATAACGGAAGTTAATATTTTGGCAAATAGTGTATGTAGTATATTCTTAATCAAGTTGAATCAGTTTGAAATTATTGTTTTACTTGCTTTAAATTTTCTATTTTTTAGTTAAAATATTTTGGTAATAAATAAAAACTCTTTACCTTTGCAACCCTAAATAATTCACGGTATGCGTAGCTCAGTTGGTTAGAGTAGTGGATTGTGGTTCCATTGGTCGTGGGTTCGAGTCCCATCGCGTACCCAAAAAGGTTTATAATTGTTTATTGAGATTTGCCTATTAATAGTAGTGCAAATCTCTTTTTTTTATATGATACCTTCTCTTATCAAATCATGCAAATGAACTATTCCCTTATATTCTTTCTTCTCGTTTGTAACAATTAATTGAGTAATATGATTTTCTTTCATCACATTTAATGCCTCAACTGCAAACTTGTTTTCTTCAATAGTTTTTGGAGTTTTACTCATTATATCTTCAGCCTTCAGGTCTTTAGAATCAAGGTTTTTGCTAATCATTCTTCTAAGGTCACCATCGGTAATTATACCTTTAATCATATTGTTTTCTATAACCACAGCACATCCCAATCTCTTAGAAGTCATTTCAATAATTGCTTCTGAAAGTGGAGTATTTAGACTTACTTGAGGTTTTTCATTATTTGGATAAAGGTCAGAAACCTTCAAATAAAGTCTTTTTCCTAAGGCTCCTCCTGGGTGATATTTTGCAAAATCTTGTGCAGAAAATCCTCTGCATTCCAACAAACAAACTGCTAACGCATCCCCCATAACCAATTGTGCAGTTGTAGAAGAAGTTGGTGCAAGATTATTAGGACAAGCTTCTTTATCAACATGAACATTAAGGAAGTAGTCAGATTGTTTGGCTAAAGCGGATTGACTGTCTCCTGTTATGGCTACTAATTTGTAACCTAAGTTCTTGATTAACGGAATTAGAACTTTAATTTCTGGAGTATTTCCACTTTTTGATATACATATTATTATATCCTCAGGTTGAATTATTCCCAAGTCACCATGAATGGCATCGGCAGCATGCATAAAGATTGAAGGGGTTCCAGTGGAGTTGAAAGTAGAAACTATCTTTGTTGCAATATTGGCACTTTTACCAATTCCAGTTACAACAACTCTGCCTTTTGAATTATAAATTAGTTCAACAACTTTGGCAAAATCATCATCTATGTAATTCTTCAGTTTCTCTATTGCCAAATATTCTTTTGTAATTGTCTGTACAGCAATATCTTTTATCTCTTGTTGTGTTTTCACTGTTAAAATATTTTATCTTTGTATTGAATTGTATTGAAAAAAGCAGTAATTTAGCATAATGAAATATGTAAAACTTGAGTTTTCAACGACAAAAGTAAAAAATATTTTTTGATTTTTATAAATTAGAGAGATAAAAATGAGTCAAAAACAAATCAAAACAACTAACGTTGACTTATATAAAGAATTAAAAAGGATTTTCGGATTTGATAAATTTAAGGGCAATCAAGAATTAGTGATTAAAAGCTTGCTTGAGGGCAATGATACTTTCGTTATCATGCCAACAGGTGGAGGAAAGTCTTTATGTTATCAATTACCTGCTTTAATTCTACCTGGTTGTGCCATTATTGTATCACCATTGATATCTTTAATGAAGAATCAAGTTGATGCTATAAGAAACTTTGGTTCCATGCATGGGGTTGCTCACTTTCTAAACTCTTCTTTATCAAAACAAGAAGTAAAAGAGGTGAAAGATGATTTAACTAATGGGATTACCAAATTACTTTATGTGGCACCTGAAAGTTTGAACAAGGAAGAAAATGCTGAGTTTTTAAAAGATATTGATATTTCCTTCTATGCAATTGACGAGGCACATTGTATTTCTGAATGGGGACACGATTTCCGTCCAGAATACAGAAGAATGAAACCTATAATTGATGCAATTGGACAGAATGTTCCAATAATTGCTCTAACTGCTACCGCTACTCCAAAGGTTCAACAAGATATTATGAAGAACCTTGAAATTAATGATGCTAATGTTTATATCTCCTCTTTCAATCGACCAAATCTTTATTACGAAATTCGTCCAAAGCCTAAAAAGGAAGTGGATATGAATAGAGAGATCATTCGTTTTATTAGAGAAAACCCTAATAAATCTGGAATTATTTACTGTTTGAGTCGCAAGATGGTTGAGGGATTGGCAGAAACTTTGGTTTTAAATGGAGTTAGAGCTTTGCCTTATCATGCTGGATTGGATGCACAAACAAGGGCAGAAAATCAAGACAAATTCCTTATGGAAGAAGTTGAAGTTATTGTTGCTACAATTGCTTTTGGAATGGGAATTGACAAGCCAGATGTTAGATTTGTTATCCACTACGATATGCCAAAGAGTCTTGAAGGTTATTATCAAGAAACTGGTCGTGCAGGAAGAGATGATGGTGAAGGTAAATGTATTGCATTCTATTCAGAGCAGGATATTATTAAGTTTGAGAAATTTTTGAATGACAAGCCTGTTGCGGAAAGAGAAGTTGCATTGCAATTGATGGATGAAACAATATCTTATGCTGAAAGTTCTGCTTGCAGGAGAATTAATCTTTTGCACTATTTTGGAGAAGAATACGGTCAAGATAATTGTGGTTCATGCGATAATTGTTTAAATCCAAA
>DIOL01000001.1:39606-71979 GCA_002423895.1 Bacteroidales bacterium UBA5515 | reverse complement strand
GCGATAATTGTTTAAATCCAAAACCAAGAGTTGATGCAACCGAAGATATAGAAATTGTTCTTGAAACTGTTTTGGAAGTAAAACAAATACTCAAGTCTATTGATATTGCAAATATTTTGGTTGGTGTTAGCACTGGTCAAACTAAAGCCTTTAAAAACATTTCCAATTGGGCTATTGGAGATGAAAAGAAATTTACTTATTGGAAGGCTGTAATTCGTCAAGCTTTAATTGAAAACCTTTTAATTAAGGAAATTGAAAACTACGGAGTTTTAAAGCTCACTCAGGAAGGATTTAGATTTTTAAAGAAATCTTACCCTATTTTGGTTGCAGAAGATCATGACTACGAAAATGCAGAAGAAGATATTGAATCAACAATAGTAACTGGAAGTGATGGAGGTGGAGTTGATATGGTTCTTTTCAGTATTCTTAAAGACATGAGGAAGAAAATTGCGACAAAGGAAAACTTACCTCCTTATGTTATATTTGAAGACCGTTCGCTTGAAGATATGACTATTCAATATCCAATTAATATGGAGGAAATGCGTCAGATTATTGGAGTTGGTTTAAGCAAAGCTCAAAAATATGGAGAACCATTTATTCAAACTATTAAGAAATATGTTGAAGAAAATGAGATAGAACGTCCTCAGGATTTAATTGTTAAGAGCATTGTTAATAAATCTGGATTAAAGGTTTATATTATTAAAAGTATTGACAAGAAACTTCCATTGGAGGATATTGCAGTTGCAAAGAATCTTCTTATGGATGATCTATTAAATGAAATAGAAAGTATTGTTGCTTCTGGAACAAAACTCGATATACAATATTATATTGATGAAACTGTAGACCCATATCATCAAGAGGATATTTTAGAACTTTTAAGAGAAAACGAGAATGATAATGTTTCGGAAATCCTTGAAGAACTTGGAGAAGAAGAATACACTGAGGAAGAAGTAAGACTTATGAGAATAGTTTTCTTTTCTAAATTCGGTTAATAGTTATGAAGAAACAGAATTTATCATTTCTTCAAGACTTTCTTTCTAAAAAACCTAATTCTAAAAAATTCATCCTTCTGGATGAAAATACTTATGCCAATTGCCTTCCTATCTTAATTGAAAATGTTGAAGAGCTTTATGGGGCTGAAGTTCTTGAAATTGAATCAGGAGAAAGAAGTAAATCATTAAGCATTGTTGAAAATTTATGCCAGGCAATGATTGAATCTTCCGCAGATAAAGAAAGTATTTTAATTTCTTTAGGAGGTGGAGTTATTACTGATATTGGTGGGTTTATTGCCTCTATTTTTAAAAGAGGAATTCAACATATTGCTATTCCAACAACTCTTTTGGCAATGGTAGATGCTTCCATTGGAGGAAAAACTGGAGTAAATGTTGGAGAAGTGAAAAATCAAATTGGGACTTTCAACACCAACACAATTACCTGCATTCATTATGAATTTCTTGATTCTTTGAAAAAAAGACAAGTTCTAAATGGAGCTGCTGAAATGTTTAAAGCCTGTCTTTTGGATGAAAAGCTTTGGGAAAAATTAGACACAAAGGGCAGTCCATGGAACAATAAAAAGGAAGGATTTGACTATAAATTTATTGAGAGTTGCATTAAGTTTAAGAAAAGAATTGTGAAAGAGGATATGTATGAAAAAGAAAGAAGAAAGATTCTTAATTTTGGACATAGCCTTGCTCATGCTTTTGAGAGTGTTGCTCTTTTGAAAAACATTGACCTGTTGCATGGAGAGGCTGTTGCTTCTGGAATGTTCTATGCCATTATGTTATCAGAAGCAAAATTATCTTTTCCTAATGATAAGGCTCAAGAAATTTATAAATTCTTAAAGAAGAATTACAAAATAATAGATATTCAAGAGGATATTGATTTGGTTATTAATTATCTTAATGCTGATAAGAAAAATATCAATAATGAATTTAGGTTTATTTTATTGGAAGATATTGGCAAGCCTTATATAAATTTCCCTGTCACTAAAGATGATTTAGTCAACTTAAAACTCCCTGATAATCATTAAGTTTTTCACTTGATATGTATTAGTTTTTTGTTTTTCTTGCTTATTGACTTATTATTTTATACATTTGCAAGTTGAATAAAACATATTTCATTATGAAAAAATTTATTATATTAGCTTTAACCATTTGGGCTTTTTCAGTTAATGCTCAAAATGTTTTCCAAAATGCAGGTTTTGAAACTTGGAATGGAACAACCCTAAGTCAGTGGAATACTTTATCTGTTATGGGTGTTAATATTTCTGATGTTAGTAAATCTACAGAATCAAATTCTGGAAATTATGCAGTTAAAATTGCACCTAAACCATTGCCTGCTTCTTTAGCTACAGTGATTGGTGTTGATAATATGATAGTTCCTGGATTATTAACCAATGCAACTATTAATTTAAATTCAATTATAGGCGCACTTTCTTCTGGTTCTCTTAATTTTGACAATAACACTCTTCTTTCAGTATTTACTGATGGAGTACAACTAACAGAAAAACCTACTGCTGTTAATGGTTTTATTAGCTGGAATCCAATAGACCCAATTAACGAAAATATCCTTTTAGGAGTTTATGTTATCAGTAATCAAACTGGAACAAGAGAAGTAATTGGAATGGGAGCATATTCAAATGTAGCCCCTTTTAAAGCAGATTATATGCCTTTTGAAGCTCAAATAATTTACCAAGATGAGCAAAAAGTTCCTTCTGAATTAATTTTTATTTCATTAGTTAGTTCATTGGATACAAATGCTACCTCTTTTGGTTATTTATTATTGGATGATGTTTCAATTGCAACTGAAGTTGGCTTGGAAAGTGTATCTCCTGTCTCAAAGAAATTACCAATTATTTATCCTAATCCAACAAATGGTGACTTCAAACTAAATGTTAATTCAGATGTTGAAGTAAGCGTTTATAACCAATTAGGACAAGTTATTATTCCTGCAAAAGAATATTCTCCTAACAAAACTTTATCAGTAAAAGAAAAAGGAATTTATTTTGTTAGAATTAAAGATTCTAAAGGATATAAAACCCAAAAATTAGTAGTCAAATAGTATTAATTTATTCTTTTTGACAACGGATTAAATTGAAAAAACTTTTATTTGCTATAATAGCAGTTATTTTTAGTTCTTGTGTTGGAGGTTATTCTTTCACTGGAGCTTCTATATCTCCAGATTGCAAAACCTTTTTTGTTGATCAGTTTATTAATCGTTCAAGCATGGTTAACCCAATGCTTGCTCCAGAACTTACACATGCTCTAACTACAAAAATTTCTTCTGGAACCAATCTCCAATCGGTAGATGATAATGCTGATATCAGTTTTAAAGGAACAGTTGTTAGCTACTACATCACTCCTGTTTCAATTCAAGGAGATGACAAAGCATCTAAAAACAGATTGACAATTTCAATTAAAGTTGTTTGTGTTAACAAGAAAGATAAGAAAATGAATTTTGAACAAACGTTTTCACGATTCAGAGATTATGATAGTGGACTTTCATTAAGCGATGTTGAAGAGGCATTAATGAAACAAATTAATGAAGAACTCGTTGAAGATATTTTCAATAAAGCCTTTGTTAATTGGTAAAAAAAGAAACATTCAATATCTATTATGTTAGATAGGAAATGATAAAATACAAGAAAACGGTTAATCATATTGGTTGGATACTTGGAGTTCTAACATCAATACTATATATAATCTGTGCTGAACCCACTCTTTCATTTTGGGATAGTGGAGAATATATTTTAACAAGTTCCAAGCTTCAAGTTGGTCATCCTCCTGGAGCTCCGTTTTATCAACTATTGGGAGCTTTTTTCTCAATCTTCAGTTTTGGAAACCCTAAGCTTATTCCTATTTTAGTTAATTCTCTTTCAGCCATTGCTTCTGGAGCTACTGTTGCTTTTTTGTTTTGGATTATTGTCAGATTAATGTATCGCAACAGTGATAAGTTTATTAGTAATATTATTGCTGGAGTTATTGGTTCATTAGTTTTTGCTTTTTCTGACACTTTCTGGAATTCAGCAATTGAAGCAGAGGTTTATTCAGTTTCTATTTTGTTTACTGCAATTACCTTTTGGGCAATATTGAAATGGGACGAAAAACCTCATCCTCGCTGGATGTTGTTTATTTGTTTAATGGTTGGACTCTCCATTAATATTCATTTACTTTCACTTTTGGTTTTACCTGCTGTTTTCCTGATTGTTTACTTCCATTATAAGAAAGGGAATCTTCCTGGAATTATTTCAACAATAATTGTTGCATGTGGAGTTCTGTTACTTTTGCTTTGGTTTATTGTTCCCAGCATTATAAAAATTATAAGCATTAATCCAAAATGGATAATTATTTCTATTCTGTTTTTAATTATTCTTTTAACTGGTTTCTCTCTTTGGAAGAAACTACCTTTATTAAACACAATCACGCTTTCAGTCTTTTTCTTTTTTATTGGATTTTCAACTTTCGCCATTGTTGTTATCAGAGCAGATGCCGATACTCCAATAAATGAATATAATCCAAGCAACACAAAAAATATAGTTTCATATATTAACCGTGATGCTTATGGAGAAGCTCCTTTAATTTATGGTCCCTCCTACACTGCTCTTCCTCCAAAGGATTTCAAGATGACAGATAAGGGCATTAAGCCAATTTTTGAAAGAGAGTTGATGATGTTCTTCCCAAGAATGTGGAACTATAATAATCCAAGCTATGAACAAGGATATACTGACTGGGTTGGAATGCCTCAAGACACTGTTTTGATTGATGGAGAACTGAGAGCTAAGCCAAGTTGGATACAGAATCTTCAATACTTTGCCAACTATCAAATTGGATATATGTATGGAAGGTATTTGTTTTGGAACTTTGTTGGAAGAACTAATGATTTGCAAGGATATGGCAACAATAACAAAGGACAATGGCACACTGGTTTATTTGTTGCAGATAAGTTTTTGAATAAGGGCACCAATCTTTCGCCTGAGGATAAAAAGAATAAAGCTAATAACATATATTTTGGGATACCTTTTCTTTTGGCAATTATAGGTATGTTTTACCAAATAGGAAGAGATGTTAAGGGCTGGTTTACTCTTAGCACTTTATTTGTTTTCACCGGATTGGCAATAAGCATATATCTTAATGATTATGCCTATCAACCAAGGGAAAGAGATTATATTTATGTTGGTTCCTTTATGGTATTCAGTATTTGGGTGGCAATGGGTGCTTTTGCTTTAAGCAAATGGCTTCTTGGCATTGTCAGGATAAAGAAACCTAAATATGTTTTACCAAGTTTTCTTTTGGTGCCAGCTCTTTTGTTTGCACAAAACTTCAACGATCACAACCGTTCCTATCGCTACACTGCCAACAATTTCGCTTACTCCATTTTGAACAGTTGTGAAGAAAATGCAATACTTTTTGTTAATGGAGACAACGACACCTATCCTCTTTGGTATTTGCAGGAGGTGGAAGGCATAAGACAAGACGTTAGAGTAATCAACCTTCAATTTCTTAATAATGCTGACTATATTTCAAAACTCAAACAAAAAGTTCACACATCTTTACCATTAAATTATATTGCAAAAGAGTCTGTTTATTCAAGCCCTAACAGAGAGATTAGTTTCATTAATCCAAGCAATAATAAAATGGAAATGAACGCTGCACTAAAAGGATTATATAATAACAGCAATGCAATCACTCTCAACAAAACTAAATTCTATGCTCTTTCAACCAACAAACTATTTATAAATGTTGATAGTGTTAATGTAATTGACTTCTCCATTGAAGGCTCCGAAATAACCAAAAGCACAATGATGCTTTACGATATAATTGCTAATAATTTTGCTAACAGACCTATTTATTTTTCTTCCTATTCATTAGAAGACACATTTGGACTTGAGGAATATCTTAGCAATGAAGGATTTGTTTACAGACTTAAGAAAGAAAAACAAATACCAAATAATACAATTGTTGATTCAAAGATTGGAGGAGTAAATTCAAAAAGAATGTATGAGAATCTGATGCATAACTATGAGTGGAAGAATTTTGACAAAAAAGGAATTTACTACGATGAACTACATAGAAGCATAATTGAGCAGTATGCCTCTCAAGCATCCTTGCTTGCTCACACTTTTATTGCAGAAGGAGAAGCTCAAAAAAGTCTTGCAACACTTAATCTTTGTTTGGAGAAATTACCTGCAAAAATTCACTCCTACCCATTTATTATGTCAGAACTTTCACTTGCTTATGGACAATTGGGAGAGGAAGAAAAATCTGTAAGCCTTATGAGTGAAGTTGTGCATAATTTCTCAAAGAATATGGATTATTTCCTAAGCTTAAGCCCTCAAGAGCAATCACAAAGAAGACTTGATGCACAAAGAATAATGTTTACTTGGATAAATCTTTGTGAAATATCAGAACAAATGCAATTGGAATCTCTTAGAGTACTTTTAGCAAACAAACTTTTCAACTATCTTTCTCCCTACTATCTAACTCTTTTTGACCAATTAAACAATTACAGCAAAGAACCACAATACTATTCAGAAGAAATTCAGAAAGCAACTGATTTAATAGAAACAATCAAAACCTTTGCAAGTAAATACGAAGAGCCACTCCCAGAAAAACCTCAACCAGTTAATTCTTAAAAATTGTTTTTCCTTCTTTTATTAGCATCTTTAAAGAAGCATCCTTTTTATATTTGATATATTTGAATTTAAATCAAGGATAATTTTATTTAAACTAAGGATAAATTAATTTATATCAAGGATAATTTTATTTATATCAAGGATAAATTTTGTAAGGTGGCACGATACTCGAGTAAGGTGGCACGATACTGGTACTATGGTGGCATGATAGAATAAGTATGGTGGCATGTTACAAAATTTATTCCTTATCTTTTTAAATTAAAATAAGGCTTTTGTACATTTATATAAGGAGAAAATAAAATTACAAAGTAGATAATATCAAGAAACACAATTTAATTAATAAATATTAGATTAATCAGAATAATATTTCTAACTTTGACAATTCAAATAAAAGGAAAAAATTGATTGGACTTTGGATTAGTTAATTGGCTTATTGATTTCAAAAAATAAAAACTTCATTATAATAATAAAAAAGGAGAAGTATTATGGCAGAATTATTAAATAAGAAAGAAGTCAGAAAAGAAGCAAAGGAACTTCTAAAGCAAGGAGTCTGTAAACAGCAGGTATTTAAAACACTTGTAGAAAAATACAAGTATTCAATTGAGATTGCTAATATACTTACATATCTTCCTTCACAAAAAGCAATTAAAAAATATGGTATTTGGAATTATGTTTTGCTTGGTGTTATTTGTTTAACCGCTTTATTCTTCCTTTTTAACTCTCCAAATATAAGCGCAATATTATGGTTTGGTCTTTTAATTTATGGAGTTATTACTATGAGAATTAATTATTACATATGGGTATCAATACTATCATTTTTCTTAATCACAATCTTTGTAGTGCATATGTTTTACAATCAAGGAGGGAATAATTATTCTCTTAGCTTAATATTAATATTGATTTCAAATATTATATCCTTAATCCTCTCAATTTGGTTAGAATTCAAACTTTGTCCAAAACCAAAAGAAGAGAAAGTTCAATACACAAATTCAGAAGGCGAACAAAAATATAAAATGACGTATCAATTTAAGGATTAAGATATTTCTTTTATTAAATATTTTTGCTGTATGAAATCAAGTCTTATAATTAAAAACCTTTTAGGTACTTTATTCTTTTTTGCAATTATATTTGTTAGTGCTGGTCGTTTAGACTATTGGCAAGGTTGGATTTATGCTGCAATTGGTTTAATAATGTTATTATTGAACTTTACTACATTAAGAATTTCCCCAGAGCTGATGGAAGAACGCAATAAGCCTGGTGAAAATACAAAAAAATGGGACAAGTTGATTTTAGGTATATCATTTCTAATGACAATTATTATGTATATTTTAGCAGGATTAGATTCTGGAAGATATCATTTGTCAATTGATTTTCATTGGAGTTTATATATAATAGGTATTTTACTGACAACCTTAGGACAATTATTATTTCTAATTGCACAAAAGCAAAATAAGTTTTTCTCAAGCACAGTAAGAATACAAAAGGAACGTTCTCATACAGTTTGCCAAGATGGTCTTTATAAATTTGTAAGGCACCCTGCATATTTGGGTAATATTATTCAGCTTATCGGATTTCCATTATTATTTGGTTCTCTTTGGGTTATAATTCCAATAAGCATTTCAATAATTATAACAATAATAAGAACATATTTAGAAGATAAAACTCTAAAAGATGAACTAAATGGTTATATAGAATATTCAGAAAAAACTCGTTTTAAACTATTCCCTTATATTTGGTAGTAATTGGTTAAGAGAATAAATCAATAAAATAAGATTACATTTTTAGAAACTCTAATAATTTATACACTAAGAAAACAGGCCAAACCAATGCTTTTAAAAAGCCTACTACTCCTGCTCCAAAGGTTGCAGCATGTGAAATAAAATAGATTGCAGCTCCAATAAATCCTAATCCATAGAAGCCTCCACAACTTGCAGCATTATTTACTTTACCGCTTTTGTTACATTTTTTTGTTTCTTCATTCATGATAATAAAATTTTATGCCGCAAATATAAATAGAAATATATTCTTAAGCATCAAAGAAATCATAATATTTAAGAAATAAATATCTTATAAAACACTCAAAGACCTTTATTTAAAAAAGAAAGCTCATTGTTTAATTTTCAGAAACTCATTCTATTATTTATTCAATTTCTTTTGAATAAAGCAGAATGATTGAATATTTTGAGAGAAGAAATAAAATAAAACTATCTTCTTTTGCCTTTATAATTTAGCCTATTGAGAAGACTCTTAGAATAAATATTTATAGCAGAAAATCCTAATGTTAATTGAAGAGAGAAAGGGTTTGAAGAAAAGTTGACTATATTTCCAAGACGATAATCAACTATATTATATTTTGCAATCGCTCCAATATAATAGATATCTCCAATATAATAACGATAGTTTATTCCTAAATTAAAATTGTAAGTAAAAATGCTTGTACCATCGCTTACATTATCTCTTTTATCTTTATCCTCAAACACATCAAACCCATCAAAACCTACACCTAATTGTACTCTAAAGTCTGATTTCTTTGTTTGTAAAATCATTCTACCTACCTCAAATCCCATATATCCACCCAAAAAACTATTTGTAGAATCGATAAGTCCAGTATCTTCTCTCTTTGCCATATAGTAAACATCTGACTTATTCCCTCTAATAGAAATATTAATATTATAGGACATCTTTTTCACATCTGCACCCATCTCAAAACTAAAAATGGGCTTTGTGCCAAATTTTTTCATTGAACCTGTTGGAATCCAAGCTCCAAAAGAAAAATTCATATTAAAAGTTGACTTCGGTTTAATTTCTTCTATTAGATTATAATATTCTTTAGATAAGGAAGTATTTAGATAATTTTTGTCTTGAAGTTTATAAAGAATACTGTCATTTAAATCTGCGTAGTATTCACATAAAAGATATTCAATAGATTCTTTGCTATAGGAATGGATTTTATCACTTGCAATTTGTGTAGTTAATTGATCAAACCTTGAAAAAAAAGGAAGAAAACCATAGTATGATTGATTATAATCATAATGTGAATACATTAATGCTTTTGAGGCGTTCCTCCTATCTCTGTATTTCAATATAATACCTATTGTGAAAGAATCAATAATTGGCTCTATACTATTTCCTTGAACCAAATTTAATAAAACATTTGCTCTAAAAGTAGGTTCTGTTAAACCACATTTACCTTTCCAATAATCAAAAATCAGTTTTGCAGAATCAATTTTATTATTCTCCATATAATGAGAAAACAAAAAAGAAGAATTTTGAGTAACATCAGTACAATTAAGTTCAATACGTTTGCTCATAATTGAATCGAAGTTTTGGCTATAAAGTCCTAAACTAATAAAAATTGAAAAAATAAATGCAAGCTTTCTCATAATCATTACAAATTAATTCAACAATAGTAATATATTTGATTATTACATTTTATACATTGAAACGGAAGTGCATTATGTCGCCATCATGAACTACATATTCCTTGCCTTCAACATTCATCTTCCCTGCTTCCTTGCATGCTGCTTCACTTTTCAGGGTAATGAAGTCGTCATATTTTATTACTTCTGCTCTAATAAATCCTTTTTCAAAATCTGTGTGAATTACTCCTGCACATTGAGGTGCTTTCCATCCTTCATGAAATGTCCATGCTCTTACCTCATCACTTCCTGCTGTAAGAAATGTCTTAAGTTTTAAAAGTCTATAGGCTTCTTTAATTAAACGATTAACCCCACTTTCTTCCAATCCAAGTTCTTCTAAAAACATTTCTTTTTCTTCATAAGTTTCAAGCTCTGCAATATCTGATTCTATTTTTGAAGCAACAATAAGTATTCCTGCACCTTCCTTTTTAGCAATTTCTTGAACCTTTTGAGTGTAAGCATTACCATCTTTTGCAGATTGTTCATCAACATTACAAACATATAATACTGGCTTGGTTGTTAAAAGGAATAACTCCTTTGCCGCATTAATTTCTTCTTTTGATTCAAGAACAACTTCTCTTGCATTTTTTCCTTGAACCAAAACATCACGATATTTCTTCATTACTTCTAATAAAACCTTAGCTTCTCTATCCCCATTTGTCTTAGCTTGCTTTTCAGTCTTTGAAAATCTTGATTCTATTGTTTCAAGGTCTTTTATTTGAAGTTCTGTATCAACAATTTCTTTATCTCGAATTGGATCAACTCCATTTTCAACATGAACAATATTATCATTTTCAAAGCAACGAAGAACATGAAGAATTGCATCACATTCACGAATATTTCCTAAAAACTTGTTTCCCAATCCTTCTCCTTTTGAAGCTCCTTTTACTAAGCCTGCAATATCTACAATATCCACTGTTGTTGGAATTATCTTTTCAGGATGTACCAATTCTGCCAATTCATTCAGTCTTTTATCCGGCACTGTTATCACTCCCAAATTGGGTTCAATGGTACAGAAAGGAAAGTTTGCTGATTGTGCTTTTGCACTTGACAAACAGTTAAAAAGTGTTGATTTTCCTACATTTGGCAATCCAATAATTCCACATTTTAAAGCCATATACTTCTATTATTTTGTTTTAGTTAATTCTTATTCAGATTTGCAAAATTAGTAAAATAAGACAAGCAAAACTATTTTATGTTTCCTTGAAGAGCAAATTATTAGTTGCTATTGCTCGCTTTTGTAGAAAATAATTGTATTTTTGTCAAATGAAAAATGTTTTGTTAATTATTGTTTTATTTTCATTTCTTTCCTGTTCTAAGAAAGAAACTACTAATAAGGATATTATCCCTAAGGAAAATCTATCTGAAATTATTGCTGATATTCAAAAAGCTCAAGCTTTGGTTAATTTAAAAAAAGACTCTAACATGACTGTTAGAAATCTTAGACTTACAGATTATAATAAAGAGATTCTCAAAAAACATAATGTTAGTGAGGATAAATATAATAAAAGCATTGACTTCTACAGCTCCAATCAAAAGGAATTTTCTATTTTACTGGAGATGGTCTCTAAAAAACTAAAATGATATGTTAGTAAAAGTTTTTGGAAGTGCCATTAGTGGCATAACTGCAACAACTGTATGCGTTGAAGTTTCGGTTGAACAGGGTGTTGGATTTTTCTTGGTAGGATTGCCTGATAATGCTGTAAAGGAAAGTTATCAAAGAGTTTCTTCTGCTTTGCAGTGTTTTGGATATAAAATTCCAGGCAAGAGGATAATAATTAATATGGCTCCTGCCGACATTCGAAAGGAAGGTTCTGCTTATGATTTACCCATTGCAATGGGTATTTTGGCTGCTTCAGAACAAATTATTGCCGATTCTTTATCTGATTACTTAATTATGGGGGAACTTTCTTTGGATGGTAGTCTTCAACCTATAAAAGGAGCTTTACCCATTGCATTGGAAGCAAAGGAACAAGGTTTTAAGGGCTTTATCCTACCCAAAGCAAACGCTCCAGAGGCTGCAATTGTAAAAGGATTGGAAGTTTATGGAGTTGATAGCATATTGGAAGTAATCAATTTTTTCAATGACACCAAAGCTTTAACTCCTACTGTGGTTGATTGCGATGAAGTTTTTAATAAGGGATTGGAACTTTATGAATTTGATTTTTCTGATGTAAGAGGTCAGGAGAACATTAAAAGAGGAATGGAAATTGCTGCTGCAGGGAGTCATAATGTTATTCTAATTGGACCTCCAGGAAGTGGTAAAACAATGTTGGCAAAAAGACTTCCTTCAATACTCCCTCCTCTTTCTCTTGAAGAATCTCTTGAAACAACAAAGATACATTCCGTTGCAGGTAAGATGTCAAAGAATACACCTTTGATTTCTGTTCGACCTTTCCGCAATCCTCATCATACAATTTCCGATGTTGCTCTTGTTGGTGGCGGAGCCTATCCTCAACCTGGAGAAATATCTCTTTCTCATAATGGAGTTTTGTTTTTAGATGAATTGCCAGAATTTAAAAGGAATGTTTTGGAGGTTTTGCGTCAGCCAATGGAAGAAAGAGAAATTACAATATCACGTTCCAAACAAGCTGTTCGCTATCCAGCAAGTTTTATGCTGGTTGCTGCAATGAATCCTTGTCCATGTGGTTACTACAATCACCCAAATGTTAGTTGTACTTGTGCAGCAGGAAGTGTTTCAAAATATTTAAACAAGATTTCTGGTCCTTTGTTAGATAGAATTGATATTCAAATTGAAGTTGTCCCTGTTCCTTTCAAAGACCTTTCTGCAATGAGAGATGGAGAACCAAGCAGTATGATTAGAGAAAGAGTTCTTAGAGCAAGGAAAATTCAACAAGAAAGATTTAAAGATAAAGAAGCTATTCATTGTAATGCTCAAATGACTCCAAAGATGCTTAAAGAATATTGCAAATTGGATGAAAATGGAGTAAATCTTTTGAAAAGAGCAATGGAAAAACTTGGACTTTCTGCAAGAGCTTATGATAGAATTTTAAAAGTTTCAAGAACAATTGCTGACTTGGAAGGGAGTAAAAACATAGAAAACCCTCACTTGGCTGAAGCAATTGGATACAGAAGTCTTGACAGAGAAACTTGGGGTAGATAATTTATAAAATAAAAAGATATGAGTTTAAAAAGATTCTTATTCGCATTCATTATTACATTGGTTGTTTTTCCAATAACTAATACATTTTCTCAAAACTCTATAGAAAGAATAAAGAAAGATGTTTATGTTTTAGCATCAGATTCATTAATGGGAAGAGGTGCTGGAACAATATATGGAGATAAAGCTGCTCAATATATTTATGGTCGTTTTATTGAAAATGGTTTAAAGCCCAACTACCAAATTATTAGAGAAGGGACAACACAAAAGAATATATATTGTGTTATTGAAGGAAGTGACTCAACACTTAAAAACGAGTTTATTGTTCTTGGTGCACATTATGATCATTTGGGCTATAGAATTAAAAATGGTGATACAGTAATATATAATGGAGCAGACGATAATGCCTCAGGCACTTCTTTAATTTTGGAATTGGGAAGAAAAATAAATGAAAACAAAGAAAAATTTAAAAGAAGTATTGTTTTAGTTGCATTTGACAGTGAAGAAACTGGTTTAAATGGTTCATACTATTTTGCAAACAATCAAGCAAAACATAATGATATATTAATTAGCAATAATACTAAACTAATGATGAGCCTTGATATGGTTGGATTTCTTAAAACCTCTAAGGAATTAAAGATTGTTGGTGTTGGATTAATTGATAATTACTCTCAATATTTCAAAAATTCTTCCTTAAATGATAAATATAAGGTCAACTTTAAATCTTTTGATAAAAGTATATTTACTGGTTCTGATCACGATTCGTTTCTAAAAAAGAATATTCCTGCTTTTTATGTTTCAACTGGACTAAAATCTCCTTATCATAAACCTGAAGATGATGCAGAATTAATAGACTATGAAGGGATAAATGATATTTCTGATTTCTTTTATGAGGCATTACTAAACTTTGCTAATGTTAATGAGATAAAACCTTCAGGAAAGAATCCAAATATAAAAAAACCTATTCCATCAAACTATTGGGGATTAAACTTTATGATTGGGAATAATCAACATTACTACTCAGAAGGGAGAATGACTGGAAAAACTGATTTTGCTTATGGAGCTGGATTTTTTGGTAAATTTGAATTAAGCAAATTTTTAGCAATCAAAACTGGCGCTGATTATTATTACTTAGGAGCAAATAGATATGAAGCAAGAGTAAAGTATCATAACATTTCAGTTCCAATTCTTCTTTCATTAAAAACAAGTATTAATGAAAATGATTTTGAATACTCTTTTTCAATAGGTGGATTTTATAATTATATTTTTGATAGTAGAGCGGACATTAATGGAATTGAAAGAAAGGATTATTTGAATAAAAATGTATTGGGACTTCAATTGGAAGTTGAATTTAGATATAGAAAAATCTTCTATGGCTATCAATTTAAAAGAAGTCTAACAGATATGTTAAGAGATCCTATTTCAAATGGGAAGACCTATCAAATTACTAATTCTTTTAAAATTGGATATGTATTCTAAGACAAAAACCCTTCCAAATAAATACTTATTAGTATTATTTACTTTTTCAATTATAATTCTTTTTTCAAGTTGTAGAAGAGAAAACACAATACAAGAGTTTAATATTGATTTTTCTAATCTAAATATTGATAATAAGGAAAACAGATTAAACAACGATACTCTTTCAATGATAATGGATATGACTAATGCCATTACTGAAGGTATTATTTTCCCTACAATCAATCAATCTAATGATGGACTTTTGCATTTCAAAGCAAAGGTAAATAATGATGAAAAACTTTTCTATAAAATTTATTATCAGAATGAATCCTATAAATATGAATTGGGTGAAGAGTTTGACAATGAAAACTTTTATGGCTCATGGGAAGAAACGGATAAAGAATTTAAGGAAGTTCCTCAAAATGGGATTATAGAAGATGCTATTAGAATTGTTGGAAATCCAAGAAATGAAAAGATTTACTTTGGTGCAAATCCTGAATATAAGGATATTGAAAAAGAAATCTATAAGGGAATGGAAATGATAAGAGGCGATAAGAATTGGTTAAAAGCAATAGAAGAAAAAGCAAAGACAAATAAAATATCAGTTGATGAACAGCTTTATAGAGATATGTGTTGGGTTTTACAGTCAGATAATCAAAATAAGGAAGTTAATAACAGGTTTAAACGTAATCCAAGAACAGGTATTTACAGTTTTCTTCTGGTTGTGGTAAATCAAGATGCTCTTAATAAAATTCCTAATGAAGTAAAAAACATTTCTCTTTCTGATTCAATTAAAGGATTTACCAATCCTTACTCCTATTTTATTAAAGGGAATGGCAAAAGCATAAATGGAATAAGCACAAAGATTGCAAAACAGGCCGTAAAACTTAAAGCAGTTTTAAATGCAGATAAAGGAGTTTATGTTGATATTCTTTCCTACCCAAACGCTGACTTTAAGATATATCCTAATAATGGTAAAGTAGGTAACAGCAAAGAAAATTACACCTCATCCCTATTCCAGCAATTCTTCCATAATATTCCTAAAACCTATGCTCTAAAGAATGTACCATTGGTAAAAGATATTCTTGACGATAGCTACACAAGTGATAATTACTTTAAGGATAAGAAAAAATATGCCGATACAAATAATAGAATAATTGACCACCCTTACATCAGTGATTATCCAGCAAAGACTGTAAAAGTTGATGATTATGGGAAATATATTACTTTAATTAACCCTGGCAATAAAGATAGAATGTCTAATCCAAGAAAGGAAAGTGTTGGAATTAAAACAAGAGTAGGATTTACTTATGGAAAGTTTAGAGGAAAAATAAAATTCCCTGCACAATTGAACAAATCTGGCCTATGGAGTGGAATAACAAATGCTTTCTGGCTAATTTACCAATCAGAACAGGATTGGAACAAAAGAAGAAGTTGCAATAAAGATGGATATGTAAAGTATGCTTTAGATGATGGAACAAAAGCTGAAAGAACTCCTTCATCAAATTACTCTGAAATAGATATTGAAATAATTAAGACCTCTAAATACTGGCCTGAAAACTATCAAAAAACTCCAAAAGGCTATAATGCTTTTAATAAAGATGAGTGTATTTTAGCTTGTACTAACTGGGATTTAGCATGTCCAAGCCCTTCAAACTTTTTTAAAGGAGGAAGACATAATTATAAATACATTAACAAGGATTTTACTTATGTTCGCTGGTATGATGCTTATAGAGCTCTTACTTCAAGAGAAGCAATTCCAAATAATATTTTTCATAGGGAATATTACTATTACGAAATTGAATGGAAGCCAAATGAAATAATCTGGAGAATTGGAGAAAGTCCTGATAAAATGTATGTTGTTGGCTATATGAATGATGAATTTACTGTTATTCCAAACAACCAAATGCTTACGGTAATCACTCAGGAGTATCACTATTCCGAATTCTGGCCTCCAGTTGTATATGACCAAAACTTTCTTCCTTTCCCAATGAATGATATTGAAGGAAGAGTTTATGAAGTTGTTGTAGAATAAATTTTTCTTTAAATCAATTCTCAGGAACTATGAAAACAAGTTTCAAATATTTTTTTATTGTTTTAGTTTGCTTTGTGTATATTCCTTTTTCAATAAATGCACAGGACAAAAGACCTGAATCAATTACTCAAAGAGAGTATCCACAATGGTTTAAGGATGCAAAACTTGGAATATTTATTCATTTTGGTTTGTATTCCGTTCCTTCATGGAGTGGAAAAGAACAGTATGCTGAATGGTTCTATAAGGGATTAATAAGTGGAGACAGTGCAAGAATAGATTTTCAGAAAAGAGTTTTTGGCGAGAATTTCAAATACGAAGATTATAAAGATTTGTTTAAGGCAGAGCTTTTCGATGCTGATGCCTGGGCTACACTGTTTAAAAGAAGTGGAGCCAAATATGTTATTTTCACAACAAAACATCACGATGGTTATTGCATGTGGAATTCAAAATATGCAAAGAACTGGAACAGTATGGAAACAGCTCCAAAAAGAGATTTCTGTCAGGAGTTAAGTGATGAAGTTAGAAAAAAGGGAATGGAAATGGGATTTTATTACTCCCTTACTGAATGGACAAATCCTCTTTACAGATGGACTGTTGACACAAACAAATCAATAGAAGAATATGCACAAAAACATCTTATTCCTCAATTCAAAGAATTGGTTGATAAGTATAAGCCTACATTAATATTTTCAGATGGAGACTGGGATCACTCATATAAGGAATTACACTCAGATGAACTGGTGGATTACTATTATAAAGTTGTTGGAGAAAAAGCAATTGTTAATGACAGATTTGGGAAAGGGTTTAATCATGGTTTTCTAACTCCTGAATACAGTGCTGGCATTATTGAATCAAATCGTCCTTGGGCTGAATGCAGGGGAATTGGCAGAAGCTTTGGACTGAACAGGAATGAAGACTTGTCAAGTTATAAAACTTCAGAAGAAATTATTCAACATTTTGTTCAGTTAGTTGCAGGTGGAGGAGGTTTAACTCTTAATGTTGGACCAGGTGCTGATGGACAAATCCCATTACTTCAACAGGAAAGACTATTAGATTTAGGCAAATGGTTATCTCAAAATGGAGATGCAATATATGGATCAAAGCCTTATAAAAAACCTTATGATGAATCAATGGTATCAGTGCCTGGATTAATTGACAGTGTTATTAATTTCGATTGGGTAAGAAATTCTCCTTTTAAAATTATTTCAGAAGATAATTTTAATGTTACCTGGTTTGGAATTATTAAGCCAAAGTTTTCTGAAAAATATACAATTAGTTGTAAAGCGGATGATTATGCTTTAGTGTATTTAAACAGTAAACTGATAATTGACACAAAGAAAAATATCAATTCCTGTGAAGTGGAACTCAATAAAGGAGAGGATTATAAAATTTATGTTGAGTATGTTGAAAAAAATCTTGAAGCCTCAATCAGTTTAAAATGGAAAAGCAAATCTCAAGAAGAAGAACCTATAAAAGCAAAATGGAAATCTGAGTACAAATGCAGTAAACCTTATGTTTGCTACACAACAAAAAATAATGACCTTTATGCAATTGCATTTTCAATTCCAGAAGATAATCTTATATTAAAACTTGATAAAGCACCCAAGGATGATATGACAATTTATTTCTTAGATAAAATTAAATATCCTGTAATTCCATGGACTTATAAAGATGGGAAATTAATTATCAATACCTCATCAATCAAGTTTTCAGATGTAAGATCTAAATATGCCTGGGCTTTTCAACTTTCTGACTATTTAAAAGAGTAAGTACAATATCCAAAAATATATCAATCATAATTAAAAATAAGTCCCTTATATTTGAAAATATATCAATCATATTTTAATTTATGTCCCTTATATTTTTATTTTTGATTGACTTATTTTTCATTATGATTGAGTTTTTTGTATGGTGATTCTGTGACTCATTAACTCAGTAACTCGGTTCTTTACTAACTCTTTGTTTTAATTTTTTCTTTCTTTACTTTAAAAAATTCTTTCTTTACTTTATTTTACTGAAATAAGGTTTTATTTTTCACAAATAATTATAAGTCCTTTTAAATTATTACAAATAAAAAAGGGAGTAAATTATTACTCCCAAATTTCTTAGTTATATATAAATTATATCTTTATAATTCTAATTTCCAAAGTCATCAAACATAATATTTTCAGGAGGAACTCCCAAACTGTCAAGCATTCTAATAGCTGCATCGGTCATTAGTTTTGGTCCGCAAAGATAGTATTCAATTTCTTCAGGTTCTGGATGATTTTTAAGGTAATTGTCATAAATTACCTGATGAATAAATCCAACATAACCTTCCCAATTGTCTTCTTTCTTTGGTTCGCTTAATGCAATGTTGAAAGAAAAATAAGGTTTTTATTTTTCAGACTTCTTTTTGTCTATTTTTAAATAAGATTGAGCCATATATAATTTTCATATATGATTTAAACTAAATGTAAAATAATTTCTTACCTTTGAACATTAAAACAGATAAAAGTTATTAATAAATAAGAATCGTAATAACAGTCATAACTACAGGAAATAATAAAACATTAAATTGAAATGAAGAAGATATTATTTTTACTTATAGGAATTTGTTTATATTCTTCTTATTCTTTTTGTCAATCTTCAAAATCAGATAATATATATCATAAGAATTTTATTATCTTTATGGATGCAAAATTATTTTGGGATTATACAGATGGACATTTGGAATTTGTAGATTCAACAGGTCAAAAACAAGTTATTCAATTTAGGTATCATCTTGGAGAGCTTACTTTTGAAGAAGGAGAATATGAAAAGATTTATTTATGCTCTAAAAATAGTGATAGAATAACTATGTACCTAAACTATAGAGATTTTCTACATGAATTTCCTGGTTGTACTGATAGATTATATGTTATACAATTAACTTATTTTGATTTTCTTGCAGGTTCAGTAGTTTTAATGATTGCTAATACAGATAAAGAGAAAGGAGAATATGCTTTTGATATTTATTCAGATCATATTACAGGATGGTCTTCTGAAGATAAGGCGATGAAAGAAAGTCGAGAATTATTTGAAGATTATTGGATAAGGAAAAAAGATTATAAACGAAATCATAATATTTTTGAAAGAATGTGGTATTCAATAAGACGTAGTTTTTCAAATTAATAATGATTGTAAGGGCATATTGCATAAGCCCGATATAAACAAACAATAAAAAAGGGGCGTATGCAATACGCCCCTACATTTTGGTTGTATGTAAATTATACTTCTTTGATCCTAATTACCGAAATCATCAAACATGATATTTTCTGGAGGAACTCCTAAACCATCCAACATCTTAATTATTGCATCGGTCATTAGTTTTGGTCCGCAAAGATAATATTCAATTTCTTCAGGTTCTGGGTGATTTTTAAGGTAATTGTCAAAGATTACTTGATGAATAAATCCAACATAACCTTCCCAATTATCTTCCTTCTTTGGTTCACTTAATGCAATATTGAAAGTGAAATTAGGATTTTCCTTTTCAATTTGTTTAAAGTCATCAATATAGAACAGTTCTCTTAATGAACGACCACCATACCAGAAGGTTGCTTTACGGGAAGTATGTTTAGTTTTAAACTGGTCAAAGATATGTGAACGCATTGGTGCCATTCCTGCTCCTCCTCCAATAAACATCATTTCCTTTTGAGTATCTTTAATAAAGAATTCCCCATAAGGTCCTGAGATTGTTACCTTGTCGCCTGGTTTTAGTGACCAGATGTAAGATGAACAAACACCTGGGTTAACATGTTTAAACTCTCCATTTTTTCTATCCCAAGGTGGTGTTGCAATACGAATATTAAGCATTATTATATTTCCTTCAGCTGGGTGGTTGGCCATTGAATAGGCTCTATATACCAGTTCGGAGTTTTTCATCTTTAAATCCCAAATCTTCATTTTGTCCCAATCTTCATGGAATTCTGGTTGAACATTTATTGATTTGTAATCAACTTCACATTTAGGTACATCAATTTGAATATAACCTCCTGAACGGAAATTAAGACTTTCTCCTTCTGGAAGTTTTACAACAAACTCTTTAATAAATGTTGCTACATTATTATTAGACACCACTTCACATTCCCATTTCTTAATTCCAAATATTTCTTCAGGTACTTCAATTTTCATATCTTGACGAACTTTGGATTGGCAACCTAAGTGATAATTATCCAATTGTTGTTTACGGCTTAGATGTGGCTTTTCAGTTGGTAACACTTCTCCACCTCCTTCTGTAATCTTGCACTTACACATTCCGCAAGTTCCACCTCCGCCACAAGCAGAAGGAAGAAAGATTTTGTTTTCAGCAAGTGTTGAAAGTACTGTTGATCCTGGCTGAACGGTTAGTTCTTTTTCGTTGTTAATGGTTAGTTTAACCTCTCCTTGTGGCAGGAGTTTTTTTCTTGCAAAGAGTAATACCCATACTAACAAGAGTATTATAAACAAAAACACTACCACACTTATTATTAATATTTTTATCATTTCTTTTAAAGATTGGATTTAGTTCTACAATTTTATTCCTAAGAAGCTCATAAAGGCAATTGCCATAAGTCCTGTTATTATGAAAGTTATACCCAAACCTTTCAAAGGAGTTGGAATTTGTGAGTAACGCAACTTTTCTCTAATGGCTGCAATACCAACAATTGCCAGTAGCCAGCCAATACCTGAGCCAAGTGCAAATGCAGTTACTTCTCCAACATTATTGTATTGTCTTTCTTGCATAAAAAGTGAAGCTCCAAGTATTGCACAGTTAACAGCAATAAGTGGAAGGAATATTCCAAGTTGTGCATAAAGAACGGGTGAAGTTTTTTCAACAAACATTTCTACCAATTGAACCATTGCTGCAATAACTGCAATAAAGATAATAAAGCTCAAGTAGCTTAGGTCTATTGTTGCAAACTTAGGACTAATCCAAGCAAGGGCTCCTTCTTTAAGAAGGTAATTATCTATAATATAGTTTAGAGGAACGGTGATTAGGAGAACAAATACAACTGCAATACCTAATCCCATTGAGGTTTTAACAGTTTTTGATACTGCCAGATAGGAACACATTCCTAAGAAGAAGGCAAATATCATATTGTCAATAAAGATTGACTTAACGAATATATTAATTATCTCTTGCATAATTTCTCTTATTTCTTAATGTGTTACTATTTCTCGCAAAGGTCTTTATTTCTTGCTCTATGTACCCAAATAATTATTCCAACAAGAATTAGAGCCATTGGAGGCATTATCATCAAACTATTGTTTTGATATCCCATCTCATAGAAAGAATCTGGAATAATTTGATAGCCCCAAAGTGAACCACTTCCAAATAATTCTCTAATAACTCCAAGAGTAATTAAGATAACGGCATATCCAAGCCCATTGCCAATTCCGTCAAGGAAAGAATCAAAAGGTTTATTGCTCATTGCAAAAGCTTCCAAACGTCCCATAACAATACAATTAGTAATAATCAAACCAACAAATACCGACAACTGCTTACTTACATCATAAACAAAGGCTTTAAGAACTTGGTCAACCAAAATTACTAATAGGGAAACAATTACTAATTGAACAATAATTCTAATTCTTGGTGGTATGGTATTTCTCAAATATGAAATAATAAGATTTGAGAATGCAACAACAACAGTTACACTTATTGCCATAACAACTGCTGGTTGCAACTTAGCAGTTACTGCTAATGAAGAACAAATTCCCAATACTTGAACCGTGATTGGGTTCTCTTTAGAAAGAGGATTTTTTATCAGTTTAAAATTAAATCCAGCCATAATATTATTTTTTTAAAGAGTTAAAGTAAGGGATGTAGAACTGCAAGCAGTTTTTAAGCATTTCAGAAACTCCATTTGAGGTGATTGTTCCTCCCGATACAGCATCAACTTGATGAGGATTGTTTTTATCGGCTCTTTTCATCACCTTAATAGAAGTGAAGTTATCGTTATCAAATATTTGCTTTCCCTTAAATTGATTTTGAAAATCAGGTAAAGCAATTTCAGCTCCTAACCCTGGAGTTTCACCTTTATGGTCGAAGTTTACTCCTACAATTGTATTCAAATCTTCAGAGAAAGCTAAATTGCCCCAAATTGGACCCCAAAGTCCATTTCCCATAACAGGAACAACATAAGATTTCTTTCCATCTTTCACACATATATATAATGGTAAAGAGGCGGAAGCATCATTTGCTTTGTATAGGACTAATTGTTTTTTTGTATCTAAGCCAAATGGAGATATAGAACCTGTGGTTTGTTTGCCATTAACTATGCTTGCCACAACTTCTCCTTTAGCATTTACAGCGTGTTGCTCAACAAAGTATTTTTGAAAAAGTTCTTCAGCATCTTTTGGAGTGGACTGAATTCCCACTGCACCCAAAAGTTGTTGCATTTTTTCTACCCTTATATTTTTGTCCTGATAGGGTTTTAATCCAACAGAGGCAAGGGTTAGAATTGCCGCAGAAACAATAACTAAGACTGTGGCATAAATAAAAATATATCTATTACTAAACATTTTGTCCTCCTTTTATTTTCCAACGTTTCACTCTTTTACGAATATTTGCATCAACAACATAGTAGTCTATTAGTGGTGCAAATACATTAAGTAATAATATTGCTAACATCATTCCTTCTGGATAGGCAGGATTTACAACACGAATCAGCACTGCCATAGCACCAATCAATATTCCATAAATCCATTTTCCTCTATTTGTTTGTGCTGCAGTTACTGGGTCGGTTGCCATAAATACTGCTCCAAACATAAATCCTCCCATTACATAATGATAGTAGAAAGGAATTTGAGTGTAAGGATTTGAACCAAAAAAATTAAAGGTAAGTCCCATAAGAGCTCCTCCAATAAACACTGAAAGCGTAATTCTCCATGAACCAATACCTGTAATTATTAAAAAGGCTGCTCCAAGCAATATTGCAATTGAAGAAGTTTCTCCAATACTTCCAGGCATTATTCCTAAAAACATATCCCAAAAAGAAGTTGAAGGAAGATTTCCTCCTACCATCATTTCAGCAAGTGGAGTTGCTCCAGAGAATGCATCTGCCTTTTCTGCAATCCAAACATTATCTCCTGACATTGAACTTGGAAAAGCAAAAAACAAAAAGGCACGAGCTAAAAGAGCTGGGTTAAGGAAATTCATTCCCGTTCCTCCAAAAACTTCTTTACCTATAACTACTGCAAAAGCAGTTGCTAAAGCAACTTGCCAAAGAGGAACATCTGGTGGCATAACCATAGGGATTAGCATTCCAGTTACCAAGAACCCTTCATTAACATCGTGCTTACGCCATTGTGCAAATCCAAACTCAATGGATAGACCAACAACATAAGAAACAACAATGATTGGAAGTATTTTAATTACTCCATACCATAAATTATCCCAAAAACCTTCAAAGAAAGAAAGCTCTGGATTTATACTGTGGAAATGTTGAAAACCTATATTGTATGTTCCAAACAAAAGTGCAGGCATAAGAGCCAAAATAACCATTGTCATTGTTCTCTTCATATCCAAAGCATCTCTGAAATGTGCTCCAGAAGTTGTTGTGGTTTTTGGGACAAAGGCAAAAGTTTCAAAGGCATCAAAGGTTGAGTGAAGCCAAGGGAATTTTCCTCCCTTTTGAAAGTTTGGCTTCATATTATCTAATAAATTTCTAACCCATTTCATTCTCCCATCTCCTTTCTAATTAGTTCAAGACCATTACGAATTATTTGTTGAATATCTGTTTTTGAAACATCAATTACTTCGCAAAGTGCGAAATCTTCTGCATCAACCTCATAAATACCCAATTGTTCCATAAGGTCAATATCTTCAATTATACAAGCTTTTATTAATTGCATTGGATAGATGTCTAAAGGCAAAACCTTTTCAAACTCTCCTGTCAGAACCAAAGCACGCTTTCCTCCATGCAAATTGGTGTCTATTTGAGCTGGCTTTCTAAACTTTGAAGGTAAAAGATTGCAAAATCCAGAAAGGAATGTTCTTGAAAGACTGAATTTCTTTATCCCAGGTGTTATCCATCCTAAAAACTCATAATAATCTCCTTCTTCAATAACGGAAATTAAATTATCATAAGTTCCAATATATCCATTGGCAGATATTGAAATTCCTGTAAGAATGTTTCCACTAATATATCTTAGGTTTTTATCTGTATTTACATTGTTTTCAACAATTGAAGAAACACAAGCTCCAAACCTAACGCTAAAGTATTGTGGATTTTTAACCTCAGGTCCAACTAAAGCTATTGTCTTTTGCATTTCAAGTTTTCCAGATGCAAATAATTTTCCAACAATTGCCAAATCTTGAGCATCAATATACCAAATAATATCTCCCTTATTAATTGGGTCAATATTTGCTATTTGAACGCTTACATTCCCTGATGGATGAGGTCCTTCGAAACGATTTATTTGAACATTCTCCAATCTCAAAAGTTCATCGCAAGTGGTTTGTGTGGCACTAATGTTTACATGTATTTTCCCAGAAGTAAGTTTTCGTAAAACATCAACTCCCAACTGCAAATCAGTTCCCTTCCCCTTAAGTAGAAAATTGTAATCTGCTCCAAGAGGAGAAGAATCGAAACCCTTAACTATAATACATTTTGGTTGAACTTCAGAATTTGGAATTGTTGAATATGGTCTTTGTCTAATTAAAGTCCATAGTCCCGATTTAAGGAGTTTTTCAACAACGTTTTCTCTTTGCATTGAAGCAAGAGAATCTGTTCCAAAATCTTCGTACTCTTGTGTGCTATCAGCCAGAATGATAATTTCTTCGATAGCTCTTTTATCTCCTCTTTGTATGGATTCTATTGTCCCACTTACTGAAGAAGTGAAGAGGATTTTTTCATTTAGTTTTGAATAGAAAACAGGACTACCTGCCTTAACTCTATCACCTTCTTTAACTAAAAGCTTTGGCGTTATGCCAATATAGTCAGTAGGTTTAAGAGCATAGGAAGAAACCATTGGAGAAGAAACCTTCTCAATTGCCTTGCCTGAAATCTTAATGTCAAAACCTTTCTTAATTTTAATTATATCAGACATAAAATATTATATCAGTTTTTAAATAGAATTTTGATCTAAAATAATTTACAAAATTACATCTAAAGTGCCGAATAAAAAAATAAAAAACAAATATAATTTACTCTTGAAAACTAAATGATTTTTTTAATACAAATAATTGAATATAAACTCCAAGAAGGGAAAATGAAGATTAGAGGGAAATAATGAAATTAAAAATGATTCTTTCTAAAAAAAGAGAACCATATTTTGGTGAAAATTTCTTAATATTCTACTTGAAAGTATTTATTTTTTCTCTTCCAAAAACTGAATTTGTTCTTTAGCATAATCTATTGATTCTTGATCTCCATACTTAATAACTAACTTATAGTATTTGATAGAGTTTTTATTATCTCCTTTTAATTTATACGCATTTGCTAAATTGTAATGAACAATATAATCTTTTGGATTCAGTTTGTATGCTTTTAATAAATTATCTATAGCCTGGTCATAATGTTCATTAAAAATAGAAATTATTGAGAGGTTTGTTAAACTTTCAACATGATCTGGATAGTACTTTAATATTCTTTCTGCAATTTGAATCATATTATTTAGCAAACTATCTTTTCCTGTTTGGTATAATTGAATTTGATAATCTTGAATTGAACCTAAGAATACTTTTTTAGAATCTTCAACTGGTTTATTCTCTGACCAAGTCCAATTATTCTTATTCTTTGATGAGTAGTCAATAGCACTTAATATTTCTTTTGTAAAATTATCATAGTCTTCAATTTGACCATATGCATAAACCTTTCCAAATCTCATATCCAATCTATTTGGATGTTTTTCAATCCCTTTACTAATCCAATCAAAACCTTTGCTTAAAATCTTTAAGTCATAAGAAGAACCACCATATAAATATCCTACTGGTTCTTTTTGGGATGAGTCTTGATCCATAATTTGATAAACAACCTCTCCTTGAGGATCCTGACCAAGAGTAATGGTTTCTTGATGACTCTTATTTACATAATAATTAAAATAGGCAACATAGAGTTCAGGGTCATTAATATCAAACTTTTCCCAATTATCCAAAATTTGCTGTTGTCCAATTGTATCGTTTACTTCAATTAAATAATCAAATTTTTCTTTGAAACTCTGAGAAAAACAATTATTAAGACTAAAAATTAGACTAAGGCTTAAAACTAAAAATCTTTTTTGCATTGTTTATAATTATTAAAAGGAGAATACTTGTTTATATTTTATAGTTCAATTTCTATTTTACTATTTTGTGAATCTTTTGATCTAACTCTTTTTGTATCAGATTGAATATCTTTTTTCACTATTTGAATCACATCATTATGTAATTTTTCAAAATCAATATCTTCTTTGTAAATAAATGAATACATTGTTCCTTCTATCTCCTCCGTTTCAGTTTCAAATCTTTTGTCCATTACATAATCAAAATTTTCATTTTTACCATGAAACATTATAACATGTAATCTATATAACTGATCCTTATCACTACCATCAGGATTTGTGCTATATATGTAATAAACTATTTTGGTAAAACTTGTAGAAAATCTATCTTTAGGTAGTTCTTCAAACCATTCATATCCCCATATATTTTTGTCGTCTAATTTAAAAAAGTCAAAATTAAAATACTCATTAATACCTTCAGGGAGAGTCTTATGCTTATAAGCTTTGTAGAGTAAATCTTTATATTTTTTTGCTTTTTTGTAATCTTTAAGTCCAGAATATGAAACAGCTATATTCTTAATCATATATGGTTTTCGTTCTGCAAACTCTTTATTAAATAGTTTATTCTCTTTTTTTAATAAATCTAATGCCTCTAATCCGTATTCTAATGACTTACTAAAATCTTCATTCAAACGACTATTATTTTCTAAGTAGGAAATTACATCTATCAAATAAATTTTTGAGTAATCGTATAAAGAATCTGATTTTGGAATTGTTTTCTCTAAATTTTTTAATTGTGAATATGCTAATTCTATTTGATTATTTTGGATTAAACTATCAGCATAAACCAATTCATTAAAATAATCTTTCTGACCTAATGAGATAAACGGAATAAACAAAAGTATAAACAATAATTTTCGCATGAGATTTGTATTAATTAAGATTCAACAAATACATCTTTGAATAAAAAGTTTCAAAGATTAATACGCTCAAAGGTACAAATAACTTTAATCTAATAGATTAATTTATATAAACAAAAAAACTAATAACCCTATAGACTATTAATATTTAATAGATTAATAGGGTTATTAGTTTTTAATTATTAAATTATTTATTTGAATTATGATAGACAATATCACCATTTACAAAGGTTGAAACGATCTTTGAGTTGAATGTTTCTCCTTCAAAAGGAGACCAATTGCATTTTGACAGAATTGTTTCTTTATTTACTTGGGTTTTACCATTCAAATCAACCAATACCAAATCGGCATAGTAGCCTTCCTCAATGTATCCTCTTTTATCTAATTGGAAATAGGTGGCTGGATTATGACACATTTTTTCTTGAAGCTGCGAAAGTGATAACTCTCCTTGCTTAACCAGTTCAAGCATTATGTTTAATGAGAACTGAATTGAAGGAATACCTGATGGAGATTGAAAATATGGTTTTTCTTTTTCTTCGATTAAATGAGGTGCATGGTCAGTTGCCACAAAATCTATTTTATCCTCACGTAAAGCTTTTCGTAGTGCTTCTCTATCTGTTTTGCTTTTAACGGAAGGATTACATTTTATTTTATTACCCAAGCGTTCAAAATCCTTTTCTTCAAACCAGAGATGAATTGGAGAAACTTCTGCAGTAATATTTTTGGAGTCAATCTTTCCTTTTTGGAGTAATGATAATTCTTTTTCAGTTGTTATATGAGCAATATTTAGTTTCGTTTTACCTTTTGCCATATCAATTGCAAACTTTGTTGACAAATAGCAAGCCTCAACATCTCTTACTAATGGATGAATTGAAGATGGAGCATCATTATTTGGATATAATTCTTTGTATTTGGCAGTGTTTTCTCTGATTCTTTTTTCGTCTTCACAATGTGCAGTAATAATCATTTTGCTATTTTCAAACAATCCTTCAATTGCTTGAGCCTTATCAACCAACATATCTCCTGTTGATGAGCCAAGGTAAATTTTATAGCCACAAATTAGATCAGGGTCAATGCTTAGAGCTTCTTCCAAATTATTATTAGTTATGCCAAGATAGAACTTGTAGTTGCATAACATTTTTTCTTCTGCAAGTTTAATTTTTTCAGTTAAGGCTTGAAGATTAGTTGTTGGAGGAATTGTGTTTGGCATATCAAAAACAGTGGTTATTCCTCCAGCAACAGCAGCTCTTGACTCAGAAAGCATATCTGCTTTATTTTCTAATCCTGGCTCACGAAAATGTACGTGTATATCAATAATTCCAGGCAGCAAAACTAAACCCTTAGCCTCTATAATTTCTGTTTGAGAAGGCAAATTATTGATTTCATTTTCAGAAATCTTAATTATTTTTTCGTCCTCAATCAGAACATTTACTGCTTTTAAACTAAGACCTTCAGCAATTTGAGCTAAGTGAATATATTTATAATTGGGCATTATGCTTGCTCTACTTCTGCAACAATAGCTTGGTCAACCAAGATTCTTCCACAGTATTCGCAAACAATAACTTTTTTGTGCATTCTAATATCCATTTGTCTTTGGTGAGGAATTTTGTTGAAACATCCACCACAGGCATCTCTATCAACTTCAACAACAGCCAGTCCATTTCTTGAATTAGCTCTTATTTTTTGATAAGCTGTTAAATATCTATCTTCAATTAATTTCTCATTTTCCTTACTTTCTTCCAACAATACTCTTTCTTTTTCTTGAGTTTCAGCAATAATCTCGTCTAATTCAGATTTCTTAATTTCAAGGTCTTTTTTCTTATCTTCCAAAATGGTTTTAATTCTTTCCATTTCTTGCTTTTGGCGTTCTATTTCAGCATTAGCTTCCTTAATTCTCTTTTCGCAAAGTTGGATTTCCAAGTTTTGGAATTCAATTTCTTTAGTTAGAGATTCGTATTCACGATTATTTCTAACATTATTTTGTTGTGTTGAGTACTTCTTAATTAAAGCATTACAGTCAGCAATCATTGTTTTTTTCTCAAGATTCTTTTGATTTAAAGCAACTTCTTCAGCTTTAAATTTTTCAATTCTTGTTTCCAATCCTGCAATTTCGTCTTCAAGGTCTTGAACCTCTAAAGGCAACTCTCCTCTTATTATTCTAATACGGTCTATTTGAGAATCAATTTGCTGTAATTTATACATAGCAACCAATCTCTTTTCAACTGTAATGTCTGCTTCATCGCTCTTAATGAATTGAGTAACCTTTGCTTCTTCTTTTGTTTTTGCTGTAACTTTCTTTGCCATTATGATTTATTATTTAATATATTTTACTCTATTTGCGGTCTTATCGGAAATTAAGGGCACAAAATTACAAAACTTTTCATAAAGAACTGCAATAATCCTTTCTTTTATAAATTGTTCGCTTTCAAAATGCCCTATCTCTGCAAGTAATATTATGTTATCGTTATCAATTAAATCGTGATATTTTATTTCACCAGTAATGAAAATATCTGCCTTATTTTTAACTGCTTCATCAATCAAAAAACTGCCACTTCCTCCACAAATTGCAACTTTTTTTATTTGTTTTTGTTTATGGGAATTAAATTTTATTTGAC
This sequence comes from Bacteroidales bacterium UBA5515, assembly GCA_002423895.1. Classification (GTDB taxonomy): domain Bacteria; phylum Bacteroidota; class Bacteroidia; order Bacteroidales; family P3; genus UBA10566. The sequence continues at coordinate 41,574 of DIOL01000001.1, read as the reverse complement.
TTAGGTTAAGGTTTGTTTTTAACATTTGAAGAAAATCTTCAGTATCCATTATTTCTTTTAATTCTCCAATTCCTCCGGCTCCTAAATAATTATCATTATTAAATATTAAGTCAGAACTTAGTGGTTTAAAATTTTGAAGCCCTATTTTCTCTGCTAATATTCCATTTACTCCATTAAAAGCATTATCAAGATTTGTGTGAGCAGAATAAATTGAAATATCATTTTTAATTGCTCTAATTATTATTTTACCTAAGGTTGAATAAAAATCAATCTTCTTTATACCATTGAAAATTATAGGATGATGCGAAACTATTAAATTACATTTGTTTTCAATTGCATTTTCTACTATTTCTAAAGATAAGTCTAAACAAACATAAACTCCGCTGCATTCATTATTAATATCTCCTAAAGTCAATCCTGAATTATCGTAATCTTCCTGCCATTCTAAAGGAGCAAAGCTCTCAAGAGTTTCAATAATGTCTTTAATTAATACTTTCTTCATTATAATCTTCCAATTAGTTTTTCCACCAATAGCATCATTTTTTCTTCCGCATTCTTACCTGCCTGAAGAACCTCATCGTGAGTTGGATCTTCAATTGCATCTTCCTTAAACACGTTTGATACAAGACTCATTGCAAAAACATCCATTTGCGAATGAGCTGCAACAATAACTTCTGGAGTTGTACTCATACCAACACAATCAGCTCCAACCTTATGATAAAATTTATATTCAGATGGTGTTTCAAAGCTTGGACCAGAATTGCCTAAATAAACTCCTTGTTTAATATCAATATTATTTTCTTTTGCAATCTCTTTTGCTTTTTCAATTAAACTTGGAGTGTAAGCTCTGCTCATTGAAGGGAAACGAAGTCCTAATCTTTCATCATTCTTTCCAATCAAAGGATTTGGTAAAAGATTTATATGATCTTCAATTATCATTATATCTCCAACATTAAAAGTTGGGTTAACTCCTCCTGCAGCATTTGTTAGTATTAAGGTTTGAACTCCCAATTCTTTCATTACTCTTATTGGGAAAGTAACTTCTTGCATTGAATAACCTTCATAATAGTGGAAACGTCCTTGCATTGCAATAATTTCTTTTCCTGCAAGAGTTCCAAAAACTAATTTACTTTTATGACCTGTGGCTGTTGAAATAGCAAAATTTGGTATTGAAGAATAATCTAACACCTTTTCTGTTTGAATTATATTTACAATATTTGCCAAACCACTACCACAAACAATTCCAACCTTTGGCATTGTTTTAACATTGTCTCTAATATAATTTGCTGTAGCTTTTATTTTTTCTAACATCATCTAAAATTATTTCTCTAAAATTAACAGATTTACTTACTGAGGAAGTAATTGTAAGTCCAATTGGAAGAACATATATTGGCAAATTTGTTAATTGCTCAAAGTTTTTTAGTCGCATTGAGTCTTTCTCTGTTGTAATTATAATAGTATTCTCTTGTCTCTTGGAATTATAAAGATTTATAAGTTTTTCAATATCCTTATTTGTAAAATTATAATGATCAGAAAACTCCAACTTATCTATTATTGTAGTTTTTTCTGAAATATAATCTATCATTGGCTTATTATCTGCAATTCCAGTAATTAAAATTACTGAATTGTCTTCCAAGCTTATTGTTGATTCCTTATCAAATAAAGCATATAAAGGTTTGTAATCAGTATGACTGAAAAATACTTTTTGATATTTCTTTGGTCTTAGATTAGATTCAAAATCTACTCTATCTCCCATTGAATAATTTTGTGGAGATTTGGTTATAATTATGTAGTCTGCTCTTTTATATCCATTCTTGTGCTCTCTTAAAAGTCCAAAAGGAATTATCTTGTCTTTAAAAAATGGATAAGAATAGGAAGTTAATAAAATTGAAAGATCTAATGATAGTTTCCTATGCTGAAAAGAATCATCTAAAATAACTATTTCAAGATTGTTAATTTCCTTTTCAA
>DIOL01000001.1:0-39482 GCA_002423895.1 Bacteroidales bacterium UBA5515 | reverse complement strand
AGATTGTTAATTTCCTTTTCAAGTCTTTCAATACCCTTGTTTCTATCTTCACAAACTGCAAAAGTAATATTTGGAAAATTTGACTTCATTTGCAAAGGTTCATCACCAACATCTAAAGCTCTGTCATTTATTTCTACATACCTGAAGCCTCTGGTTTTTCTTCCATAACCCCTACTCAAAACTGCTACATTATATACTTCCGAAAGAACACTTACCAAATATTCAACATGAGGAGTTTTTCCAGTTCCTCCAACTCTCAAATTTCCAACTCCAATTGTTGTTACTTTATGTTTTTGGGATTTAAACCATTCAAAATCATAGAATCTATTTCGAAAATAAATTACTATACCATATAACATGGTTAAAGGGAATAAAAGATATGCAAAAAAAGCTCTCATTTATTTATTAATTACAATTATAAACCCATAAATTAACATAATCATAATAAGTACAATATTGATATAATAGCCTGTTAGAACTGCTCCCTTCTATTGGAGAGCCATCAACATATATATATTGTGAATTACATTTTGGACAATAGATAATTGCATTATTACTCTCGTCAACCTCTAATCTTCCATGACAATCTTCGGCAGTACAAGATCTTTCAAAACAAATATATTCTCCATAATTTTTTCTAAAGATAACTACTCCCCTCATTCCTCCTTCAAAATATTCCCAACCTCTATTTCCTGTATTAAGATTAAAATACTCAGTACTTTCAGGGTCAATATTAAAATTCACATAGCCATAATCATAAGTATCTTCATTGCAACTAACAAAGATAACTGCAATTAGAGAAAGAAATATTAGAAGTCTCTTATTCATAATAATGTAACGTTAAGAAGCACTATATATTGCAACTAAACAAACATCTCCAACAGCCTTTAATGTATTTTTACTTATGCAGTTAATATCATCTTTAACAGTATGCCAGTAAGGGAAGAAACTTCCGGCAGGATCATATTGAACAATATCTATCATTGGTATTTTTGCATATTTATTAACCCAAATATGATCATCCATAACTCCTCCTATTTGCTCATCAGAAAACATATTGCCATATCCTTTATCCTTTGCAATTTGCCATACTTTATTCATAATTGAAGGTGCATAGTACATTGATTGAGATTCTTTAACAAACAAAGGATTGGAATAACCAACCATATCTAAAAGAATACCATAATTTGCCTGATAGAAAGGTATGTGAAGGTTTTTTGCCCAATGTTGAGAACCCAAGCACCAATCTGATTGATCTTCAATGTCGGTTTCATCCCATTCAGGACAACCTTGATCTTCAACATCAAATAAAACTATATCTACTCCAATTGAGGTTGGTTTTGCTTTCAAACATCTTGCCATTTCCATTAAAACACCAACTCCTGAAGCTCCATCATTTGCTCCAATTATTGGAGTTTTATGATTCTTTTCATCTGAGTCGTTATCTGCCCAAGCACGAGAATCCCAATGTGCAGAAAATAAAGCTCTATCAGTTGAAGCAAGATTAAAACTAACAATTATATTTCTTCCTTTAACTGGTTTCCCATTATAAAGTTTTGAGGTAAAATTCTGTTCAATTACTGTATCTGCGTATTGTTTAAAAAAAGCAACCAGATAATCGCCGCATGCTTTGTGAGCCTTTGACTCTGGAACTCTTGGGCCAAAATCACATTGATTCTTTACATAAGCAAAAGCACTATCTGCATTAAATGCTGGAATTTCAACACTTGCATAGTTAAAGCCCTTTTCTGCCTCTTTTTGTTTTTTATCTTTGCATGATGCAAAAACAATAACTGATACAGCTAAAAATATTAAACTTAATTTCTTCATTTTATTTTCTAATCTAATGACCAACTTACTCCATCTTTTGAGTCTTTTATCTTAACTCCAATTTCAGCTAACTTATCTCTAAGCTGATCACTCTTTGCCCAATCCTTTTTTAATCTTGCCTCTTGACGAACATCCAAAATCATTTTAACCAAACCTTCAATTGTTGGCATCATATTTGAAGTTTGTTCATCTTTTATTCCCAAAATATCTACAAGATAATTATTAAACAAAGCTTTCAAGTCTTCCAAGCCTTCTAAATTAATTTTTTCTTTTCCGTCTATAATTTTATTGATAATTGAAGCAGCTTCAAACAAATTAGAAATAACAATTGGAGTGTTAAAATCGTCATCCATTGCTTCTTTGCAATTATTAATTATAGCTTTAATATCTATTGCTGCTGCATTATTGGAATGAGTAATATTATTAATATTTCTTTGAGCTTCAAGTAAACGTTTCAGCCCTTTTTCCGCAGCAGAAAGTGCTTCATTAGAAAAATCCAATGTTGAACGGTATTGTGCTTGAAGGATAAAGAAACGTATTGTCATTGGAGAATAGGCTTTTTCCAATAATTTATGAGTTCCGTTAAACAACTCTTCCAAAGTAATAAAGTTTCCTAAACTCTTTCCCATCTTTTGACCAGCAATTGTAATCATATTATTATGTATCCAATAGTTGGTTGGTTGATGTCCAAATGCACAAACAGACTGCGCAATTTCAGATTCGTGATGTGGGAAAAGAAGGTCAAGTCCTCCTCCATGAATATCAAACTTTTCTCCAAGATATTTAGCACTCATTGCTGTACATTCTAAATGCCAACCAGGAAAGCCATCACTCCAAGGAGAAGGCCAACGCATTATGTGTTCTGGTTCAGCTTTCTTCCAAAGAGCAAAATCAGCAGGATTACATTTTTCTTTCTGACCATCAAGTTCTCTTGTGGTTTGAAGCATATCCTCAATAACTCTATTGGAAAGGATTCCATATTTATGAGTATCGTTGTGATATTTTAAAACATCAAAATAAACATTTCCTCCAGAAACATAAGCATAACCAGCATCTAAAATCTTTTTAACAATATCAATCTGTTCAATTATATGTCCTGAGGCTGAAGGTTGAATGCTTGGACGAAGAACATTTAAAAGATCCATTGCATCAAGATAGCGTTTTGTGTAAAATTGTGCTATCTCCATTGGTTCAACCTGTTCAAGACGTGCTTTCTTTGCTATTTTATCTTCTCCTTCATCAGCATCATTTTCCAAATGACCAACATCAGTAATATTTCTCACATATCTAACCTTATAACCTAAGAATTTTAGATAACGAAAAACTATATCAAAAGTAATCCCAGGACGAGCATGTCCCAAGTGAGCATCTCCATAAACTGTTGGTCCGCAAACATACATTCCAACATGTGGAGGATTAATTGGTTTAAATATTTCTTTCTTTCTTGTTAGTGTATTATAAACCTGAAGTTCCATATTATTGATTTAAATTATTATCAAACTTAATTCTACTTACCATAATTGCAACTGAAATTATTCCAATTGACAAAACTAATAAAAATATTGATATTATATCCACAAACTTAAGGACTATTGGGAAAGCATCAACAATTAAATTATCCCCACCCATCTTTATTAGTCCAAAATGTTGTTGAATTAAACAAAAACCTATTCCTAAAACAAGTCCAACTAAAGCTCCAATAAAGGAAAGCATCAATCCATTAAAGAAATATATCTTTCTAACAACAGATAAACTTGCTCCCATTGAACGCAATATTTGAATATCTTTTTTCTTATCCAATATCAAAAGTGACAAAGAACCCATAACATTAAAGGTTGCCACAAAAATTATAAACGCAAGAATAGCATAAACTCCCAAACGCTCTGCCTTAACCACTTTTTGATATAATGGATCTTGTTCCAAAATATCCTTAACTGAATAGTCCTTGCCTGCAATTTGCTGAATTTCTTTCTTAAGTTTTGGAATATCTTTATTCTCCTTTGCACTAACGTAAATTGCACTAACTTCATTGTTTTCATACTCCAAAAGATTTCTGGCAAAGCTAATTGGCAAAAAAACATCAGTTTCATCCATTGTGGAATTCATCATAAAACTTCCACAATAGTTAATATCTCCAACATTAAAAGTTTCTTCTGCAATTGGAGAAATTCTCCCGCTTCTTTTTGGAACAGCAAGCTTAATAACTGCACCCATTACATCAGCATTATTATTTAAGCCTAAACTCCCCATAAGTCCAATACCCAAAACACAAGCATCTTTACCAAAGCGTTTGAGCTGAAACCTTCCATAAACTATTGAAGTGTCAATTCTATTTAATGCATAATAGGAAGGTTCAATCCCTTTCATCCTAACCAATGCCTGAGAAGAGCCAAAGGTTGCCAAAGCATTTTCTGCTAAAACAGGAGTTGAAACAGAAATATCCTTCAAAGAAGAAATCTTTTTATAGTTAATAGAATCCAAAGAAAACACCTTTCCTTTGTTGGCTTGAATAATTAGTGGAGGATTTGATAATGATAGTATTTTTTCTCCTACATCAGTAAATCCATTAAAAACAGAAAGAACAATTAAAAGAGCCGATGTTGTTATGGCAATTCCAATCATTGAAATCATTGAGATTATATTAATAACCTTCAATTTTTTCTTTGAAAAGAAATAACGAAAAGCAACAAACAGTGGAAGATTCATATTTAGTGGTTAATGATTAATGGTTAATGATTAATTAGATCGAATTTATTTACAAATTCTCAATTAATATTCACTTTTCACTTTTAGTTTTTAACTCTTAAGAAGGTTGTCTATCTTTTCCAAATAATCCAAGCTATCATCAATAAAGAAACTTAATTGAGGAATAACTCTTAGTTGATTTTTTACTCTTTGAGCAAGCTTCATCTTTATTAGAGTATTCTTTTCTTCCAATAGTTTGAATATTTCCTGTGTGGACTTGCCTTTTAAAGCAAAAATACTAACGTACACACGAGCTACCGACAAATCGGCACTTACTCTAACCTTGGTTACAGTAATCATAGCCCCTTCAAATAAAGCCACAGCTTCCATTTGCAATATTTCGCCTAAATCTTTTTGAATTAAGCGAGCAACTTTTTCTAATCTTTTTGAGTCCATAGAAATGCAAAAATACAATATATTTTACAAAAACTCCATTTAATCAACAGAATAATATGATAAAGATAAGAAATACAGAGGAATAAAGAAGAAAACAAGGATTGTTGCTTAAAATATAAAGTTATGTGATATGTATAATCCCATACATTATTTATATTATCCATTATGAAATTAATCCTAATTGTTTTTAAGTTTTAATATTTACTTAATTGCAAAAACATTCCTTTTGAATTGCAGTTAAACTCTTAAAAAACCATTGAGTAAAATAAATCCTTGTTTGAGTAAAATAAAATAAGATATTATTTGTTCAAATCCTTATTTTAAACTTCTAAAACGAAGAGTTAGTACAGCAAAGATGCACATCTTTCATACCAAAAGATGCACATCTTTCGTGGTAAAAGATGTGCATCTTTTTTTAAGTAAAATTTATTTGGGAATTTTGAACTAAATCTATAATAACTTAGTCTCAAAGATTTGTTTGTGCAAATATACATAATTTTTCCTGATTAGTAATATTTTAGATTATAATTTTTATTTATTCTTAACAGAAAAGCAATAATGACCTTAAAGACCTTAAGGACTTTAAATTCCTTAAAAAACAAATTCAAACAGTTCCTTAATTTCTTATTCTTTTTTCTAAACATATTGCCATAAAGTATTTTTATGTATCTTTGTCAGTTCAAAAACATTTAATATGTTATATGAGTTTAAAAGATAAAATTATTCCTTCTCGAATACCAAAACATGTTGCTATTATTATGGATGGCAATGGACGTTGGGCAAAACAAAAAGGAGAAGAAAGACTTTTTGGACATCAACACGGAGCAGATAGTGTAAGACAAATTACTGAGGCTACTGTGGAGCTTGGAATTGGCTTTATAACCCTTTATGCTTTTTCAACAGAAAATTGGAATCGTCCACAAGATGAAGTTGATGGACTTATGATGCTTTTTATGCAGTCTATGGAGAATGAAACTCCAACTATGATGAAGAATAACGTTCGTTTTAGAGTGATTGGAGAGATTGAAAAACTTAATGAACAAACTCAGGAAGCAATAAGAAAGATTACTGAAAAAACAAGCAATAATACTGGTTTAACTCTTATAGTTGCTTTAAGTTATAGTTCTCGTTGGGAAATTACAAACATGACCAAAATCATAGCTCAAAAGGTTAAGGATAACATATTAAATATTGAAGAAATAAATCAAGATACAATTACCAATAACCTTGCCACCAAAGATTTCCCTGACCCCGATTTACTTATTCGCACCTCTGGAGAATATAGAATAAGCAATTTCTTAATGTGGCAAATTTCCTACAGCGAGCTTTATTTTACCAATACTCTTTGGCCTGATTTCAAAAAGGAAGAGTTTTATAAAGCTATTCTTGATTACCAAACACGAGAAAGACGCTTTGGAAAAACCAGCGAACAATTAAAATAAACAGATAATAAAATTAATTACGAATATTTGCGTTAAAGTAGCATTATATTATAAAGATAGACTAATGAATATTTTGAAAACCTTACTTGTTTTTGTCTTTGGAGCGTTTTTACCGCTTTTTGTTTTAGCTCAACAAGACTCCATTAAAGATAAAAACAATTCTATTGAACTTGATTATTTTTCTCCCAAAGAATATGAAATTGGGAATATAATTGTAACTGGAGCAGATCATTTGGATCATCCATCAATTATACTTATTTCAGGATTGAGTGTTGGAGATAAGATTTTGGTTCCAAGCGACAAGATTACTGATGCTATTGACAACTTATGGAAGCAAAACATATTTGAAGATGTTCAGATTTTGGTTGACAGAGTTGAAGGAAGAACATTGTTCCTAAATTTTGCATTAAAGACCAAGCCTCGTATGGCAGGTTTTTCTTTTGATGGAAAGAATATTAAACGTTCTGATGGAGACAAGATTAAAGAATCACTTAATATTATGAGAGGTGATATAGTAACCGAAAATATGAAAATGAATTGTATCAACATAATTAAGGATTACTATTTTGATAAGGGTTTCTATAATACAGAAGTAAGTGTTGAAGAATTTAAGGATACAACAACAACTCGTAATGATGTTAACCTTATTTTCAATGTTAAGAGAGGAGAAAAAATTAAGATTAAGGATATTGTTATTAAAGGAAGTCATTCTTTGAAAGGAAGCTGGTGGAAATTTAACGGAACCAATGCAGAAAGCGTTGTTAGAAGTCAAATGAAGGACACTAAAAGATATCGTTGGTGGAGGGTTTGGAAGAGTTCTCGTTTTCAGGAAAAAGATTTTGTTGAAGACAAGAAGGCTATTATTAAGAAATATAATGATGAAGGATTTCGTAATGCAAGAATTCTTTCCGATAGTGTTTACTTAGTAAAGAATAAAAAGGGTAAACAAAGTCTTATTGTTGAATTAAATATTGAAGAAGGTCAAAAATTCTTTTTTAGAAATATTACTTGGGTTGGAAATACTAAATATACATCTGAAGATTTAAGCAAACGCCTAAGAATAGAGAAAGGCGACCCATATAATAGGACATTATTGGAAACAAATGTTCAATACGATCCAACTGGAGCAGATATTTCAGCTCTTTATCAAGATGATGGATATTTATTCTTCCAGGTAATTCCAGTTGAAGTAAATATTCAAAACGATTCAATTGATATTGAAATGAGAGTGCATGAAGGTAAACAAGCCAGAATAGGAAAAGTTTCTATTTCAGGGAACTCTCGTACAAATGACCATGTTATTATGCGTGAATTGAAAACACTTCCTGGTCAATTATTTTCTCGTGACAATGTTATTCGTTCACTTAGAGAGTTGCAACAACTACAATATTTTGATCAAGAAAATCTAAACTACGATATTCAACCAGATCAAGAAAACGGATTAGTTAATATTGAATATAAATTAAAAGAAATAAATTCCGATAAGTTTGAAATCTCTGGAGGATGGGGAGCTGGAATGGTTATTGGAACAGTTGGTGTTACTTTCACTAATTTCTCCACAAAAAACTTCTTTAAGAAAGATGCTTGGAGACCACTTCCTTCTGGCGATGGACAACATCTTTCTCTTAGAGCTCAAACAAATGGTACATACTATTATTCATTGAGTGCTTCATTTACTGAACCTTGGCTTGGAGGAAAGAAACCTAATGCTTTAAGTGGATCTGTTTTCTATTCTTATCAAGATGATGGATATTGGAACAATTCAGGAAGTCCTTCTTATTGGTTAAGTATTTTTGGAGCTTCACTTTCTTTGGGTAAGCGTTTGCAATGGCCTGATGATTATTTCACATTTGTTCAAGGAATTTCCTTCCAACAATACAACGTTAAGAACTATCCTGCATTTAGTTTGTTTACAAATGGTCGTTCAAACAATCTAAATTATAACTTTACCATTGCTCGTAGTTCTTCTGACTCTCCTATTTATCCAAGAACAGGTTCAGATGTTTCATTAACAACTCAACTTACTTTCCCTTACTCTTTAGTTAATGGTAAGGACTATAACAAGATTAGTAATGAAGAAAAATATAACTGGTTGGAATACTACAAAGTTAACATTAAGTCTGCTTGGTATTTCAATTTAGTTGATAATTTGGTAATGAGTACAAGAGCACGTTTTGGTTTCTTGGGACAATATAATAATAAGGTTGGCTATTCTCCATTCGAAAGATATTATGTTGGAGGTGATGGTTTACAAGGATGGGCTTTGGACGGAAGAGAAGTAATTGCTCTTAGAGGTTACACAGCTTCTTCTCTATCTCCAACAAACGGAGCTACAGTTTTTGATAAATTCACCTTAGATTTACGTTACCCTATCTCATTGAATCCAACTGCTACAATTTATGCCTTAGCTTTCTTTGAAGCAGGAAATTCATGGGCTAACTTTGAAGGCTTTGCTCCTTTCAAAATGTATCGCTCAGCTGGTATTGGTCTAAGATTGTTTATGCCTATGTTCGGTCTAATTGGTATTGACTGGGGATATGGCTTCGATGAAATTCCTGGCAGTCCAACTGCAGGAGGTTCTCAATTCCACTTCTCTATTGGTCAATCTATGGATTAGAAATTGCTTTTCTTTGATGTTAAATTAAATATTAAAATAATTAAGCTATGAAAAAACTGATTTTAATTATACTTTGTTTTGTTTCAACAACTACTCTTTTTGCACAAAAATTTGCCAGTGTTGACACAGAATACATTTTGAGTAATATGCCAGAATATAAACAAGCTCAAAAGGAATTGGATGATATGGCAGTTCAATGGCAAAAAGAAGTGGAATCAAAATTTCAAATTGTAGATAAGCTTTACAAAGCTTTTCAAGCTGAAAGTGTTTTGTTACCTGAGGAATTAAAAACTAAAAAGGAAAATGAGATTATTGCAGCTGAAAAGGAAGCTAAGGATTTGCAAAAACAACGTTTTGGAAATACAGGAGATTTATCTAAGAAACGCTCTGAACTTGTGAAACCTATACAAGATAAGGTTTACAATGCCATTGAGAAAATTGCTCAAGAGAAAAACTATTCTATGATTTTTGATAAATCCAGCGGTGCAACCATTCTTTATGTTGATGCAAAGACTGATGTTAGCGACTTGGTACTTGCAGAACTTGGCTATAAAATTAGTGGTCAAAGAGGTTCAAAATAGAATAATAAGATAAAAATGTGTAATTTTGCACCTTAATTTTTAAAAGAATATAATAAAATAAAAACAAACTCATGATGAAAAAAACAATCCAAGCATTAACTCTTGTTGCAGTTTTATTGCTTTGCAGTAACCTTTACTCTCAAAAGAGCGTTAAATTGGGACATTTCTCTTCAACCGATCTTATTAAAAAGATGCCAGAAGGAGATTCAGCTCAAGTTACAATGAAAAACTATATGGCAGAACTTCAAACTGAAGCTGAAAATATGCAAAAGGAATATGATCGTTTAGTCGCTGAATATCAAGCAAAGGAAGCTCAACTTTCTGATGTTTTGAAACAAAGCAAACAAAGAGAAATACAATCTGTTGGTCAAAGATTCCAAGAATTTCAACAAAGTGCTCAAGAAGATATTCAAAAGAAACAAGGTGAGTTAATGACTGCAATCACTGATAAAATTAAAGCAGCTGTTGCTGAAGTAGCAAAAGAAAACAAATATACCTACGTTCTTGAAAGTACAGGAATACTTTGGTATGCTGAAGAGAGTGAAGACATTACTCCTCTTTTAATGAAGAAACTTAATCTTAAGTAAGAAAAAAACGAGGTTGCAAGGAAAAAAAGTTGCAATAAAATTTGGTGGTAATATAAAAATACCTATCTTTGCAACCTCAAATTTCGCGGATGTGGCGTAATTGGTAGCCGCGCTAGACTTAGGATCTAGTGTCGTGAGACGTGGGGGTTCGAGTCCCTTCATCCGCACAAAAAAGTGAAAAGCAAGGAAACTTCTTTTCACTTTTTTTATTTCAATTTTTAATATGAAGTATTAAAATAAGAAAGGAGTCTAAAGTATCTTACCCCCCAAACTCCTTAATTTATGTAATCGATTTATTTTTTTTAGATTATTACATCCAAGTTTCGCTTAATATCTTTCCTTCAACACTTATCACAATTACCTTCATTGGGCATTTCCTTTGTGCATTTTGAAGAGCAAGCTTTGCAATTTGTACTAAACCTGAACAACAAGGTACTTCCATTACAGCAACTGTTAAGGTGTCTATTTGTGCCTCATCTATCATTGCAGTTAGCTTTTCAACATATTCTTCCTTGTTTGAGTCAAGCTTTGGACAGGCAATTGATACTTTCTTGTTCTTTAAAAGGGTTTGATGAAAGCTTCCAATGGTGAAAGCAGTACAATCGGCAGCTAATAAAAGATTACATCCCTTGAAATAAGCTGCATTTGGGTTTTGAAGATGAAGTTGTACTGGCCAATGGCTAAGTTCTGAAGGTTGTGGATTGTTGGAAGGGGTTTGAGTTGGGTTTGATTGAGCTTTTGCAATTTCTCTTGAAGCTGAGCCAGGACATCCTCCTGAGTGGCAAGCTGAAGCTTTTGGTTGTGGAGCATCTTCCAATGAGCTAAGGTCAATTGGGTAGTTATTTTCTTTTAAAAATTCAATTCCTTGACGAAGGTATTCTGTTTCGTTGTGGTCCTTCATGTGTTTGAGGTGTGCCAGAATTACTTTCTCTCCCTTAGGAAGGATTCTTTGCATAACGGCGATTTCGTCATATTTCTCTGCTTCTCTTTCTATTAATTCAATTGCTCCAACTGGACATTCTCCAATGCAGGCTCCCAATCCGTCGCAAAAGATATCGCTTATCATAACGGCTTTTCCGTCTATTAGTTGTAGAGCTCCTTCGTGGCAACCGCTAACGCATAATCCGCATCCGTTGCATAATTCTTCGTCAATTTTAATTACTGTTCTTTTCATGGTATTTTTTGTATTTAATTATTCTTTCTTTGTTTATGGTGCAAAATTACTTTCTTTTGAAGGGCTTGTCTGTAATATTGATTACAAAGGGAGTTTTTTTTAAATAAAAAAGGGCCAACTCCTTTCGGAATCAGCCCCAAACTGGATTAATTTTCAATGTTTAAGCAATTTTCAACGTTTACTACGCTATCCAGTTTTTCATATCTTCCTCAACGGTTGAGATTCCACCAATACCGAAGTTTTGTACCAAAACGTTAACTACGTTTGGAGAAAGAAATGCTGGAAGTGTTGGTCCTAAGTGGATATTTTTCACACCTAATGATAGTAATGCTAATAGTACGATTACTGCTTTTTGTTCGTACCAAGCAATATTGTAAACAATTGGTAATTGGTTTACATCTTCTAATCCGAATGCTTCTTTTAGAGCTAATGCAATTACAACTAAAGAGTAGCTGTCGTTACATTGACCTGCGTCTAATACTCTTGGAATTCCTCCTATATCACCAAGAGGTAATTTATTATATCTATATTTTGCACATCCTGCTGTTAGGATTACTGTATCTTTTGGTAGAGCTTCTGCAAATTCTGTATAGTAAGCTCTTGATTTCATTCTTCCGTCGCATCCTGCCATTACAACAAATTTCTTAATAGCTCCTTGTTTTACTGCATCAATTACCTTGTCTGCCAATTGAAGAACTTGGTGGTGAGCAAAACCAGCAACTAATTCACCTTTTTCAAACTCTGTTGGAGGTGGACATTGTTTAGCCATTGCTATAACTGGAGAAAAGTCTTTTTGTTTTCCTTTTTCTCTTGGTGCAATATGGATTGCTCCTGGAAGGCCTGCACTTCCTGTTGTGAAGATTTTACCTATATAGTTTGCATCAGCCTTTGGTGGAACAATACAATTGGTTGTGAAAAGAATTGGTCCATTAAATGTTGAGAATTCTTCCTTTTGGTGCCACCAAGAACCACCATAGTTTCCTACGAAGTTAGGATATTTCTTAAAGAATGGATAAGAATTTGCTGGAAGCATTTCTCCATGAGTGTAAACATCAACTCCAGTTCCTTGAGTTTGTTCCAAAAGTTCTTCAAGGTCTTTAAGATCGTGACCAGAGATAAGAATAGCAGGGTTATTTCTCACTCCAAGATTAACTTTAGTGATTTCTGGATTTCCATAAGTTGTTGTATTAGCTTTATCCAAAAGAGCCATACCCTTAACTCCAGCAGAACCAACCTTAAGAACCATTGCTGTAAGCTCATCAGCTGACAAATTGTGAGAAGACACTGCATTTAAAGCTTCTTCCAAAACCAAATATATTTCTTCATCTTCATAGTTAAGATTAAGTGCATGTTCAACATAAGCAGCCAAACCTTTAACACCATAAACTATAAGTTGTTTTAAAGAACGAATATCTTCATTACTTTCACTCAAAACTCCAACTTTATCTTTATAAGAAAGGTAGTCGTGAGCTTCCACCTTAAACCAAATTTCATCCATTTCAGGAAGTGAAATTCCTTTTTCCTTAGCATAAGCAATAAGCTCATCTTTATGAGCAAAAACCTTAGCTATTTTAGCTTTAAGTGCATTATCATCAAAGTTTGCATTTGTGATTGTTGAGAAAAGAGCATCTAAGATAAGGTGCTCAGCATCCTTACAGGCCAAACCTTTTTCTCTTAATTTATAATTTACTGCAGCTAATCCTCTAGTTGCATACATCAACATATCCATTAACTGAGCAGTTTGTGGTTCTTTTCCGCAAACACCTTTAATTGTACAGCCTTTATTGCCCGCTGTTTCTTGGCATTGAAAACAAAACATTTGTGCGTCCATAATAATTTTCTTTTTTTAATTAATTACACGGCAAAATTACAGTCACCATTAAAAAAGTTTTGTAATAAAAGTTACAAAATGGAAAAATATTTTATATTTGCGCTATGGAAAATTTGAATCAATGTATGCTCTTCTCAGGAATGAGCGATGAAGAAATTCAAAAGGTTATTGGCCAAAAATTAGGCGTTAGAACCTACAAAAACGGAGATAAAGTTATTTCACAAGGAGACGATTGCAATTATCTTTATATTCTTTTGGATGGAGAGGTTTCCAATTCCATGTCTCATGTTAGCGGGAAAAATATGTATATAGAAAGCATTAGTGCTCCTGGAGTTATTGCTCCAGCAATTCTTTATGCAGAGATAAATAAGTTTCCTGTTGATGTAACTGCTGTTG
Source organism: Bacteroidales bacterium UBA5515 (assembly GCA_002423895.1). Lineage (GTDB taxonomy): Bacteria > Bacteroidota > Bacteroidia > Bacteroidales > P3 > UBA10566. The sequence goes on along the minus strand of DIOL01000001.1, from coordinate 25,883 downwards.
GAACAGTTAGAGTTCTTCCTATACCAAGAGTAGAATTTACCTATATGCTTCAGCGAACTCCTAAGCTGCTTTTGAATTTCCTTCAGATGATTTCAAATAGAGGGGCTTTTCTTTCTGCAAAGGTTCGCACTCTTTGTTTTGGCACCATTAAAAGTAGGATTGCAGGATATTTGCTTGAAGTTTCAGCACAACATGGCTCTTTGGAGTTTGAAATCAAACACACTCAACAAGAATTGGCAAATATGTTTGGCGTTACACGTCCAGCTCTTTCCAAAACAATTAAGGATATGATTGATGAGGGCTTAATTGAATCAAAACAAAAAAGCTATCTTATCACAAACAAAAAAGAACTCTTTAGAATATTTAGAGACAGAAACTAAACAAAGCATTATGGCAAAACTTAAGGCTGATTTCTATTCTAAAAATGCTTTGGAAATGGCTCCACTACTTATTGGGAAATTGCTCTGCAGAAAGATAGGTAAACAAACCATTAAGTTAAGGATAACAGAAACAGAAAGCTACTATGGAATAGAAGACACTGCTTCTCATGCCCACAAAGGCAAAACTCCAAGAAATGAGCCCATGTTTGAAAAAGGAGGTATTACATATATATACCTTTGCTATGGAGTACATAATCTACTAAATATTGTTAGCGGAGAAAAAGATAATCCCGAAGCTGTTTTGATTAGAGGAGTTGAAGGCTTTGATGGTCCAGGCAAACTAACTAAGGCTTTGCAAATTACAAGAGAGCATAACAAAATAGACCTTTCTAAAAGTAACGAGATTTGGATTGAAGAAGATGGAAAAGTATTAGAATATATTCAAACTCCAAGAATAGGAATTAATTATGCATCTGAAGAATTTCGCAATAAAAATTGGCGTTTTGTCGTTATTAATTAGCAAAAAAGATAAAAATATATTATCTTTGTAGCATTAAATAAAATAATAAGAACAATTTAAAACAAAAATATTATGTTAAGCAAGAAATTAGAAGAAGCATTAAATGCTCAAATAAATGCTGAATTTTGGTCAGCATACCTTTATTTATCAATGAGTGCAGACTTTGCATCAAAAGGATTAAATGGATTTGCAAACTGGATGGAAATTCAATTTAAAGAAGAACAGGATCACGCAATTAAGTTCTTAAATTTCGTTATCTCAAGAGGTGGAAAAGTGGAATTGAAACCAATTGCAAAGGTTGAAAAATCATGGAAAACTCCACTTGCAGCTTTCAAAAGCACTTTAGAACACGAACTTGTTGTAACAAAACTTATCAATGATCTTTATGCACTTGCAACTGAAGAAAAAGACTATGCAACACAATCAATGTTAAAATGGTTTATTGACGAACAAGTTGAAGAAGAAGAAAATGCACAAGCAATCATTGACACATTAACTCTTTTGGATGGAAATGGATATGGAATTTATCAATTAGATAAAGAACTTGCTGCAAGAGTATATACTCCAATTCCAGCAACAGCACAATAAAGAAATTAACAATACTTTATAAGTTAAGACGTGATTTATATCACGTCTTTTTTTGTTTATAAAAATCTAATTAGACCTGATACAAAACCACCAAATCCTTATTTCAATCTCACTAATCTTCTTATAAATCTAATATAATGCCATTATATTGTCAGTATAATGCCATTAAACCAACCATATAATGCCATTATACTTATCATATAATGCCATTAAATGGAGAATATAATGGCATTATATTATTTTTAAACAAGGATTAGATATATTAAAGTCTTATTTTCAGAGAAGTAAATAAAGAAAAATTAGATGAAATAGAAGAGATATTTCATTAAACAAAGAAGAAAATTGGAATTGAATTAAATTAGGTTTGGATTAATTAAATATTCTAATTTATAACTAATTTTTTCACTGTATTGAAATTTGAGCTATTGACTTTAATAGAATAAATTCCTTTTGCAAATCCACTAACGTCAATAATTAATTGTTTTTGATTTAAACTATATTTATATGTCTTCAAAACTCTTCCATTCAAATCCAAAACAAAAACATCAGCATCTTCAGTCAAACCTTCTATTTCCAATTTTGTTTCCTTTTTAGTTGGATTTGGAAATAAATTAATTGATATATCATTATTAACTATATCTCTTAATCCTATCAATTCACATATTTGAATACTTAATTCACTTTCACATATACTATTTAACGCTTTTACTCTGTAGCAATAGTTTATTCCTTGAACAACTTTAGTATCAATATAGATTCTTTGAGTTGTACTTCCTATGGAATCTTCATTACGATAAATAATGTAACTTTCTCCATTTCCTTCCCATTCCAACTGGATTGAATTAGTGTTTGAATTAATGGTTAAATTAGTTGGTGTTTGCATTGTGTCAACAAAAAGATTGAGAGTAATTGTACTATCACAACCATTTGAGGTTTGAACAACTCTTGAATAAGTACCAGTTGAGTTTTCGCTGAATCCATTTAAAAAATATGTTTCTCCACTGCAAATTGCAGCATCGATAGTTGTTCCATACTGGCTGTTTACCAAAGCTGTTTGAGGTAAAACTAAACAAGAATCTGAAATATTTATTGTGTCTCCATTCAAAGCATAAAAACTTGTTTCTAAAATATAATATTGTCCTCCTTCAATTGAATCAGCAAAAGCAAGAATACTTCCATTTGTTGAACTAACCTCTGTTCTATTATTTGATGTTACTGACCTTTTAAACCATTTGGAAGAATTATTAAGTTGAGAAGAAGGACGTATTCTCCAAGCTTCATTTGTAGCTTGCCATTCAGTTGCATTATATTCAAGGCCTTGAGAATTGTAGATAAATGCAGCTTGAGTTCCAGTTTGGTTTTGTATTCCCAAAGTAGCATAACCATTATTAGTTGAAGTACAACAAGGTTTATTTTGCAAATAAAACTCAATTACATTGGTTGTCTCATATAAAACAAGCATCGTTGTAGAATGTAGTTGAAGATTTCCATAAAGTGGTGCATCATAAAAGCTAATAATTAATTTTCTATTTGGATATTCTCCTTCAGTACAATAATACAATTTTCCCACACTATCATAATTGTTGTAATAAAGATCATGATAAGGAGCAAAAATACAATTTAGAAAGTCAGGATTTGTTGAAGGAATAGATATGCCTACTCTATAGGGACAAAAATGATAAGGATCAAATCCATTTGCTGAGGCAACAGATAAATTCCAAGAAAGCACTCCATTAGAACCAATTACAAATTTGGTTAAAGTATCTTGTCCATAAAAAGAAAAAACAAAAGGATTAATTGAATCTGATTGTCTATAATTAATATTTAACACTTCAGACCATACATCGTCATGAGGGGAGTATGAATAATCTATTCTGTCTGGATATTCATTTAAATCAAAAGAACATGGAGGATTGTAAGATATAGAATCAACAATATAAGAATTTGTAGCTCCTGGAGCAAATATTCTTTTATTTAAAACTATTGAAGGATTTGCACAATTAAGTTGAATTGTATCTCCTGAATATAAAATATTATTTATTGAATCATAAATAACAGAACTTAGGCTTGACTGAGCATATAAGTTTGTAAGAAATAGATTAATAATTAAGAATAATGCTAAGGGTTTTTTCATAACTTATCAATTTGATTCCACAAAAATAACATTTGTTTCTCAATAATCTGAAAAAAACCCTTAGAAATTATTTATTATTATTTTTAGAAATAGACAATTAGACCAAAGGTTGGAAGTATTGTTCCAGTTGTGGTTGAAATCTTTCTAAGAATATATGCCTGGTTATCAGGTGTTAGATTAGGATTGCCATCAGTATTTAAATTAGTATAGATTGGTTCTGATTCTGCTTTGTAGTTATATACATTTTGTATGTCAAGATATAATGTTATATCAAAGTTCTTCCAAGCAAATTCTTTATCCACTCTAATATCTAACTGATGATAGTTTCCTAAACGAAGTGTGTTGAATTTTGTGTAATCCAGATAAGGCTGATTTCTTACATCCCAAATTTGTCTTTGAGAGGAAACATATTCATCAATTGGAGTGTAAGGACTACCACCAATCAAACGCCAACGTGCACTAACCAACCAATCGTATTTAAACTTGCGACTTGCAGTTAAATTCAAAATAAATCTATTATCCCAAGAGGATGAAACATATTTACCTTTAATATCTGTGAATTCAGAAACAAAATAGGTAAAGACAGCATAAATATTAAATTTCTTAATGTCATTTGCAGTGAAAAGGGCTTCAATACCATAAGCTCTTCCTTTTCCGTCTGAAATTAGAGGTTCATCACCAACTGCTCCAAAATCATTTCCCTTACTTGCAAGGCTTATTCCTTCATTAAGAGTTATTGGATAGTTGTAATATTGTTTGTAGAAACCTTCAACGCTTGCTTTAATTTTCGCTTTTGCATTGAATTCAAGGCCCAATACATAATGATTAACATGAATGTACTTTAAAGTTTCTCTATTTACAAACACATCGTTTGAGTCTTTATAACCCATTGAAGTGTATGATGGTTCTTTGGTGTAGTGTCCAACGTTTGCATTTATGGATATATGTTCGTTGAAAAGATATGAAGCTGAAATTCGAGGAGAGAACTGAACTAATGGGTTTGACATTAAATTAGAATAAGTGTTTCCATCAAATCTTGCTCCCATTCCAAGTTTAAGTCTTTCTTTAAAGTAAGCATCTCCAGTTTGTACAAAGAGTCCATAAGAGAATAAATCAATTAGTGAGTTGTATTTGTCTTCAATCAATACATTATTTATATTAATTGTTCTATTGCTATTGTTTGTATATTTTGAATAACGAGCATTTGCTCCAAAGCTAAGTTCAAAAGGAAGGGTTGTATATCTTTTTTCGTATCTTAGTTTGTTCTCTGCTTCAACAGATGAATAATCAAAAAGTTTTGGAAGGTTTTTATTATTATCAGGGAATTTCTCAAAAGCATTTCTTAACATATTTCTACTAAGAACAACCATATCAATTGAGTTTTCATTATAATGTTTATAAACCGCTCCAACAGTATAGCTCAACTGATTATAGTCAGGTAAAGTATTTAAAAGATATTGCTGAGATTCATCTGGATTATCTATAGTAAGATTAAGTTCTGACCTGTCAAAGGCAGCAAGTCCAAGGAATAGAATTTCATTTTTTTGGTTAATATTCCATTTATAGCGGAATTGGATATCATCATAAGAAGGCAAGAAAGGAAGTCCTAAGGCAGTAAAAAGGAATTGAAGATAACTTCTACGGTATGAAAACAAAAGATTATTATCTTTTATTGGTAAATCAAAAGTTAATGCAAGGTCAGAAGCACCAATTGAACCTTTGAAATGCATTTTATCTCTTGAACCTTCTTTTTGTTTAATATTCATAACTGAACTTAACGCTCCGCCTCTATTGGAAGGAAATGCTCCTGAAAGAAAGTCTACTTGACGAACAAAATCAGGATTAAGAATTCCTACTGCTCCACCTGAAGCGCCTTGAGTTGCAAAGTGATTAATAATTGGTATTTCAACATCATCTAAAAAGAAAACATTTTCTGAAGGACCTCCTCCTCTAACAATTAAGTCATTCCTATTTACAGCTCCTGCAGCAACTCCAGGAAGATTTTGAACTGCTTTAGAAACATCACGATTGCTACCAGGTGTTTTTTCAATTTCTTGAAGTGATATTGTTCTTAAGGAAATTGGAGATTCTTTACTTTTTTCTTTAACCGCAACAACTTCCACTTCTAAAAGGTCTTTTGGAGCTTCCTCCATTTTAATAACTGTGTAGGCACTATGATTGGTAAAGACTTGCAATTCGTCAGAAATAACATATTTATATCCAACAACACTTGCAACAATTCTTATAAATCCTACTGGCACATCCTTAATTTCGAAAAAACCTTTTTCATCTGTTGATGAACCTAATGTTGAGCCTAATATCATAACATTAGCATAAGGAATTGGCTCGTTTGTATTTTTATTTAAAACTTTTCCACTTACTCCTCCTAATTTGGGAGCACTTGCCTGAGAATAAATATTATTACTAAAAACCAGTAATAAAGCGAATATGTATAAGACATTATTTTTCATGATTTAATCTTTTAAAGTTATTTTCAACAATAAACGGAAAATTATTTTGAATATTATTATTTTCTTTAAATATTATTGTCTAAAGGAAATTATAAAAGAACTATTTTCTAATAAACAATTAGAATAGATCTAATTATTAGAGAATTAATTTATTATTTAAGTCCAAGTTCGCAAATAATTCTATTTATCTTTTCATTTGCTTTTTTGAAAAGTTCAGGATAATCTTTTATAGAATTTAGTTGATTATATACTCCAAAATAGAATTTTATTTTTGGTTCTGTTCCAGAAGGTCGAACAGATACTTTGCTTCCATCTTCCAAGAAAAATTGAAGTACATTTGATTTTGGAAAATCAAGAACTTCTTCCTTTCTCTCTTTAAGGTCAATATTTAATTGTTTTTGATAGTCTTTAATTCTAACTACTTCAAGGCCTATTAGCGTTTTTGGAGGATTTTCTCTAAAAGCAAGCATCATATTTTGAATTTCTTCTGCTCCCTGCTTTCCTTGTTTTGTTATAGATATTAACTCTTCTTTGAAGAATCCATATTCTAAATATATGTCAAGCAAAATATCAAAGAATGTTTTACCCTGCTCTTTAGCCCAGGCACAAACCTCAGCTATCATACAGCATGCAGAAATAGCATCTTTATCTCTTACAAAATCTCCAATTAAAAAACCATAACTTTCTTCACCCCCACATATGTATTTTTCTTTTCCTTCCAATTGAAGCATTTTGTCAGCAATAAACTTAAAGCCAGTAAAGACATCATAATTTTTAACTCCAAAACTTTCAGATACCTTTTTTATAAGTTCTGAAGTAACAATTGTTTTAATTGTATACTCATTTCCTTTTAGTCTTGAATTTTCTTTTAGAGTCTTTAAAATATAATATGTAAGTACTGTTGCAGTTTGATTTCCATTTATAAGAATAAATTCATTGTTTTGATCTTTAACTGCAATTCCAACTCTATCGGCATCAGGATCTGTTGCTAAAAGAATATCGGCATTAATTCCCTTAGCAAGTTTAATTCCCAACTCCATAGCTGAATGTTCTTCAGGATTTGGACTCTTGCAAGTTGGGAAATTTCCATCTATTATGGCTTGCTCACTAACAATATTTATATTCTTAAATCCATACATTTCCAATGCTTTTGGAACCATTGTTATTCCTGTTCCATGCAAAGGAGTATAGCATATCTTTATATCTGAATGTTTCTTTATTATTTCTGGGTTAAGACTTAATTTAAGAACTTCTTCTAAATAGTTATTATCAAAGCTCTTTTCAACTATTGTAATATTATCCAAATTATCTTGAATCTTTACTTGAGAGTAGTCATTAATTTTAACAACTTCTTCAATAACTAAAGTATCATGAGGTGAAACCAACTGACCTCCATCATTCCAATAAGCTTTGTACCCATTGTATTCTTTAGGATTGTGTGAAGCTGTTAACATAACTCCTGCATCACATCCAAAATATCTAACTGCATAGCTAAGCACTGGAGTTGGACGAAGTTCTTTAAAAAGGAAGACTTTAATTCCATTGGCAACCATTACTCTTGCAGTAATTTGTGCAAACTCCTTACTATTATTTCTGCTGTCAAATGATATTACAACTTTAATTTCTTTATTTGGATTAGATTTAATAATATAATTGGCAAAACCTTGAGTTGCCATTGCAACAGTGTATTGATTCATTCTATTTGTACCAATTCCCATTATCCCTCTAAGTCCTCCCGTTCCAAATTCAAGGTTTCTATAAAATGATTCATTAAACTGCTCAATATTATTTTGCATCATATCATTAATAATATCTTTTGTTGAAGAATCAATGGCATTGCTATCTAACCATTGTTGAGCATTCTTTTGTGCAGCTAAATCTATGTTTGCCATAATATAAATTTGATTTTAGATTAAAAGAAATGGATTTACAAGTTTATTTCTTGCTTTGTTGTAATTTTGGTTTTTCAATTGAAAGAGCTTTTTTGCTCCAAAATTTTGCTTCTTTAAGATTCTTTTTAACTCCTAATCCTTGCTTATAAATTCTTTCTAATTCCCAACATGCGTCTGCATTATTAGCATTTGCAGCTTTCTTGAAATATTCGATTGCTTTATTTTGGTCTATATCTAAATCTTCATCTCCTTTTTGATATCCCTTTGCCATCAAATAACAAACCTCTCCATTATATTCTGCTGGTAAAGATTGCATAATTTCAAATGCTTTTGGGAGGTTTCTTTTAGTTCCTTCTCCCTTATAATATAACATTGCTAAAGGATAATCTGCATGACTTATGCCCAATTGCTTTGCCTTAGTAAGATTTTCAAATGCTTTCTTATTATTTAATTCTGAATTTTCATTCAAATTTAAAATTCCTTCAACATAATAAGCCATAGGAATTTGCTTTTGAAAAGGCTCTCGATTCAATTCTTTTGCTTCTTTAGGTTTTGGAGCTAATCCTTCATTTGCAATATAAAGATAAGCTAAAGATGATTTGGATTCAAGATCATTTTCTTCAACTGCTTTATCATACCAGAACTTTGCTTGATTATGATCTTTCATAACCACTTTCCCATCTCTAAAATAATCCCCCATCTTTCTCCAAGCCAATACTTCCTTTCTTTCAGCACAAACTCTATACCATAAATAAGCTCTACTATTGCTCTTTGAAACTCCTTCTCCTTTTTCAAGTTTTTGAGCAACAATTAGCTGAGAGGCTTCATGCCCTTTTTCTGCTGCAAGAAGATAGAAGTTAAATGCTTTTCTCATATTAACATTAGTGCTTATGCCCTTCTCGTACATTTGAGCTGTACGATACATTGATTCAATATGGTTTTTATTTGCAGCTCTTTCAAACCAAACAAGTGCATTTGCTTTGTTTTCCAATCTACCAATCCCTGAATAGTATTCCTTTGCTAAATCATACATTGATTGAACATTTCCATTCTTAGCTTTTTGTTCAATATTTTGAGAAAAAACTAAAGGGATAAAGAAAAATATAGCGGATATAAATATTATTGTTTTTTTCATATTAATGATTTATTTATTTTTCGTACTTCCACATTTGCTGCTCTGTCCAATATTCGTAAGCTTTTGGATAACCATTTTGAAATGCCATTTTAATATAGTTTATTCCCATAGCCTTATCTTGCTTTACATATTCTCCTTCAAAAAGTAATTGTCCAACTTTAAATTGAGCTTTTGCAAGATTTCCATCATCTGCAGCTTTCTTATACCAAGAATATGCCTTCTGATAGTCTCTATCAACTCCTTGTCCAGAAAAAAACATCTCTCCTAAAGAAAAATATGCTTCAACATTTTTAAATTCTGCACTCTTAAGAAATAAAGTATATGCAATTCGTGGTTTTCTCTCAACCTCAACTCCATAAAAATAAAGTTCAGCCAATGCTTGAATTGCTTGAGGCTGGTCTTGTTCTGCAGCTTTGGAATACCAATAAAGTGCCTTAGCCATATCCTTTGGCATTCTGTCGGCTCTTTCATACATTCTTCCCAATCGATATTGAGCATCCTTATCTCCAAGTTCTGCATCTCTAATGTATGTTTGTGAAAAGACTGTTGTGCTAAATGCAATCAATAAAACAAACACTATTCTCTTTATCATATTAAATATGTTTTTATGATTTAATTCAATTTTAAGTATTAAAACAGAAAGCAAAGGTATAAATTTTATATGTATTGTACAATTACTTCCTTCATAAATTTCTTTTCTAAGACGTCTTCCAAACGCTTAATTGTTGTTCTTCTTATCTCAACTTCCACTCCAAGCGTTGGGTCATGATGTGCCTCATTAATTTTTGTACCAACCATAATAACAATTTCGTCACTGTCTAAAAGTAGTTTTACAATTTGATCTGCAGGTCCGTTTCCAAGATTCAGAGTTGATTCTGTGTTGTTGGAAAGAATGGTTACAACCTTATTTAGAGTAAGTATTCCTTCAGTCACTAAATCTATTCCTTCCATTTTTGACATTGGAGGAAGTGTTGGATCGGTTGGTTCAACATTATCATCAACCTCTATTGCTAATTCTCTTGAAATTATATCTGTTGTTGTTGCTCCACAAATAACTTTTTTCCCTTCAAAGTTTTTAACTGTTTGAGCAAATTCCACATCACTTTCTTTTCTAAAAGGAGGACCAGTTGCAATAATCATCTTTCTTGGGTTTCTAAAATATATAACCCCACAAGAAGTATCGTCCTTAGATCTGAAATTATCATTGGAATATGCTCTGTTAACAACCTTTTGAGCTAATTTGGATGCTGAAATATTTCTATCGTGAGCAATGGTTTCTTTAACATATTCAACATATTTCTCTCTTGTCCATCCCAACATCAACTCTGGTGAGCCCATTCCAGATTGAGTTATTCCATCAGAAATAAAAATTATTCTATCCTCTTTCTCTGGAATAAATCTGCACGACTTTATTTCTTGAGTTTCTCCAAAAATATTCTTGCAGTCCAAACTCAACTCCTCCCATTCCAACTCCATTATATTTGCTCCTCTCATAACCAAACAAAGAGGATTATCGTACTCCAATATATTTACTTCTCCATTATCTACATCAACAATTGTGAAAGTTGCATAACTTATCTTTCTTTCACTACAAACTGGCAATGTTTTCATAATTATATTGCCTATTGTTTGAGCGTCTTTATATTCTTCCGAAAAGCCCAAAGCCATTGTTGCAGTTAGAGTTCCTAAAACATTTGCCTTTACTCCATGCCCCATTCCATCTGCCAAAACAGAAATCAATCGTCCTTCTTCTTTAATACGCTTTGAAAGAAAAACATCTCCACAAATATATTCTCCAAAGTGATTTCTTTGGTTAGAACCTACTTCTATATAATATTTTTCATTCATAGCTTATCATCTTTAATGTTTTCTAATGAAACTTCTTTGCTAATATTTCAGTGAGAGTGCTATAAGACAATGAATTTGCAACCCAACGCTTATTTCCCTTTTCTGTATTTAAAATTGCGTTTGCATTTTCAATTGTTTCTGCTTCATTTAACTTTTGAATAAAGTCTGTGTATTCTCTTAAATTTCCAGAAAACAAATCATTTATAAACATAAATTTCTCATTAACTCCAATTGCTGTTCTCAAATCAACTTTATGAGAATTAAAACGTTTTGATATATCATCTTGTTTTATAGTTGTTGAGAAATTCTCAAAAACAGACTTCTTTTGTTCATACTGTTCTCCAATTGTTTTTCCATTTGAAAGATTTTTAGGTTTTGGCTCTTCTATTGGAGTTTCAAAAAACAATTCTTGAACCACTTCTTCTTTTTTCTCTTCAACCTTTTCCTCTTCTACAACTTCTTCCTCAACAATAATTTCTTCAACTATATTTTCTTCAATTTCTTTCTCTTCAACTATATTTTCTATTACCTTTTTTTCTTCAACTATTAATTCTGGTTGAGTGTCCTTTACTTCATTTTCAATTTTGGTGTGAACGGGAGAAAATGTTGAAGTTTTAGGCATTTGTTCATTTAAATACTTCAATACAGAAGGAATTTCCTCTTTCTTTTCAGCAGGTTCTTCTATTTCATTTGGTATATCATCAATTTCTTTTGTTTCAAACAAAGCTTCCTGCAAAATTTCTTCTTTTTCAATAACTGGTGTTTCTTCAATTACCAACTCCAATTTCTCTTCTTCTATCTCATCAAATTTTTCATAAACTTCTTTTTCTAATTCCAAATCTTGTTCCAATTCAACTTCTTTCTCTGTTTCTATTTTCTCTTGTTGAGACATTTCAAACTCTGGTTCTTTTTCAACAATAACCACCTTAGGCTTTTCTTCTATTTCTTGTTCTTTGGTAGCTTCTGGAATACTAATTTGTTCAATTTCTTCCTCAATGCCCAAATCAATAACTAAAGAATATGCCTTTCTTATTCTTTCCAACAAAACATCTAAATCTAACTGTTCAACTTTTTCTGACAAAACTACTCTTTGAGAAGCTTTATTTATTTCAGAAATAACTTTTTGTAATTGATTTTGAAACTCATTCATATTAAATTATATTCTTTTTTATATTTTTAATCCCGTGTAAAATTACCAATATTATTTGAATTATAGTATGTTTTTATCAAAACAATTCAACAATAAATTGTCAATAACCTTATTTAGTATTTTCGTAATCAAAATTTATTCGAGCAAATCTCTTTGGCTAAAAAATTAAGTCCCTTTTAAACAAATTTAATCACCGACTTTTTTAATTTAAAAGCCGACTTTTTTTGATTAAGTCCCTTCTTTTTTGAAATAAAAGGAGCGTATTTTTATAACGATAAAATTTCTGTGCTTTAAGATTTATTAATTAATTGCCTTAATATCTAAATTAGATGAAAAATATTCTTTACATTTGCACAATGTTTAATAGATAAACAAAAAATGAAACATATAAATTATATTGATTGGGGTTTAATTGATTACAAGGAAGCTTGGGACAAACAGGAAACGATTTTCAAGGAAAAGATTGATGAAAAATTAAACAACCCCAAGACTTCTTCTATTGAGCAAAACTTTATTCTTTGTGAGCATCCTCACGTATATACTCTTGGAATGCATGGAAAGGTGAATAATCTTTTGATTAATGACGATTTCTTAAAGAAAATTAATGCCACATACTACAAAACAAATCGAGGAGGAGATATAACCTATCATGGTTTTGGTCAAATTGTTGGCTATCCAATTTTAGATATTGAAACTCTTGGCTTATCCTTAAAAGACTATATTTGGACAATTGAGGAAATGGTTATAAGAACAATGAAAGAGTTTGGTATTATTTGTGAAAGATTGGAAGGAGCAACTGGTGTTTGGATTGATTCAAAAGGAAAGAGTGCGAGAAAGATTTGTGCCATTGGAGTTAGAGCATCAAGATATATAACAATGCATGGATTTGCTCTTAATGTAAATACAGACTTAAAATATTTCCAATATATTAATCCTTGTGGATTTGTTGATAAAGGAGTTTGTTCAATGGAAAAAGAACTTGGAGAAAAGGTAGATGTTGAGAAAGTAAAGAAATTATTATACGATAACTTTGTAGATTTAATAAATAACAAATAGAAATGAAACGTAGAGAACTTATTAGTTTAATTGAAAAGAAAAAATCCTTCCTTTGTGTTGGTTTGGATTCAGATATAAATAAAATACCATCTCACTTGCTTAGTGAAGAAGACCCAGTTTTTGAATTTAATAAAGCAATCATTGATTCAACTCTTCCTTTTTGCGTTGCCTATAAACCTAATTTAGCATTCTATGAAAGCAGAGGAATTAAAGGACTTGTTTCTTTAAAGAAGACAATGGATTATCTTGCTCAATTTAAGGCAGAATGTTTCACAATTGCTGATGCAAAAAGAGGAGATATTGGAAACACATCTGAACAATATGCTAAAGCTTTTTTAGATCCAAAAGGTGATTTTAATTTTGATTCAATGACAATTGCCCCATATATGGGAGAAGATTCTGTTAAACCATTTACAATTTATGAAGATAAGTGGGTAATTCTTTTAGCTCTAACTTCCAACAAGGGAGCAAACGATTTCCAATTTATTGAAGACAAAGAAGGAAACCCTTTATTTGAAAAAGTTCTAACAAAAAGTCAAGAATGGGGAAATAAAGAAAACTTAATGTTTGTTTGTGGAGCAACTCAAGCAAGTATGTTTACAAGAATAAGAGAATTGGCTCCAGAAAGTTTTTTGCTTGTTCCTGGAGTTGGAGCTCAAGGAGGTTCTTTGGAAGAGGTTTCAAAATATGGAATGACTAAAGATTGTGGACTTTTGGTTAATTCTTCAAGAGCAATTATATTTGCTGACAAAACCAAAGACTTTGCAAAAGTAGCAGGTAAAGAAGCAAAGAAAGTGCAAGAAGAAATGGCGGCATATATGAATTTATATATGAAATAGGTTTACCAAAACAATAATTTGGTTGTATATATAATATAAGTGCAAATAAAATTTGCACTAACTAAAAAAGTGTTTGTATGAAACGATATATTAATTTTTTATTCTTCTTATTGATAAATATCATTAGTATATCTGTTTTTGCACAAACCTACATTATGCCTATTAGTGGGAATGTTTCCCATACAACAAACACAGGAACAATTTATGATGATGGAGGAATTGCAGGAAACTATTCAACTCGTGTAAATGCAAAGATGACTATTTATCCTACAAATCCTTCTTCAAGAATTAAAATTTCAGGGACTTATGATCTTGAAGAGTACTATAAAACGAAATTAATTATTTATAGTGGAGATGCTTCCTCAACAACCATTCTCTTTTCTAATATTAATCAAGGAACATCTGGAGCAATAAATGTTACATCCTCAAGTGGTCCAGTAACTATATACTTCTTTGTTGATTCAGATAACCCTTCTAGTGGATTTGAATTAAATATTAGCATTTGCGATGTTTGTCCATTTGCAACTTCAATAGCTCCAAACGTACTTACTGACACCACAACCTCTCTCTCTTGGAGCGGAAATTCTGATAGTTGGCTAATACACTATTTCAGCATTCCTGCTGGACAAGATACTGTTATTTCAAGTTCTTCCAATTCAGTTTTTCTTTCTGATTTAATTCATTGTAATCAATATGGAGTAGAAATTTACACTCCATGCGACACTATGCCCAACTCTTGCAATAGTACACCTACAATAACTTATTGGACTCAATGTATCTGTGCTGTCCCTATAACTGCTGGAGGCATTATATCGGGAGACACGTTATTTGCTAACTGGACTTCTCCCAATCCAAATATTGAATGGACCGTACTTCTTACTTTGAATGGTACAATTCTCGATTCAGTTATTACAACCGATATTTCTGCAATCTTTACTGGAATAAATTCAACCCTTTGCTACGTTGTATATGTATATGAGAATTGTCATAATGTTCCTTTTTCAGAAATTTGTAAACTTGCAAATATTGTTGTTTGTCCTCCTTGTCCTTGCCCAACTGCTACTAATATTGGGTTAATTATCAATTCCGATTCCCTAACTGTTAATTGGAGTGAACCTGACAATAACATTGAATGGATTGTTGACCTCTATTATCAAGGAGTTAAATTGTCCACAGTTGTTACAAATGAAACTACTGCAACTTTTCATGATTTGGAACCAAATACAGATTATGAAGTAATAATGTATTACTATTGCCTTGATTCTGCTTTCTGCCCTTATAGCATACCAATTCGTACTCCTTGTGATTGTCCAATGGCTCAAGATGCTCAAGTACTGAGTATTGATGATGGAATTGTAATAATTGAGTGGGAAAATAATCCTAACTCACCTGGATGGATTGTTGAATGGAAAATTGAAGGCAATCCAACAATTCACTACGACACCACTTTTACTAACTCCATTCAACTCGATTTAAGAGGAATAAATGGACAAATTCATTTAACCATTCATTCCTATTGTGATAACTTTGAACCAACATGTGCTGAATACTTAAATTTTATTCTTATAGAAACTGTTGGTAATTGCTTTGATTTTACTAATCTTGAATCTCCTTCAGTTAATGCCAAATTTGGAACTTATGAATATCCTTATGTTTTCACGGGACTTATTAACTATGGTTATCAAAGTATAAATAGTCGTCATACAGTTCATTTTGACACAACAGAAAGAGATGTTAGAACAAATAATGCTCTAAGAACAATCCCTCAAGGTTCATTGGCATCCGTTAGACTTGGGAATTGGAAAGGTGGTGCTCAAGCTGAAAGCATAACCTATGCCTATAATGTTGATACAAATAATTATGATTTAATGATTCTTAACTATGCCATTGTTCTTCAAGACCCAAATCACAGTGTTGCGGAACAACCAAAGTTTTTACTGGCAATTATGGATTCAAACAATGTAATTATTGACTCTGTTTGTGGTTATGCCAATTTCATTGCCAGCACAAGTTTGGGATGGAACACTGTTCCTAATTCAAATGTTATTTGGAAGAACTGGACAAAGATTGGATATGACCTCTCTCAATATCATGGTCAAACTATTAAAGTACGTCTTACAACATTTGACTGCAAAGAAGGAGGCCACTATGGTTATGCTTATTACACTCTAAACTGTTCAAGAAAAGATATTTCAACCTCATCATGTGGAGAATCTCAAACAAATGTATTTAGCGCTCCAGAAGGTTTTCGCTATCAATGGTATTCTTCTTCCAATCCCAATCAAGTTCTTTCTACTCAAAGAATATTACAGATAGTAACTGACTCAACACAAAATTATTATTGCATTGTTTCTTCCATTGAAAACCCTATTTGCAAGTTTAGAATTGATGCTTATGGTGGTAAACGATTCCCTATTGCTGACTTCACCTATCAAATTGAACCTAAGGATTGTTATTATGAGGTGAAGTTTTTCAACGAAAGTAAACTATCCTCCAATGGGATTGACCCATTACCTTCTGGTGATGGATGTGAAAACATTAAATGGATATTTGACGATGGAGAAATTCAGTATATTGATAATCCAATAAAGAAATACTATTCTTCAGGAGAGCATATCATTAAACTTGTTGCTGGACTTTCCGATTTTCAATGTACCGATACAATGGAAGTTCTTCTAAGGTTAGTTAGTCCAAATGGAGTTTTAACCATAATTGGCGATTCATCTCTATGTGAAGGTGAATCCACAACCCTGACAGCAACAATGCAAGGCGAATATTTATGGAATAGTTCAGATACCACTCAAAGCATTTCATTTACTCCAACAATAGACTCACTATATATTGTGAAAGTTATGGACTCAGCAGGATGTTTAAACTATGCTTCCAAAATGGTAACAGTTCATCCTCACTACAATGGACTGATTGTTTATGATACGGTTTGCGACAATTATGTTTACGATGCTCAAGGTACAATACTTACAGAGTCAGGCACCTATAACCTTAACTTAATATCCAATTATGGATGCGACTCAAATATTGTTCTTAACCTAACAATCAACCCAACCTTCTATGATACCTCTTTTGCAGTTATATGTGATAATGATGAATTCCTTTTCCAAGGAGAGATTGTAGATTCAAGCGGAACATATCAAGTGAATTATAATACCATTTATGGATGCGACAGTATTTATGTATTGCATATAATTGTAAATAGAACATATAATGATACAATTTACGCAGATATATATTATGGGAATGTGTATAAAGAAAACGGATTTAATGAAAACGCCACAGGAATTTACTCACATTCTTTCCAAACAATAAATGGTTGCGACAGTGTTTTATATCTCGACTTGCAAGTTGACAGAATACTCTTTCCAAATGTTGTAACACCAAATGGAGATGGAATTAATGATATTTTTGAAATTCATAATCTAATTGAGCAAAAAGCTTTTCCTGAAAATGAACTCTTTGTTTACAACCGATTAGGAAAGCTTATTTACCATTTCAAAAACATATCTAAAGAATCAGACCTTTGGTCTCCATCACAAACCAATTCTCCAACTGGCACCTATTTCTATCGTTTTATTGGCAAACGCCCTGACAAAACCATAGACACTATGGGAGCTGTTGAAGTGATTAAATAAAAAATAAAGCAAGTTTATCCAAAAATATATCAAGGTTATCTGAAAATATATCAAGGATATTTTTATTTATCCTTAGTTTATTTTTCATTATGATTGAGTTTTTCTAACTCTTTGTTTTAATTTACTGACTCTTCGTTTTAATTTTTTCTTTCTTCGTTTTATTTTACTGAAACAAGGTTTTATTTTTCAACATAATATTTTTCTCTTTCTTTTATTAATAATGCACTGTAAATAGAAGGAGTTTAGTATTTTAATTACTAAACTCCTTCTATTTATTATGATTCTAATATTTTTACTTTAAATTGGAAACTTCGTGTTTGGATTGATTGATTGTTTCTGTGTCGGTTTCTTCTTCTTGAGGGCGATTGTAGTTAATATAGTGTTCCCATTTTTCAATTACATTTTGCATATCTTCAGGCAAATTGCTTTCAAAGAATAGATCTTCTTTTGTGATTGGATGAATAAAGCCAAGTGTGGTTGCATGAAGGGCTTGACGTGGAAGTAATTTGAAGCAGTTTTGAACAAATTGTTTGTATTTGGAATAGGTGGTTCCTTTAATAATTTGGTCTCCTCCATAGGTTTCATCATTAAAGAGAGGATGTCCCATGTATTTCATATGTGCTCTAATTTGGTGTGTTCTTCCTGTTTCAAGTCTGCATTGAATAAGGGTAATGTAGCCAAAACGGAACAATACTTTCCAGTGTGTAATGGCTGTTTTGCCATATTCACCATCAGGAAATACTTGCATTATCTTTCTATCTTTTAGAGAGCGTCCAATATTTCCTTCAATTGTTCCTTCCATTTGATCAAAATCTCCCCAAACTAAGGCGTTGTATGTTCTTTGAACTGAATGGTCGTAGAATTGTTTTGCTAAAATGGTTTGTGAAACTTCATTTTTTGCAATAAGTAAAAGTCCAGTTGTGTTTTTATCAATTCTATGAACCATTAATGGTCTTACAAGATTGCCTTCCTTGTCTTTTTGGTCTTGGAAATGGAAGGTTAGTGCGTTAAGAAGTGTTCCTGTGTAGTTACCATAGCCTGGATGAACAACCATTTCTGGTTGTTTATTTACAACTATCAAATCTTCATCTTCATAAACTATGTTTAAAGGAATATCTTGTGGTATAATTTCAATTTCTCGAGGTGCAGTTGGCAAAAATATCTGCACAATGTCTCCTGGCTTTACTTTATAGTTTGGCTTAACAGGTTTATCGTTTACTTTTATGCAATCGGCTTTTGCTGCTTGTTGAATTTTATTTCGTGAGGTTTGTTCAAGCCTGTCCATTAAAAATTTATCAATTCTCAACAGGCTTTGACCTTTATCAACTTCTATGCGATAGTTCTCAAATAATTCGTTTTCTTCTTCTTGCGGCTCTAAAGTCTCTTCTATCATTTTTGTATTATAAGTTTCTCTTGTTTTGATTGATGGGTTTTTGTGTCAATTAAGTAAAGGATGTAAACTCCATTTGAAAGAGTGGAAACATCTAATTGAGATTTAAAAGCTGAGCGATAAACCTCTTTACCCAACATACTTATTATTTTTATTTCGTAGTTTGAATTGTGGAAATTATTATTATTAATTTTTAAATTGACTGTAGAATTGGTTGGATTAGGATATATTGAAAAACTTAGTCCTTTCTTATCCACTTCTTTCAATCCAATTAATGCTTTGTAACCAAAATATGGGCGTATCATTAAAGAACCTTTAAAATAGGTATTTTCCCAAATGCCAACACAGTTACCAAGTATTTTTGATGAAGCGTCAGTGTTTCTGTCAAAGCCAATATTTAGATAATCGTCATATTTTGCTTGTATTGAAACAAAAAACTCTCCGCTTCCCAATACTAATGGGTAATCTAAATAGTATCTAACAAATTGATTTAATCCATCTATTTCAGGAGTTAAATAAATATGAGAACGATAAATACTATCATTAGGCTTACCTGCCAAACTATTCCATACGCTTAGGTAGAAAGGCTTTAGATTGGCATCATTATAAGTTGAATTAAAATAAATATCAACTGCCGTTAAGGTATCTGGCACATTAAGATTAAAACCTACTGCTAAGCTAGCAGGTACATTTTGCACTGGCTCTATACCTAATCCATTCTCTGCAGTACCATCATCGTAAGCAAAATAGTTTTCAAAAACTTGCTTGAAACGAATTGTATCATTTGAAGTTCTACTATCTTGTCCAACGCCTTCCTTAACAATATGAACTAAATCAAAAGTTTCCCATTGATTTGGATTTAAAGAGTAAGAGAAATTGATTGGAGGGTTAGCATGATTAGGTGAGGTTTGGAAGTTTTTTGTTTGAATGTAAGGATAAATGTTTTCAAAACCACCATTATAAGAGGCTACCTCTGTTCCAAAGGTATTGAAAACATAGTAATTATATTGTGAACTTAGGGCAATATCTGAAAGATTAATAATTTTAATATCAATACTATCTCCCATATCTTCTTCCCTAAACTGAAGAGCTGGCATTGCTTGATATTCTTTCAAAAGAGAACGAGCAGGATTAACAAAAGCTATATCTCTAATTGCTCTGTCATCAAATCTTCTATCTTTATTCAAATATACATAATCTAAGTGCCAATGCTCACAATTGCCAACATAGTCATAAGATGGATTATTGGCTAAGGATGCAAAATTAAGGAAACGGAAGCGAAATTCAGAATTAAAATATATTGTATCTATTATTGGAATATTTATAAATAACCAATAAGTACTGTCTTTTGCAAAAATACTATCAACTCTAAGTCCTTCTGTTTTCCAAACATTATGCCAAGTGTTTTGACTTAAACTATAGAACTGAAGAACTAAAGAATCTTTTTTTGCTGGAGTTGCTCCAATATTATCCCATATATGACCAATTCCACCTCCTGGTTGAACATAGAAACTAAGATAAATGCTATCTTGAGGAGTAAGTTTGGTTGGCGTTGGAAGCAAGGTTGAATCTAAACGAATCTTACAGGAAGTAAGTGTATCTGCAGGAAATCCTGTTGTGTTTGCTCCTTGATAAAGTTGCCCTTGTTCATCAAGAGCGTCAAAAGTAACTACTCCAACTGTAGGAGGAAAAACAGGATAATCGAAATTAACCCATGCTCCTGAATTCTCCCATAAATTTGGATTAGGTATATTGGTGTAGTTTGAAAAGTCTTCTATAAAAGGAAGAACAATACTACTGATATTCTTTGTTGTATTTTTATTATTTACTACTTTTGATTTTCCTGCTTCTGTCAATCGAAATTGACTGTTTGCAACAAAAGGAATAACTAAAAAGAATACAATAAGAATACTCCATTTTTTAAAACTCTTCATTAATTTCTATTATTTGATTTATGGTGTCTTCAACAACAGGTTCTGACATTTTAAATCTCCTAACCTTGTCGTTGTAGTTTGGCTTTGTGTCATTCATAAAGTCTATGCTGACTGTTGTTCCTTTTGTAACACTACTGCTGTTTGGAGAAAATGAAACTACTCGAGAATGAGTAATGTCTTTTTTGCCTTCAAAATTTTTCTTTCCAATATTTAGTGCTGCTTCCCAAAGTTTCTTTTCTGCCTCAGGTTCGGTTAAACCAATTATGTTTGGCATGGTGGTTGAATAAGTCTCCTGATTCATTTCAACAACTAAATCTATCTCCTCTCCTCTTTGGATTTGACTTCCTTCTTCAATTGGGTTTCCTTTATATCTTTGACCAACAACAACACTATTAAAATCTCCAATATTGAAAATAAATTTACCTACCCTAAGTCCTGCATTTGTAAGCTGATTTACTGCTGAACGAACACTTTGGTCTTTACAGTTAGGCATTGGTATATTTTCTCCTATTGATGACGTTATAACAACATATATCTTTCTTCCTTTCTTTATTTTTGAACCTGCTTTTGGGTCTTGAGATATTATCTTTCCAGCATGTTCCCCTGGAGTATAGATGGAGTCAAGGACAATTACTTCAAAATTATCCATTTCCTCAATATCTTCGATTTCTTCCATAAGACTCCCCTCAATTTCAGGCATAACATATTCTGAACCATGACGAGTGTAGAAGTTCAAACAAATAAAAGCAATAATAAGTACTACTAAGAAAACAGCTGCAATTAAGCCTAAATTCTTTAAAAAAACTTTACTCTTAAGAAAATCAAATAATGACATTTATATTATGGTTTAATCTCTTCTTCCTAAATAAATTGCAACATAGTATAGCAATGAAGCTAAAGAAGATACTGCAGCAACAACATAAGTATAAGCAGCTGCCTTAAGAGCTCCTTCAGCTTTATCTTGACTTTGAGATGAAGTAACAGAATGGTTTTCTAACCAAACTAAAGCTCTTTTTGATGCATTGATTTCAACAGGAAGTGTTACAAAACTAAAAAGAGTTGTAAATCCAAATAAAACAATACCTGCTAAAAGTAAATTTGGGAAAGAGTTTACAAGAACTAATCCTGCAAGAATTACCCACATTACCCATTTTGAAGCAAAGCTAACAACAGGGACAAGTCTTGAACGAAGCATAAGCCAAGAGTAAGCAGTTGCATGTTGAACAGCATGTCCACATTCATGAGCAGCAACAGCAGCAGCAGCTACATTTGCTCCTTCATAAACTCCTCTGCTTAAATTAACAACTTTTGTTTGTGGATTATAATGGTCTGTTAGTTGTCCTTCAACACATTGAACAGTTACATCATAAATATCTTGATCTCTAAGCATCTTTTCTGCAACTTCTCTTCCTGTCATACCTCTTTCGGTTGGTATTTTAGAGTAAAGTGCAAATTTCCTTTTAAGGTTAGAGCTAACAAGCCAGCTTAATAGAGCTGTTCCAATGAAAATAACCCAATAAATAATGTTTCCTCCCATATATCCAGTTTCTGGTGTCATAAATTTTTTGTTTTTTGTTTAATTAATTATGGTCTTTACGTTTACAAACTTGGTTTTATTATATCAAACCTCATTCAAGTGGCAAAAATAGTCATTTTTCACCACTAAAATGATATTAAAGTATAAATAATATAGTATAATTAACGTAAAATTGAGGTTTTTATGTATCTTTGTATGCTTTTTTATTTATTTGCTTCTTTTAAGCACTAATTGATAAGAACAAACATATTAACTAAAGACATAATTATTATATGATTAAATCAATGACAGGTTATGGTAAAGCATCAGCAACTTACAATAACAAAACGCTTACAATTGAAATAAAAACTCTAAATAGTAAACAAGTTGACTTAAATCTAAAGCTTAACTCTTCCTACCGCAATAAGGAAATTGAGATAAGAAATAAAATTGCTAATATTCTGGAAAGAGGAAAAGTTGATTGTTATGTAGTAAAAGAATTTGTTGATGAAGCTCCAAATTTAAACATAAATACGGCTCTTTTTACAAGTTATTACAAACAATTTGAAGCCTTAGCAGACATGGTAAATGCACCAAAAGAGCATCTACTTCATTATGTTTTACAAATTCCTGAAATTAATAGTTGTGCAAATAAAGAAATAAAACAAGACGAAATAGATATTTTATTTCTTCTTTTAGATGAAGCCTTAGAACAAACAGATCAATACAGATTGGTTGAGGGAAAATGTTTGGAAAAAGATTTGCTTTTAAGAATAAAGCTTATTGGAGAAAAACTTCTTGAGGTTAATCAATTTGAAACAATAAGAATTCAACAAATAAAAGATAAACTTCTCTCTAAACTCAATGAATTGGATTGTCAATCTTTAGATATGAATCGTTTCGAACAAGAGATAATTTATTATCTTGAGAAATTGGACATAACAGAAGAAAAAATAAGATTAAAACAACATTTAGATTATTTCGTTAATACGATGAATCTTCCTACTTCACAAGGGAAAAAACTGGGATTTATTGCTCAAGAAATTGGCAGAGAGATTAACACTCTTGGCTCAAAATCTCAGGATGCTAACATGCAAAGAATTGTTGTGCAGATGAAAGATGAACTTGAAAAAATAAAAGAACAAATATTAAACATACTTTAAGTGATAAAAAAAGAGGAGTTATTTGATAAGAGAATTAACATTAAAGACCTTTTAAAATTTAGAGGTACAAGTTTTCTTTTGGTTTTTTTAATTTCATTATTCTTTTCTTATCCCCTTTTCGCTCAAACAGATAAAAATTCTCAAGAGAAAGCATTCTTTTTGAATGAAGAAACTCAAAACAAAATTGACCTTTATGAAGATTTAATTGACAAGGAATTTCGTCAAGAGTATTATGATAATCTATTAAGTCTTTATTATCAAACTAATCAAGACTCAAAAGCAGAAAAACTAATAAAAAAAACAATAAAGAAATTCTCTCAAAACTCAATCTTTATTGCTGATTTAGGAACTCACTACCTTAAATTAGGTGAACAAAACAAAGCAAATAATCAATTTGACAAATCTATAGAAAATCTTCAAGCAAACAGTAATAGCGTTGTTCAGCTTGCAAACTATTTTAATATTAGAGGAAATATTGATTATGCAATTAAAACATTTAAAAAAGGGAGAGAATTATTTAATAACAAAAGCCTTTTTATCTTCGAGATTTCTTATCTATATCAACGTCAAGGCAATTACGAAGAAATAACTAATGAATATTTAGAGCTTTTGAATGAAAGCCCCACAATGCTTAATCAAGTTAAAATTTATCTTGGAAGCATTTTGCAACAAGACGATGATAGTAAGTTTTCAGAATTTCTTCGCAATACTTTGCTAAAAAAGGTTCAACAAGAACCATCAAATCAAAATTTTTCACAACTTTACATCTGGATTCTTTTGCAACAAAAGAACTATAAAATGGCACTTAATCAAGCCAAAGCAATTGACAAAAGATTTGAAAATCTAACTGGTCAAACAGTTTATGAAATTGCAAATATTGCTCTTAATAATCAAGATTACGAAATTGCTAAAGAAGGATTTATTTATTTAATTAACAAAGGTAATGAAAGCACTTATTATCTTGTTAGCAGGTTAGGACTTCTTAGTTCTCTTTATCATCCATTTATAAACAAAATTAACCACACCCCAAAAGAAATTACTTATTTAAAAACACAATATGAAACAACCCTTGAAGAACTTGGCAAACTTCCTGCAACAATACCTATAATGCAACAATACGCATATTTGTTAGCCTATTATCTTCATCTGCCTCAAGAAGCTGTTGATATATTAGATCAAACTCTTTCAATGCCTCAAATCAAACCTTTAGAAAAAGCTAAAAGCAAGCTGACTAGAGCTGATATTTATTTAATGGAGAATGACATTTGGGAAGCATCACTAACGTATTCACAGGTTGAAAAAGAATTCAAGAACGATGTTGTAGGTTCAGAAGCAAAATTCAAAAATGCAATGCTATCCTACTATAATGGCGATTTTACTTGGGCAGCTTCTCAATTTGATGTACTTCGTTCCTCTACAACCAAACTTATTGCAAACGATGCAATGCAATATTCAATTTTAATTTCAGATAATATTGATGAAGACTCATCCTATAATGGATTAACCTATTTCTCTAAGGCTGAGTTTGCTCTTTATCAAAATAAATATAGTTTAGCTCTTCAATATCTTGATACTCTCAATCAAAACTATCTTTCTCATCCTTTGTTTGATGAAGTTTTGTATAAGAGAGCAGAAATTGCAATAAAAGAAAACCAATATCAAAAGGCAGATAGTTTATTAAATCAAATACTATTAAAGTATCCTGATGATATAATGGCAGATGATGCTCTTTATCTTTTAGCACAACTTTATGAAACTCATCTAAACTCAACTCAAAAAGCAAAAGAGTATTATGAAAGAATAATTTTAGATTATTCAAATTCACTGTATGTTACTGAGGCTCGCAAACGCTATAACGAACTTACCAACAAAAGTTCAGAACCTCAATCTCCTAAGTTTTCCAATGATATTGTAAATTAAGTCAATTTACTCTATAAATCTACATTTGATTATTTATTCTTTTAATTTATCTGTTAAAATTCAAAGTATAATTTGTTTTTATTTGATTTAATTGCATCAAATCCTTATTATAATTTAAAAAGATAAGGATTAATTTTTGTATCCTGCCACCTTGCATATTGTATCCTGCCACCTTACATATTGCATCCTGGCAGGATGTTGATAGCATCCTGCCACCTTACAAAATTTATTCCTTGTATAAATAAATTTTTTCTTGATTTAAGTAAACTCTTTCCTAATATTACAAAAAAAGTAGCAAGT